>JAZODF010000001.1:0-10015 GCA_045596865.1 Eubacteriales bacterium
GTTCGCTCGCGCGGGGGTGGGGCGGGTCGCGAAATGAATTTTCATCCAATAACGCGACACGGGGTGGGGGTAACGGGTGTCCCCGCGAAGCGCGGGCGTTATTTATCGGGTGTCACTCAAAGCGAGGAAATCACCGAGCGAAGATGTGCGATAGCCACGGGGATATCGGCGCCCGTCGTGCCCTCGAGAACGAGGATGGCGTCGGGGTCAGCCGCGTTGATTTTAGCGAGGATGCGGCGAAAATCGAGCACGCCCTGTCCCACGCCGCACTGAACGAGGCGGCCGTCGCCGACGGTAAAATCCTTGATATGGTAGAGGAGGATTCTCCTGCCGAAAAGGCGGATGCCCTCGTCGAGGATATCGTAGGCGGTGGTGTAATTCGATATATCGAGGTAGTTATAGAGATCGAATATCGGGCGGACGTTATCCCGACCGATTCGCGTAATACACTCATTCAGGCGGGCAGGCGTGGTGCAGACGTGGTTAAACGCGCCCTCGATAGCGATACCGACGCCGTTATGCGCGGCAACGTCGGCAAGGTGGGTGAAGGTTTCGACAACCGCGTCGAGCGCGGCGGGGGTCGAGTTGTCCGCGTGCCAGCCCCACGGGTCACCCATATACGAGCCGGTTTCCGACCCGACGTAGGAGCAGCCGAGGCGGGGTGCGAGCGAGAGATACTCCTCAAACATCCCAATGCCGTGGTTACGCTTCTCTGCGTTTGGGTGGACGGGGTTGAAGTATGCGCCGACGAGTGCAATATCGCCCGCGGTGCGGATGGTCGCACCAATCTGCCCTGCCCTCTCGGGTGTGAGCGCGTGGGCGGTGTAGCCGACGCCGTCGATCGACTTGTATGCAACGAGCTGTACCCCGTCAAGACCGAGTCGGACGAGCTCGCGTGCTATGCTTTCCTCACCCTTGACGCCGAGGTCATGGGCGCGAATCATAATTTTCATTGGTAATTCCCTTTCTTCACGGGCAAGCCGCGCAAATCAGGTGCCCCTTCCAAGGGGGGATTTCGCGTCCGTCGTTACCTGCCGCGGAGAATTTCGGTGTATGCGAGGATGAAGGGGGCAACGCCCTTTGCATCGTTTTCGACGATAGGCTCGGACACGTAGTATTCGTAGCTGCCGTCGCGACGGGTATTACCCGCGGGGCCAAGGCCCGCAACGAGGCAGATGCCACCGAGGTTCAACTCGCCACCCTCGGCGGTGAGGTATTTATCGCACACGCCGTCGAAGGTAGCCTTGCCAAGCGAGGCGTAGTCTGGCGAGAGCACGCCGAGGCGCGCGCCCTTCAGCATAGCGTAGGCGATCATGCAGGAGCCCGAGGTTTCGAGGTAGTTGCCGCGGTCACCCGGACGGTCAACGACCTGCCAATACATGCCGCTCGCAGAGTCGCGATAGGGCAGAAGCGACGAGGTAAGGTCACGGAATATCTCGGAGATTTCGCGCACGGTGGCAGGGTCGGTACAAATTTCGATAATATCGACGAGCGCGACGGTAAACCAGCCGATGGAGCGAAGCCAGAAATTGCGGGAAAGGCCCGTTTCCCTATCCGCCCAGAAGACGGTGCGCGAGCAGTCCATACCGTGGTAGTACAGTCCGCTGACGGGATCGCGCATATACTTTGCGACGTTGCGTATCTGCATAAGGACGTCGGAATAATCGCCGCCACCGATCTCACGCGCGTGGAGGGTAGCGAACACCTGTGCCATATAGAGGCCGTCGAGCCAGATCTGGTTCGGGTAGATCGCCTTGTGCCAGAAGTTGCCCGTGCTCGTGCGGGGCTGACGGCGGAGGTGCTCCGCCTGTAGGTGGATGGCGCGCAGATATTTTTCCTTACCCGTTTTTGCATATAGCTCGAAGAGGACCCTGCCCTCGTTGACGTCGTCGAGGTTGAACTTCTCGATATCGTAGCCGAGGATGGAGCCGTCCGCGCGGACGTAGTAGTCAACGAAGGATTCGGCGAAGCCAAAATACTTCGCATCCCCCGTGATCCGCCCGATCTCGAGCAAGGAGGTGATCATACACCCGTCGATGTAGTTCCAATGGGGCGGCTTGCCACCCTTGATGGATTCGATGTTCCAAAGCGGTGCCTCGGGCGAGGAGCCGCTGATAAGCCGATCGATATATGCGTCGATATTTTGGTACATACGCCCTCCCCGTGTCGAGTTTTTCGTTTTGGTTTAATGAAAATGTAAACTGTTGTTTACGGTGGATTTTGGTTGTTTTTGCGGTTGCCGGTGTGTGGCATCACCCCACGAAGGCGGGAGGGTCGCACGGTTATTCCCTGGTGATTTTGCCGATGTTGCCGGCGACGAGCTCGTCACCGAGGACGCCCTCAAGGGTGACGTCGCGCACGGTCAGCTCACGCACGTTATCGATATACATGCCGATACGGACGACCTCATCCATAAACTCGCGCATGGCGGGCTTGAACGGGCGGGCATCCTCCGCGAAGGTGAAGCGGATACGCTCGAGCGTGATGGAGCCGATGGGCATTTCGGGCAGGCCGTCGCAGTAGCAGGCGCACGCCTCGCAATCCACGCACTCCATATCGCGGAAGGTGAACTCGCCGAGGTAGGGGGTCCGCTCATCGACGGGGAGGCACTCGCGCGACCAGACGTATTCCGAATGGCGGTCGGGGTCGCAGCAGTTGTACCACATATTGATTACGATGGGGGCGAGGACGCCCTCCATACGGATATTTTCAAACAGTACGCCGTCGATCACGGCATCCTTGCCGCGGCCGCGACGGGTCTTGATACGCAGTCCGCGGTCGGTGCGGCGGAATACGCAACGGTTGACCGTCAGGTCAACTACACCACCCGCCATCTCGCTGCCGAGGGTGACGGCGCCGTGACCGAATTGCATCAGGCAATTGCGGATGGTATGGCGGCGTGCGGGGGTCTTGAATTTACTGCCGATCTCGATTTTACCCGACTTTATTGCGATGCAATCGTCGCCGACCGAGAAGCGGCACCCGATGATATTCACCACGTCGCACGCCTCGGGGTCGATGGCGTCGGTGTTGGGGCTATCCTTCGGGGCGGAGATATACATATCGATAAAATCGACGTTGTGCGAGAAGTAGGGGTGCATCTGCCAGGAGGCGGAATTGCAGGCGTGGATACCGTGGACGTGCACGCCGTCACAGCGGTTGAAGAACATCAGGCGGGGTCGGCCGATAGGATATTTCTTCACGTCCACCCACCAGCCCGCCGCGGCGGCATTGCCGTCGACGCATCCCTCGCCGATGATGGTGACATCCTCCGCGTATTCGGCAAAGAGGAGTGCCTGGTGCATCGGGATTGCGTTACCCTCCCAGGTGCCGAAGTGCACCTCCTCGCCGCTTGCGAGGTCGGAGAGCTTGCCGGGGATGACGGGATATTTCGTCTTGTCAGGGTGGCCGAGGAGGGTCGCGCCCTTCCCTATTTCAAGGGTGACGTGGCTCTTCAAGCAGATGGGTGCGCTGAGGTAGGTGCCCGCGGGGAACACGAGGCGCGCGCCACGGGGCAGGCAGTTGACCGCGGTCTGGATCGCGGTGGTATCGTCGGTCACGCCGTCGCCGACCGCGCCGAAATCACGCACCGAAAGGACGGCGGTATCGGTCGGGGTGGTGAAGCGAAGCTCACCCTCCCACGCGTCAGCGGTGAGGACGTAGTCCGTACCGGGTGTCAGATCAAAGAGGGAGAAGACGTTGGTGTTCCCGCTATGGACGGGGGTGCCGTTCAGCATCACCGAATATTCCCCGTCGGTGTAATAGGGGGAGTCGCCCTGCCACTCGAAGGCGGCGGAGGTCGAGGTGAGGAACAAGAGGGATATCATACCGTTCTCCTTTCTTTGCCGATTAATAACGGGACGATTATCGGATGTTTTTTTGGCGTCGGTTGGTCCGCGGGTTTCGCGGAGGGTTAGCGTTTCGCGGCGGGTTAGCGTTTCGCGGAGGTTATTTCACGCCGTTTTTGCGCTTGGCATCGCGGATGATGCTGACTATCATATTCTTCACCGAGATGAGGCACATATCGATGAACATATAGAACACGCCGAAGAGTATCGGCTCGACACCGAGGTAGATAACGAGCTCGGTCCCCCCGATAGAGTTTGCGACGGCGTTAATGACGTTGTAGAGCCAGATGACCGTGACGAGCACGGCGAAGGCGTAGAGTATGTTTAAAAAGAGGTTTACGAACTTCTTTTTCGGGAACATCATCCATTTATCGTTCTCCCCCTCCGTCATCGCGAAGAAGCGGAACGCCGAGTTAACGAGCAGGTCGGTAACAAGGCCGAGGGTGATACCGAGGATGAGGAACATGTTCTGCATATTCGGTACGTAGATGCCGAGTCCCCAGAGAATGAAGAAGCAGACCGCGCCGTTGAACCAGAATTTGAGGAACAGCGCCTTCACCCAGGAGGGGATGCGCGCAAGGAAGCCCGACCGGTATTTTCGTCTTGGGTCATTTTCAATGGTGAGCTTCGGGTAATCCTTCTCATCCGCGGTGACGAGACGGTCGACCGCGTCGGTTTTGAGGGCGTAGGGGTTGGTATCCTCCCTGACCTCGGGGGTGGGGGGATTCTTGCGTTTTTTTGACATTTCGTGCTTTTACTGCCTTTGCTTTGTCGGTGTGAGTCCGCGCCGGGCGCGGGCGGTGGAGTCAAGGTTTACCGCCCCGTAGGGGTCCCCGTGGGGCGGTTTAATAACGAAATCTTACTCGTCCTCGGAGAGGTCGATGTCCTCGACGCTGGTTGCCTCCACCTCGACGGAGGTGTTGATCTTGCGAAGGAGCTTAGCAAGGAGGGGCTCAAGATAGAGGAGGACGATGACGATAGCAACGGTGATGATGTGGGTGACCATCAGATTCTGTGCCTCCCAGATATACATCGTCGCCTCGGTCAGGGGGATGGGGTCAACGGGACGGGTGAGCGCGGTCTCAATGCGGACGTAGTAGAGGATATCCGCGCCGATAACGATGAGGTACATAACCGTCATAAGGGCGATCATGTGCCATTTCGGCTTTTTGCGCTTCGGATACGCGCCGAGGATGCAGACGAAGGAGAGCATCATCATAAGCATGGTAACGAAGGAGCAGAGGCCCATGTGGGCGCCGTATATTTTCGCCGTGGTATTTGACACCGAGGTGAGATTCAGCGAATAGACGAGGAAGGACACGACGAGGGCGGCGATGGGGATGAGGTCGGGCTTCTTTTTCAGGGTTACGAAGAAGCGGCGGACACACTCCTTGAGCCACGCGCCGATGCGGGCAAGGATGCCTTTTTTCTTTTCACTCATAGCGTTATCCTCACTTAATAGCGTTTGTCGTTTCTTTATCGAAGAAGTGCTTTTTACCGAAGGAGATTCCTACGGTGTCGCCCTTCTTATAGGTGGACCACTCGCGGAGCTTTGCCGTGATCTTTCGTCCGCCGACGGTGCCGTGGACGAGGGTGGAGTAGCCGAGATTCTCACAGTTCGTGACGTGGAGGTCGAGGTCGGTGCCGTGATCGACGTTCTCGGGACGGACACCGAGGGTGATGAGCTTGCCGCCGTAGTTAACGAGGCGTGCCTGCTCCTCCGCCGAGAGGGGTACGGTAAGACCCGAGTCGAGCACGAGGTGGTCGCCCGCGACGGTCGCGTCGAAGAAGTTCATGGGAGGCAGACCGATGAAGGAGGCAACGAACACGTTTGCGGGGTCATCGTACAACTCGATGGGGGTGCCGACCTGCTGAACGTAGCCCATCGACATACAGACGATCCTGTCGGCGAGGGTCAGTGCCTCGGTCTGGTCGTGGGTGACGTAGAGCATCGTTGCGCCGAGGCGCTTATGTAAGAGGAGGATCTCACGGCGGGTGGCGCCGCGGAGCTTGGCATCGAGGTTGGAGAGCGGCTCGTCAAAGAGGAATACCTTCGGCTTACGGACGATGGCACGGCCCATTGCGACGCGCTGGCGCTGACCGCCCGAGAGCTGCTTCGGCTTCTTATTAAGCTGGTCGGTAAGACCGAGGATTTCCGCCGCCGCCATAACCTTCTCGTGGATGAGGAGGGGGTTCTCCTTGCGCAGGGTGAGCGAGAAGGCCATGTTCTCGTAAACCGTCATGTGCGCGTAGAGGGCGTAGTTCTGGAACACCATGGCGATGTCCCTGTCCTTCGGGGGCATTTTGGTGACGTCCTTGCCATCGATGATGAGGGTGCCCGAGGTGATGTCCTCAAGACCCGCGACCATACGCAGGGTGGTAGACTTTCCACAGCCCGACGGGCCGACGAGGACGATAAGCTCGCCATCGTTTACCTCGAGGTTGAAGTCGAAGACCGCCTGTACCTTATTATCGTAGATTTTGTTGAGATTTTTTAAGCTTAACGAAGCCATATCTGTGACCGCGCCTTTCCTTAATGTTTATGCGTTACACGGGGGGCGTGTAACCTTTATCGAATGGGTATGTAAATAAATGTTTACCTTTAGCTCACTCCGCCGACTCGGCAAGGGAGCGGTTGTAGCGCGCGAGCGCAAGGGTGCGGATAATACCGATAACGCCGGATGCAATAGCCGAGAGCGAGGAGAGGCAGAGCATGATAACGGTATATACGAGCTGCTTCATCTCCATGACGCGTGCACCCGAATCAAGGACGGTGTTATAGCCGCCCAAGGGGTAGCCGAGGATACGCACGAGCTGCAATGCGCCGATAACGGTGATCGCGATGGCGTAGGGGAGTCTGTACGCCTTCAGCCCCTCGGAGGAGAGGAAGGCGGTGAGCAGGAATAAAAGGTTGTAGACGACCGAGATTCCCACCTTAATGTTATAATAATTGTTTCCGACGTCGGAGGAATAGATGCTGACGAAGTAGAGGACGTTAAAGAGGATCGCGAGATAGGCAAGGTTTGCAGACGCCTTGTTCTTCGTGAAGCGCATGCGGTCATGCTTCAATTGATTCTTATCCATTACTGTGCTCCCTCCTCGAGTAATTTGCGCTCGCCGCGCATAACGTAGATCTTGAAGGCGAGGTTAAGAAGGCTGACGAGTGCGACGAGAATGACGAAGGCGAACACGAAATAGCCCGCGTCAAACCAGAAGGGGGAGATGTTCGACGACTGCTTGAAGATGTTCTGATACATCTCGAACGCCTCGAAGTCGATGAGATCGTACATCGCCCTATATTTCATCACGTTCGGGATAGCCCACGCCGACACGCCGATAAATGCGGCGGCGTTAACACCGATCGCTACGTAATTTCCAATATAATATTTCCTTCTCTTCTGGCAGCCCGTGATAAACATAAGCAGCGAAGAGAGGATAAGGCAGATCCCCGCCACGGTCAGCTGGCGGTTGAAGGGCTGGATCTGGTTATAGATATCGGCGCCCTCGAACATCGGCTCGCCGGGTATCTCCGCGTAATACGCGAAATTAAAATAATGAAGGTCGGTTACAAGACCGAGGGAATAAGCGAACACCAGCACTGCCGCCGCGAGAAGGGCGAAGCAGACGATACGCTGGAACAGCATTTGCTTTTTATACATTTTATTCTCCATGCCACGAGGGCGTATGAATTGTTGATCTATTGCCGATCAACACGGCGTTTTTTTGGGGTTGTTGATTTGCGATTGGTTGAAAAAGGATTGAAATTGCGACACAGGGTCCGCCCTGCGGGGTAAAATGGGGTTGCGACAGAATTGCTTTTGTGAACTGTTTTACGAACTGCTTTTGCGGTGGCGGGGCCTCGCCGCGCCGTATTAATTGCCCGTGGGGGGCGGTGTGCCCCCCCGCGGGATTTTGCCACCAAACGTGGCGGAATCAAGAGAGATTACTTAGCGATATTGTCCTCGTAGTACTTAACGAGCTTCTGCCAAGCGCCGTCCTTGATAACTACGTATGCATCGGAGCCCCAATCGCCCTTAACGGTTGCGATGGTGGTTGCTCTGTCGGTAGTGCCCTCGCCGTTATAGCCCTTGCAGATGATGTCAACGAAGAGGTTGAACTGATCCTTGGACTGGGAGAACTTACCGCTGGATGCGAGGTTACCGTAGCCTGCGATGATATCGTTCTGTGCCTTGGTGGTGGGAAGAACGGTAGGAACGGAGGTGTACCAGGGATTCTCGGTGATAGCGAGCTCGGGGTGCTTGATGGTGCCGAGAGCGATAGCAACGGAGATCTTGCCTGCGCCTTCCTTACCAACGTCGTGAGTGCACTGATACTCGAACGCCTGGCTCTTTACGAAGGAAAGAGTGGAGCCGAGGAACTGACGTGCGTAGTTGGTGTAGTTACCGGATGCCTTATCCCAAAGCTCCTCGTAGGTAGCGTCTGCGATAACGGGCATTTCCTGGCCGTTGAAGTTGAAGGTTACGTAGGAGCCGTCAGCCTTGGTCTTGATGAAGGCGTCGGGACCGTAGGACATAAGGATCATACCCTTTTCGGAGTATGCGAAGTCGATGAGAGCGAGAGCGGCGTGAAGCTTATCCTCGTTGCCCTCAACGCCTGCCTTGGAGATGCCCCAACCGTCGGTCTTAACCGAACGCCAGGACTCGGTAAATCTCATGTAAACGCCATCAGCGTTGGTGCCGTCGAACCAGCGTGCAACGGGAACCATAACTGCCATGTACTTCTCGCCTTCCTGAAGCTTGGTAGCGTTGAAGATGGTCTGGGTCTGGTTGTAGTCGTAGTGCATGAAGCCGGCATCATTCTCGAGCATGTTCTCGGTCTTTACCGACTCGTTGTTGATGAAGGAGGTAGAGATGAGGCCCTCGGTAGCCATTGCGTTCATTCTCTCGATAGCGACGTAGGTGTCCTCCTCAGCGCGAGCGTCGTGGAGCTTGCCATCGGTACCGATGTAGAGGTAATCCTGTCTGGACTCAAGACCGCGTACGCCGAAGAGCGTGCCTGCGAATCTGAAGACGTCAACCTTTCTCTGGTTGTTAGCATCCTCTCTGGAGAACAGGCCCTGTACGGTGTCGGTTCCATTGAGAGTCTGGGGGTTAGCAACTACGCAACGAAGAAGAGCAACGAGCTCGTCTGCGTCCCAAGCGGCGTTCTGACCGATGAAGAGGTCAGCACGGTTATCGCCGTAGTAGCCGTCGTATGCCTCGTCGATGTAGTCACGGAGCATGTTAACAGCGGTAACACCGTCAACGGTGCCTGCTGCAAGAGCCTTGTTCATCTCATCAACGATGTTGCCTGCGACGTCGTAGTTCTTGGTAACCTGCTCAACTGCGGAGCCGTCAGCCTTAACAACGTCAACGGTAACGGTGCCGGTAGTGGGCATGTAGGGCTGGTAAGCGGCAGCCTTAAGGTTGTTGGAAGCGGTAGCGGTGAACTCGCCCGAGCCGTTGAGGAGCTTTGCAACCCAGTCAACACGCATAAGGGGCATACGCTCGATGTCGTTTACACCGTCGAAGTAGGGGGAGAAGTAGATAGCACCGTTGGAGGTGTCACCGGTGATGGAGAGGCGAACGATGGGGTTAGCCTCAAGGTATGCCTTGAAGTTGGGCATGTAGTCGAGGTACTCGGCAATGTTGATAACCTTGCCTGCTACGCCTGCCTCAGAGAGCTGGGAAGCGGTACCGGAAACCATGTCAACCTCGCCAAGGCGCTCTGCCCAATACTTGTACTCATTGGACGCGCTGTTGCCCTGGTACTGGTTCTCGAACTTGACTTTAAGCTGATTCTCAACCTCAACCCAGGTGGGCTTAAGGTCGCCGGTGTGATAGGTAACACCGTCAGCAAGGGTGATGCCCTCGCCTGCTACCTCGGCGTCGAAGAACAGACCGGTCTTCTTGTTGTTGTAACCGGTTGCCATACGAAGCACAGTACCGTCAGCGTACTCAAGCTTCAGTTCGGGAGTGTCGCCACCACCGGGGGTTTCATTGCCACCTGCGGGGGGCTGTTTGCAGGATGCAAGTGCAGATACAAGCATCACAAGCACGAGAACAAGAGCTATTAATCTCTTTTTCATTTGGGGGGTCCTCCTAAAAAATTATAAAATTTATTATTAAAGTCGGAGGCCAAGCGGTCTTAGGAAGACAATGGGTCTT
>JAZODF010000002.1:0-27648 GCA_045596865.1 Eubacteriales bacterium
GAGAAACAACTATTGCAATGGTTTTACCATTTGCATGAACTAAAATTTGATTTTTATTGGTTTTCACAGATTCTATTGTATTCATCGGTATCACGATTTCTTTTGTTGAAATGTTTATCTTATGGGGATAGAATTCAATGCCATTCTCTGTAAAAAACATCCAACCACCATTTCCGTTGATAGTTGCTCCGCCATCACAAATTATTTTTCTTTCTCTTGCGATCTCGGTGCGCTTTTTATCAAACTTATTTTCTTGATATTTCATGAAAAGGAATATTAACAATGTAAAAAGAAATCCGCCAAAAAATCCTGCGATTATTCCAAGTAATAAACTAAGATGCATAAGACCGAATAAAAATCCCATTGGAACACCGAACATTACTCCTGTAAGCGCATATTCCTTTATTCCGTTTTTGTATGTCATATTTTCCTCCTTAAGAAACGGTTTTTTATTATTATATCACAAATCCGTGAGGAGTTCAATCGTTTCGCATCCAAATCACGCCAAAGGCGTGTATGGAATCAATGCAAAGCATTGTATGGAATCCGTTGCAAGACGGTATGGAATCAAGCCGCAGAAAATGCACCTTCGGTGATGCCATACGCCTACGGCGATACCATACACGCTTACGCGTGATTCCATACCAAGCCTGCGGCTTGAATAAAAAACGACAAATTTCTGTCGAAATTTGTCGTTTTTTTGGCGGAGATGAAGAGATTTGAACTCTTGCGCCGATTGCTCGACCTACACCCTTAGCAGGGGCGCCTCTTCACCACTTGAGTACATCTCCGTTTAGTGAAGCTCTTTATTTCGTCGCCAACGCGACTTGCCATAGTATTATAGCAAGTTTTATCCGCTTTGTCAAGTGCTTTTTAAAAGATTTGTAAAAATCGGGGAAATAAAGAAATTGTAACAAAAAATACGCGGGTGATGCAGCAAACTCGCCTCCCCTATAAATTGCATTGCAACCGAGCGGGGGAGGCCTTCGAGGTGTGCCTTTACACCTTCTTAATACTGTATGCCACGACCTGCGGCGGGTAGCTGAGCATCACCTGTCCGCTATACGTTATCTCGACGGTGTCGCCGACCCTGATGGCGGCTCGGAGAATTTTGCCGCCGTCCTTGCCCAGGTACTCGGTGTCCGAATTGGTGATGATGAAATAGGGGCCGGAGGTGTACTCACTCTCGATAACCTCGACCTCTATGCGCTCGCCGACAGCGGTGACACGCGCGGTCATTTTTACACCCTCGCGATCCGCTCCCCCTCTTTTGCACCCCGTGAGGATGAGGACGGGCAACGCAAGCGCAATGAGGGCGATTTTCGTTAATCTGTTCATTTTATCCTCGTAAACAATTGTTGTCATCCCGCGCTCGGAAAAACGCGGGAAATGTTACACGGGGGCGGGATTTGCCCCCGTTTTCGTGTTATTTGCGTGTTTTTTGCCATCTTTGACCGCTCCTGAAGCGTTGCGGTGCCGATACCGTCAGTCGGGCATCTTTGTCGAGTCCATCCGCTCGTCAACGAAGACGAACCAAACGTCCGAGCCAATAAGGCTTCCCGCGCCGTAGAGACGGCCGTTTCGGTCCATGGTCAACGTGACCGACAGCATCGTGATATTGACGGTGATCACGCCGTCCTTGATAGTATATGTGCAATCCGCATATTTATTTTCACCGATGTAGAAGTCGCACCTGCCGTCACCAAACGCGTCAATGGTCAGAAGGGCGTATCCGCTCTCGGCGTAGGCGATATACTTGCCGTAAAGGGCGGTGACCTCGCCCGTAACGTAAAGCAGCTCGGCAATATCCGCCTCGAGCGCGGTGGAATAATCGTTGAGCATAAACTCAACCTTGAACGAATCTGTCAGCGGGTCGTATTCGCCGACGTAGAGGCGCTCACCCGCGAAATCGATATTCTCGGGGAGCTTGTTGTTGCCGTCAATGGTGAGGTTGAAATTCTTGCCCTCGATTTCCCACTTGAAGGGGGTGATAAACGAGCCGTACATATCAAACACGCCCGTCCCGTCCTCAAAGAGCTTGAAGGTCGCCCAGTTGTAATCGTCGTAATATACCTTCGGCTCGCAGAAAAGCTCTTGAACGCCGTCGATAACCAGCATCACACGGCGCAGGTCCGCGGAATATGCACCGTACAGCTCGCCGTACTCATCCGTGTGGGCGGTGAACATGACGCCGCTTAGGGTGTAGGTGCCGTAAACCTCGTGATAAACGTACCTCGTGCCACCCATATCCGAGGTGTCCTCGTCCGCGAGAACGAGATTAGAGATGATAATTCCGCCGCTGCCGTCAAGCTCGACAATATAACTGCCGTTGCCGTAAATACCGACCTCGGGGCCGTCGGGCTTGACCTTGACGTATCCCGACACGTTCGAAAATCCGTCGGCATTCTTGTAGACCGCCGCGCACCCGCCGGGGACGAATACGCTGAGCTTGCCGGTGTTGATGATCTGGAATATCTCACAGGAAACGCCGTCGGTCTCATGCTCGTAGGTGCCGACCGCGGGCGGTACCTCACCCGCGAAGGTTATCCTCTCAAGCGAGTTCGCCATACCGAACGCAAGGTAGCCGACGTACTCGAGCGTGGAGGGCAGCTCAACGATACGAAGGTTGAAGGAGGACATAAACGCGCCCTCACCGAGGCGGACGAAGCCCTCGGGGAAATAAAGGCGTGTCAGATTGTTACCGACGAAGAAGCCCGTGAAGGCGTAATCGTCGATCTCCTTCATTGTCGAGGGCATATTGAGATACGCAACCTGCGTGCAGCCGTAGAAGGCGTACTTGCCGATTTTCTCAAAGCCCTCGGGGAGGTTGATATCGGTAATCTTACCGCAGTTGTAGAAGGCGTAGTCCGCAATCGATTCGACCCCCGCGGGGACGTCGAGAACGGTCAGCTCCTCACCCTCCGCGGTGATGTAGCCAACGAGCGTTTTATCGTAAATGATGTACCCCGTGTCACCTTTTACCGACTCGGGGAAGATTCCCGACGCGTAATCACGGAGGTAGAGGTCGGCCCTGTACGCCTCGTACGGCTGACCCGCGGCGAGCGTGCCGGGAACGATAATAAGAACGTCGGTGTAGAAGGTCGCATCCCCCTCCACAACGGTGAAGAGGTCGGAGCCGATTTCGGGCACCTCGGTGCCGAGGAAGGTCGCGCGGGTGAGCGAGTTACAGCCCCAGAACGCGCTGTCGCCGATATACTCGATAGCGGCGGGGAAGGTCACCTCGGACAGGTCGGTGTAAAGGAATGCCGCGTCGCCGATATGGGTGAGCGTCTCGGGGAAATGAATTTCAGTCAGCTCGGTGTGTGCGAAGGCGTAGTCGCCGATATACTCGAGCACGTGGAAGATGGACCCGTCGAAATCGGTGTTGAGAAGGGCGCGGTCGCCGATCTTTTCAACCATATTAAGACCGCTGATATCCGCGTTGACGCAGTTTTCAAAGGCGGAGTCCTCAAGCTCGGTCACCATACCCTGAAGCTCGAACTCCTCGACGTAGATACAGCTGTAAAACGCCTTCTCGGGAATGACCTCAAGGTCGCGCACCTCAACCGTCCACAGCGATACGGGCAGGTGGTAGAAGATGGTCGCGGTGCCGCTCTCCTCGCCGAGGGTGTACTCACGGCCGTCGGGCTCGATCCAGTTGTCCTCGGGTGTGCTCGCACCGAATATGTAGCCAAGGAAGCGGTTCTCCCCGTCGCGGCTCTCGCCGACGAAGGGTAGGGAAATCGAGCCGAGCGAGGTGTTTGCGGATAATACCGCGGTGTCGCCGCTATCAAGCTCGACGGCACCCATGGTCGCACCGAACGCGGCAAAGCCGATACGCTCTACCGAGTCGGGAATATTAACCTCGGGAATCGAAATGCAATCGTAGAAGGCGTAGTCGCCGATATGCGTTATCCCCTTCGGCAGGCGTAGCGACCCAAGCGCATCACAGCCAAGGAAGGCGCGCTCACCAATGACGGTAATGCCGACGGGAATGCTAACCGAGGTGATGCCCTTGCCCTCGAACGCGCCCGCACCGACGGTGGTAACGGCGTTGCCGCCGAACATGGTGGGAATAGTAATCTCGACCGACTCACCCTCGTAGGCCGTGAGGGTGTCGCCCTCAAAGACAAGCCCCGTGGTGTAGGTGTTCGCATAAACGTCCTTGATGCCCGTGACGTCATCCCCCTCGGTGAGCAGACGTCCGTCCGCGGTGTACCAGCCGTCAAGCGACAGGCCGGTCGGCAGGGGACAGGGAATCGCACGGAAGCCATCGCCCGCGGTGTATCTCTCGGTGCTCTCGCCGCCGCCGAAATGGTGGTAGGTGACCGTGGTCGTCGCCTTGCGCGAGAGGGATAGCTCACCGCCCGAGAAGCCCGTGCCGACAAGGCGTGAGCCGTCGAGAGTCAGCGAAATCGGAGCAAGAGGGGTGCCGGGGAACGTGATCAAAACGACGCCGTTATTCACTCCGACTACGGTATCGTACTCGGTGACCTCGCCGCCCGCGGTGATGCGTGCCGTGCCCGTGCCGCCCGCCTCTATGTAAATGGAGTATTTGGTCTTCGCGCCGTCCGCGCTCTCCTCACCCTCCCAAAGATCGATGACGGATGCGTAGGTCAGCTCGGATTTGTAGGAGGCAACGAGGGTGATGTCACCCGTGACCCCCTCGGTGAAGGAGTATGCAACCCCGTCAAGCAGCCAGCCCTGGAAGGTGTAGCCGCCCTTCAGCGGCTTTTCGGGGAAGGTGGCGCACTCGCCCGCCTTTACCGTCTGCGGCGAAATCGCCGAGCCTCCCGCCGTGTCAAACGTGACGGTGTAATATACCTCGTCCTCGCCCCCGCCGCAGGCACATAAAGCCACGGCCAGAATAAAAATAAGGGCAAGGACGCCGAAAATCTTTTTCATATCGTTCTCCTGAAATTTTCCCATACGGGTTTCGTCGCGCCGCACATACGCTAATACTGCCGCACCGCGCGCAAAATAAGTGTCAATAAGCATTGTAGCACATAAAACGCCCTTTGTCAATTATCCCGCCGATTTTTCTGTCCGACCGCCATCCAACCCCTACGTTCTTCATTACCGCATTTCTTCATTACCGCATTTCATCATTCATCATTCATCATTCATCATTCCTTCATTCCCCGTTACCCCTGACCCGTGTCAAATTATCGCACAAAAACAGCCCCGTAATGCAAACTATTATTTGCATTACGGGGCGTCGGAAACGGGGAGCATATCATCTCCTGCCGCTCGCTTTTGTATTATTTCGTCGTGCTAAGCTCCACGCGGTAGCTGCGATTACCGACGTGCAGGTATATTATCGTCGGTGTTTTGCCGCTCTCGATAAGGTTGCCAAAGTCAATATCGACACGTCCGTCGGGTCTTGCGATGATCTCGACCGAGAGGTCGGATTTCTCAAATTTCTCCAGCCCCTCGCGGTTGATATTCGCGCCGAGCGCACCCGCCTCGACATAATATCCCCTTTCCGTGCCGTAGAACGCAAGCACTCCGATCTCGCTCGGGTCAACGTTCGTTGCGCTGTTTGACAGAACGTTGCCGAGATATTTCTCGACGGTTATTTTTCCGTCCCCCGTCGATACCGTTTCGCCTATTGCAAGGTTGCCGACGATACCCACGGTAGCGTCGAGATCGACAAGAGCCTCGCCTTCATACCAAATGTCGGGGGTGCCTATATCGGGGGTGCCTACGTCGGGCTTGTCGTCTGGATTCACGGTTGGCTGATTTGCCTCGGGGCCGAGCGGCTCGCTCGTATCGTTCTTCGTCATGCCCCCGTTCATCACGCCTATCGCCGCCGCGAAAACGAGCACGAACACCGCCGCGGTGGCAAGGCTTCTTTTGACCCATACGGGCATTTTCGGCTTGTACTCGGTCATGCTCTCTGCTATATATTTCTCGTCAATGTGGCTCATTGCCCCGTATAACTGCTCCTTAGTCAAAACAACCCCTCCTTTACCAGCATCTCGCGAAGGCTCTCGCGCATTCTATGTAGCCTGACCTTTACGCTCCCCTCGGTGCGCTTAAATCGCCTCGCAATCTCCGAAATCGGCTCCTCGTGGAAATAACGCAGGAGAAATATTCTCCTGTCCACCTCGCCAAGGCGGGAGAGAAAGCGGTTAATCACCGCGGCGATCTCGGCGCTGTCGGTTTCGATCTCCGCCCCGCCGACGCATTCGCCAAGCTCGTCGAGCGATAGCACCAGGGCACCGCCGCCGCGCCGCTCGGCCGAGCGCGCCCGCACCCTGTCGAGCGACAAATTTCGCGTTATCCGCGCCAAAAAGGCGGACAAAAACCGCGGCACCTCGGGCGGAATGGCGTTCCACGCCCGCATATAGGTGTCGCTCACGCACTCCCCCGACTCGTATTCGTCGGACAGAATGTTGTATGCGATCCGTCGCAGGTATTTGCCGTACGCGACCTCGGTCTCGGCGATTGCCTGCTCGTCACGCGCAAAATACAGCTCAATTATCTTTTCGTCCGTCATAAGGAAATCTCCCTTCACCTCTATCGACGGAAAAAACGCCGCGAGGTTACACAATTTCAACAATATTTTATCATTCCCGATTGATTTAGTCAACACTTAAACAAAAATGTCATAAATTTGCGAAAACATCTTGCAATTCACATCCCCGTGTGCTAGTATATAAAATAGTGTTTTTTTGATTGCGCGCGCCCTCCCACGGGTGCCACGCGGAAAGGAGTTCGTATGGTATTTGGAAAGCACGTCAACCGATACTACCTGAAATACGCGCCGATGCTCTTGTTGGGTATCCTCGCGCTCGTCGTGGTCGACTACTTCCAGTTAAAAATGCCCGAGCTGTACGGCATGCTGCTCGACGGCGCAAACTACGGCGTTGTCAAGGTCGACGGGGTAGAGATGCCCTTCGATATGACCCTCGTCCTTCACGAGATATGCGAGCCTATGCTCGTCATCATCTTTGCAATGCTCATCGGTCGCTTCTTGTGGCGTGTGTGCTTCTTCGGCTCGGCTATCAAGGTGTCCACCGACCTTCGCCGCCGTATGTTCGGCCGCTGCAAGGACCTCTCACAGCAGTATTATCAGGTGAATAAGGTTGGAAACCTTATGTCCCTCTTTATCAACGATATCGAAACGGTTCAGGAGTGCTTCGGCGACGGCATCCTTATGATGTTCGACGCGCTGCTGCTCGGTGGCCTTGCCATCCTCAAAATGGCGGGCATGAACTGGTTCCTCACCCTCCTGTCGCTTATCCCGATGGTCCTGCTCCTGCTTGTCAGCACGGTCGTCGGCAAGTATATGATGAAAAAATGGGACGCGCGCCAGGCTGCCTTCTCCGCACTCTCCGACTTCTCGCAGGAGAGCTTCTCGGGCATCGCGGTCATCAAGGCGTTCGTCAAGGAGGCGAAGGAGCTCTGGGCGTTCAAGCGCCTCTCGAAGGATAACGAGAACGCGAACATCGAGTTCACCCGTGCCTCCACCCTCCTACATATCTTCGTCACCCTGTTCGTTGAGTCGGTTATGTGCATCATCTTCGGCTACGGCGGCTACCTCGTGCACGAGGGCGTGTTCACCTCGGGCGAGCTTTTGACCTTCTCGGGCTATTTCACCAGCACCATCTGGCCTATCATGGCAATATCCCAGCTTATCGATATGCACTCCCGCGGTGCGGCGTCGCTCAACCGTATCGGTGAGCTCCTCGACGCCGAGATAAACGTCCGCGACCGTGCGGATGCCACCCCCGTCGAGTCGGTGCGCGGCGACATCGAGTTCCGTGACCTCACCTTCCGCTATCCCGACGGCGACTACGACGCCCTTCGAGGCGTGTCCTTTAAGATAAACGCGGGCGAGAACGTCGGTATCATCGGCAAAACGGGCTCGGGCAAAACGACGCTCGTCGACCTCATCCTCCGCACCTATAACGTCCCCGACGGAACGCTGTTCATCGACGGCACCGACGTCAACTCTATCACCATCGACAGCCTGCGCGCACATTGCGCCTACGTCCCGCAGGATAACTTCCTGTTCAGCGATACCATCGAGAACAATATTGCCTTCGCCACCGACGGCGGAAATATCGACGACGTTATCCGCGCGGCCGAGCTGTCCGACGTCCACGGCAATATCTCCGAGTTCAAGGAGGGCTATTCCACCGTCCTCGGCGAGCGCGGCGTAACCGTCTCGGGCGGACAGAAGCAGCGCATCTCCATCGCCCGCGCGCTTATGAAAAACGCGTCCATCCTTATCCTCGACGACTCGGTCAGCGCGGTCGACACCAACACCGAGCGCGTCATCATCGGCAACCTTCGCGAAAACCGCAAGGGAAAGACCACCATCCTTATCGCACACCGTGTTTCCACCATTGAAAATATGGACAAGATCATCTATCTCGACGACGGTGCCGTCGCCGCAGTCGGCACGCACGAGGAGCTCCTCGCCGCAAACGAGGATTACCGCAATATGGTAGAGCTCCAGCGCCTCGAGGAAGAGAAGGGAGGTAACGCGTAATGCCCGAATACTATCCCCTGCTCGTGATGGGTGCGGTCATCGGCGTCGTGACCACCCTGTTCATCATCGCCTACGCGACGATGAAGGATAAAAAGACTGCCATCGGCTTTGACAGGAATATGAAGGACGGCGAGATCGTCAAGCGTATCCTCGTCTATGCAAGGCCCCACGTCTGGAGCTTCCTGCTCGTCGGCGTGCTTATGCTGTTCTCCATCTCCTATGACATCATCTCTCCGATCCTCGTCGGCGAGATACAGGGCCTCATCAAGACCCCGAGCTTCGAGATGTCCCGCCTTCTTGCAATGATCGCGGTCTACGGCTCGGTGCTCCTCGTGTCGCTCGTGTCCTCCTACTTCCAGGCTATGGTTCTTCAGCGCACGGGTCAGAAGATACTCTCCAGCCTTCGTGAGAGCGTCTTCGCACATATCGAGTCACTCTCCCACGCCCAGCTCAACCATATCCCGACGGGCAAGCTCGTCACCCGTGTCACGAACGACACCAACTCCATCTCGATAATGTTTACCCACATTCTCGTAAACCTTATCAAAAACTGCTTCGTCATTATGGGTGTCCTCACGGCGATGCTGATGCTGAACTATATGCTCACGCTTATGGTGCTCTGCTTCGTTCCGTTTATCGTCATCTTCACCCTCATCTTCCGTAAATTCTCCCGCAGAGCGTACAGGAAGGTGAAGGATGCCACCACCGACATCAACACTTACCTCTCCGAGAACCTCTCGGGAATGAAGATTACCCAGATCTTCAACCGCCAGGCACGCAAGGAGGCCGAGTTTGAGGAGCGGAATATGGCACTCGATAAGGCGCGCCACCGCGAGATCCTCGTGTTCAGCGTGTTCCGCCCGATGGTCTATACCCTCTACGTTTCCTCTATCCTCTGCCTGTTCTACCTCGGCGCGCGCGGCGTTATTCACGATACCGTCTTCCTCGGGCAAAGCATCTCGAGCGAGATCATCGTGTCCTTCTATATGTTTATCAACAAGTTCTTCAACCCGATTCAGTCGCTCGCCGAGCAGTTTAACAGATTGCAGGCGGCGTTCGCCTCGGCGGAGAAGATATTCTCCATTATGGATATGGCCCCCGACGTCGTCGACGCGGAGGACGCAATCGAGCTTGACGAGGTCAAGGGCAATATCGAGTTCGAGCACGTCTGGTTCGCATACGAGGATGAGGAGTGGGTGCTCCGCGACGTCTCCTTCAAGGTAAAGGCGGATCAGACCGTCGCCTTCGTCGGCTCGACGGGCTCGGGCAAGACCACCATCCTTTCGCTCATCTGCCGCAACTACGATATACAAAAGGGCCGCATCCTCATCGACGGCATCGATATAAGGAAGATCAAGATCTCCTCCCTCCGTCGCCACTTCGGTCAGATGCTCCAGGACGTGTTCCTCTTCTCGGGCACCATCCGCTCGAACATCGTCCTCGGCGAGGAGTGCTTCTCGGATGAGGAGATACACGAGGTCTGCGATTACGTCAATGCAAATCACTTCATCGGTAAGCTGAAGGACGGCCTCGACGAGGAGGTCCGTGAGAGGGGTAATAACTTCTCCGCGGGTCAGCGTCAGCTGTTGTCCTTCGCCCGCACGATAATCCATCGCCCGTCGGTAATGATCCTCGACGAGGCAACCGCCAACATCGATACCGAGACCGAGGTCCTCATTCAGGACTCGCTCGAAAAGATGATGAACGTCGGCACGATGCTTATCGTCGCACACCGCCTCTCCACTATCCAGCACGCGGACAATATCATCGTCCTCTCCCACGGCGAGATCGTGGAGCAGGGCAACCACTTCGAGCTGCTTGAGCGCCGCGGTATGTACTACGGCCTCTATATGCTGCAGTTCGAGCGCGAGCGCCTCACCAAAAAGGCGTGATAGCGCGCCCTTAGCCTCCGACACGGAAAAAGGCGTGATAGCGCGCCCGCCGAGAGGGAAGGGCATTTCACGGAAAACCGAACAATAACCCCGAAGGGCGCACCGCACGGTGCGCCCGTTTCCGTTGTGGGGAGAAATACGGAGCGCAAAATTGTGATATCGGCGTCAATAAATTGTAGGGACCGGCGTCCTCGACGGTCCGAGGAGAGCGCGGCAAAAATCGAGGCAAAATTATCGGCAACCGAGCCATCCAAACGACGGTGACGGCAACCGTTTGTAACCTCAATTGGTCTCGGACCGTCGAGGACGCCGGTCCCTACGGAACGATATGCCCCCGCACCCTCCTATATATTTTAAATATTTTATGAACTCGGAAGAAAACTTGTCAAAAGCCCTTTACAATCCGACAAAAATATGCTATACTGTAAAATGGTCAAAAATGGGCAAGGAGGCATTATGCGTATTGACAAGCTAATAAGCGAAATGGGCATTGCCTCGCGCCGTGAGGCCGCCGCCGCGGCAAAGCGCGGACAGGTCCTCGTCAACGGCACGCCCGTTAAGGATTTGTCGCGCCATATTGATCCCGAGCGCGACACCGTCACCTATCAGGGGCGCACGGTCGGCTACGACAAATACGTCTACGTTATGCTGAACAAGCCCGCGGGCTACGTCAGCGCGACCGAGGACAGCCGCCTGCCCGTGGTTACCGAGCTTCTGCCCGAGGAGCTTCGCCGCCGTGAGCTGTTTCCCGTTGGGCGGCTCGACCGTGATACCGTCGGGCTGATGATCCTCACGAACGACGGCCCCCTCGCGCACGCCGTCCTTTCCCCCCGTCACCACGCGCCGAAGGTGTATTACTTCACCGCCGCCGAGCCTATGCGAATCGGCGTAGAGGAGGAGTTTCGCGACGGCGTCACCCTTGCCGACGGCTACGAGTGCAAGAGCGCGGTGATCGAGCTTGACCCCGACCGCACGGGCGGTCACATCACCCTCACCGAGGGCAAATACCACCAGATTAAAAGGATGGTCGCCGCACAGGATAACCGCGTCACCTTCCTTGAGCGGGTCGCCTTCGCGGGCATACCCCTCGACCCCACGCTCGCCCGCGGCGAGTGGCGGCTTTTGACCGCGTCGGAGGTTGAATTGCTCCGCGAATCCGCAAAATAACCACCGTCCACGACGGCTCGAATTACTGTGTAATTCGCTTTACCGACCCCCAGCGCACGCCGTGCCGCGTGCACCCGATACCGTAAATCAATTTTAGGAGAACCATAGATGAACATTTTTGAAACCCTGGCAAAGGAATTTGGCATCACCGAGGAGCAGGTCGAGAAGACCGTCGCCCTCATCGACGAGGGTAACACCATACCCTTCATTTCCCGTTACCGTAAGGAGGTCACGGGCAGCCTTGACGACACCACCCTCCGCGATCTGAACGACCGCCTTGGCTACCTTCGCAACCTCGAGGAAAGACGTATGCAGATCTCGAACATCATCGAGGAGCAGGGCAAGCTCACCCCCGAGATCACCTTCGCACTTAATAATGCAAAAACGCTCGTTGAGCTCGAGGATATCTACCGCCCCTACAAGCCGAAGAGAACCACCCGCGCATCCATCGCGCGCGCCAAGGGTCTTGAGCCGCTTGCACAGTACATTATGGAGCAGCGCGACGTTTACGAGCCCACGATCGACGAGTACGCCTGCGAGTTCATCTCTACCGAGGAGGGCAAGGAGGTTCCCGACGCTGCCGCCGCACTTCAGGGCGCGTCCGACATTATTGCCGAGGATATCTCCAACGATGCCGAGCTTCGTAAGCACCTCCGCGAATTTACCGTAAACTACGGCTCCCTCACCTCGAAGGGCACCACCGACGAGCCCTCGGTATATGACAACTACTACGAGTTCTCCGAGCCGATCAAGAAGCTGAAGGGTCACCGCATCCTCGCTATCAACCGCGGCGAGAAGGAGGACTTCCTCAAGGTCAGCGTCACCCTCCCCGAGGAGGACGGAATCGCACAGATCGTCTCCCGCGTCATCACCAATAAGAAATCCCCCGCGCTCGAGAAGCTGATGGTCACCATCACCGACGCGTACAACCGCCTCCTGTTCCCCGCGATCGAGCGTGAGGTACGCACCTCGCTCTTTGACGACGCCTGCGAGGGCGCGCTCAAGGTCTTTGCGGAGAACCTTCGTAACCTCCTTCTCGTATCCCCCCTCAAGGGCAAGACCGTCCTCGGCTACGACCCCGGCTACGGTCACGGCTGTAAGCTCGCCGTCGTTGACAAGACGGGCAAGGTGCTCGACACCGCGGTTATCTACCCCTTCCGCAACAAGGGCAGGGATAACGAGGATGACCTCAACCGCGCGCGTATGGTCGTCCTTCGCCTCATCGTGAAGAACAAGGTCGACGTCATCTCCATCGGTAACGGTACCGCCTCCCGCGAGAGCGAGAAGTTCATTGCAGAGCGCGTTATCCGCGACCCCGCCTGCCCCAAGGGCGTCAAGTACACCATCGTATCCGAGGCGGGCGCATCCGTCTATTCCGCGTCCAAGCTCGCGGCAGAGGAATTCCCCGAGTTCGACGTAATGCAGAGAAGTGCCGTGTCCATCGCAAGAAGATTGCAGGACCCCCTTGCCGAGCTCGTTAAGATCGAGCCCAAGGCGATCGGCGTCGGTCAGTATCAGCACGATATGAAGCAGAACCGCCTTAACGAGGCGCTCGGCGGCGTTGTCGAGGACTGTGTAAACGCGGTCGGCGTTGACCTTAACACCGCGTCCTACTCTCTCCTTTCCTACGTTTCGGGCATCAATGCCACCGCGGCGAAGAATATCGTAAAGTATAGAGAGGAAAACGGCGAGTTCAAGACCCGTCGCGCCATCCTCAAGGTGCCTAAGATTGGTGAAAAGGCATTCACCCAGTGTGCGGGCTTCCTCCGTATCCCCGACGGCAAGGAGATTCTCGATAACACGGGCGTCCACCCCGAGTCCTACGCAGTTGCCGAGGACCTGCTCCGTCGCTTTGGCTTCTCGCTCGAGGACGTGCGCGCAGGTAGCCTCCCCCTCCTTCGCTTCAAGGCGGAGCAGTACGGCACCGCAAAGCTGGCAAAGGAGCTCGGCTGTGGCGAGCCCACCCTGCTTGACATAATCGGCGAGCTTGAGAAGCCCGGCCGCGACATCCGTGACGACGCACCCGCACCCGTCCTCTCCACCGACGTCCTCGACATCGAGGATCTGCGCGAGGGTATGCAGCTTAAGGGCACCGTCCGTAACGTTACCGACTTCGGTTGCTTCGTTGATATTGGTGTGCACCACGACGGCCTGCTCCACATCTCCGAAATGTCCGACAGATATATCAAGCACCCGTCCGAGCTGTTCAAGACGGGCGACATTATCGAGGTCGTCATCAAGGGCGTCGACCTTAAAAAGCACCGTATCTCCCTCACCCGCAAGGGCCTCGGCGGCAAGAAGTAATCCCGCCGTGAATTACGCCACCCGCGCCTCCGCGCAAAAACATAATCCCGCAAAAGTATAATACCAATAAAGACAGAAAGAGCAGGCGCCCCCGCGCCTGCTCTTTTTTGATGCAACATCAACAAATATCGGTACACAAAACCTACACTGTCAACAAAAATGTAAATAACGCGGCGTTTTGTGTTGACTACCTCGCGTGCGTGATATATAATAAAATTACCAATTCTTAAAGGGGGATACTATGAAAAAACTACTATCCGTATTATTGATTTTTACCACTCTTTGCATTGTCCTCGTGGGATGCAAGCCGAGTGGTAACGACGATCCGCAGCCGGGGGACGAGAAGAAGAAATACGACGTCTCGGTCAAAATTGTAATCGAGGGCGTCGGCGAATATATCTTCACTCCCGACATCGAAAAAATGACGGTAACCATCCCGTACGACGGCGTTAGCCACAAGGTCTACTTCGCCGGCTACCAATACCCGGATCATCCCGACAAACTTCACCGCGAAACCTGGCTTACGCCGAGAAATAGCATCGCGACTCAATTTGAAACAGATATGTTAATGAAAACTGATAACGGGTGGTCTGAAGAGGTGGAAGAGATCCAAGAGGCCGGCTCGTACGTCTTTTATTTTTGTGCAAAATCTACGTCAACAACTTGGAACTTTCGCACTGTGTATTTCTATATTGACATTGAGGAGTAAGAAACTACCCTTGGAATTGGTAAACAAGTAAAATGAAATTAACGGGGAGCCGCTTGGAAACGAGCGGCTCCTTTTATCCGCTCTGACGCCGCTTTTTCCATTGTTTTAATAAATATTAAAAAAAGTTTCACAAAAGTTAACACAAACCGCAAAAAATATGTTACAATATAATTTGAATAAGATAAAATGGGGAGGTATGGCGTGTTCGGATACGTTAAGCCCGTCGTCGCGGAGCTGCTCGTCAAGGAAAACGAGTTCTACCGTGCGACCTACTGCGGTGTCTGCCGCGCTATGAAAAAATACACGGGCACTATGTCAGGCGCCCTGCTGACCTACGACAGTGTGTTTTTGGCGCTCGTCCGTATGGCGTATATCCCCGATTCCGCACTAGGCTCGAAAATGCGGCGCTGTATCGCCCACCCCGTGAAGCGGCGTAATATGCTGAACGATAACGAGGCACTCGAATACACTGCCCGCGCGTTCGGAATACTATCCTATTATAAAATGATGGATGACCTCTCGGACGAGGCGCTCGGCAAGCGTATTCTCGTGTCGCTCGCGCGGCCGATTGGCTCCACCGCGAAACGCAAGGCGGACCTCACACCCCTTGCCGACACCGTGCGCGACGGCCTTGCGAAGATCACCGAGCTTGAAAAGAAGCATACAAAGAGCGTCGACGAGCCCGCAAACGTCTTCGGCGACATCCTCGGCGAGGTGTTCTCCTACGGCCTCGATGGCGAGGCGGCGATAGTCACGCGACAGGTCGGCTACCGCCTCGGTAAATTCATCTACGCCGCCGACGCGGCAGAGGACTACGAGGACGACCGCAAATCGGGCAGCTACAACCCCTACGTCGAGATTTACGGTGGCGCACCGCTGACCGCCGAAAACCGCGCAAGCATAAAAACCGCCCTCATCCTCGAGTGCAAGAGCCTCGAGCGGGCGATAAACTTCATACCGTTTGGCAACAAAATAACTGTGGAAAACATAGTACGAAATATTATTTACCTCGGCCTCGTTAAAAGGATCGATTTCCTCGACGGGGAAGGGGAGAGGGAGAAAAAATGAAAGACCCCTATTCAATTCTCGGCGTGTCGCGCACCGCAACCGACGAGGAAATAAAGACCGCGTATCGCAATCTCGCGCGGAAATACCATCCCGACAACTTCGAGGACGACAACCCCCTGAAGGAGCTGGCAAAGGAGAAAATGCAGGAGATCAACGCCGCCTACGACGAGATCCAGCGCGCCCGCAAGAGCGGCGCCACGGGTAGCACGGGTGGCTCATCCTCGGGCACGACGACCTCGTCGGGCATCTATATCACCGTCCGCCAGAAGATAAATCAGCGCCGCTTCTCCGAGGCGGAGAGCCTCCTATCCTCGGTCAACGAGTTTGACAGAAACGCCGAGTGGCATTACCTCACCTCCGCCTGCCTTATGCACCGCGGACGGGTAAACGACGCCATGCGCGAGCTGGAGATAGCCTGCGAAATGGACCCCTCCAACATGGAATACCAGCGCGCAAAGGAGGCGTTCAACTCCCGCACCAACGCCTACGGCAGCACCTACTACGGTGACGGCGACCGCACCTACCGCCGCGCCTCGAGCGCGTCCGACGACGCCTGCAACTGTTGCATGAATCTTATGTGTCTTGACTGTTGCTGTGAGTGTATGGGCGGCGACCTTATCCCCTGCCTCTAAAATCGGTAAATTTCGGTGCTTTCGCGCGATCGCTCCCGCTCGACGTAGCCTTCTACGTCTTCGGGTCGCGCTCACGCAAAATCCCACGAAATTTCCTCGATTTAGGAAAAAAGGAAAGCTGATGCTTTCGTGCGATCGCTCCCGCTTGACATAGGTAACTATGCCTTCGGGTAAAAGAACGGTCAATCTCCATCACAATTTCCTCGATTTATAGCTTATAGAAAACATATTCTAGTATAGGAAAATAGAATTGTATTGTAATGAAAACAACTAAAAAGATTACCGTCAGCGCGATGGCGGTTGCGCTCGGGACGGTGTTTATGGTGCTTGGCGCGGTGATCGAGGTGTTCGATATGACCGCCGCGGCGCTCGCCTCACTGCTCGTGGCGGTGATTTACGTGGAGGTCGGCGCGCCTTATACCTTCCTCGTTTGGATATGCACGACCCTGACGACCGCGCTCCTATATCCGGGTAGCGCGATGTGGCTGATGTACCTTCTGCTCTTCGGCATTTTCCCGATTATGAAGGGGTATTTTGAGCGTCTGCCGCGCCCTCTGTGGCTTCCTCTGAAGCTGGTTTTCGGCAACGTGATGATGGCGCTCGTCCTCCTTGGCACGGTCTATCTGCTCGGCATCCCGATGGACCTGGAGCTGTTCGGTCTGCCAACGGCGGCGGTGTATATCATCCTCTTTGTCGCGGTGAATCTCGCGATAATTCTGTATGACTGGTTTTTGACGGTGCTCGTGCGGTTTTATATGATTAAGCTGCACCCCGTGTTAAAAAAACTCCTTCATTAACAAATTTTCGGGGTGTTCACCCCGTAAACAAAAAGCAAACAATTATTTACATTTGAGGTGTAAAAAATGACAAAAGTAGCATTTATTTCTCTCGGCTGCTCGAAGAATCTCGTCGACACCGAGGTGATGTTACATAACCTGCATACGGCGGGCTTTGAGGTCACCTTCGACGTCGAGGAGGCAGAGATCGTGATCATCAACACCTGCGGCTTCATCGAGAGCGCAAAGCAGGAGGCAATCGACAACATCCTCGACGCA
Source organism: Eubacteriales bacterium (assembly GCA_045596865.1). GTDB lineage: Bacteria > Bacillota > Clostridia > Oscillospirales > CAG-272 > UBA1740. The sequence continues at coordinate 17,331 of JAZODF010000002.1, forward strand.
AACGAGCTGAAGGAATACGGCAAGTGCAAGCATATTATCGCGACGGGCTGCCTCGTTGAGCGTTATCGCGAGCAGGTCATGACCGAGCTGCCCGAGGTTGAGGCAATCGTCGGCGTCGGCAGTCTTTGCGACATTGCCGAGGCGTGCGCGGCGGTAATGCGCGGCGAGAGATATTCCTCCTTCCGCGACAAGAACACCTCGAAGCTCGGCGGCGGCAGAATCCTGACGACAGAGCCGCACACCGCCTACTTGAAGATTGCGGAGGGCTGTGACAACCTTTGCACCTACTGTGCCATCCCGCTCATCCGCGGCAGGTTCCGCTCCCGCACCATCGAGGACATCGTCCACGAGGCAAGGCAGCTCGAGGCGGCGGGCGTGAAGGAGCTTAACCTCATTGCACAGGACACCAGCCGCTACGGCCTCGATATCTACGGCGAGTATTCGCTCGCCCGCCTCGTCCGCGAAATCTGCGCGGCGACCGCCATCCCGTGGATTCGCCTGCTCTACTGCTACCCCGACAAGATCACCGACGAGCTCATCGACGAGCTGCGCGACAACCCCCGCCTCGTCAAATATATGGACATCCCGACCCAACATATCTCCGACTCAGTCCTCACCCGTATGAACCGCCACGGCGGCAAGCAGCTCATCCTCGACACCATCCGCGCCCTGCGTGAAAACGTGCCCGGCATCACCCTGCGCACCACGGCAATGGTCGGCTTCCCCGGCGAGACCGAGGAGGACTTCGAGGAGCTTTGTCAGTTTGTGAAGGACACCCGCTTCGAGCGCTTTGGCGCGTTCACCTTCTCCCCCGAGGAGGACACCCCCGCCGCCGAGATGCCCGACCAGATCGACGAGCAGGTCAAGCAGGACAGATACGATATCCTCATTCACACACACCTCACCGCCGTCGAGGACCTGAACGAGTCCAAGATCGGCTCAACCGTAACCGTCCTCGTCGACGGGTATGACGACGTTGCCGAGGTCTATTACGGCAGAAGCGAGGCCGACGCACCCGACGTCGACGGCAAGATCTATTTCCCCGCGAAGAAAGGCACCTACTACCCCGGCGACTTCGTCCTCGTCAGAATTACCGAGGCACTTGACTACGACCTCGTCGGCGAGCCAACCCGCAGAATCGACCTTTAAACAACTGACGAAAAGACATTTAAACAACCCGTGGAAATTGACCCTTGACCCGCCGCCGAATCTAGGGCAGGGCACGCGGGCATGGCGAAAACCGCAATAAATACCACCCCGTGTTAAATTATCAGTCCCGAAAGGAAGAAAATGATGAAAAATAACGCACTCAACGTTCCGAACACGCTGTCCTTCATCCGCGTGCTCCTCGTGCCCGCATTCGTGGCGACCCTCCTGTTTATGGACTTCACCTCGCCGTGGGCGTATATCCTTCCGACTATCCTCTACATCCTCACCGGCCTTACCGATATGCTCGACGGACAGATCGCCCGCAGGTGCAACCTCGTCACCGATTTCGGCAAATTCATCGATCCCCTCGCGGACAAGTTTATGGTCATCGGCTCGCAGATCGCGATGCTCGTTTGGATGGTCCTGCGCGGACAGCGCCTGCAAGCGCTCATCTTCGTCTGGGTCGTCCTCGTTATCCTCCTTCGCGAGCTCGGAGTAACCAGCCTCCGCCTCGTCGTCGCGGGTAACAGCGGCATCGTCGTCGCCGCCAGCATCTGGGGCAAGCTCAAAACCGTCTCCCAGATGGTCGGCACCGTCCTCATCCTCGTTGAGCCGCTTATCCCCGTTGTCTCCGACAATCATATTCTCTCCTATATCTGCATGGGCGTGATGGTGTTCACCACCCTCTTCTCGGGCATCGATTACCTGCGCGCATACCTCCCGCACATCAACACTAACAAGTAATTTTCACCGCAGATCCCCCGTCACCCGACCGTGGATTGCGCCAATCGGCCATCTCCTATCCGCGCACGCGCCGAGCGGCACTAAGTTTTTTAAAAACACCTAGTTTTAGCACACATCCCCCGACTTACCGCGAAAAGGTAGGGCGACGGGAGTGCGCCTATATGTAAATAACTCTTGACAAAACCGTGGCACGGCGAGAGGGGACAGCCCCGTAACTCGTCCGTGCCACTAAAAACGAGAAAATGGAAAAGACGTTAAAGAGAAATATTGATATGACCGAGGGGCGCATCTTTGGCAAGATGCTTCTGTTCATCCTCCCCCTCATGGCAACGAACCTGTTGCAAATGCTATATAACGCCGCCGATATGATGGTCGTCAGCCTCTCACCCGAGCTTGACGCCGTCGGCGCAATCGGCATCACCGGCCCCTTCGTCGGTATGCTCGTCAATATCTTCATCGGCTTCTCTGTCGGCGCGAACGTTATGGTTGCCCGCCACCTTGGCGCGCGTAACGACAACGGCGTTAAAACGACCGTACATACCGCCATCGTTATCAGCGTAATCTTCGGTATCGCCGCGGGCGCAGTCGGTATCGCGGTTGCCCGCCCCGTGCTTTCACTTATGGGCGCGGAGGGCAAGCTGCTCGAACTCGCGACTACCTATACCATAATCTACTTTATCGGTATGCCGTTTATTTCGGTCACCAACTATTCCGTTGCAATCCTCCGTGCCAAGGGCGACACGCGCACACCGCTTTACGTCCTCTCGCTCGCGGGCCTTGTGAACGTGATGCTCAACCTCTTCTTCGTCCTCGTCTGCGGACTGTCGGTTGAGGGCGTTGCCATTGCCACCGCGGTATCAAACCTCTTGAGCGCGATTGCCCTCATTATTAAGCTCACGCGCGATGATGGCCCCTGTCGGCTTGATATCCACGCGCTGAAAATCGATAAGGACGCCTTCCTCTGGATTTTGAAGGTCGGCCTCCCCGCGGGCTTGCAGGGTGCCCTGTTTTCTATCTCGAACATAATGATCCAGTCCTCCATCCTCCGCGTGAATAATATGCTCGCCCCGACGGGTAGCAAATTCGCCCCCGTCGTGCAGGGTAACGCCGCGGTAAGCAACCTCAACTCCTTCATTTACACCTCGGTCAACGCGGTCTATCAGGCTTCCATAACCTTCACCAGCCAGAACGTCGGTGCGGGTAAATATTCGCGCATCCCCCGCGTTATGATCTGCTCCTATTCGCTGTCGCTTATCGTCGCGCTCGTGATGTCCACCGCGGTGCTTGCCTTCCACCGTCCCCTGATCGCCCTCTACGGCGTGACCGACGGGGCTGAGGGGACGCTCCAGCATATCGCCTACGAAACCGCATATACCAAGCTGTGTATTGAAACGATGACCTATTTCCTCTTGGCACTTATGGATGTCGGCAGCGGTATCGTACGCGGTATGGGCAAATCGCTGACCTCGACGGTCATCGCACTTATCGGCTCCTGCCTGCTTCGTATCGTCTGGCTCCTCACCGTGTTTGAGGCATATCTGAACGTCGCATCCATCTACATGTCCTATCCCGCTTCCTGGCTACTGACAGGCCTGGCACAGTTCACCGTCGCACTCATCATCCTCCGCCGCGCCCGCAGACGCCACCCCGAGCCGAGCATAGCCCCCGCGGCTTGATTATTCGTCAATCGCACCTCCGCCGCGCCCGCAGACGCCACCCCGAGCCGAGCATAGCCCCCGCGGCTTGACTTCCGTCAACCGCACCTCCGTCGCGAGCCGTCCGACCGTACCGAAAGCAGGGAATGATACCCCTCATATCAGGTGGAAAAAACGCCCCGCACGCTAAACGGCGCGGTAATCCATACAATGCCGTCGGAGCCTCGACTTGGCGGCAAAATTCACCATACCCCCACACCCGTGTTAAAAAAACGCCCTGCAAGCCGCAGGGCGTTTTCTGTGTTTATGTAAATGATTATTTACAGATAGGGTTCAACGGCGCCGATTCGTCGCAAATGCTTTTGCCTCGCTCTTTGCCGTCATCGGGGGTGATTCCCAAGGTCGGTAACTCCTTACTCGTCGCAGTCCTCGTCCTCGTCGAAATCATCCTCCACGTCGTCCTCGGGGTCCTTGCCGTACTTGGCGATGAGCCGCCTGTCAATAGCCGACGCTATCGAGTAGTAGATCGGGATGGTGACGAAGATAATCCACGTCGGGTGCCAGATACCGAATGCCATTCCGACAAGCAGGTACAAAAACGCAATAAAAACGGGGTAGGCAAACGGGCAAAATCTGCGTCGCTTGATACACTCGACCAGCGAGTAATAGACGGGCACCGTAACGTACAGCGTCCACCAGATAGCCCAGCCGTGCGGCGTCAAAAAACCGAGCAAAAGATAGGCCACCGTGACGATAATGGGGTAGGGCAGGTCCGACCAGTCGAAGCGTATCTCGCCCTTCACCGCGATTCTGTGCTTTTTCTTGCCCCCCTTGGGATCTTCTGCGTCCGTGTCAAGGGTCGCGCTTGCGCCCGCCTCGCTATCCTCCGCGGGACCAACGGTTATCGACCACGACGGGCCCGAGCCGCATGCGCGCTCGCCCGCCTTTTCCTCCTCGCGGGTGTCGGCCATCTCCGCGTTCACAAGCTCGTCGAGGGTCACGCCGTAAAACGCCGCAATCTCAATGAGGTTTTCGGTGTCGGGATACGCCTCGCCGCGCTCCCACTTTGACACGGCCTGACGGGATATGTGAATATGCTCGGCAAACTCCTCCTGCGACAGGCCGCGCTTCTTTCTGAGCCTGAATAAATTCTCGCTCAAATTCGTAATCTTCATTTGTGTTCTCCTTTTGATCCGTCAGGGCGGCTTGCCCTGTGTCAATATGGTAGCATTTGACACGGGTCGGTGTCTATACACTTTGGATTGAATTTGCGCAACTATCGGTTGCGAATTGTAAATGTAAACCGTTCTTTACGTCAAAAGCACTTGTCAATCACGTCCGTGACCGTGAGAATACCGTCCATTACCACGAATTTTATCTCGTAGTTGCCGTATATCATCCCGTACTCGCGCTCGCCGTCGGGCTTGTAGGACGGGCGCGGGTCCCCCTCGAGCGAGGCGATTACCGACGCGTGAAGCATTTTGGGAATCCGCGAGAGAAGGTCGGCGGGGAAATCCACCTCGAGCTTATATTCCTTCACCCCGTCGGCAAATCCGCCGACCGCGTCGGGGTGACTGTCGGTGAAGGCGAGGTATGGCTTGATATCGTATATCGGCGTGCCGTCGAGCATATCCGCCCCCTCAACCACGAGCACCTTGCCCTCGGGGCTATCCTCAACCGCGACGAGGCGTACGCTTGACAGCCCTATCGGATTCGGTCGGTAGGGTGAGCGGGTCGCAAACACGCCCATTCTCTTATTGCCGCCGAGACGGGGCGGACGGACGGTCGGTCGCCAATTCTCCCTTTCCGCCTCCGAGAAATTCCAGATAAGCCACAGGTGCGAATACTCCTCAATACCCCGTAGCGCCTCGGGCACGCGAAATTCGGGCTCGAACACGATCCGCCCGCGCGCCGCGGCAAGCCCGCTCTGCCGCGGGATGCCGAATTTCTCCTTGAAATCCGTCCTTATCCTTGCGATTATCTTCATATCTCCTCCACGCGGGTCCTGCCCGCATAATTCTTCTGCTACCATTTTAACACACCGCACGCAATTTGTCTACACTAAATTCACGAAAACAAGTTGACAAGTAAACTTCGTTGGTATATAATTGATTTGTAAATCAAAACAAAGGAGAAACGCTTATGCCTATGAAGCTGACAGAGGAACAGCTGGCCATCTACAACGGCGAAAAGGGCGAAACCATGGCGAAGGTAATGAAGACCCTCGTCAGATACGGTGAAGTCTTCGGCGCCGAAAAAATGGTCCCCGTTACCTCTAAGTACAATCATCTTGTGACCTCCTTCGGACTGAAGGTAATGTCACCCGTCTACGACCTTATGGAAAAGCTGCTCGCCGAGGGTGTATCCTCGGGACAGAAATTCTCGGTCGATCCCCGTCCGCTTGATAAGAACGTGCCCGCGAGCCTCCTGCAAAAGCTCGTTTTCAACTGCTTTATGTATACGAAGCAGGACTACTACGAGGACCAGCTCGAGAAGCTCGGCCTCCTTTCCGACTCCTCCTTCACCTGCACCTGCTATATGAGCGAGGTGGGCAATAAGCCCGAATTTGGCGACATCCTCTCCTGGGCGGAGTCGAGCGCCGTCGTCTACGCAAACTCGGTCATCGGTGCGCGCTGTAACCGCAACTCGGGTATCATCGACCTGATGGGCTCAATCCTCGGATACGTGCCCTGCTTCGGCCTACTCACCGACGAGGGCAGACGCGCCAATTGGGTCGTCCGCATCAACACCACTAAGAAGCCGGAGGCACAGCTCCTCGGCTCCGCAATCGGTATGAAGGTCATGGAGGACGTCCCCTACGTCGTCGGCCTCGACAAATGGCTCGGTAACGAGCTGAACGACGCCGCCTGCACCTACCTTAAGGACTTTGGCGCGGCCACCGCATCCAACGGCGCGGTCGGTCTTTACCATATCGACGGCCTGACCCCCGAGGCAAAGCTCCACGGCACCACCCTCATCAACGAGGGCGCGCAGGAATACGTCATCGACGACGCCGAGCTGGAGCGCGTCAAGGCATCCTACCCCGTCATGTGGAAGAAGGAGGACGCCACCCCGAGGCTTTGCTTCATGGGCTGCCCGCACATGTCCCTCGAGCAGCTTAAGAGCTGGACCGACAAAATCGAGGCGGGCCTTGCTGCATCGGGTAACAAAAAGGTGCTCATTCCCACGGTGTTCACCGCCGCCCCCGCCGTCCTTGCCGAGTTTAATAAAACCGAGTATGCCGCCCGCCTCGAGAAAACGGGTGTCATCACCTCCTACATCTGCCCGCTCATGTATATGAACAACCCCCTGTGTGCGAAGATGCCCGTAATCACCTCGTCCAATAAGCTTCGCACCTATACCACCGCGCGGTATTACACCGACGATGAGATCCTCGAACAGCTCACGAAGGGAGGAGAAAAGTAATGAAAACCTTTAAGGGTAGAGTAATCGCAGGCGGCAACGTGACCGCCAAGGCGCTCGTGTCACACGGAGGTCTTAACACCCTCGCCTCCTTCCAGAAGGCATTGCAGTTCGGCGACAAGAAGGCGACCTGCTCCGACCAGAACAACCCCGACCTCTTCGGCAAGCAGATGGTTGGCACGGCGCTCTGCCTCCCGCAGACTATCGGCTCGACCACGGGCGGCATGGTCCTCTACTGTGCCTGCGCGATGGAAAGACAGCCCGCGTGCATGCTCTTCTCGAAGCCGATCGACTCGCTCGCCGCGGCCGGCGCGATCCTTGCCGACGTGTGGGTCGAGGGGGCAAAGATGCCCGTTGTCGATTGCCTCGGCGACGAATTTCTCGACTACGTTAAGGATGGAATGACCATCACCGTCACCGACGACGGCACCGTCACCGTGGAGGAATAAGAGAGAATCAGCCACGAGGCAACCTCTCACGCCCCCGTAACGCCCGCAAATTTCGCGCATAATGCGCGTGCGCGCGTAAGATACACCCATAATAACCCCCAAGGCCGTCTGCCCCACAGACGGCCTTTTTCGCGCCGTGGAAAGCGGACGATGAATGGGGTGAGCGAGGAGGTAACGTAAGCCTCCCTCCGAGAGGGAGGGGGACCACGAAGTGGTGGAAGGAGATTGCGTGAGGCGTTGAACGCAGAGAGTATCAATGCACATCAAGGCAAGGTAACGTGAGCCTCCCTCCGAGAGGGAGGGGGACCACGAAGTGGTGGAAGGAGATTGCGAGAGGCGTTGAACGCAGAGAGCATCAATGCACATCAAGGCAAGGTAACACAATGCCTTCCCTTGTGAGGGAAGGTGGATTTCGCGTAGCGAAAGACGGATGAGTAGTCAAGCCTCCCCCTCTGGGGGAGTGTGTCAGAGAGTTGCAAAGCAACTCGACGGAGAGGGCAAAGCCTCCCCTGCGCAAGGGGAGGTGGATTTCAATTTGCCTGCAAATTGAAAGACGGTAGGGTCGGCGAAACTCAGTCAACAATACAAGCCATAAATTCGCTATCACTTTGTTACGACCCTTCCGAGTTGCTTTGCAACCCTTCCTCCCCTTGCGCAGGGGAGGCTAGACAACTCATCCACCGCTTCGCGGTCCCCCTTCCCTTGCTAGGGAAGGCTATGACGCCGACCTTTTTCTTTTCTTTCCTTTCCTTTTTTCTCTTTAAAAAATCAATCACTTTATTTTTTATTTTGCGCGCGTGCGCGGGTTATAATAAAGATATTAATGATATGTATAATAATGGTATAATAAAGGTTTAATATAGGTGCCAAAATGCCCACTTTCTGGGCAAAATGCCCACTTTTTGGGCAAAACGCCCATTTTTCGGGCAAAATGCCCATTTTTCGGGCAAAATGCCCGACAAATTGTCGGGGTGAACCGTTTTGTAGGGACCGGCGTCCTCGACGGTCCGTAGAGAGTACGGCGAAAAACGAGGCAAAGGCAAGAGGTAACCGAGCCCGACAACCACACGCGACATTCTTATTATTTATCCATGCTCGGTCACGGACCGTCGAGGACGCCGGTCCCTACAAATATTCATGCCGCCGTTCTCTCCATCATTCATCATTCCCTCATGCTCCTCGGTTGCGTAGCAACTTTCGGGAGTCTTTTCCCCGTTTTTTGTGCGGTCACTTGACAAACCGCGGCAACTATATTATAATAAACAAAAACGGCCGTTAATGCAAAAAAACGGTCATCCACCAACCGAAAGGATGGATCATGAAAAAGATATACAACTTCTCGTCGGGGCCGTCGATGCTCCCCGAGGACGTGCTCATTAAGGCGCGTCTTGAGCTGATGGATTACAAGGGCACGGGCTGCTCCGTGATGGAAATGGACTGCCAGAGCCCCGCCTTCACCGAGATAATGAACGAGTGCGAGGACGCCCTGCGCACCCTTATGGAGATACCCTCGAATTACCGCATACTCTTCCTTCACGGCGGCGTCACGACGCAATTCGCGGCAATCCCCCTCAACCTCCTGTCCGAGCACCGCTGTGCCGACTACGTCATCACGGGTCAGCACTCCAAGCGCGCCTACCTCGAGGCGAAGAAGTACGGAGACATCGCCATCGCCGCGTCAAGCGCGGGTGCAAGCCCGACCTTCTCCACCGTGCCCGAGCTGCGCACCTCCGACTTCCGTCCGGATGCCGACTACGCACACATCTGCTACAACAACACAATATACGGCACGCGCTTCAATCGTCTGCCCGAAACGGGTAGCATCCCCCTCGTCGCCGAGATGAGCTCCTCCTTGCTTTCCGAGCCGTTTGACGTGTCGCGCTTCGCGCTCATCTACGCCTCCGCAGAGCAGAATATGGGCATTGCGGGTCTTACCGTGGTCATCGTCCGCGACGACCTCATCGGCAATGCGCGCCCCGACACCCCCTCGAGCCTCGACTACAAGGTGCTCGTCCAAAACCGCTCTATGCTCGACACGCCCCCCGCCTACGCCATCTATATGATGAAGCTGATGCTCGAATGGATGCTCGAGGCAGGCGGCCTTCCCGAGATGAAGCGCCGCAACGAGCGCAAGGCGGCGGTCCTCTACGATTACCTCGACTCACAGCAGTATTACACCGCCCCCGTCGACCGTAAATGCCGCTCGATGACCAACGTCCGCTTCGTCACGGGTGATGCCAAGCTCGACGAAAAGTTCGTTAAGGAGGCGGAGGAGGCAGGCTTCATCGGTCTTGCGGGACACCGCTCGGTCGGTGGAATGTGCGCCTCGCTCTACAACGCGATGCCGCTGTCCGCGGTTGAGGACCTCATCAAATTCATGGCCGATTTCGCAAACGACAACACCCGCCTGTCGGGCTATTGATATTATATCGCAAGCCGCCCCGTGCCTCTCGGGGCGGCTTTCCTTTGCCGCCCCGTGCGGGAGTTTCTTCGTTTTTGCCTGCGCGGTTGTCTAATATAAATAAAAAACCGGATTACGGGGAAAAAGGTTTATTTATATCGTCAAACAAAAAATATTTGCATTTTTTATTCGATTGTGCTAAAATATATGTTTGGAAAAAAGAAACAAAAAGAGGAACAGTATGAAGCGTACCGATTTAAGAAACATCGCAATCATTGCCCACGTTGACCACGGCAAGACCACCCTCGTTGACGAGATGCTCCGTCAGGGCGGTATCTACCGCGATAATCAGGAGACCACCGACCGCGTCATGGACTCGGGCGACCTCGAGCGTGAGCGCGGCATCACCATTCTTGCAAAAAATACCGCAATTCATTATAAGGGCGTCAAAATCAACGTCGTCGACACCCCCGGTCACGCCGACTTTGGCGGCGAGG
>JAZODF010000003.1:0-89559 GCA_045596865.1 Eubacteriales bacterium
CGAGAATTGCAAAGGAGATCCTGCACAGCTGTCGCTACTCCGCCGACGTGCGAAGCATCGTCAAGGGATTGATGATCGAGAGCTACATCGAGGACGGCGCACAGAAGATCTCCGACTGCGAGATCTACGGCAAGTCGATCACCGACCCCTGCCTCGGCTGGGAGAAGACCGAGCGGCTCATATACGATATTGCGGAGGTGCTTTAATATAATGAAAGAATTGCTTAAAATCAGCGCGGTAGCGCTTATCCTTCTCTTCCTCTCGCTCGGGCTGATTGCCTGCGGGGGTGAGGACACGCCCGAGCCCGACCCGACACCGAGCGGCCCGCAGGAATACACGGTGACCGTCAAGAGCGAGTACGGCCTGCCCCTCTCGGCGGTTTACGTGCTCGTGCACGACGAGGCGAGCCCCTATCCCAACTCGACCGTAAAGCACGCCGAGACCGACAGGGATGGCAGGGTGAGCTTCGAGCTCGACAGCGCGCTCACCTATTCCTTCCGTCTGGTTGATCTGCCCCTCGGCTATATAGCGGAGGAAAAGTATTACTTTGACGGGCGCACCGCCGAGCTGAAAATCCCGAGCGCACCCATCGACGGCGATCACCGCGAGGTGGGCGAATACTCGGTCGGTGACATCGTTCACAACCTCTCCCTGACTACCGTCGACGGGGTGGAATACACCGCCTCGGATATACTGAAGGAGAATGACCTTCTTATCCTCAATTTCTGGTTTACCGGATGCCCGCCCTGCCGCGCGGAGTTCCCCGGCCTCATCGAGGCGTACGGGCAGTACAAGGACAAGGGAGTCGAGCTGATTGCGATTGACGACAACGGCGACCCCGTGAGCTTCATCCGCAACTACACGGTGAGCATCGACGGCGTGGAAACCAAGCTCCCCTTCCCCGTTGTGAAGGCGGATGACGGCACAAACGGCTACGGCACCTGCGAGCTTATCACCAAGTTTGGCGGCACGGCGTACCCGACGACGGTATTCATCGACCGCGCGGGAATGATAGCCTACGCTCATTACGGAATGATAAGCGAGGCCCAGCTTGCCAGCCTTATCGAGCATTTTACCGCCGAAAATTACGTTCAGGGCACCCTCGGCAAGTGACGACGGGCGAGTATTACGCCAAAAACGCACAAAATTTCGTAAAATGGTGCAAAAACGCGACACGTCCCCCGACATACGAGTAAAATTCCGTGAAAAATCGAGCCCAAAAGCGAGCGAGCGCAGGGATGGACGCGCGCGGGTAAAAACCCCGTTTTTCGCACACAGGGTCGGACTTAGCCCAGCTTTCACACATAACCGCCACGGCAGAAAAGAGTGCCGTGGCGGTTTTCATTTTTTCGTCAAATTGTACGGTTGTGCGGGCACGGGGTAGGAGGGATAACAGACAAATTTCACAAAAAGTAAACATACTGTAAATCCTATGCGTGCGAGGGAAAATAATATTGACATTTCTTCGCGCGTGTGTTAATATAAATTGGACAATTTCATTTTAAGCGTAAATAATATCAAGGAGATAAAAAATGAAAAACAAATTGACACGGATTCTGTCGCTTCTGTTGGCGATAGTAATTACGGTTGGCGCGCTTGCGCCGCTCGTGGCCTGCAAGCCCGACGACGGCCCCGGCACCACCGATCAGCCCGGCACGGGTGATAACCCCGGCGGTAACGGCGGCGGAGGCGATAAGCCGAGCGGTGGCACCGCGACCTACACCGTTTCGGTTGGCTCGAGATACGGCCTTGCCCTCAAGAACGTTTGGGTCAACATTGAGGACGCCGAAGGCAATCAGGTTGACTCGGTCCGTACCGACAAGGACGGTGACGCAACCTTTACCCTCAGCACGAATGCGACCTATAAGATCACCCTTTCGGGTGCGCCCGACGGATATATCGTCAGCGAGAAGGGCTACACCTTCGACGCATCCCGCCGCGCGGACATCGAGCTGACGAGTGCGCCGATTTCCGACGGTAGTATTCACGACGTCGATATGTACGAGGTCGGCGACGTTATCCACGATTTCTTCATCACCGACGTTTACGGCGAGGAGTTCCTCATCTCCTCCGTGCTCGAGGAGCGTCAGCTGCTCGTGCTCAATTTCTGGTACACCGGCTGCTCGGCCTGCATGACCGAGTTCCCCTACATGATGGAGGCGTACGAGAGCTACAACTCGGTTTACGGCGACGTGGTTGAGATCTTCGCGATCAACGACTACAACGAGTCGGCCGAGATCATCCGTAACTTCAAGGTCGGCATCACCGACGAGCTCGGCAACGTTTCCTACAAGGCACTGCCCTTCCCGACCTTCAAGGCGGAGGACAACGGCTTTGAGATGACGGGCGCGGTTTCCAAGTTCTACCGCACGGTTGACGCATCCGGCGTTGAGTCGACGGGCTGGCCCGTATCGGTATTCATCGACCGCGCGGGTGTCATCTGCTGTATCGAGGTTGGATCGGTACCGAATGAGAAGCTGTTCACCAACGCGTTCGACCACTTCAACAAGGCGGATTACGAGCAGCGCCTCGTAACAAGCATCGCCGAGCTCAGCTCGGTTGAGAAGCCCAACGTCACTCCCCCCTCCTTCGAGGAGATCGACGCGACCCTCACCGGTAATTACAGAGATTCCGGCGAGAAGATTCAGGTCACCTACCGTTGGGAGGACGACGAGTACAGCTGGCCCTTCATTATCGAAGAGATCGGCAACACCACCGCCGTCAGACCCTCTAACATCGACAAGGACAGCTCCTACGCCATCCTTTACGCCGACGTTTACCTCGAGGCGGGCGACGCGCTCGTCTTCGATTACCTCTCCTCGACGCAGAACACCTCGCTCGGCACCGATTCGATGATCATGATCGTCGACGGCAAGGACATCTACACCATCCGCGGTATGGATGAGCTCCCCGAGGACGGCGAGGCGGGCAAGTGGAACACCTGCTGCACCTTCGTTGCGACCGAGTCGAAGACCTACGAGGTTGCCTTCGTTTATATGAAGGACTACTCCGACTATATGGGACGCGACGGCGTATTCGTACGCAACCTTCGCGTTATTGACGAGTCCGAGGTTACAGACGAGACCTACATCTTCAGATACGCCGCGACCGACCGTGACGAGTTCGGCGTCGGCTTCAACAAGTACGTGGACGTTGTCCTCGGTACGGACGGCTACTATCACGTCGGTACGGCTGACGGCCCGTTGCTTCTTGCGATGCTTGTTGACACATATACCCAGTTTGACAATCGCGCAACCGTATTTGAGCGACTCTACAACAACGTTGACGATTACGGCAACGTTATCTTCACCGTAAACGGCGTTGACGCGTGGGCGAATATGGAGAGATACGGCAGCTTTGCCTCCAACTCCAAGCTCCCCGGCTATACTCCCATCACAGAGGAGCTTGCCACCTACTTAAAGAGATACGTTGAGATGTTCGCAACTCAGGCGGGCACCGTAGCGGGTGAGAACACCTGGCTCGAGCTCTGCTGTTACTACGATGCTTACGGCACGAACGGTAAGCAGTTCGAGGACCCGATCAAGGGACTTGCACCCTTCTCGGCAAGCGACCTCACCGTAGGTGAGATGACCACCGTAACCTATAACAACATCCTTATCCCCCGTGGATATCTCTACGCCTTCACTCCCGATGCGAACGGCGTATACAGGATCACGAGCTTCGCCGATTCTGCCGTGCTCGCATGGGTATTCACGGCAACGAGCGACGACGGCGCAGGCGAGAGAATCCTCTTTGCCAGCAGCGAGACCAGCTCCGAGAGAATCTCCCCCGACCTCGTCTTCAACGGCTACAAGGTCGTATGCCCCACCTGCTTTAAGGACGTTATCTACGAGCGTCGCGTCGATGAAAACGGCGAGGAGATCACCGTCACCTCTATTAAGTGTGACGATCCTCTCTGCGTCGACGAGAACGGTGAGGCCACCGTCATTACCGACCTCTCCGCAAAACAGCCCGTCTATGCCATCGACCACAAGAACATCTCTATGGTCGTCAATCTCAAGGCAGGCGTGACCTACTACGTCGCTGTCGTATTCCACGACCCCAATCAGCTTGGCTCTCTTGACTTCAAGATGACCCATCTCGGCGCGACCTACGACCTCTTCACCCCCGTATCGCCCGGCTCCTTCACCTTCGAGCTTGGCCCCGACGGCTCTATGGGTCAGACCATCGCAGGCGGTAAGAGAGTCCGCCTCTGCGACAAGGCGTCCTGCCCCGAGTGCGAAAGCACGGCGGCATCGCTCGGCAAGCCCGCAGGAACCAAGTATTATCATGTGATTGAGGCAAATGGCTCGCTCGGCTCGCTCGTTTACGCCGACTTCCACCTCTCCACTCCGATCTATCCTTCAAATTCGCTCAAGGAAGTTATTGAAAGGGGCGGCTTCAACTTCAGCGGCCAGCCTGCAAAGACTCAGCTCGACGAGGAGGCGATCACCATCCTCGAAACCGCGAGAAACAAGGGTATCGACGCACTCTACGACCAGTGGGTGTTCGAGAATCCGACCCTCACCCCCGACGACCTCAGCACAAGATGGCTTGACTACGCTATGTTCGAGGTAATGAATGGTAACACCGCACCCCTCGAGGAATACGACAATGCAGAGGAGCTTATCGCACAGGCGCTCGAATGGAAGGCATTCGTCGAGGAAGCAGAGGACGAGTGGCTGCACGAGTATTTCGGCGAGGAATACGATGCAAAGTGGGAATACTACCAGATGGACGACATCAAGGCAGGTAAATACCACGGCCAGGCGGTCGACTACACCGCGCGTATGCTCGAATACGTAGCACAGCTCTCCGACGAGCTTGAGCATCCCGAGCGTCAGGGCTGTATCGCGGTTGACGCCGAGCTTGCAGAGATCCTTCAGCGTCACATGGACAGGGCGACCTTCGAGGGAGTTGAGAACTCCTGGGTCAAGCTCTGCTACTACTATGAAAAATTCGGACATTAAGAGGTAAATAGCATGACTGCAAAGAGAATAATTTCCCTGCTTCTTGCGCTCCTTATGCTTGTTTCTGTGATCGGGCTCGCGGTTTCCTGCGCGCCCGACGATCAGCCCGACGTCCCGAGCACGGGTAACGGGGGCGGTGACGGCGAAGGAAACGGCGAGGGCGGCAATAACAATCAACCCGAGAAGGGCCTTGATTACACGGTGACCCTGCTTGACATTTTCGGTCAGCCCATTGAGGGTATTACCCTGAAGCTCACCTACGACGGTGAGTCCACCGAGGTGCTGACGAGCGGTGCCGACGGCAAGGTAACCAAGAAGATCGACACCTACGAGGACGTTATCGTTGAGTTCGTTGACCTCGGCAACTACGGCAACCTCACGAAGAATCAGCGCAACCTTAACGGCGATACCGAGAAGACGCTAACCCTGCCGACCAAGGCGACCGTAACCGTCGTTGACGAGAGCGGAAATCCCGTCGAGGGCGTAACCGTTCAGGTTTGCCACAACGTTTGCCTCACCCCCGGTAAGACGAACGCGGAGGGCGTGCTCGCCGTCAATATCTCCTCCACCGAGAAGGTGAAGGTAGCCATCCTCGCGGTGCCCGAGGGATACGCGGTCCCCGAGGTTGTCGGCGAGTACCAGGGAGTCGAGATCCACGCCTTCTTCACCGAGGGTGTGTACGAGCTGACGGTAACCCTGCCGAATGCGTAAAAACGCACCGGTATTTATAAAGCAAATACAGCAAAGCGCCCCGATGCTCGGGGCGCTTTTTATTGCCTCCCCTGCGCAAGGGGAGGTGGCATACGAGCGACCGCGTCGGCGAGTATGACGGTAGGGTCGTTATAGACTACGAGCGACTATACAGCTCTAATTTTTATCCGAACTTTGCCGACCCTTCCGTCTTTTAATTTGCAAGCAAATTGAAAGACACCTCCCCTTGCGCAGGGGAGGCTTGACAACTCATCCACCACTTCGTGGTCCCCCTTCCCTCACTAGGGAAGGCTAACGTTGCCTCCCCTTGCGCAGGGGAGGCTTCGGGCCGACCCCGTGTCGTGTTTTCGGTGGTTTTTCGGGTAATTAATAAAGAAACGGCGACGGAAATCCGTCGCCGTTTTGTAATGTATAGTTTACATTTTATGGGGTATTTTGCGCAATTTTCGGTGGGATTGCAGAAGGATTTTTGCGGTGGTTTTACACCGTGTGAATCCTGTTTTCCACCCTATTTGTGAGGCGATTTTCTCGCCGTTTCCGGCGAATTTTCGCACCGCTTCGGCGGGATTTTTGCCGCGTTAATCCCGTTTTTTCGCACTGCTTCGACGGGATTTTCGCACCGCTTCGGCGGGATTTTCGCGCCGCCTCGGGTGGACTTTTCGCACCGCTTCGGACGCGTTTTTACCTCGTTTTTGGGGGGATTATTCCTTGCCGATACCGTCGATGATCGCCTTTAAGCTCTCGTACTCGAGGGGTACGACGTCGGAATAGACGATAACGCCGTCTGCGTCGAGGACAACCGTCATCGGGTAGGTTTGCGAGCCGCCGAGGAGGGTGTAATAATAGTCGCCGCCGTAGGGGTCGGACTCGTCGATCAGCTTATCCCTGCCCCAGATGATCTTGCTGTCGGGGTAGTTTTCGCCGACGTATTCCATCGGTGTCTGGCCACCCTCGGCAACCGTGCTAATCGCGATTACCGTGACGGTGTCGGCATACTCTGTGGCGATGCGGTCGAAGTACGGCAGCTCCGCCTTGCAGGGGCCGCACCAAGTGCCCCAGAAGTTGATGACGGTGATCCTTCCGTGGTTGTCCGCGGGGTTGAAGGTGTCGCCCGTCAGGCCGTTTTCGTCAAGGGTGGGGATATCGTAGCCGTAGCAGACGTCGCCAACCATCGATCCGTATTCGATATCGGTATCGGGATTCGGGGTCGGGGCGACCGTCTTTTCCTTATCAATAAAGTTGTAGTAAACCAGCGCAAGGGCGAGCAGAAGCGTCATCGCAGAGCCGAGGACGATGCGGAGGATCCGCTTGCCCTTTTCCCGCTTTTCATGCGCTTTTTGTGACACGGGGTCGGGGGTAGCACACTTTTCGGGGATTTCGTTTTCGGGCAGGATCACCCTGCCGCCCTTGAAGGAGATGGCCCCCGTCGGGCAGACCTCAACGCAGTCGCCGCAGGAAATACACTCGTGGTCGCCGACGGTGCGGATGTCCATTTTACATTTTGAAACGCAAAGGCCGCAGTCGATGCACTTCGGCTTTTCGAGCTTGATACCGAGGACGGAGATCCTGTTGAAGATGCCGTAGAGCGCGCCGAGCGGGCAGATGAATCGGCAGAACATCCTGTAAATGAAGATGCAGCCGAGCACGAAGGACACGAGAAGGGCGAATTTCCAGGTAAAGAGCGGGCCGAGGAGGGAGAGCTGACCCTCGTTGACCCTGTTGGAGAGCAGACCGAGCGCGCCCTCAAGCGTGCCCGCGGGACAGATGTACTTGCAGAATGCGGGGAGCGGAAAATCGCGGAGTGCGTACATCAGGGGTACCACGAAAACGAAGAACACGAGGATGACGTACTTTAAGTAGGAGAGGACGCGGGTCACCCTGCTCTTTTTGAGCTTCGGGGTCTTTATTTTGTAAAGCAGGTCCTGAATGAAGCCGAAGGGACAGAGCCAGCCGCAGATAAAGCGGCCGAACATAATTCCGTAAAGGAGCAGTATGCCGAACATATAGTAGGGCGCGCGCTTGTTCGTCTCGGCGAGCGAGTTTTGCAATGCACCGAGCGGGCAGGCACCCGACGCACCCGGACAGGAATAGCAGTTAAGACCCGGGGTGCAGACATTTTTGAGCGGGCCCTTGTAGATCTTACCGTTAAAGAAGCCCTTGATATTCGCGTTAAAGAGCAACGCGGCGTAGAGCTGGATAAGCCTTCTCTTCGTCGGCAGCTTTGATTTGATCCAAGTAAATACCTTTTTCATTCAATCACCCCAATCCAATACACTCGGTGCAGATTTTGACCGCCTTTTGCACGACGTCCTCCATGCCTCCGTTGGACACGCCGAGGGCGATGAGAATGACGGAGAGAAGGATGAGTGCCACCTGCACGCAGGGGAGAATAAGGCGGCGGGGGGTATGCGAGTCGTCCACCTTGCGCGGTGCGCGGGCGCGCCTTGGCAGGTCGGAGAGAAGATGCAGCTCATGCTCGCAGGAGAGGGCGTTGATGGGGATAAGCAGGAGTGCCATTATTGCCGACGGGGTGACGTAAATGACCGCGGCGAGCACCACGCCGAGCACGGATGCGGTGAGCTCGGGCGAGGAGATGCCCTCGGCATAATTTGCGGGGTTTATCGCACAAAGGAGGGCGACACCCATGCCCGCAAGGAAGTAAAGCGCGTTGGAAACGCGGAGGGCGAGGCGGATATTCCGCTCGCGGGCGATGAGCCTGCGGCGGGCGGGGGTGGCGGCGTGGAGGTCGACCTGACGTGCGGCGCGCTTCAGGCGGGCGGGGGAATCCATCGGGGGCTTTACCCTGCCCTCGGCGCGGGGGTCGATATAGCCGAAATATATCCCGCCGATAACGGCGAGGGCGAGCGTCAGACAGACGGGCCAGACGATTTTACGGAAGGCGGCGCCGATGCTCGCGTACGTATAGGGGCTGTCCCCGCTTGCGTTTATCGTCACGGCGCCGAGGATAAACAGCACCGCACACACGGTAAGGCAAACCGACAGACATACCCCGAAGATCAGTCGCATCACGCGGGAGGCCGATTCGGATTTTTTCATCACATTTCCTTTCGGTGAGTTAATAGCAATTAATTTTACCACACTCACGCGGGCTTGTCAATAACCAAACGGGCGGGATTTTTGAGAAAAAAGGGCGTGCACCCGCCTCGCCAAGCGAGGAAATGCCGAATCAGATCGGCCAAAAACGCGGCACCCATCAATTAAATACCGACGCCCTTCGGGCGCGCTCTCACGCGGGCGCGTTGTTATTTTTCCTACTTTCTCCCGGGGTGTTAAGGCGTTTTTTTATACACTTTTACCCGAATTTGTAAACAATTATGAATTATTCGTTCATAAACGGGAAAATGCTTGCTTTTTCTTTACCCGTGTGCTAAAATCTTGTATGGTGCGTAATTTTACGCACGCGGGGTGCGCGTTTTCACGCACGCGAGGCACACGCACGCGTCGGCGGCCTTGGGGTATTCCCTCTTGATCGCGCCGCGACGGTGTACTCGGGCGGGCTCGCTCACCGCGCAGGCAAATCCACCAATCAAAAAGAAAAGCAGAAAGGCAAATTTCAAAGGAACATGAGAAAAACACTAACCAAGGCAACAACCTGCATCCTCGTGCTTCTTCTGACCGCGGTAATGCTGTTCAACGTTTCGACCGACGCGCTCGGCGGACCCGTTGAGGCAGCGGGCTACATCAAACGGCTCACCTCGGTTGACACGAATTACGAGGACTTCCTAAACAGCGAGGTTATGCAGCGCCTTCCCGAAACGGTGAAGGACGATGATATCATTTCGGTCATCGTTATGCTGGACGACCCCGCGCTCATCGACACGTTTGACAAAACGGGCGATATGACCTTCACCGAGTACGTATTCTCGGATGAGGCGGACGCCCTTCGCAAGACCGTCGCGGAAAAGAAGGACAAGGTCATCGACCGCCTCGTCGAGTGCGGCATCGACTTTGACACCGGGGCGGAGTACGAAACCGTGCTCACCGGCTACGAGCTTCTTATCGAGGCGAGATACTACGACGAGGTATGCGGCTTCATCGGCAAGGGAGCACGCGCCGTCCTCGGTGAGGTTTACAAGCCCGCCGAGACCCAGCTCGTCGAGAATAAGGTCAACGTTTACGACACGGGTATCTTCGATTCCTCCGACTTCGGCTACGACGGCGAGGGCGTGGTTGTCGCGGTGCTTGACACCGGTCTTGACTACACCCACGACGCCTTCAAGGCAGACAAGCTCGCGGGAATGAAGCTCGGCCTCACCTTCTCCGAGGTTGAGGCGCTCCTCGGCGGCACGAATGCAAAGGAAATCATCCCCGGCCTGCTCGCATCCGACGTTTACGTCAGCGACAAGGTTCCGTTCGCGTTCGACTACGCCGATTACGATTCCGACGTATATTCGATACATAATAACCACGGTACGCACGTTTCGGGCGTTATCGTCGGTGACGACGACGTCATCACGGGTGTCGCACCCAAGGCGCAGGTCGTTTCGATGAAGATCTTCTCGGACACCTACGATTCGGCGCGCTCCTCCTGGATCCTCTCCGCTCTTGAGGACGCGGTTGCGATCGGCGTTGACGTTATCAATATGTCCATCGGTACCGCCTGCGGCTTCTCCCGCGTCAGCGACGAGGAGGCCATATCCGGCGTTTACGACAGGATAAGAGAACAGGGCATCAGCCTCGTGGTCGCGGCGTCCAACAGCTTCTCCTCCGCATACGGCTCGGAGAAGAACGGTAACCTCGGCCTCACCTCCAACCCCGATACGGGCACGGTCGGCTCGCCCTCCACCTACGAGGCGGCGCTCTCCGTCGCGTCCATCAACGGTACCAAGACCCCCTACATCCTCTACGGCTCCACCATCGTTTATTTCAACGAGGCAACCGACTCCGCCTCCGAGGAGAAGCATTTCTTCGACGAGCTGCTCGGTGACGGGGAATCGAAGGAATACGAATACGTGGTCATCCCCGGTGTCGGCCGTCTTGCCGACTATACCGACATGGGTGTCGAGGGTAAGATCGCGCTCGTAAAGCGCGGAACCACCACCTTCGAGCAGAAGGCAAACGCCGCCCAGCAGGCAGGCGCGGCAGGTATTATCATCTACAACAATACCTCGGGTGACATCCGTATGAACGCGGGTATCACCACCATTCCGATCTGCTCCATTTCCCAGGACGACGGCGAGATGCTCGCCGCGCAGAAGACCGGTAAGATCACCATCAGCAAGGGTCAGTCCTCCGGTCCGTTTATGTCCGACTTCTCCTCCTGGGGTCCGACGCCCGACCTTCGTATCAAGCCCGAGATCACCGCGCACGGCGGAAACATTCTCTCCTCGGTTACGGGTAACGAGTACGACCGTCTTTCGGGTACGTCGATGGCCTGCCCCAACATGGCGGGCGTTATGGCGGTAATGCGCCAGTATATCATCGAGCATTATCCCGCGGATGAGATCACCCTCGAAAACGGTGAGATCAATTACCCCGAGGTAAACGCCATCATCAACAGAATACTCATGTCCACGGCGGACATCGTTTATAACAAAAACGGTCTTCCCTACGCCGTCAGAAAGCAGGGCGCGGGTCTTGCCAACCTCGGCGCATCCGGCGAAACCACGGCGTACCTTCTCACCTACGCTAAGGGTGAGACCGTATTCACCCGCGCTACCGCTATGGATAAGGCCAAGATCGAGCTTGGCGACGATCCCACGAGGAGCGGCAGCTACACCTTCACGTTCTCTGTTTACAACTTCGGAAATTCTGCTCTTTCATACGATATATCCGTCCTCGCGATGACCGAGGGCGTCAGTGAGAACCCCACCTACAAGGGTGATACCGTCGTGACCGAGGAGGGCTATCTTCTCGGTGCGGGCATGACGATCGATAAGGTTACGGGCGCGAGCCAGAGTGGCAACAGCATCACCGTAAACGGCGGCGCGACCGCGACCGTCACCGTCACCGTCAAGCTCACCGACGAGGACAAAAAATACCTCGACGAATCCTTCGAGAACGGTATGTACGTCGAGGGCTTCGTCAAGCTCACCGCCACCTCGGGCACCGAGGTCAGCCTTAACGCGCCCTTCCTCGCCTTCTACGGCGACTGGACGCAGGCACCCCTCTTCGACCTCGATTTCTTCGAGACCAACAGGGATGAGCTCGACGACTCCATCGAGCTGCTTGACAAGACCCTGCCCGATGCGTACGCGACCCGTCCCATCGGCGGCGTTGAGTCCGACTTCATCAGCTATCTCGGCGCATATTACTTCATCCAGAATCCCGACGACAAGATCATCTCCGCCTCCCGCGATTACATCGCCCTGTCGAATTACGACGGCACGGTAAACTCGCTCCGCTTCGTGTGGGCGGGCCTGCTCCGTAACGCGGCGAAGATCGACATCACCATCACCGACGCCGCAACCGGCGAGGTTATCTTCGAGCGGACCGAGACCGACGTGCGTAAGTCCTACGGCGACGGCGGCTCCATCTATCCCGCCAACGTCGAGATCGAGTTCAAGACCTCCGAGTACAATTTAAAGAACAATACCAAGTATAACGTAAAGCTGCAGGGCTACGTCGATTACGGTGACGGCGGTCTGACCGCGAACGAGAGCACGACCTTCGAGTTCCCGTTCACCACCGACTTCGAGGCACCCTCCATCACGGGTGTCGAATATTACACCGAGTACGATAAGGACAAGAAGCAGAACCGCCTCTTCGCCCGCGTTGCGATTTACGACAACCATTACGCAATGGCAATGCAGGTCGGATATATCACCGAGGCACCCGAGGACAGTGAGTATGAAACGATGCTCACCACCTTCTCGAACTACCTCACCCCGATCTACTCCGAGCGTAACAGCACCACCTACGTTACCTACGAGCTGACCGACTACATCTTCGATATCAAGAACAACGGCGTCAACAAGAACAATTTCGCCATTTCGGTTTACGATTTCGCGATGAACGGCGGCGTTTACGAGATCCCCCTCCCCGCAGAGTATATCGACTTCTACCTCGAGGAGGATCACGTCACCCTCAATCCGAACGAGCTTTATACCATCGTTCCGCTCATCTACCCCGATACCGAGTGGCCCGAGCTACTCTCCTACACCTCCTCTAACGAGAACGTGGTCAGGATCGTCAACGATAAGATCGTTGCGGTAGGCAGCGGTAAGGCGGCAATCTTCATCTTCGACGAGGAGAACCCCTCGAAGTCGGTGCGCCTCAACGTCACCGTGCGTTCCGAGGGCGACGAGGGCTACAAGGTCATGACCAAGCCCGTCGTCGATAAGTTTGAGGTCATCGGATACGAAACGCTGAAGGCGTATTACTTCCTCGCCTCCGACTCTCAGGATATCGGTGAGACCGGCTCCTTCCGCTCCTTCGACGGGGCGGCATACCTCAAGATGTTCCCCTCCGAGTCGGTAAGGCTCAATCTCCGCCTCGACGAATATTTCCCCGGCGACACCAAGGTCGAGTTCATCAGCGGTAATGCAAAGATCGTTTCCGTCGATGAAAACGGCGTGATCGTCGCAAACGCCGAGGGTACGGCAAACGTCACGGTGAGAATCACCCAGGACGGCAAGCCCACCAAGTTCAGCAAGACCGTCCGTATCGAGGTCAAGGACCCCTACGTCAGATCCGGCCCGATCCTCACGAATTACTTCGGTAACGGCGGTCCCGTGCAGATCCCCGCGGACATGAAGTTCACCGAGATCGGACAGTACGCCTTCTCGAATTACGAGTATATTGACAAGGACCCCTCCGAGATAACCGATGAGGAGCCCGACGCGACCAAGCCGACCTTCATCGGTGACAACTCCATCACCAAGGTCGTCATCCCCTACGGCGTTGAGAAGATCGGCGCATACGCCTTTGCTAATCTCACCGCGCTCGAGGAGGTCGTTCTTCCCACCACGCTTAAATACATTGAGTACGGCGCGTTCTACGGCTGTACGAGCCTCAAGACCGTCAAGGGACTTGAAAACGTCGTCACCATTAACAAGTACGCCTTCCAGGGCTGTGACCTCAAGGGCACGCTGTCGCTCGATTCGGCACACGCGATCGCAGATTTTGCCTTCGCGTCTATGGTGAAGACCACCTACGACCAGAACGGCAACCCCTCTTATACCACACATTCCAACGACTTTGAAAAGATCGTTATCTCCGAGACGCTTCGCTCCATCGGTGCGTACGCCTTCGAGAGCAATACCAACCTCGAATCCGTAGAGATCAAGGCCGAGAAGATCAAGCTCGGTATGTACGCCTTCACCGGCTGTACCTCGCTTAAGGAGATCGAGATCAACGCGAGCGTTATCCCCACGGGTGCGTTCTACGGCTGTCGCTCGCTCGAGTCGGTGAAGCTCGGTCGGGACGTTTCCGCCTTTGGCGAATATGCGTTCTCGAGCACCGATGCAAAAATCGAGATCGACCCCGCTAACCCCCACCTTGAAAGCGTTAACGACGGCGCGGCAATCCTCCGAATTGACGGCGAGAGGACGCTCGTCCTCGTTTCCCCCGGCACCTCCGGCGTATTCACCCTCGAGGGTGTTGAGGTCATCGGTCAGGGTGCCTTTGCGGGCAACCGCAGGATCACCGAGGTCAATATGCCCGACGCGGTGATCGTTGGCGATTACGCCTTCTCCGAGTGCCGCGGTCTTACTAAGCTGAACCTCGGCGCGCTTGAGGAGATCGGCACCTACGCCTTCTTCGAGCTGCCCATCACCACCCTTCCTAAATTCTCGGGCGAGCTTAAGAGAATCGGCAGCTACGCCTTCTCCTACACGAAGCTCACGAGCGTGACCGTACCCGCGGGCGTTACCGTCGGTGAGGGCGCGTTCTGCGAGTGCACCGAGCTTGCCTCCGTCTATATCGGTGACGGTGCGGTGCTTGAGATGGGTGCGTTCGTGCTCGGACGTGATTCCAACTGGCGCCTCGACAGCAAGGAGGTTGACGGCAAGAAGGTTTACTTCTACCGTTATCTTTCCGCGCTCACCACCCTTGAGATCGGTAAGAACGTCAAGATCGGCGATTCCGCCTTCCTTGGCGCGGCACGCCTCATCTCCGTGAAGCTCGGCGACGGTGCCTACATCGGACGTATGGCCTTCTACAACGCGTGCGAGCTTGCCGACATCGACCTCTCGAAGGCGGTATATATCGGCGAGATGGCATTCTCGGGCGACGTGCTTTACCAGTTCTCCGACCCCTACGGCAACAATGCGATAGTCGATGAGAAGACCGGCGAGTACCTCTACGCCTACTACGCACCGAAGCTCACGACGGTCAACCTCTCTAACGCCGCGCTCGTGGAGCGCGACAAGGACGGCAACGTTATCCGCGAGGGTAAGCAGGCCTTCCAATACTGCCAGAGCCTCACGACCGTTATCCTCGGCGATAACGCAACCGAGATCCCCTACATGGCATTCTCCAACTGTCCCTCCCTCTCCTCCGTCACCCTTGATAAGGTTGAGGTGATCGGCGAGGCGGCATTCTCCTACACCAAGCTCACCGTGGTTGACCTCTCGAACGTTATCTCGGTCGGCGATTACGCATTCGTTTACTGCGACGGCCTCACTAAGGTAACGCTCAACCCGAACGGCTGTACCGTCGGCGAGGGTGCGTTTGCCTATGACACCGCCCTTACCGAGGTCGTTAACCTCGGCGCGGTTACCGATATCGACGCGTACGCCTTTGCATACAGCGCGCTCACCGAGATCGACCTCTCGGGCGCGATCACCGTCGGCGACCTTGCGTTCATCAAGCCCGCGCCCTCCGACCAGATGTTTGACGGCACGGTATATACGCTTAACGTCACCCTCGGCGAGTCGCTCCTGTCCCTCGGCGACAACCCCTTCGCCAATGCGATCCTCGCACCCTTCTCTACCACCGTTACCACCGAGTGGAACGGAAAGGAATATACCGAGATCACCTACACCTTCGACGTCAGCGAGGGCGTTAAGGTGATCGACGGCTCGCTTTACACCGTCGTACCGAACGGCCTTGAGCTCTCCACCTACGTTCCGAACGGCACCGCACACGCACTCATTCCCGAGGGCGTCGTGAGAGTTTCGGCAATGGCGTTCTCCGCCACCGACGTGGTGCGCGTCAGCCTGCCCCACAGCCTGAAGTCCATCGGACACAAGGCGTTCTACGATTGTGCAAGGCTGACCACCGTAATCTTCAAGAGCTACGAGGCACCCGTGCTTGAGGAGGAGTTCGACCAGAACTACTTCTTCTCCGGTGAGAACTTCCCCGACAAGAGCGAGTACCAGGCGGGCAACGAGACCTACCCCGGTCTTGGCATCGTTCCCTACATTATGTATATCACCCTCGACGGTGAGTCGAACATATTCGATTACTCCACCGTATTCTACGGTGCGACCTTCGTTGACTATATCGGTCACCGCGAGCCCTCGCTCGTGATGGTTGCCCCCTCGAACGGTAAATATTACGACAGCTTCATCCTCGACCAATACTTCTCCGAGCGCGTGAGCGGTGCGGTCGCGGCTGACGAAAACACCCTCGCGGCTATCGAGGCGATCGCCTCCCTGCCCGAGAGAGTCGAGCTTGAGCACGAGGACCTCGTTATCGCGGCACGCGCGGCGTATGCGAAGGTTTCGCTTGAGCAGCAGGCACTCGTAACCAATTACAGCGAGCTTCTCTCCGCCGAGTCGAGAATCGAGCAGAAGAAGAACGCGCTTGAAAACTCCAAGCCCAACGAAGGCGAGGAGAACGACAAACCCACCACCGAGCCCGAGCCCGAAAAGGACCACACGGCGCTCATGATCATTCTTATTTCCGTTGGCATCGTTATCGCCGCCGGCGGTGCGATCTACTTCTTCTATTTCAGAAAAAAGGGCACCGAGGACGGCGAGGCGGATGCGGAATCCGACACCACCGCGGTTGAGGATAGCCCCGCAGAGGACGCCGCAGACGCACCCGTAAAAGAGGACGCCGACGCGGAGGTCGCCGAGCCGACGGAAAAGAGAGAGGACGACAGTACAGATGAATAAGACGATTAGAGCAATACTGATTTTTGCCGTCGCGCTTGCCACCCTGCTTCTCGTCACCTCCTGCAAGGGCACCGATAACCCCTACGCCAGCGGGGCGGAGGACGGCTACACCGTCAATATCCGCTACGACGCGAACGGCGGCACCTACGCCACCAATACCACGGTTATCGTTGACAGCTACTCCCCCGAGGATTTCCCCTCGGGGCGGTTGCCCCTGCTCCCCCCCGACAGCGAGCTTCGTAAGAATCCCTTCACTGCCAAGAGGAGCGGCTACTTCCTTGCCGGCTGGTACACCGAGCGCACCGAGGTGACCGACACCGACGGTAACACCTCCTACGCCTACTCGGGCCATTGGGATTTCGACGTCGACCGCGTTGACCTCAACACGCTTGAGGGTAACACGATGACCCTTTACGCCGCGTGGGTGCCCGAATTTTCCTTCGAGTTTATCGACCGCGAGAGCGGCGACACCCTCGGCACCGTGAGCGTAAACCCGCTTGACGGCTCCGACACGCTGACCCTACCCGCGTGGAACACCGCGACGGGCAGGATGGACAAAAACGGCTTCCCCGAGTTCGTGGGCAAGACCTTCGACGCCGCCTACACCGACGGGGCGGGCGTAAATAAGATCACCGACACGACCGTCACTCACACGGGCAGGATCGACATTGAAACTGCCACGGCGACCGACAACGTTATGAAGATCTACCTCGACCTTCTCGACGGCAGCTGGTACCGCATCAGCACGGTTGACCAGCTCATCGCGAACGCAAACCCCACCGCACACTATATTATTGAAGCCGACCTCGATTTCGCGGGCAAGAGCTGGCCCCTCACGGGTAGCTTCTCCGGCTCGATCATCGGAAACGGACACAAGCTCGAAAACATCACCGCAAAGCAGGGTAGCCAATCCCAGCAGGCGGGCCTGTTCGGCAGCATTACCGACAGTGCCGTGATCCGCGACGTTGATTTCCTGAACGTTGATTACACGATCGCGAAGGGCTCGCGTAACCCGGGCGGCAGCTTCGGACTGTTCGCGGGCAGAATATTTGAGGGCGCGACCCTCGAGAACGTCACCGTCAGCGGTAAACTCACCGTGTCCTCCGAGGCAACGAACGGAAGCATCACCGCGGTCAACGGCGACCACAGCATCGGCCTCGTATGCGGTACGGGCTACGAATACTGCAACATTGATTACTCGGCGATCACGGTCGTCGCCCTTAACGAGGGCACGCGCTTCACCGTCACGGTCAGCGCGGACGGCAATACCGTCAGCTGGGTAAGAGAGCGGGCGTAAGTCCGTATTAAACCGTTAATAAAAAATTATCATACAAGGAGAAACAAAATGAAAAAGAGAATCATCTGTCTATTGCTTCTCGTGGCGATGTGTGCAAGCTGTGCCGTCGTTTTCACGGGCTGCAGGGGCAAAAACGGCGGAGATAAGACGAATCCCGACGCGCTCGTTATCATGACCGAGCAGCTCGACGGTCTGTTCAACCCCTTCTTCTCCACCTCCGCTACCGACGGCACCATCGTCTCGATGACGCAGATCGGTATGCTCTCCTCCAAGTGCATCTACGACGCTAAGGGCAACGTAACCTCCGTCGAGGTCGCATTTGGCGATGACGAGGCGGTAGTAACCAAGGACTACCAGGTAACGCAGAATTCCGACGGCGATAACGTATATACCTTCGTTATCAAGAACGGCATCCTCTTCTCCGACGGTCACCCCCTGACCATCGAGGACGTGCTCTTCAACCTCTACCTCTATCTCGACCCCGTTTACACGGGCTCGGCAACCATCTACTCGACCGCCATCAAGGGCCTGAACGCGTACAGAAACCAGGACCCCGACGCGACCGAGGAGGATAACGACGACACCACCTCCGAGCAGGCGGCACAGAACGCATCCATGCGTATTCTCGAGCTCGTTCAGCTTTACGAGACCGCCGCAGAGCAGAACGACGGCTCCTTCTACATCACCGTTGACGAGATGAAGGCGGCCATCGCAAACCACACCCCCTCCTACGACTACATGGCGTCGATCATGACCTTCGACGAGATGGACGCGGACGGTGCCGAGGATAAGGCACGCGCACAGCTGCTTGCCGACTACGAGCAGGCGCTGAAGCTCTTTAACGAGGAGCTCTACACCGACTTTGAGAGCGCGAAGGACGCATACGTCGACGACGAGCGCTACGAGAAGTTCGAGGAGATCAAGAACGAGCTGTTCTGCTTCTTCCTTTACGAGGGCTACGTAACCATCGAGTACGAGAAGATCGCAGGCACCGACAAGGACGATAAGTCGAAGATCAAGGCCCTTCATCCCAACCTCGATATCAGCAAGTACACCACCAAGGACGCGGCGATCAAGCGCGTTTACGACGATATGATCGCAGAGTCGCTCTCCTCCATCCTCCTCTACTCTGTCAGCTCGTCCAAGCTGCTTAACGATTTCACCACGAAGGCAAAGGACGTCCTCCTCAAGAACCAGAGGGAGGGTGACGAGCTCGTCGTTCCCTCTATCTCGGGTATTCAGTCGCTCGGCCACAACGAGGCCACCAAGGGCAGCACCGTTACCGTTAACGGTAACGAGTACACCGTCGCATCCAACCACGATGCAAACGGCGTGCCCACCGACGGCTACGACGTGTTGCAGATCACCATCGACGGCGTTGACCCCAAGGCACAGTGGAACTTTGCCTTCTCCGTCGCTCCCCAGCACTACTACGGCGAGGGTGCAAAGACCCCCGTTGACATTGAGAACAACAAGTTCGGCGTTGATTTTGGTGAGTTTGAATTTATGAAGGGCGTCGTTCAGTCCGTCCGTAACATCATGCTCCCGATGGGTGCGGGTCCCTACAAGGTAACCGACCGCGCTAACAGCGACAGCCCCGCAACCACCGACTTCTACACCTCGGGTATCGTTTACTTCAAGCGTAACGATAACTTCCACACCGTTGGCGAGAGC
Source organism: Eubacteriales bacterium (assembly GCA_045596865.1). Lineage (GTDB taxonomy): Bacteria > Bacillota > Clostridia > Oscillospirales > CAG-272 > UBA1740. The sequence goes on from JAZODF010000003.1 coordinate 19,677, forward strand.
CTGAATAACGCGAAGATCGAGAAGGTCCGCTATCAGGTCGTTTCCGCCGCAAACTCCATCGGCGCGCTTCAGGAGGGCTCGGTGCACTACATCACCCCCCAGCTCACCAAGGAGAACGACGAGAAGCTGAAGAACATGGCCGCAAACGGCTACAACTCCATCAAGACCGACCAGCTTGGCTACGGTTACATCGGTATCAACGCAAGCCATATCCCCGACATCAATATCCGTAAGGCTATTATGTGCGCGATGAACACCTCGCTTGCCCTCGACTACTACACCCTCGATTCCGCGAGCCAGATCTACTGGCCGATGTCGAAGGTATCCTGGGCCTATCCCGACGGCTCGAGCGCGACCGACAACGGCAGGGATTACCCCCAGATCGACGAGCAGTGGAGCGAGTCCATTGCCATCGCAAATATCCAGAAGTATATGAGCCTTGCAGGCGTTTCCGCAGGTGACAGCGTGCTGTCCATCGAGTTCACCATCGCGGGCTCCAACCTTCAGGACCACCCCACCTACAAGGTATTCCGCGATGCGGCGGCGCTCCTCAACTCCCTCGGCTGGGATATCACGGTTGAGCCCGATACGCAGGCGTTGACCAAGATCAACACCGGCTCGCTCGCAGTATGGGCGGCGGCGTGGGGCTCCACCATCGACCCCGATATGTATCAGGTATATCACAAGAACTCCACCGCCACCTCGACCAAGGGCTGGGGCTACGACGAGATCAAGAGAAACGACGAGCAAAGAAAGATCCTCGACGAGCTCTCCGACCTTATCGACCAGGCGCGCGAGACCAACGATCAGGAGGTCCGCAAGGAGCTTTACGAGCTTGCAATGGGCAAGGTGCTCGACCTCGCGGTTGAGCTTCCCGTTTACCAGAGAAGCACGCTTTACGCCTACAACGCGAACGTAATCAAGGCAGAGAGCCTTCCCGAGGAGATCAACCCCTACTCCTCCCCCCTTGACAGAATCTGGGAGATCGAGTTCGCTAACTGACGAGGTTTGAATAATGCTTAAATACATACTCAAAAGAATTGGGCTTGCCATCATAATTCTTCTCGGTGTGTCGCTAATCATTTATTTCCTTATCCGCCTTATGCCCGTCGACTTCATTCAGTCGAAGATCGACGCGATGAACCAGGGGGGAACCGTCGTCCCCGACGACGTCGTGCAGAATATGTATAAGATGTACGGCCTCGGCGACGATTCCTTCCTCGGTATTCTCGAGGGCTATTTCAACTGGCTGTTACAGCTGCTTCAAGGAAATCTCGGAAATTGCTTCAAGAACGGAACGCCCGTTACCACCGTCATCAAGCAGCACATGGGCGTCTCCTTCGCAATTTCCTTAATTGCAACCGTTTTTGAATTTATGATCGCGATCCCGCTGGGAATCACGGCGGCAACGCATCAGTATTCCCTGCGCGACTACGTCGTTACCATCCTCGTTATGATAGGTATTTCACTTCCTTCCTTCTTCTTCGGAAATATGCTGAAGGATCTGTTTGCCTACAAGCTCGGGTGGTTCCCGTCACAGGGTGACATTTCGGCGACGGGCTCGGCCACGGGTCTTGCCCTTCTGCCCGAATACTTTATGCACCTGTTCCTCCCCATTCTCACGATAATCATCCTCTCCATCGGCGGACGAATGAGAATGACGAGGACGAATATGCTCGAGGTCCTGAACTCGGATTACATCCGTACCGCACGCGCGAAGGGCCTCTCCGAAACCAAGGTCATCTACAAGCACGCCTTCCGCAACACACTCATCCCCGTCGTAACCAGCCTTGCGGGACTTCTTCCCTCTCTGTTCTCGGGATCCATCATCACCGAGCAGATCTTCGGCGTTCAGGGTATCGGTAACGTTGCGCTCGACTATATGAACAAGGGTGACATCCCCTTCATCATGGGCTACAACATGTTCCTCGCCGTTCTTTCGGTCATCGGCGTATTGCTTGCCGACCTTATGTACGTTCTCGTTGACCCGAGAGTCAAGATCGAGTAAGGAGGCAGTATGGAAGAAAAGAATATTCCCGAAATTTCCCCTGCCACCGAAGGTACCGAGGGCGTAAATACCACCGAGGCCGTCAGCACCTCCTCGAAGGACACCGAGGCACCGCTTGACAAGAACGTCAAGCTCCTCTCCCCGACGCAGATGGTGCTTCGCCGCTTCTTCCGCTCGCGTCTTAGTATCATCGGTCTTATTATGATCGTGTCGCTGTTTTTGTTCTCCTTCTTCGGCCCGCTGTTCTTTGCCGACAGGGGTGAGAAAAACGAGATGGGCGGCATCGTCTACGACCCGAACGACGGCAAGTGGGGCGAGATCGAGCTCGACGAATCGGGTCAGATCGAATACTCCACCACCGAGTACGAGATAATCGGCGAAAACGGCGAGAAGATCACCGTCCGCCAGACCGTTGAGCGTAAGCTCAAGGACAATTTCCTCGCACCCCCGTCCCGCGACCACATCCTCGGCACGGATAACGAGGGCTACGACATCTTCGTCCGCCTTATGTACGGTGGGCGTATATCCCTGACCGTCAGCTTCATCGCCGTTTTCGTTATCACCATTCTCGGCGTCGTGCTCGGCGGTGTTGCGGGCTACTTCGGCGGGGTTATCGACAACGTTATCATGCGTATTTGCGATATCCTTATGTGCCTGCCGGGTATTCCGATCCTTCTCATCATCTCGACGCTTCTCGACGCGGCGGGCATCGATGCGAAGTACCGTATCTATTTACTTATGATCTATCTGACCCTCTTCTCCTGGACGGGTACCGCCCGCCTCGTAAGAGGACAGATCCTCTCCCTGCGTGAGCAGGAGTACATGGTCGCCGCCGAGGCGATGGGCTACTCCACCGCGCGAAAGATATTCAAGCACCTCGTGCCCAACGTAATGCCTCAGCTCATCGTGCAGATGACCCTCTCGCTCGGTAGTATGATCCTTTACGAGGCGACCCTCTCCTACCTCAATCTCGGAGTCAAGGCGCCCTACGCCGCATGGGGTACTATGATCAACATCATTTCCACCAACACCGACATCCTTCAGAACCACTTCAACGTCTGGGGACCCGCCGGTATCTGCATCGTTATTGCCGTGCTTGGCTTCAACTTCGTTGGCGACGGCCTGCGCGACGCGCTCGACCCCAAGATGAGGAGATAAGATATGAATATTATTGATAAAATCAAATCCCTCCTCGGAAAGGGCGAGGACGGCGAGATCAAGACGGGCGACAAGCCCCGTGCCTACCTCACGGGTAGGGAGATCCGCGCGATTGCAAAGGCTAATTCCAAGGTGATGATGCGCCTCGAAAAGTACAAGAAGCGCAAGGCGGACGAGTCCGAATTCGTCACCGAGATGAAGGACGACAGGAATATCCTCGAGATCGAGGACCTGCACACCTATTTCTTCACCGATCAGGGCGTTGTCAAGGCGGTCAACGGCGTTTCCTTCAACATTCCGAAGAACGCAACCGTCGGCATCGTCGGCGAGTCGGGCTGTGGCAAGAGCGTCACGAGCATGTCGGTCATGCGCCTGCTCCAGGGACCGCAGGGCCAGATCTACTCGGGTAGCATCCGCTTCAAGGCGTACGATTACAAGCGCGAGGGCGGCAAGCTCATCCCCGTTTACGAGCTCGGCGAGGACGGTCAGCCGATCATGGTTGACGAGTTAAACAAGAAGGGCGAGCCCACGGGCAAAAAGATCCCGAAGCAGCGCCTCGACGAAAAGGGCGCGCCGATGTTCGAGACCGAGGAAAAGGTCTACGACATTGCGAAAATGCCGCAGAGCGAGATCTACCGCATCCGCGGAAAGCAGATCGCAATGATCTTCCAGGAGCCGATGACCTCCTTAAACCCCATTTTCACCATAGGTGAACAGCTCGACGAGGTGACCTTCATCCACACGCCCGGCGCGACCAAGGAGATGGCGAAGGAGCGCTCGATGGAGATGCTCAACCTCGTTGGAATTGCCGCGCCCGAGCGCGTTTACAAGGCGTTCCCGCACGAGCTGTCGGGCGGAATGCGACAGAGGGTTATGATCGCGATGGCGCTTGCCTGCGATCCCCGACTCATCATCGCGGACGAGCCGACCACCGCGCTCGACGTTACCATTCAGGCGCAGATCCTCGACCTGCTCCGTGACCTGAAGGACCGTATCGACGGCTCTATTATGCTCATCACCCACGACCTCGGCGTTATTGCGGAGATGGCGGATTTCGTCGTCGTAATGTACGCGGGCCGCGTTATCGAGATGGGCACGGTCAGGGAGATCTTCCATAACCCGATGCACCCCTACACCATCGGTCTTCAGAAGTCGAAGCCCACGATGGACTCCGACTCCGACACCCTCTTTAACATCCCCGGCAACGTGCCGAACCCCGTAAATATGCCCAACTACTGCTACTTCAAGGAAAGATGCTCGATGTGCACCCCGAAGTGTGGCGGCGACTACCCCTGCATGGTACAGGTAAGCCCGACGCACTACGTTTCCTGTCACCTTTATGAGGAGGAGAAAAATGGCTGATATTTTGAATAACGAAAATGCGGCGATCTCCGACGCGGTGAACGAGGAAAACACACCCGTAGCAGAGGTCGGGGCCACCCCCGCGGACGCGCCCGAGTATGACGACGAGGCGATCGCCGCAAAATACGAGGCACAAAAGCGCGCAAGACGCGACGCCGATATGGATAAGCCCTACGATCCCGAGGCTATCCTCGAGGTGCGCCACCTTCGCAAGTGCTTCCCGCTGAAGAAGTCGCTGACGGGCAAGGTCCTCTCCGAGCTCGTCGCGGTTGACGACGTGTCCTTCGTACTCAAGCCGGGTGAGACGCTCGGTATCGTTGGCGAGTCGGGATGCGGAAAGACCACCCTCGGCAGGGCGATCCTCAAGCTGCACAAGCCGACCGACGGCAAGATCATCTTCATGGGTGAGGACATCACCGACTATAAGACGAACGAGATGCGCGAGATCCGCAAGAAGATGCAGATCATCTTCCAGGACCCCTACTCCTCCCTGCCGCCCCGTAGCACGGTGGGCGACATCCTCTCCGAGCCCGTGCTCGTTCACGGAATCGTGCCGAAGAGCGAGGTTAAGGACTATGTCCTTAATCTTATGGAGAAGTGCGGTCTGCGCGACTACTATTACGAGAGATACCCGCACGAGTTCTCGGGCGGTCAGCGTCAGCGTATCTGCATCGCACGCGCCCTGTCGGTCAATCCGAGCCTCGTCATCTGTGACGAGCCCGTTTCCGCGCTCGACGTGTCTATTCAGGCGCAGATCATCAACCTTCTGAAGGAATTACAGAGGGATATGAACCTCACCTACGTGTTCATCTCGCACGACCTGTCGGTCGTCAAGTTCATCTCCGACAAGATCGGCGTAATGTACCTCGGCTCGATGGTTGAGTTCGGTAACAAGGCCGACATCTTCTCGAATCCCATCCACCCGTATACGAAGGCGCTGTTCTCCGCGATCCCGAATCCGAATCCCGACGCGAAGATGAACCGCATCCCCCTCTCGGGTGATATTCCCTCCCCCGCAAATCCGCCGAAGGGCTGTCGCTTCCATACGCGCTGCCCATACGCGAAGGAGATCTGCAAGCACATCCCACCCGAGTACAAGGAGTATGGCGAGGGGCATTTCGCCGCCTGTCACCTGCTTGACGAGGAGTGAAAATGAGCAAAAAGGGGAAAAAGAAAAAGCAAAAGGTAACCTACATCGACGACGGCAGGACCATCGCCGATATGTCGAACGTCGGCGGTCCCCGCTACCACGGTAGCGGCCGCCCCCGCGCCTCCTTTAAGGAGCAGTGGAAAACCTACTGCGGCGCGGTGCGGATGATGTTCGTACCGATGCTCGTCGTGCTCGGCATCATCACCCTCGCGTTCCTTATTACCTATTTGCTGTTTTAAGAAAAGGCATAGATTGTTCGCTTTTGCCGATTTGAGTAAGGGCGTCAATATCTGCGTAATTGCCGTTTTGCTAAACGCATACTCCATCTGCCGTTCGTTAACACATCGGCATTTGCGGTATTGTCATTTTAAAAAAAGGCATCGAAATCTGCGTCAATTGCCGTTTGAAACACGCCAAAATTTAACACGCCCCCACCTCGGGGGCGTTTTTTGTTCAGTTTCAATTGTTGTCCGAGCGTGTTGCCCGAGCATGTTGCCCGAGAGTGTTGCCCGAGAGTGTTGCCCGTGCCAAAAACCGCACCCTTTTTCGTAGGGACCGGCGTCCTTCATTATTGTAGGGACCGGCGTCCTCGACGGTCCGTGACACAGCGGGATGCAAACAATTGCCATCGCCCGTGCGTGTAAGGCTCGGTTGCCCCTTGTTTTGCCTCGATTTTATTGCCTTGCTCGGCTCGGACCGTCAAGTTGCAATGCAACTTTCGGACGCACGGTCCCTACAAAAAATAGAAAAACACGGCTCATGTGAGCCGTGTTTTTCAATTAAATATCCACGCCGGATCTTTTCATAATGTACTCGACCATATTTTCGCTTTCAACATATCTGCTGAATTTCGGCATAAGGTCGGGAAGGTTTTTCCTCGTCCAATTTGCTCTTTCACGCTCTGCGATCTTATCAAAATACATATCGCTTATTTTGTACGCAAGAACTCCGATTGCAAAAACGATTAGCATCCACCAATCTTTTATCATCGAGAACTCAAATCCCTTGATTCCGAGGATATCGCTTTCAACAACTCTTGCCGCCATAAATATTTCTGCATTTTTTGATAGGAAAAGACCAAGGAAAAGCGCCTCGACTATTCCGCAAATCGTCATAAATATGGCTGTATTCTGCCTTTTCGCGCGTTGGATAGGATTTTTTGCATACGAAGCCGCAGAAATAGTCCATTGAAGTCCGCCAAGCTCCTCAGACGCCGCCTCAACCGACATGGCGTCAAAGTCCATTTTTAAAGAATTAGAGATTACATTTTCGTACTTAACGCCTTTTCGCCCGCACCACTTTGCCAACAGGATATATTTCAAATGCTCGCCAAGCGGAGAATATGCCGCAAATAGAGCATAAAAAATAGCGGCGAAGACAATTAACGTTTTGACGTTCTTCATCGTCGAAGACATCGTCAGAATGTTATCCCAAGTCAATAACAGAATTACGGCAATACCAAGCAGGACAACCGCTGCGGAAATAAACAAAATCCATATCCAGGGCTTAAAAAGATAGGTGTAAAACGGCTCGCTTACCTGCCATTTTTTCATTACCTCGCCTGCGCTCGATATTTCTTCACCCTCAATATGCTTTGCACTCTTGCTGACGGATACAAATTCGTAACCACAGCTCGGACACACCACCGGGTCATTCATATAAATATTATTACATTCGGGACAAACAGTAATTGATACACCGCAATGCACGCACCGCTTTGCGGTGTCGGAAATCTTTTCCCCACACTCGGGGCAGTTAATAATAGCCATTTTTTTACTCCTTAAATATCATCAATATCTATTTGACTATATAAGCGCTTTGCCTTTTCGGACGGAAGGTTTGGTATGTACTTAATTCCCTTCTCTTCCAATAGCCATTTTTCAAATTTCTTATTGTATCGCACTATATTGAGCTTATTATCGTTGCTGATTCTGGTATATATCACCATTACAATAGTACCCACCCAAACCAACGCAACTGCGACCATTGCTATTTGCGCCAGAATTGCCCAAAACGTTCCGCTTGCATAATTATCCACCCTCTGCCCGCATAGTACGGAAACAGCCGCGCAAAACCAAGCGGTGTAATGCATATTATAGTACTTCTTTATTTCTCCCTTTTTACGCCTGTATGAGAGCGCCCACGGGTCGGTGTTAACAAACGTTTCCTCGAGCATCCTTTGCTCACTAGCGGGCAGTTGATGGAAAAGCGGGCGTTTATCATCCTCGGGTGCCTCGATATGCGTTGATGTGACAGACTCCTCTGCAACCTCAACGTCTTCATTTACGGGATGACCGCAATGAATGCACTTTTCCGTTTTGTCGCTGATATTCTTGCCACAGTTCTTACAGGTAATAAGTGCCATTAAACCATCCCTCCTTCAAGCAGTCCTTTAATCGTGTGAACAACAGAGCCGGATATTTCCGCCGTTGTTTCACCAAAAAAAGTCATCAAAGCGCAAAGAACGCACACTATCGTACCGCCCCACATTGCAATCCGCATTGCTTTTAGTATAGGGCTTGCAGATAAGTTAAGATCTTCCCTCATTTTTACCTCCATAATATTTAATGCGGCAATATTGTATCATATATAGCCCACTTTGTCAATACTTTTCGGGCTATAATTAGACCATAAGGCCTAAAAAACACAATCGGAGGACATATATGGACACTTATATTGCTACCAAAAACAGGCTGTTAGAGCTTCTTGAAATGAGGAAGATGTCGATACACAAGCTGGCTATGGAATCGGCGGTGCCGCCGTCGAGCATCAAAAATATTCTCTACGGAAAAAGCACGAATCCCGGCGTTGTAACCATTAAAAAGCTGTGCGACGGGCTTGGCATCACTATCGTCGAGTTTTTCAACACGGAAACCTTTTTGAATTTGGAGCAGGAGATAAAATAAATCCTACCCTGCCGCGGTGCAAATCTCCAAGCCTTCCCTAGTGAGGGAATGGGTGAGAGAGCCGCAAGCGGCTCGGATGAGTTGTCTAGCCTCCCAAACGTTCCTACGCAAGCCGCGGCGGAGCAATTCTTTAACTCTGTACTCACAATGCTCTCGCAGGCTCCTTCAGTCACGGCTACGCCGTGCCAGCTCCCTCTCGGAGGGAGCCTTTGGGACGCACGGTCCCTACAAAAAATAGAAAAACACGGCTCGTTTGAGCCGTGTTTTTTGCGTAATGCAGTATTTCTCGCGCCGCGAGGGTTGTAAATACATAAATATTCCGACAATCCTGCCGACGGGGCGTCAAACATTGATAAACGCACCGATGATAATGCCGACGGGGCGTCAAATATAAATAAACACCCCAATGATCGTGCCGAGGACGGCGGAGAGGGTGTTTGCCGCGATGCTGACGGGGAGGGTGCGGCGATATGGCTCGCGCGTGAGGATGCGGTACATCCACGCCTCGAGGAGGATGACGCCCACCTCGGCAAGAAGGAAGACGGCGAGGGTTGCCCCGACCCACATTCGGGGTAGGAGCAGCTCTTTTACACCCTTGTAGAGGGCGGGGAGAATGAGGTTGACGATAGGATTCGTCAACAGGTTAAGGATGACCGACGGACGACGAAAGCCACGCCAACGCGTAACAAGGGTGAGGAGCGTGCCCTCGATAAGCACGGTGATTCCGGCCATAAATAAAAGGTAGATAAGAACGACGATCCCGAAGAGAACAAACTTCATTTGCTCCTCCTCCCGAGGACGAAGGCAAAGACCGCGACAACCGCAACGAGCATCACGACGCCGACGACGAGCATCGCGATAAGTGCGCCATTCGACATGCCGCCAAGGGAATCGGAAACGTTGGGAAGGATGGGCGGGGGTGCGACGTCAAGAATGTGATTAAGCATTTTTATTCTCCTTTTTTATTGAGATGAGTATTCCGCCAAGTGCCGCGAGGCAAAGGACGGTGAGTGTAATAATCTGTGACAGGAGGGTGCGCGGAAGGACGAAGAAGGACGGCAGTACACCGAGGAACAGGCCGACCGTGGTTATTCCAAAGGAATAACCAACCCGCCCGCGGAAGCGCGAAGCGAGGATGCCGACGGTAATGGGCATCGTCATTGAAAAGAGCGCGATACCGATGATCGATAGGGGCATGACCCGTCCGCCAAAGGCGAGAAACGGGATGGAAACGAGCAGGCTGACAATGGCGCAGGTGCGGAATCCGAATTTATCGGCAACGGGGCCGCCGAGCATCTTGCCAAGACCCATAAAGACGAACAGAAGCACCGAGTCGAGGGTGGTATCCATCCACTCGGTCGGGATGGCGTAGGACACGAAGGAGCGCGCCGCGACCGCAAGGAGCAATATCAGGAGCATGGGCACGACGGGCAACGAGGTATTGACGTGGGTAAACGGAAGGCCGTCGTCCGTGAGGTCGGAGCGAAGGTAGAGAAAGAGGCAGACCCCGAGCGAGAGTAGCATAAGGCCGACGGGCAGGAGCGCGACGGTTCCCCACCCCGCCGAGCCGAGCAGGCGACCCGCAATCACGCCGAAGGAGCCGCCGCCGACGAATATCGCGACGGGTGTGACCCTGCCCCCTGCGCCATGCATGGTATGTAGGGCGCCGTCGACGTGCAGAAGGCAATTGCCGATGCAGAGAAGAAATAGCGCGGGGTAATCAAACGGCAGGGCAAGCCCCGAGAGCATGAGCACGCAGCCGATGACCCCGTAGGGTATGCGGCGGTAGCGGTCGGCAAGCTCGCCAATGAGGATCTGCGGCAGGAAGGCAAGCGCGTTATAGAGCATGGCGCACGCCCACCAAGACGGTGTGCCCGCCATACGGGAATATAGGAAATAGAAGCAGGCGACCTCCACCGAGAGGTGGACGAAGGAGTATAGGACGCCGCGCAAGAGTGGTCGGGCAGAAATTATCATCACCTCCCGCGGAATTTTGATGGATTTTTGGGCGGTTACCGAAAAAGATTGGGCGACGGGTCAGCCCGTCGCCCTGTGACCCGTTCACTTATTATGACGTAAAAGGGCGTGTAAAGGTTACGTTATTTTGATAGTTTTTTGCCGTTTTCGGCGATTAGTCCTCCGCGCCGGCGGGGGCGAGGGGGGATTTGTCCCGTTTTTTACGGTAGAAAAGCAGGCCCGCACCGACGAGCATCACGACGGCAAAGACGATGAGATACCAGACGTTCGAGATGCCGTGACGGAAGATTGACGCCGCGACCATGATACCGACGCCGACAATGGACAGCGACGGCAGGACGAAGCGAAGGAAGGGGTTAACCCCCTTCTCCTTTATCATAAAGCTGATGAGAATAGGCAGGTAGAGGGGGTAGATGGTGATTATCGGCAGCTCGGAGGAGTCGAAGGCGTATGCGCCAAACCAGCCGTAGAACTGTCCGCCGAGGAAGTAGACCATCCAGATGCCGGAGAGGAGCAGACCAAGCGCCGCAGAGTTGTGCGGCATATTGGTGGCGTGGTCGATGTTGGCGAAGGTCGACGGGCTCAATCCCTCGTTACGCGCGGCGAGCGAATAGACACCGCGTGTGGACGCGACCATCAGGCCGTTGAGCGTGCCGAGGCAGGAAATAATAATAAGGAAGTTAATGAGAGTTGCGACACCCTTGCCAAAGAAGGTGAAGGCAACGCTCGTACCCTCTGCCATAAGAGTACCGACGTCGGAGAGACCGAGAACGCCGATATAGTAGAGCAGATAGGTGAGCATAATGATGATCGCGCCGACGAAGAGGGCGATGGGAAGATTGCGCTTCGAATCCTTGATCTCCGCGTTGATAGAGGTGGCGACGATCCAGCCCTCGTAGGCGAAGGCGGTACAGCAGAGCGCGGCGAACATACCGTTGCCGCCAACGGCCTCGCTGACGGCGTTACCTACCTCGAAGTTAGAGGCGAGAGTGCCGTTTGCAAGCCCAATGATGCTACCGACCAGGGCGATGAATGCGATAGGAATGAGCTTAATAACTGTGGCGGAGACCTGTACCTTACCCGCGAGGCGGGGGGCGATGGTGTTGATGAAGTACATAACCAAGAGGTAGAAGGCGGCGATAAGGACACACTCGGGGCCCATAAGCGCACGCTCGCTGATAGAGGACTCGCCAAAGACGGCGACGATGGTATATCGCGCGGAAACCCAGGCAAGCACACCCGTCATCGCGGGGTAATAAATGACGGAGATGAACCAGCCGACGAAATAAGCGTAGGTGCGGCCGCACAGCGCCTCGGCATAGTCGACGACACCGTTGACGCGCTCGTATTTCGTTGCCATGACCGCAAAGGTGGATGCGATCACGACCATGATCAGACCGCCGATCACCCAGGCGAGAATACCGTCAAGAACGTTTCCGCCGGTTTCTGCAAGGACGTCCTGCGCCTTGAAAAAGACGCCCGATCCAATAACGATTCCGACGACCATACATATCGCTGTGAACAAACCGTATTTCTTCTTTAACTTTTCCATTTTTCTTTCCTTTTCATTTTGAATTATGCAAACTATACTTTACTTTTTCGAGTCATCCCCGTAGAGGACAGCGAGGTTGCGCTCAACCGTTTTTCGACCCCGCCAGGCAAACGCACGGCGCGAAAACTCGACACGGGTCATGCCTTTTAGAATTTCGGGGGTCAATTCGGTGATGCGCTCACGGTGGAAAAATTCGACGGGTGTGATTTTCGGCGCGCGGTTATGGGGACACACAGTCTGACAGATATCACACCCCCACGCGGTGCCGTATTTTCGCATCAATTCGGCCTCCTCCTCGGCGAGCTCGCCCTTCCTTTGCGTGATGGCGGAGAGGCAATCCGCCCCCTCCCCACGAAGGATTCCGGTAGGACAGGCACGTCGGCAGGCACCGCAATGAGAGCACCCCCGGGCCGCACGCGGCGGGATAGCGCCAAGGAGCGCAGGGTCAAGGTCGGTGAGGATGTCACCGATGAACACGTAGCTGCCCCAGGTTGGGCTGATGAGCAAGCCGTTATCCCCCGCGATGCCGAGCCCCGAGATGAGCGCGGCGTGCACCTCATCAATCGGGCTGTGGTCGCCGTAGCCGAGGAAATGCGCCCCGGGATAGCTCGCAGAAAGGTGGGCAATCACCCGCGCGGATATTTCCCGCATACCGAGGTGGTAGTCAAGCGAGGCGGCGTAACGGGAGACGTTCACCGTCTCACCCGTGTAGTAGGGCACGAGGTAGACTATCGCCGCGCGCGGTGTGAACTCCATCCGCTCGCGAAGGGGTGCGTTTATCTCGCGAAGGTCGCGGTAGTCGAGCACGGCGTAGGAATCAACGCCGAGCGTATTGAATATAGACAGATCGACCACTTCCCCGTCACCTCACCTTCCGTGCTCTGTCCGTGTCGGATGCGACGTGAGTGGGCGCACGGATCCCCACGGGACTATTAATATTTACATTATACCCGAATCCGTATAAAAAAGCAATAGGCAATTACTATAAAATAATCGGGCGCGTATTATTGACATTGCCCGCGCGGTGGTGTATAATGTAGGGTGATAAAATATGCTTTCAAAGGAGATATTATGAATCTGAACGTCGGGCTGTTATCACACCTTTACGAGGGGGCGATTCCCCCCGCGGTGTTTTTTGCCGTTATGGGCGGCGTGCTCCTTCTTTCCTACCTGCTCGGTAGCGTGAATACCGCCATCATCGTTTCCCGCCTTCTTTACCGTGAGGACGTCCGCACGAAGGGCAGCGGTAATGCAGGCATGACGAATATGAATCGCGTTTACGGCCTCGGTGCGGCGGGTCTGACCCTGCTCGGCGACCTTCTCAAGGCGGCGGTGTCCATCGGCCTTGCCGGTCTTTTATTCGGATTCGGCTACGTTTCGGGCGTTTCGACGAACAATATCCTTTATTTCGCGGCGTTGCTCGTCGCCATCGGTCACGTATTTCCCTGCTACTACGGCTTCAAGGGGGGCAAGGGCGTGCTCGTCACCGCGGTGTCGGCGCTCATACTCTCGCCCGTTATTTTCGCCCTGCTCTTCCTCATATTCGTGCTGGTCGTCTGGATATGGCGCTACGTTTCGCTCGGCTCGGTTTCGGTGGCGGTGCTCTACCCCATTGCGCTGAGCGGCTATTTCAAATTCGCCACGAGCATCGTGGTTGACGGCGTGAGCTACGCGGGGCAGATCGATTTCGGCATTGCCCTCGCCTCCATCCTCCTCGCCATTCTTATCGTGTGGTGCCACCGCGGCAACCTCCGGCGCATCGGCGAGCGGACAGAGAGCAAGCTCACCTTCAAGAAAAAAGACGGGAACGACAAATGACAAAGGAATTTATTTCGCTTGCCATCCTCGCGTTTGAGCGCGGGGTGATACGCAAGCTGGTTTTCTCCCGCCCGCGCTCGTCCGAGGTGACGAAGGTGTCGGGGCGCATCTGCGCGCACAGGGGGCGTAACATTCTCGCCCTCGAGTATTCCCTGCCCGGGGATACCGTGCGACACAAGAACCTCGCGGGCGACGCCCTTGCGGACGAGCTCGGCAGGCTCGTCGCGGAATACGCGCAGGCCAACCTCATCACCACGGTCGGTGAGGTCGAATTGAGAATAACGAAAAGCGGCAAGCCCGCCCTTCTCGGTGCGGACAAGCTACGCCGCAGGCTGACGGGTGAGAGCCCCGCGTTCGAGCAGGCGATAGAGTCGCTCGACAGAAAGAAAAACTACATCCTCGAGGGGAATGAGGATTTCCTCATCCGCCTCGGCGTATCCGACAAGAGCGGGCGCGTCCACGATAAAAAGCAGGGCAAGTTCCGCCAGATAAACCGCTTCCTTGAGCATATTGAGGAGATTTATCCCCGACTGCCGAAGGAGGGGGAGCTGCTTATTTACGACCTTTGTTGCGGGAAGAGCTACCTGTCCTTTGCGGTCTATCACTATCTGACCGCGCTGAAGGGACGGGCAGTCAGGATGCTCGGCATCGATCTCAAGCGCGACGTCATCCTCTGGTGTGAGGGGCTGGCACGCGAGCTTGGCTACACGGGTATGCAGTTCATCCACGGCGATATTCGAGAGAGCACGCCGACGGATATCTCGCCCGATATGGTTATCTCGCTTCACGCGTGTGACGTTGCCACCGACGTGGTTATTGACCGCGCGGCGGAGCTTCGCGCACGGGTCATTCTTTCGACGCCGTGCTGTCACCGTTATCTTAATGATAAGATACGGGCAGAGGCGCTGTCCTTCGTGACCGATTACCCACAGCTTCGCGGCAAGCTTTGTGAGGCGCTGACCGATGCGATACGCCTCGCCCGCCTTTCTGCGGCGGGATATACGGTCACCGCCCTTGAGCTGACCGACCCCGACGATACGCCGAAGAATACCCTGCTTCGTGCGACCCTTGAGGACGTGAGCCCCGCCGAGCTTGAAAGACGCCGTGCAAGATACGAGGACATCCTCTCCTTCGTCCTCGGTGACGCAAGGTCGGACTACCTTCGCGAAATAAGATGACCGTCCGCGGTATCACCCGCGGGATTATGTAACGTGTTGTTTACATTTACCCCGTGCGACGGAATGAAAAAAGAATTTAAGTACCCCGCGAAAATTTAACACGGGGTGGCATATATAAAGAAAATTAGGGATTATTAAGGAAAACAGGAATGATATTCAGAGTATGCAGTGACAAAGAGACCGAGGAGCTCGGACGGCGGCTCGCCTCGGGGCTTGAGGCAAGCGGCATCACCTGTGCATTCATTGCGATGCGTGGCGAGATGGGCGTCGGAAAGACGGTGTTCACCCGTGGGTTTGCCTCGCACTTCGGCATCAAGGGTGTGAAGAGCCCGACGTACACCGTCGTGAACGAATACCGCGGACGGGTGCGTATCTACCACTTCGACCTCTACCGTATTTCGGACGTTGACGACCTCGTTTCGATCGGCTACGACGACTATATTGCCGAGGAGGCATACTCGATCTGCGAGTGGTCGGAGCGAATCCCCGAGGAGATTCCCGACGGGGCGATTTCGGTTGAGATTTGCCGCGTCGCCGAGGACGAGGAGGCGCGCACGATTGAGATTTTGGGGGTTGATTTCGAGATATGAAAATACTTGCATTTGACAGCACGGCAAGGTCGGCATCGGTCGCCCTGCTCGAGGACGAGCGGCTTCTCGCCCTATACAATATCGACAACGGTCTGACGCACAGCGAGCTGCTTCTCCCTATGGCGGAGGAGATTCTCCGCTCGCTTCACGTTGATATTTCCGAGGTTGGGCTATTCGCCGCGGCGGTTGGCCCCGGCTCGTTTACCGGAGTTCGAATCGGTGCGTCGCTCGTCAAGGGGCTCGCCTTCGGGCGGGATATCCCCTGCGCGGCGGTTTCTACCATCGAGGCGCTTGCCGAGAATCTGCGCGGCACCGCGGGATATATTATCCCCTGTATGGATGCACGACGTGCACAGGTTTACACCGCCACCTTCCTCTCCGACGGCAACGAGATGAAGCGCCTTTCTGAGGACAGGGCGATCTCGCTTGCACAGCTTGCCGAGGAGCTACGCCCCCTTCACGCGCCGATATACCTTGTCGGCGACGGATACGAGGTCGCGTATCGCGCCCTCACCGCGGCGGGCATCACCCTTGCGAGCACTCCGCCCCTTGCAATCCCGCAGAGCGCGTACTCCATCGGTCTTGTCGCCCTTCGTCAGCATGCCGAGGGGAAAACCGTCACCGACCGCGAGATCAGCGCAACCTATCTTCGCGTGCCGCAGGCGGAGCGTGAGCGGCTCGAGCGGCTTGGAAAGCAGTAACGAAAGCCTTCACCCACCATCGACCATCCGAGAGACGTCAACCGTGAATAAATCGATAACACAAAATCAATAAAATGGAGAAAGAGCAATGAGAAGAATTTTTATCGGCGCGGACAGCGCAGGCTACGGCCTCAAATGTGAGGTTATCCCCTACCTTCGTGAGCACGGCTACGAGGTTGTTGACCTCGGTACGGATTCGGCGGCGTCCTGTCACTATCCCGTTTTTGCATCGGCGGTCTGCCGCGAGGTGCAGGCTGACCTCGACGGCTCGTTTGGTATTCTCATCTGTGGAACGGGCATCGGTATGTCGATGTGCGCGAACAAGCATCGCGGCATCAGGGCGGCGCTCTGCTCGGACACCTACTCTGCACGGATGACCCGCGCACACAACGACGCAAACCTTCTCTGCCTCGGGGCGCGTG
Source organism: Eubacteriales bacterium (assembly GCA_045596865.1). GTDB lineage: Bacteria > Bacillota > Clostridia > Oscillospirales > CAG-272 > UBA1740. The sequence continues at coordinate 36,499 of JAZODF010000003.1, forward strand.
TTATCGGCCCCTGCCTCGCGCTTGATATTATCGACGCATTCCTCGGCGCCGAGTTCGAGGGCGGCAGACACAAGACCCGCGTTGATATGATCTCGGACATTGAAAACGGCGAGATATAAAAAGCAACCGTCATCCGAGAAAACGGAATACAGTCAAAGAGAAAAGAGCGGATTGGAATAATCCGCTCTTTTTTCATAAGCGTTCGCAAGCAATCACTCGAAAAGCGAAAGCAAACCGGAAAGTGACGAGCCCGCGATCGATCAGTCGAAAAGCGCGAGCGCCTCCGACAGGGGCGCGCCCGAGAGGAGGAGCCTGCCGTATTCGCCGTCGATACCGAGGGGGAGGCGGTGGACCCTGTCGCCAAATTCAAGGAGAGGGTCGGCATCGCTGACCCCGCCAAGCGAGCGCTCGCCCGTCGAGAGATAGTACACACCGCCGTCAGTCGCATAGAGGTCACAGAGCATATCCCCGTGGGCGCGAGCGGCGGCGAGAAGGTGTGCGAGCGAGGCAAAGCTGAAATGTGCCCGCCGCTCGGAATAGGTGGTAACGCCGCCCTCGGTGACGGCGCGGCGGTCGCCCTCGGGAATGGCGGAAAGTCGGGTGATAAACAAATCGCACCCGCCCGCATCCTCCGCAAAAACCTGCACGAGCAGGCGCTCCCCCGCCGAGGAAAATCCAACCGCCTCGCCTGCGGCGGCAAGAATTTCGGCTAGCGCCGCCCGTGCACCCCGCCCGTTTTCCGCCCCATCGGAGGTAAGGGCGGCGTATTTTTCCGCCTCGCGCGGGGTGAGCGTGACCTTCAGCTTTTTGCCGCCAACCGATGAAAAACGCATAGAATCCCCCCTTTCTATACTAATTATACTTTACATTTTGCATTTTTGCCACCGTAAAAATTTGACACGGGTGGGGGGTAATTGAAATTCTGCGGGTATTTTTACAGCAAAAGGCAAAAACGGCAAAAACCGCTTGCATTTTTTCGCGGGATGTGGTACAATAATCGGCGGTGAGTTCGAGACCTTCCTCACCGATGCGAAAGCAGAAAAAACAAAACTAAAGGAGAAAAAATGCAAAGAAAGAACTCGAATCCTGCAAGGTATCTTGCAAGGGCGGGGATCATCGCGGCGCTGTACGTTGTTCTGACGGCAATCTCGGCGCTTGTCGGTGCGGCGAGCGGAGCGGTGCAATTCCGCATTTCCGAGATGCTGTGTATCCTGCCCGTTTTTATGCCCGAGGCTATCCCCGGTCTCACGGTCGGCTGTCTTATCGCCAACCTAACGGCGGGCGGCGTTGCCCCGCTTGACCTCATTTTCGGAACGCTCGCAACCTTCATCGGTGCGGTCGGCGCGTATTTGCTACGGAAATTGCCGCCGCGATTCATCTGGGTTGCCACCCTGCCGAATATCCTTGCCAACACTTTGATTTTGCCACCCGTTATCATCTACTCCTACGGCGCGAGCGAGGGGTATTGGCTTATCGCACTATCGATTTTCATCAGTCAGGCGATCTCGGCTGGCCTGCTCGGCACGTTTTTTTATCCCGTTATTAAGCAAACGGGGCTTCATAAGCTCTTTTAATATTCACCTTGCTATCAAACGCGACAAGGGGTCTAAGGTCCGACCCCCTGTCGCCTTTTTGTTATTTTGGGCAGGCCACGGTCGATTTCGCGTCAATCAAGGAGGGAGGTGCGGGTATTTTTGAATACGGGGTTTTCCGTTTTTGTAGATTTATTACAAAAATTGTGCATTATTTATTATATACGGGTACAGAAAATGAATTTTTTATGTAATTTGTTCAAAAATCCTATTGAAATTGCCGCCACGCTATGCTACAATTAAATTGTTACACCACAGAAAAAGAAAACACCAACATTTTTATATAAAAAGGGACGCGATTTATGGCAAGGAAATCGAAGGAACTTCTGCTCCGCGAGGGGCTGAGAGCGATCAGCGACTGTCCGTTTGATATTTTACGTTTCGCATGCGAGGATGATGTTTTCTCACTCTTACCAAAATGTGAGCAGGGCGATGCCGCGGCGCGCCTTGCCCTTTGTCGCGCAATCATTTCGGAGTGCGGCGGCGAGCGCGTCGATGCCCTCGAATACCTGCTCCACGGCGGGCTTGACCGCGGATGCAAGGAGTGCCTCTCGCTCGCCCTTCGGTATATCTGCACTGCTCGGGTGACCCCCGTAGCGCTTGCCAAGCGGTGCATCGCCCTCTCGGGTGAGGCGGGTACGGACGTCCTCGGCGCCATCGCGCGCGTCGCGGTCGCGGAAAAGGCGATCTCCGACCGCGAGGTCGGCCTGCTATCGAGCCCTGATTTCGCCGCGGTACCGCTCTACCTTCTGCCCCGCGAGGACGGGCGGATTCGTGAGCTTGCCGCAATGGCGGCGGTGCCCTCCATTCTCGCTCTGCCTATGTTTAGCGAAAAGGCGGGGACTAGCCCCGACGCCGATCACAGCCGCGACGTAAGAAACGCCGACACGGACACGGACCCCGCGGACAACAAAGGCACCAGCAACACCCCCGACGCCAACCCCGACGGGCTTGCCCACTATCTTAGACACGCGGGCGAGCTTCACGACCCCGAGTGGCGGGATTTCTGGCTTCGGTGCGGTTACGAATACGCGCTCGGCTACGAGGGCGGTATCCGCGATTTCGCGACGCTTGCCCTGCCGATAATTGCGACGCGCACCTACGCCGAGCGGCATCCGATACACCTTCTCGCCGCCGCTGCCATCAGCGGCACGGTGGATGATAGCGCGCTCGAATCCATGCGCAGATCCTGTGAGTTTGCGGGATTTGACACCGAAAAACTCGACACGGGTGCCGCCTTACGCGAGGCGGCCTACCTCGACAGCCCCCGCGAGATTGCCCTCGCCAACGAGCGCGAGCGGCGCGGCGGAATGATCATACACACCCGCAATCGCTACTCGCTGACACACAGCCTGTCGGGGCACGCAAAGCGCGCAAGGCTTCACCTCTGGCAGACGCCAATCACGGTCATGGGCGAGCGGATGCCCACCTTCACCGAAGCGAAAATCGAGCAGGTCAGCTGCACCCCCGAGCGCAACGGAATCACTCTCGAGCGTGACGCCGCGGTGTGCCAGGTGCTCTGCCACGGGGAGATAATCTTCGCCGATTCGCGCCACCCGTTCGTCATCGACCTCATTCTCGATATGGCCTTCGTCAGCGCGACAAAATGCCACTCGCTCGAGATTCGCCCGCGCGAGTTCGTCGCCCTGGACGGGATGATTACGATGGATTGTCAGGTGTTCTTGAAATAACCGCGCGACCAAGGATCGCGCCGTTTGCCCTATTTTACACTAGGTGGTTTCCTTTACGTTTGCCCCCCCGCGCAACCTAACCTCATATATGGAAAGGCCGCCCCGACAGATGCCGAGGCGGCCTTATTTAGCGCGAGCAATCGCGCTTTTATTTTTCCGAGAGGTATTTATGTATTGCGGCGGCAGCGAGCTTGCCCGCGCCCATCGCGCTGATTACGGTTGCGGCACCCGTGACGGCATCGCCGCCCGCATACACGCCCGGACGCGAGGTGAGGCCGTCCTCGTTAACGATGATTCCGCCGCGCGAGTTGACCGCGAGGCCGTCGGTGGTCGATTTGATGAGGGGGTTCGGCGAGGTGCCGATGGACATTATCACCACGTCGGCGGGGAGGAAAAATTCGCTACCCGCAACCGGCTCGGGACGGCGGCGGCCGCGCTCGTCGGGCTCGCCAAGTGCCATTTTCAGACAGGTCATCCCGCTGACGAAGCCGTTTTTCGGGTCGCGGGGGTCATCCTTATTCTCGTGGGCGTGGATCTCGATGGGGCTTGTGAGGAGAAGGAACTCGATGCCCTCCTCTATCGCGTGCTCGACCTCCTCGCGGCGGGCGGGCAGCTCATCCATCGAGCGTCGGTAAACGATATACACCTTATCCGCGCCGAGGCGAAGTGCGGTCCGTGCGGCGTCCATTGCGACGTTTCCGCCACCGACGACGGCGACGGTCGAGCCGTGGATGATCGGGGTTGCCGCGCCCTCGCGGTACGCCTTCATAAGGTTTGCGCGGGTGAGAAATTCGTTCGCGGAGTAGACGCCCTTGTAGCTCTCGCCGGGGATGCCCATAAAGTTCGGCAGACCCGCGCCCGATGCGATAAACACCGCCTCGAAGCCATCCTCAAACAGCTCGTCGACCGTGAGGGTCCTGCCGATGACGACGTTGGTGCAGATCTCGACACCCATCGCGGTGAGGTTATCCACCTCGCGGGCGACTATGGATTTGGGCAGACGGAACTCGGGAATACCGTAGACGAGCACGCCGCCCGCGGTGTGAAGTGCCTCAAAAACGGTTACGGAATAGCCGAGCCGCGCAAGGTCGCCCGCACAGGCGAGCGAGGCGGGTCCGGAGCCGACAAGTGCCACCCTGTGTCCGTTTTTCGCTATTTTTTGCTCGGTGACGGGGGTGTGGGAGTTATGCCAATCGGCGACGAATCGCTCGAGGCGACCGATGCCGACGGGCTCGCCCTTGATTCCGCGGACGCACTTGGATTCGCACTGTGTTTCCTGCGGGCAAACGCGGCCGCAGACGGCGGGCAAGGAGGAGCTTTGCGAGATTATTTCATACGCGCCCTCGAAATCACACTCCTTGATGCGTGCGATAAATTCGGGGATGCGGATATTGACGGGGCATGCGCCGACGCAGGGCATATTCTTGCAGCCAAGGCAACGGAGCGCCTCGTCGATTGCCTGCTCCTCGGTGTAGCCCGTGGCGACCTCGTCGAAGCATTTAATACGCTCCGCGGGGGAGAGGGTGGGCATCTCATTCTTCTTCGGTGAAGTGTTAGCCATTGCCGTTTGCCCCCTTTTCCATAAGATTGCAATGCGCGTCGAAGGCGTGGCGCTCGGCGTCGCGGTACATATTCAGGCGGGATGCCGCCTCGTCGAAATCGACCTCGTATCCGTCGAAATCAGGCCCGTCGATGCAGGCGAATTTGGTGACCCGCTTGCCGTCCTGCGTGAGGGTCAACCGACAGCCACCGCACATGCCCGTGCCGTCGATCATTATTGGGTTCATCGACACGGTGACGGGGATACCGTAGGGGCGGACCGCCTCGGTGACGAATTTCATCATCACGATGGGGCCGATGGCGATAACGCGGTCGAAGGTGACGCCCGAGGAGAGCATTTCCTCAATAGGCAGGCAGACGTTACCCGCCCTGCCGTAGGAGCCGTCGTCGGTCATGACCGTGAGATTTTCGGACGCGGCGGAAAACTCATCCTCGAGGATGACGAGCTCGCGCGAGCGGAAGCCGATGACAGAGGTGACGGAGCAGCCGCGATCAGCGAGCGCGCAGGCAACGGGAAGCGCGATGGCACATCCGACGCCGCCGCCAACGACGAGCACGCGGGAAAGGCCGTCGATCTCCGTCGGTTTACCAAGCGGGCCGACGAAGTCGGAGAGGCTATCCCCCTCCTCCATCTTAGCGAAGGTGGCGGTGGTCGCGCCGACGGTCTGGAATATTATACGCACCGTCCCCGCCTCGGGGTCGGTGCCCGCAACGGTGAGTGGGATTCGCTCGCCCTCGGAGTCTGTGCGGAGGATAATGAACTGTCCCGCCCTTGCCTTCCTTGCGACGAGGGGGGATTCAATATGCATTTCGGTCACGGTGGGGTTGTGTTGTTTTTTGTAAACAATTCTATACATTTAATGCCTCTATAAATGGCGATCGCATCATGAAATCGCCCGAATAATTTAACACGGGGTGGGGTTAACCGATATTTTCGGTCAACCAATCGAGAAATTCGGTGATATACCGCTCACACGGGGTGATGACGCGAATATCGACCGTGGGGTTCGCCGCCGCAAAGGCGGTGAGTGTCGGTAAAAGGTTATCCCGCGAGATAAGATAATCGGCGACGATATACTCGCGTGAGTAGCCGAGCAGGTAAAGAAGAAGTGCCGAGAGGACGCCCGTCCTGTCTTTGCCCGCCGAGCAGAAATAGAGTGCGCCGCCGCCCTGCGACAAAAGGCGTCGGGCAAGGTCAATCAGCCGCCCGTCAACCATGCCGACGTAGGAGGGCGACACGTCGTCGGGGGTGGGTGGGATAGTGCTGCCGCCGCTCACGGGCAGGGTGATATATTCAAACCGTCCGTCGGACGCAAGGGGACATTCCCTTCCCTCCCGTTCCGTATCGGTGCGAAGGTCGACGACCGTGCGAATACCGTTATCGAGGAGCCACACGCGCTCCTGCTCGCTGACCTCACGTGGCAGGTCGCTTCGTATAAAGCGCAGGCTGTCGGGCAGGATTGCCCGCGTATTCAACGTGCTTGCAAATATCCGCGACATCTCACCCCTCCCTCGCTCCTTGGTTTTGTTACATCGACATAGGATTAACAGTAGCATTATATCATATCGCGCGCGAAAAGTAAATAGTACAGCATAAAAAAGAAGGACCCCCGAGTCAGGGGGCCTTGCTTATGTCGGTTACGGCGGTCGGTTACATCTCGACCGTCTGTGCGTATTCCTTCAAGAAGGCGGTCAGCTCCTCGGCACAGCCGCAGTAGATGAAGTCGCACTCCTCGAGGATCTCCTTCATATTCTCGTCGTCCACGCCGTAGTAGTTCTTGTAGGCACGGAGCGCGTCCTCGAGATTTGCGGCAACCGCGCTCGGCACATTGTCGATAACCGTCCTCGCGGCATGCTCGACGTTGCCCGCGCTACGCAGGGTGAGAAAATAGTTAAGGTGTCCGTCGCGCGCGTGGCCGTCAACCTCGTGCTTGTAGAGCATAATCTCGCGGTAGGGCGAGGGGATGAGCTTTTTCTCCCACATCTGCCAGAGCTTGTTGTACCTCTCGTCGGGGGTCAGCTCGCGTTTTTCCTGCACCGCGTCTGCCTTTTTCTTTTTAAAAATATCAAATAAACCCATTTTCACGGCTCCTTGTGTGTTTGTTCAATTTAATTATAGCACACCGAAGCGCAAAAGTAAAGGGGCGATTTGCCGAAGCAGATCGCCCTGTTAACGAGCCTTACCCGAGGGAAAGATGCTTTCCCTCTGCTTTTCAGCAAATGAATCGGCGCGTTGCCTTTTACTCCTTAATCGGAATCCAGATTTCACTCCTGTAATCCTCTGCCATCATATCGCCCGAGGAATAATACTCGATCTCGGGGAGCATCGCGTGCTTATAGCCCGAGGTAGGTAGCCATTCAGAATAAATGCGCTTCCAGATATCCTGCATGGGATTAGGCAGGGGGCGCATCGAGCCAATCACCTCAAACACCGCCCATGACGACTCGGGAATAGTCATTTCTTCGAGGTTGTCGGGACACGGCCCGTCAGACATACAGCCGATCCAATACTCGAAGCCTCCGTCATACATCTCGCCGCACATTCCGATGATGCCGTCATTGTTACTGAGGGCGGTGATCTGCTCTCTTTGCTCATCGGTGACCGAATCCCACATTTTCGGAATCTCGGTCAATTGGCTGTCATTCTCGGTGGAAAACCACCTCTTAAATCCGATGATGTGCATCTCGTCCTTTTTCAAAATCCTGTAATTCATCGCGTTTACCCCTTTTATTGTTAATACAAAGGTGATTCTGCCGTAGGATTTCAGAATACATCCGCCGCGCTTGACCGCCGAGGGGGTAATTCCGTGCATCTGCTTAAACGCCCTCGTGAAGGAATCGGGTGACGTGTAACCGTATTTCAGCGCAACGTCGAGGACGGACACACCGCCCTTTTGAAGCTCGTACGCGGCGAGCGAAAGCCGACGCCTCCGCACGTATTCGACGATCGAGATGCCCGTCAGGGCATAGAACGTCCTCTGCAAATCAACCTCAAGGCATCCCGTCGCGTCCGCGATGGTCGGCATACTCAATTCATCGAGCAGATGCTCCTCGATATATTCAATCGTCGTATTCATACATTCCAAAACGTTCATGGCACTCACCTCTGTTCGTTTCTATTGTAGCATAGGGGGGATCGGATTTCTCGACCTTTTCCTACGAAAAAAGTCGGATTTTTCTCTACGGTTATAGTTTAGCATATCGACGTGCAAAAGTAAAGGGGCGATTTGCCGAAGCAAATCGCCCTGTTTACGAGCCTTCCCCAAGTGGGGGAAGGTGGATTTTGCGTAGCAAAAGACGGATGAGGATGCCGCGCTCCCCTGCCCTCTCCGTCGGGTTACAAAGCAGCTCTCAGACACACTCTCCCACCGGGAGAGGACGAGGTGTTCACAGCCGTTTGACACCCTAAAACCAATAATCATGCATTTCCGAAATTATCTTATCATCTATCTCTTCATCTATCCCGTCGGGGATTACAGCATCAATATTGCACTTGGGACACAATGCGGTGTTTCCGTTGTCTATGTATCTATCAACCTCATGACTTCCAAAGGCACTCCTACAATAAAAACAATAGCACTTGTCTGATCTTATCACCAAATCGCTGTTGTGAGAGGAATAAGCATGCAACCTTTTAAGTTGAGATTCTTTTTCATGCGAATAGGATCGATTGATCTTTCGCTTTCCCTTTCCTCGATATCCCCTTAAAACCCCAAAAACAGTGCATACGGCACATATACCAAACATGATTGCCACCTTTGCAAGATCGGCTGTTGTCCTATCGGTAGCAAATAAATAAAACAGGGGGAAGAATATTCCACAAAAAGCAAGGGGAATCAATATATTACGAACTAAAACTCTCGTATTATTTGTTTTTCGGCCCGACTTGTAGTTTTCCTTTATTTCGTCGAGAGACAACACCTTTTTCTTACACTTTTTCTGGATTATTTTAATTATGCACTGCTCGTCAAAAGAAATTCTCGCTCCGCAGCAAGGGCACGAAAAGCGATACTCATATATGTCATAATCATGCCTTGGAAACGTTCCGTATTCATGATACTGATAATAATCCAAATCGTCTTTTGTCACAATGCGGTGTGTTTTTTCCTTATTTAGCTTTGTCCCGCATTTAGAGCAATAGTGATTTTTAAAGACCATACCAAAAGGAATGGAAATATATTTACCCTTCAAACGAATCACATCCTCTGATTTCTTCTCTTTTAGTTGATTATATCACACCAAAGCACAAAAGTAAAGAGGACGGCTTGATTTCTCAAACCGCCCTGTTTTATTGGTGAAGGTTTTGCCTACGGCAAAAGTGAAGTTGTGCCGCAAGGCACAGTGAAGTTCGTGCTACGGCACGAGTGAAGTTGATTTTGCCCACGGCAAAATCAGTTATTCGGTCAGGGACCTCATAGCCTCGCCGAAGCGCTGGTAATGGACGAGCTCGCGCTGGCGGAGGAATCTTATTACGTCGTTGACGTCGGGGTCATCCGACATGCGGAGGATGTTGTCGTAGGTGACGCGCGCCTTCTGCTCCGCCGCGAGGTCCTCGTTAAGGTCGCAGAGGGCATCCCCCTTCGACTGGATGGAGGCGCAGGTGAACGGCTCGCCCGAGGCGGCGGACGGGTAAACGCCGAAGCCGTGCTCGATATAATATTTATCAAAGCCGCCCGCGTTGATCTCCTCGGGAGTGAGGTTGCGGGTGAGCTGATGGATTATCGCGGCAACGATCTCGCCGTGGCCGAGCTCCTCGCTTCCTATATCGGTGAGCAGGCCGATTATCTTGCCCGAGGGCATGGTGTACCGCTGGTTAAGGTAGCGGGTCGCGGCTCCTAACTCACCGTCGGGACCGCCGAGTGCACTGATTATCTGCGAGGCTAGGCGGGCGTTTGGCGTCTTGATACGGACGGGGTACTGCAATTTCTTCTCATATATCCACATAAACTATTTCCTCCCGTTCATCATTGCGCCGATGGCGGTGCCGTCGATCTTGTCGGGGCCGACGCCGCCGTTTGCCTCGAGGTGCCAGGGCCAGGGGCCGGTAACCCAATTCCATTTTTCACCGACGTTTGCCGCGGCGGTGAGGGGGCCGTACTTTGCCTCGTACTCCTCGACGAGGGAATTATACTCATCGACGGTGCGGTGGTAGTAGTCGAGCGACGCGCGACAGTCGGGGTGGGTGTCAAGGAACAGCTCGAGCTCGCATTTCACGAAGGCGAGGTTCTGAATCTTACGGAAAAGCTCAGCCTTATTCATTACCGTACACCCCCAGCGGCATATACAGCTCCTCAAAGAGGGTGCCGTGCTTTAAGGCATCCTCGGGCGAATAGAGCATACGGAAGCGCTGAATCGGAACGTAGGCATAGCCTATCCTCATTCCGTGGAGGGTCGCCTCGTCACCCTCGGGGCAATCCTCAACCACGGGGGTGGGATAACCGTTTTCATTTCTTTCCATTTTTTCTTCCTTTCGGGGCGGGGTCGCCGCCCTCATACCCATTATATGAAAAGGGGTGTCGTCCTGCCACGAAATTGGCGGAATTTTACATAATATTGAGAATAACTGTTTACAATTCATCCTGGCGGGCATATTAATAAATATAGGAATAATTTAACACGGGTATGAGGTTATGGTAGAATTTGCACGAATTTTCGACATTATTGGAAACACGCCGCTTGTCGAGCTTGATTCGCTTGTCAAGGGGGTACGAATCCTCGGGAAGCTTGAGAAGGTGAACCCGAGCGGGAGCATCAAGGACAGGTCGGCGGCGTATATTTTGCGGGGTGCATTCCTGCGGGGTGAGCTTCACGCGGGGGACACGGTCGTCGAGGCAACGAGCGGAAATATGGGCATCTCGCTTGCCATGCTTGGTGCGGCGATGGGGTTAAAGGTGCGGATAGTAATGCCAAAGAATGCGAGCCGCGAGCGGTCAGCCTTGATACGCGCGTACGGTGGCGAGGTAGTATTCACCCCCGCGGAGGGTGGAATGGATGCGGCGACGAAAGAGGCGGAGCGGATAGCGAAGCGGACGGGTGCGTTTTACACGCGGCAATTTGAAAACCGCGACGGTCTGCTCGCCCACTACGAAACGACGGGGGCGGAAATTTACGCCGACCTCTTAGGGGTGCCTGACATCCTCGTCGCGGGGGTTGGCACGGGCGGGACGCTGTGCGGGACGGCGAAATATTTGAAGGAGCGGGGTGAGTGCGTGAGCGTCGCCGTCGAGCCGAGCGAGAGTGCCATCCTATCGGGCGGTAAGCCGAGCACGCACGGGATTGCGGGGATAGGTGCGGGCTTTGTGCCCCGTTTGGTTGACCGACGGTACATCGACCGCGTGAGCCGGGTCAGTACCGCAGAGGCGGAATTTTTCGCCGAGGCAATTCCAAAGCGGTACGGAATCGGGATAGGAATTTCGGCGGGTGCGGCGCTCGCCGCCGCGGTAAAGGCGGCAAAGGAGGAGGCAAGTGCCGGCAAGCTGATCGCAGTCATCCTGCCCGACGGGCGGGAGAGATACCTTTCCGCCGCGATTGACGGATAAGGATAATCGGCGTGAAAGTCACCCTGCCCTTTTTCCTGCTTTTTCGCCCACAGAGTAATCAAATAAGGCTGCAAATCGCGACAACGGGTCTAGCCTTGTCGGCACTCGAGCGAGAAAAAACGGGGGCGACGGGGGCGACGCCAAGGTAACGATAGAAAAGGAAAAGCACCGCAAAACGCGACACAGGGTCGGACTTGCGATGCTTTTTATATGATTATTCGGGTCAGGATAGTTGATTACTTTTGTATTTCGCCGTCGTAGCAGCGGATGACGTAGCCGCCGGCGCCCGAGTCCCATCCGTCAGCCTTCTCGATTGCCTCGAACTCGGCAACCGTGCCGCGGAAGATGACCTCCTCGAGCGAGGTGCATCCGTCAAAGAGGGCGGTGCCAAGCCTCTCGGTACCGTAGGTGAGGGTGACGGTGACGAGGTCGGCGGAGCCCGCAAAAGCGCGGTCACCAACCCATCGGATGTAACCCTGCAGCCATACGCTACGCAGGCCGGGGGTGTTGGCGAAGGCCTCCGCCTCGACACCCGTTATCTCATAGCCGTTATAGAAGCGGGCAACAACGATGTCGGTTTCAAGGGTGGTGCCAAGACCGACGAGGGTGTAGCTCTTGTCAACGAGGTTGCCCTTGTAGGCAAGACCCTGCGATGCCTTGATCGCGCCGCAGGAGGTGCAGGCGCTACCGTCGTATTCGTGGGGGGCGTAGTCCGTAACGAGGTCGGCGTGCTCACAGGTGGCGGCGCGCCAATGGTGGGTGCCGTTGAAGCTCCACTCATCCGAATAGGTGTGCTCGGGCGGGTAGATGGTGCCGTCGAAGCACTCGACGAGGAAGCCCGCGTTGCCGCCGTCCCAATCCTCCGCCTTCTCGATCTCGTTAAACTGCGCCATCGTGCCGCGGAAGATGATCTTTTCAAGAGAGGTACAGCCGCTGAACAGGTAGCTACCGAGATATTCGGTGCCGTAACAGAGGGTCACCTCGGTGATCGAGGTGGAGTTCTCAAACGCGCGGTCACCGACCGTCTTTATGTACGGCTGGAGCCAGATGCTGTTGATACCCTTGGCATTTGCGAACGCGCGCTCGCCAACCGCAACGATTGTATAGCCGTTATAGTAGCGGGCGACGACGATGTCGCTCTCAAGAGTTGTGCCGAGGCCGATGACGATGTAGGTGCCGCTCTCCGAGTCGCCGCGGTACTGTAATCCCTGCGACGCCTTCACCGCCGTGCAGACGATGCAGGTCTGTCCTTCAAATTCGTGCACCGCGTAGTCGGTCTTCTGGTCGGCGTGCTGACAGGTTGCGGCGCGCCAATGATACTGACCGTCGTAGCTCCATTCATCCGCGTAGGTGTGGTCGGAGGGATAGAGGACGGTACGCGAGCTCTCTCCGCAGAGGCGGCAGGTGCGGGTGCTGTATCCGCCCTTGGTGCAGGTGGGCTGATCGATGACGACCCATTCGCCCCACTCGTGCGAGCAGGTATCATCCCCGCCGCAGGAGGTGGCAAGAATCAGAACAGTAACGGCAACGAGGATGATGCCGATAACCGAAAAAATACGTTTCATTTATATCTCCAAATCTTTGATGAGATTATTATACAATATATCGCGCGCAAAATCAACCGCAAAATAGCATTTTGTCGAAATTATAGCCTTGACGGGAAATCGAAAAGGGGTTATAATGGTAGAAAAAGACAGTCGGAGGACAAAATGGGCGCGGTTTACGAGTTCGAGCGGGAGAAGCTGATCGTCGGGGTCATCTACCACGACGAGGAAATATATAAAAGGGCAATAGAGATCCTCGAGGACGAGTTCGGGCCGATCGACGGGGAGAGCGAGCGCTTCTCTTTCTCGCGCGAGTTTTCCGAATATTACGACGAGGAGATCGGGGGCGAGGGGATGCGCGTGATACTCAGCTTCCGCGAGCTCGTTGACCCCGCAAGACAGGCAGAGATAAAGAAGCGCACCAACAAAATCGAGGCAGCGTTCTCGGTCGACGGAAACCGCAAAATCAACCTTGACCCCGGGTTTATAAACCACGGGCGGCTGATGCTCGCAACAACGAAGAAGGCGGGATTCCGCATCCCCCTCTCGGACGGGATATATACCGAGCTGACCCTGTTTTGGGCGAGGGGTGGGTGGCAAAAGCTCCCCTGGTCCTACCGCGACTACCAGTCCGAGCGGGTGCAAGGGTTTATCACCGAGGTAAGGCGCACCTACCTTCGCCAACGGAAGGAGGAGGGACAGGTTTAATGTAACGGTTTGTTTACATTATCCCCTTCCCTACCGAGCGAAAACGCCAAATAATTTGACACGCCCCCGAGGTAATTACCTCGGGGGCGTGCTTTTTGCCATAATGTAATTATGAGGGGAGCAGGTGTGCGGTGGGTGCGGTTTACGGGTTATTCCACATCACTGAGGGCATCGGCAATATAGTCGATGACGTCCGAATACTCGCGCACAGCGAAGCTGTCCTTCTCCAATTTCCGAACGCGGGCGAGCTGACGGCCGAGGGCGTTAAGGGCGCGGTTTGTGAGCGTGCCGTAGGCGCAACAGAGGTAGTGGCGAATAAGCAGGAATACCTCGTAGGAGTCATCCTGATCATCCTCGTCGATCTCGATTTCGTTAAGGGCGTCGAGGATATCCGTCACGTCCTCTTCCCGCTCGAACTGCGAAAGGAATCCGAGGCAGGAAACAATATCGTCAAAGCGCGACATAAAGACGGACAGGCGGATTGTGCTACCCTCTATCGCATCGGCAAGACGCCAGACCTCGTGTGCCGCGGCGTCGAGCATGGACGAGAATATCTCGCTCTCGTCGATCTCATAGATCATATCGAAAAGGCGAAGGAATTTCGCAATGTAGAATACCGAGTAATCGAGGTCGGCAATCTGCTTCGTTCGGTAGGAGATCATACGCGCAATGCTCGCAAGCGAGTGGAGCAGCGTAACGTCGTCGGCATCCGAATAGACGAGGTCGATGATATAGAGCATATCACGAAGCATACGCACCATGCGTGAGTCGAAGAAGTATATTGCCTGTCGGGTGAGGCGGACGAAATTTTCGACGAGCAGGCGCGCGTTGTCCATATCCTCCTCTTCGATTAGCAGACGAATGGTATCGACGTACGCCTCGGCGACGGTATAGAAATCATCGGGTGTCGTTCGGCTGAGCGCGGCGTCGTCGCTCGCCTTGAAGGAGTTATAGGAATTTATCGCGGCGACGAGCAGATTGCCATAGGCGTCCTCGTCGTCATCCTTGATCTCGCGGGCGGTGTTGTAGTAAATATGCCCTGCGAGAATGGTGTTCTCATACCCGTCCTCCTCGAGATCGACCCTATACAAGGGGTCATCCGCGCGTCCGAAATAGGAGTCGGATATGCCGTAATCACGGGCGATTTTTTGCACGGTGAGCGCGGATATAAAGTGCTGTGTGATCGCGAAGGGATAGAGCAAGAGGTCTGAAACGTACTCGTTCACCTCGTTTTCCCAGAGGTGGATGCAGAGCTGCGGGTCCACGTCGAGAAGGTCGTTGATAAGGCGCACACGGGCGTACATTGCGAGGCTGTTGTAGCCTGCGTTCTCCTCGGTTCCCTCGATGAAGGGCATACGCTCCACAAGGTCGACGAGGAAGACGTTTATCAGCGACGGCTCACCCCTCAGCTGGCTCTTCACGGGCAGGCGGGAGATGAGATAGGAAAAGTCCTCGTTCGGGTCGATGAGGGCGAGCTTGCAGACGATTTCGGCGGCGCGGTCGGTGTTGCGGATGAGCCAATCGAGCTGGTCGGTGAGAAACTCCTTCGTTTCCGCCTCGTTTTCGTCGATGGCGGCGTGATACTCGTAGATCAGGCGGGGTGCGAGCTCGCGATCGGGCATCATTGCGGCGGTGCTGATCGCATATTTACCAAGATTTTCGGCGTTATCGGGAGCTGTAATATAGTCGAAAATGTGACACGGGGTGCCATCAAAGCCCTCGAGAGTCAGCTTTTCGCGTATCGCCCTCAGCATACGGCGATTGGTAATCCTGTAGCCCGCGGTCTTGGTGTTATAGGTAATAAAGCTAGATAGAGTTTTGACGGTGATGGCGAAATTCAAGGCGCTAAAATGCCAGCCGAGGCTCTCGAAGAACTGCTTCACAAAGCCCTCGGTAACGTAGACGGGGAAATAGGCCAAGAGGCCCATCAGGCGATAGACGAACTCGCGGTCGATGCGCTCGGACGCCTCCTCGATAAGCTCGGCGGTGATGCTCTCAAGATCGTCGGCGAGGCCGTCAACGATAGAGATCATATACTTATTTATGTTGTCCATGCCGTCGCCGAGGGCACGGATGTTGGCGAAGTCCTCGCTATCGAGGAGCAGGAGGCGGTCAACGACCAGCTTGATATAGAGCGGCAGGTCGCTCTCCCCCTTCGAGATGATGCTGTCGACGACGACGTCGGGCAGCTCCTTATGCCTTCCCTTCACCACCGTTTTGATAAATTCGCGCTTTTGCTCGTCCTCGAGCGGCTCCATGATATACGTTTCCGAGAAATTACAGTTCGGCGCAATCATCAGGGGTCGCTTCTCCGCCGAGCTGTACGCAAGGATGAGGAAGAGAGTGTCAACCTCCGCCTCGGTGATGGCGTAGCGGGCGGGATCGGCGGGCAGCCCCTCGTAGAAGCCGACCCACAGATCGTAATAGAGGTCATAGTCGCAGTCGTCAACCACGCCGATGACGGGGTACGGATACTCCTTGATAAGCGTCCTCACCCGCTCGGATACGGCGGCGCGGCAATCGACGCTCTCGTCCTCGTAATCCTGCTCGGTTATGGGCAGGCCCATTGCCTCCTCAAGGGCGTAGAGGACGATTTTTAAGAAGTTCGCGCCGAGGATAGAATAGCCGTCGAGCCCCATGACGAAGGGGACGAGCAGAAATTTGGCATCCTCGTTCTCGTAAAATTCGCGGTAGTAATTGGAAACGAAGGCGGTCTTGCCCGAGCCCTGCTCACCCTCGACCATGGTGACGAGGCAATGCTCGTCCGAGTAGATGCCCGCGAGGGCGGCGGAGGAGCCCGTAGCAATCTCGACGTAGTGGCGCGAGTGCTCCATATAGTAGCGGTGGGCGGAATTCATGGCGCGGCGCTGCCACGGGATATTGCTCTCGCGGTCCATGTCAGCGTCGAAAACGCGACACAGGTCGGCACGTATGACGTCCATCAGGGGCAATAGCCCCTCGACCGCGCGGGTCTTTCCGTTCCATTTCGCGTCGTAATATCTTATCGAATCGGGGTATATTTCGGCAATGCGCGCCTTGAGCGCGTCGAGCTTTGCGCGGTGAGTTTCGCTCTCCGCCTCGTAGTCGCGGCGGTCGGTGTCGGACATCTCGCTCTTGTCGAGGTTACGGAAATAGAAGAGGATCCGCCCCTCGTAGTCGGGGTCAAGCAGGGCGCCGTACTCGATCTCGAGCTGGGTCACCGAGATGTCGGTGGGGGTGTCAATGCCCTTCGATACCGCGGCGGCGTGGAGCAGGTCCGCGCCGGGAATCCATCCGTATCGCTCACCGATGAGGACGATCATATACGGCTTGCAGTTATCGATCTCGTCAAGGCAGACGTCGAGGACCTTTTTCGAGCTTTCCTCGCTGTCAAGCTCGGTGGTATTTACGCCCCAGCGCAGGTCACCGAAATAGACCGCCTCACCCCTCGGGGCGAGGTGCGCGTCAATAAGCGGCGCAACGTAGGTGTTGAGCGCGTCGCGCTCAAACTGCATATCCTTGAATGTTGAGGAAACGAAAACGAGCTTCATATACCATCCCCCATATCGTTTTTCTTTAAGTATAGCACATATATTACGGAATTGCAAGTAACATATAATAGAGATAATACAGAAGGTGGCAAAAACGCAGGCAAACAAAAAACCGCCTTTCGTCAGGCGGCAGAATAAAATATGAGCATCGAAGTCGGGAGCGAACGGGCAAAAGCACCAAAATGAAATTTTGATGAAGCCGACGTGAACGCACGCCGCCGGGCGTAGTTACCTACGTCAAGGTGGGCGGTCGCGGTGGATTCGCAAAATTCGCCAAAGAAAGAAAAAAAGAGGGGAGCGTTCTGCAGGTGAACACTCCCCTCTCTATGAAAGGTGAAATTACTTAACCTCAACCTCTGCGCCAGCTGCCTTGAGCTGCTCAGCGATCTTCTCTGCCTCATCCTTAGCGATAGCTTCCTTGATGGTCTTGGGAGCTGCCTCAACGAGGTCCTTAGCATCCTTAAGGCCAAGGCCGGTGATCTCACGAACAACCTTGATAACGTTAAGCTTGCTTGCGCCAGCTGCCTTAAGAACAACGTCGAACTCGGTCTTCTCCTCAACGGGAGCTGCTGCTGCGGCACCGGGAGCTGCTGCAACTGCTACGGGAGCTGCGGATACGCCGAACTCCTCCTCGAGAGCCTTAACGAGATCAGCGAGTTCAAGAATAGTAAGACCCTTTACAAGGTCAAGAATCTGAGTAGTCTTTTCGTTCATTTTTAAATCCTCCAATATTAATACAAAATTTATTAACTGTATTTAGCTTGCAGAATTAAGCCTCTGCGGGAGCCTCGGCAGCCTCTGCGCCGCCTTCGTTTTCCTTGTCGATTTTGCCCTGAAGTACACGTGCAAAGCCGTAAAGAGAAGACATAAGGGAGCCCATCATACGAGCGATGAGAACCTCCTTGGAAGGAGTAGCGGCAAGCTCCTCAACACCTGCAAGATCGATAACACCACCGTCAACGAATCCGGCCTTGATTTCAAAGCTCTTGATCTTGTCGGAGTATTCCTTCATAATCTTCGCGGGAGCGATGGGATCATCCTGGCTGATCGCGATTGCGGTCATACCGGAAAGATACTGCTTCATTTCGCCGTAGCCAACCATATCGCACGCTCTGCCGGTGAGGGTATTCTTCATAACGGAATACTCAACGCCTGCCTTACGGAGTGCGGCACGGAGCTCGGTGTCCTCTGCAACGGTAATGCCCTCGTACTTTACAAGCACGCCTGCGGCTGCGGTCTGCATCTTAGCAGCGAGAGCCTCAACGACCTGCTTCTTCTCTTCAAGAATCTTGTTACTTGGCATTTTCTTCACCTCCATAAAAATTTAAAACAAAAAATCCTTTCCGTGAAAAGCATAGCTTAACCGAGAAAGGACAACCGAAAAGGCGCACCTAGGGCACGCGATATTAAGTTATTCTCACCTCGGCAGGAAAGCAAATGCTTTTACCGGAACCTGCTGTCTTAGGATACCTGTGTTATTATACACACTTTGTCCCCGTTTGTCAAGGGGTTTTAAAAAAATATTTTCGCATTTTTCACAAAAGATTTCGTCAGGGTGAAAAACGCCCGCGAAGGATGCGGGTTGTCGCGCGTTTACCCGAGTGGCAGGGCGTGTGCGGGCCGCGTGTCGGTGGTGTTCGGTGTGAGCGCGTTTCGGTGGTGGGGTGCGGGTGCCGCACCCCTATAAAATAAATATGGATGGGTTTATGATGGGTTTGGTCTGTTTTCGGGCGGGCTTTTTTAGTTATTCGTAGCCCTTCTTCGCCTTCAAAACGCGCCAGACCGAGCGGTAGGAGGCAAGACGGCTCTCGGGTATTATTCCCTCCTCTGCGGCGCGGGCAACGGCACATTCGTCCGCCCCCTCACCAACGTGGGCACAGTCGGCGTAGCGGCACCTGCCCGTATATGCGCGAATCTCGGGAAAGGCGAGCGGCAGGTCGTCAAGCGAGAAGAAATCGAACCGCTCAAAGTCGATGAGCGAGAAGCCCGGCGTGTCGGCAAGGAAGCCGCCGTCGCCGACCGAGAAGAGCTCAACGTGGCGGGTGGTGTGCCTGCCACGCTCGATCTTGCGGGAGATTTCCGAGGTGGCGAGGGTCAGCCCGTCGAACAGGGCGTTCATCAGAGTGGATTTACCGACGCCCGAGGCACCCGCGAATGCGGCGATAGCCCCGTCACGAAGCTGCACGCGTATGTAATCGCGAAGGGCGTCGGTGCCCGCGCCCGTATCGGAGGAGGTGACGAAGGTCGGGATGCCGACCGCACGGTAGATGGCGGCATATTCCTCCGCCGCGGTGGGCGAGAGGTCGCACTTCGTAATAACTATAATAGGAAGGATGGAGTTATGCTCGGCGATGGCGGTGAGCTTGTCCACCGTTTCAAGGACGGGCTGTGGCTTCCTCGCCGCGAAGAGGATAAAGAGGTAGTCGAGGTTGGCAAGAGGGGGACGGATGAGGCTGTTTTTGCGCTCTCCGATCTCCGAGATGACGATGCCGTCGGGGGTCGCGTCGTCAACCGTGACGGTGACGGTGTCACCAATCAGGACCTTTTCCTCGTCGCGCTTCAGGCTACCCTTCGCGCGGCAGGCAAGACGCTCGCCGTCCTCGACCAGCACCTCGTAAAGGCCGCCGAGGCCCTTCACTACCCTTCCGTGTTTTTCGTAGATCAAAGATGTTCTCCTGTTCGGTTTGGGTTATTATGGGATTTCGTCCGCGGGGCTTCGCCACGGTGCGGACGGTTGGCATTGCAATATTTTTCGAGGGGTTATTCGCCGTCGGTGCCCGCGCTCGAGCGGCGGAGCTGACCGCATGCCGCCTCAATATCCGAGCCGAGCCTGCGGCGGACGGTTGCGACACAGCCGCGGCCGTTCAGTATCTCTGCAAATTTATTCGCAGACTCGGTGCTTCCGTGGCGGAAGCCGATCTCCTCGACCTCGTTTACGCGGATGAGGTTGACGTGGATGGGGGCACCCGTGCCGCGAAATGCGGTGGTGAGCAGGCGGGCAAGCGAAATCGCGTCCGCCTCGGTATCGTTTTTGCCGTGGATGAGGGTGTATTCAAAGGAGATGCGCCTGCCCGTCGTTTTGTAGTATTCAACGCAGGCGGTGAGCAGGTCGGCGATCTTCCATTTATTGTTTACGGGCATGATCTCGCTCCGCTTTTCGTCGGTGGAGGCGTGGAGGGAGATAGAGAGGGTGATGGGGATATCCACCCGCGCGAGGTCATAGATGCGTGGCACGACGCCGCAGGTGGAGAGCGAGATGTGACGGTAGCCGATATTCAGCCCGTCGGGGTGGTTGACAAGCTCCAAAAAGCGGATGACGTTATCGTAGTTATCAAGCGGCTCGCCAATACCCATCATAACGACGTTTGACACCCTCTCGCCCGAGTCACGCTGGGCGGCGGTGATCTGTCCGATGAGCTCGGAGGGCAGAAGGTCGCGCACCCGTCCCGCAAGCGTCGAGGCACAGAAGCGACAGCCCATGCGACAGCCGACCTGGCTGGAGATGCAGAGGGTGTTGCCGTGCTTGTATTTCATCAGGACGCTCTCGATACGCTCGCCATCGTGGAGGCGGAAGAGATATTTTACCGTGCCGTCGATTTTTGAAACGAGCTTGCGGTCGACGGTGGGAACGGGCAAAAGCACCTCGGCAAGGAGGCGCTCACGAAGGCTCTTCGGCAGGTTTGTGATCTCGCCGATCGGGGTGCCGTCCTGCAGGCGGGGGAAAAGCTGCTTTGCACGGAATTTCGGCTCGCCGATGGCGAGGAGGTACCCCTCGAGCTCCGAGGGGAGCATGGAGTAGATATCTGTCCTTTGGTTCATTTGTTATCCCTTTCAGGGTTGGTTGGTGGGTGTCATTTTACCCGAACGAGGCGGGCGATGAAGAAGCCGTCGGTGCCGTGGATATGCGGCAAGAGAGTTAGCATCCCCCCCTCCGACGAGAGGTCGCCGACGGTGAAATCGACGGCGGCAAAGGAATCGTTTTCCGCGAGGAAGCGAAGGACGTTATCCCCGTTTTCGGCGGGGTTAAGCGTACAGGTGGAATAGACGAGCGTGCCGCCGACGCGGACGTAATTTGCCGACGTTTTCAGGATGTCGTACTGCAATTCGGGCAGGCGTTCCATCGTTTGTGCGGCGTTGTAGCGGAGGTCCGCCTTCTTGCCAAGGACGCCGAGGCCCGAGCAGGGGACGTCGCAGATAACGCGGTCAAATTTGCCGAAAAACTCGACACGGGGTACGGTTGCGTCGTTTTTATGTACGCTAATGTTTACAATTCCGAGGCGGGCGGCGCCGCTCTCGATAAGCGGCAATTTGCTATCGTGAAGGTCACACGAGGTAACCGAGCCACCCTCACCCGCGAGGATTGCGGCGGCAAAGCTCTTGCCACCCGGGCAGGCACAGACGTCGAGCACAGAGTCACCGTGTGAGGTGCCGAGCACGCCCGCGCTGATGGCGCAGGAGAGGTCCTGTACGAAGAACATCCCCTCGTCAAAGCCGGGCAGAGAGCGCACGTCGCAGGAGCCGTCGATACGCAGGCTGATGGGTGAGAGGACAGAGGGTGTGGCGACGATCCCCTCCTTCGCAAAGAGGGCGACGAGTGCGTCGCGGGAGATTTTAGCGAGGTTGACCGTCAGGTCGGTGTAGCGCGCCGTATTAAAGGCGGAAAGGAGTGCCTCCGTCCCCTCCTCACCGAGGGTGGCGAGGAAATGGCGCACGAGCGCGATCGGGTAGGAATACGCCACCGAGAGGTGACGGGCAGGATTTTTCGCGCGGTCGGGCATAGGTAGCCCTTCCCCGTCGCGACGGCGGATAAGCGCGCGGAGGATGCCGTTGACGAAGCCGCGCTCGCCCTTGCCCCGTGCGAGGCCGACCGTTTCATTGACGGCGACGTGGTCGGGGACGCGGTCCATATACAAGAGCTGTGCCGCGCCGAGGCGGAGGATATTCAGGGTGTGTATATCAATTTTATCGGTGGGGCGCCCTGCGAGCGCGCCGATTATGTAGTCGAAGGTAAGCTTGTGCTCGACGGTTGTATAAAGCAGGGCGGTGACGAACCCCCGCTCCTCGCGCGAGATGCCGTCAAGGCGGTGCGAGGACAGCGAGAGGTTGACGTACTTGCCCTCGAGCTCGTATTCGTCGAGCAAAGCCAGCGCAAGCTGACGAGGGTTCATATAGACTCCGTTTTGTTACCCGATTACGGGCAAGGTGTTTTTCCCGCCCGTGGATCGGGGCGTGGTTTTGGTGAAGTTTTTGCTATGCAAAAGTGAAGTTACTCACATTGTTCGTAGTGAAGTTTTGCTGCTTCGTACGCAAAGTGAAGTTAAGCTCGCCTAAAAGCACTCTTCACTTGCACCGCACGCGGTGCGGGCTTCACTGCGTACCAACCTCACCCGCCGTAGGCGAGCTTAGTTATCGAGCGGACGTACCCTGCCGCTCGAGATTCGGTTATCTTCTCCTGTGCGAGAAGATGGAAAGCAGGCGAAGCAGCTGGATAAGCGAGACTGCGAGTGCGGCGACGTAGGTCATTGCCGCGGCGGAGAGCACGCGGCGGCAGGCGGAAAGCTCGCCCTTATTATACCAGCCCGTCAATTCAAGCTCGGTAAGAGCGCGGCGGGAGGCGTTGGTCTCGCACGGGAGGGTGACGAGGTGGAAGAGCGTGGTTGCGGCAAAGAGCACCACGCCGACAAAGAGGACGTAGGTGCCGAGCACCTCGGAAAACGCGAGGAGCAAAGAGCCGAGCAGGATTGCGATCCAAGAGAAGCGCGCGGCAAAATTCACCGCGGGGACGAGCTTCGAGCGGATGACGAGCGGCTTATACGCCGTGGCGTGCTGAATAGCGTGGCCAACCTCGTGTGCGGCGACGCCGACGGCGGCGGCGCTCGATGAGCCGTAAACCGTCTCGGACAGGCGAAGCACCCGCGAGCGGG
Source organism: Eubacteriales bacterium (assembly GCA_045596865.1). Classification (GTDB taxonomy): domain Bacteria; phylum Bacillota; class Clostridia; order Oscillospirales; family CAG-272; genus UBA1740. The sequence continues at coordinate 59,587 of JAZODF010000003.1, forward strand.
GATCGTAATGGTCGGTGAGGTTGCCACCCACCCGCTCGATACGCACGTCAAAGAGGCCGTGTGCGTCGAGGATACGGCGGGCGACGTCGGCGGCGGTATGCCCCCTGCCCGCGCTGACGCGGGAGTATTTTGAGAAGGTGGAGGACACCTTCACCTGCGCGACGACGGAAAATAGCAGCGCCGCGATAAACAGCCAATAGAGTAAATAGGGATTCACGAAAGGATATCTCCGATTTGAATTTTTCTGCCACGGACGAGGTCGCCCGCGGTCATTCTTCCCTTGCCCTCGGGGATGACGCCCTTGATAAGAAGCGCGCCCTCGCCGCAGGCGACGGTGATGCTGCCCTCACCCTTTGCATCGGTGGCGATTACCTCGCCGGGCTGACCCCTGCCGACGGTGGGTGTGGCGTTAAATATTTTGAGCATTTTGCCGCCGTGATATGCAAACGCGCCGGGAATCGGCGTTACGCCGCGTATGATGGGGTCGAGGACGGTGGCGGGCCTCGTGAAATCAATTTTACAATCGCTCTTTTCAATTTTTGCCGCGTAGCATGCGAGCGAATCATCCTGCGGCGTGCGAGAAGCCCTGCCCGCAAAAATCTCGGGGATGGTATCGACGAGCAATTTACCGCCGATTTCGGCAGAGCGGTCGTGGATATCCTCAAAATCGTCGGTCGGGCCGATGGGGAATTTCACCTGTGTGATGACGTCACCCGTGTCCAGCCCCTCCGCCATATACATAACGGTGACGCCCGTCTCCCTTTCTCCGCACATTATCGCACGCTGCATCGGGGCGGCGCCGCGGTATTTCGGCAGGAGGGATACGTGGAGGTTGATGCAACCGAATTTCGGGTAGTCGAGGACGTATTTCGGCAGAATTTTGCCGTAGGCAACGACGACGATGATGTCGGGCTTCTCGACCTCGAGGGTTGCGGAAAACGCCCCGTCGCGGAGCGTGTCGGGGGTATATACGGTGATGCCGAGCGAGTCGGCGAGCGCACGCACGGGGGTGGGGGTCATTACGTTGCCCCTGCCGCGCGGCTTGTCCTTTCCCGTGACGACCGAGGTGACGTTAAGTCCGCCGTCAACGAGCGAAGAGAGGCAGGTTGCCGCAATTTCGGGCGTGCCCATAAACATAATATTCATAAGTGGGACCTCCTTTCGGCAAATGAGAATACCTGCCGCAAAAGACGTATGCGCGCATTATTCCCCGCCAAAATTCTAGTATTCTTTTCAGGATTTGGGACTTGGGTCCTTGATCTCGAAGTCGGTGTAGATCTTGCCGTCGAGGTGGTCGCACTCGTGGCAGATGGCACGGGCAAGAAGCTCGGTGCCCGAGAGGTCGTAGGTCTTGCCGTGGCGGTCGGTGGCACGGACGGTGACGGCGGCAGGACGCTTGACGTAGCCGTACTCGCCGGGGTTGGAAAGACAGCCCTCCTGCTCACACTGCTCGCCCGAGAAGGCGATGATCTTCGGGTTGATGAGCTCGTAGACGGTGCCCTCCTCAACCTCGATGACCGCGATGCGGCGAAGCACGCCGACCTGCGGTGCGGCAAGTCCGCAGCCACCCGCCGCGCGCATAGTTTCTATCATATCGTCAAGGAGGGTGCAGATGCGGGGGGTGATCTCCTCGACGGGGCGACAGGTCTTGCGAAGGATCGGGTCGCCGAATTTAACGATTCTGAGTTTAGCCATTTTTAATTGTCCTTTCTATACTAGACCGTCAGCGGGTTTAAATCAATGCTGAGCGTCAGGTGCGGATCGGTGGAAAATTCGCACAGGACCTCGTGGAAGAGGCGGCGGGAGTCCCCGTTCAGCCTGCATTTGACAACCATGCGCATACGGTATTTTTCGTTTAGCTTATACACCTGTGCCTCGAAGGGTCCAAAGACAACGAAGGGCAGGCGGGAATATTCGCCCTCAAGGCGTTTTTTCATCTCCTCGGTGAGGCGCTCACAGCCGCGGCCGAGCGTTGCCTCGTCATCCGCGGTCAGGGTCAGCTGGACCATATCGCAAAACGGCGGGTAGGACAGCTCACGGCGCAGGGCGATCTCACCCTCGTAGAAGCCGTCGTAATCCTGCTTGCAGGCGAGGCGGATGGTTTCGTTATTCGGAGAGAAGGTCTGGATGACCGCGACGCCGCGGTCGGTTGCCCTGCCCGCGCGACCAATGACCTGCGTGAGGAGGGAGAATGTGCGCTCGGCGGCGCGGAAATCGCTGATATAGAGCGAGGTGTCGGCAAGCGCGACGCCGACGAGGGTGACGCGCGGGAAATCATGCCCCTTCGCCACCATTTGCGTGCCGAGGAGGATGTCGGCGTTACCCGCACGGAAGTCCTCTAGCATCCTGTCGTAGGCGAGCTTGCCCGTCGTGGTGTCGGCGTCCATTCGCATGACAGGCATATCGGGGAGGTACTGATTAAGCTCACTCTCCAGCTTTTGCGTGCCGAAGCCAAGGCGGGAGAGTCGGTCGCTACCGCACCCGTCGCAGGTGCGCGGCAGGGGGCGCGTAAAGCCGCAGAGGTGACAGAGCATCCGTCCCCCGCGGTCGATGTGGTAGGTCAAGGAAACCGAGCAGCGCGGACAGCTGACGACCTCGCCGCACTCCTTACAGCTGATCTCGCTCGAATAGCCGCGGCGGTTCAGAAACAGGATCGCCTGCTCATCCCTCTCCTTGACGTCCTCGAGCGATTCCATGAGGCGTTTGGAGATGGCGGTGACGTTGCCCCGTCGCAGCTCCTCGCGCATATCGACGACGACGGCGGTCGGGAGCCTTGCCCCACCGTACCGCTCGCGCAGGGGCACGAGGGTGTAGGAGCCGCTCTTCGCCTTATAGAAGCTCTCAAGCGAGGGGGTCGCCGACGCCAGAAGCATCAGGGCGTTATGCCGTCCACAGCGGTAGGCGGCAATATCGCGGGCGTGGTATTTAGGGTCGGTTTCGGATTTATAGGTGTGCTCGTGCTCCTCGTCGATGACGATCATTCCGATGTCACCAAGCGGCGCGAATATCGCCGAGCGGGTGCCGATAACGAGGTCGACCTCATCCCGCCTGACACGGCGGTAGGCATCCTGTCGCTCACCGACGGACAGACCCGAGTGAAGGACGGCGACACGCTCGCCGTAGCGGCGGCAGAAGATGGACAGAGTTTGCGGGGTGAGCGCAATCTCGGGGACGAGCATAATGACGTTTTTACCGTCGTCGAGGACGCGGTCGATGGCCTTCATAATGACCTTCGTCTTTCCGCTACCCGTCACGCCATACAGAAGCGCGGCGCGCGCACGGGAGGAGGCGTAGAGGTCGCTGATTGTATCGAAGGCATCGTTTTGCGCCTCGGAAAGCACTATCTCGGTGCGGTCGAGCACGCGAGCATATTTTTCGTAGGGGTTACGGATGCTCTCGCTCTCGATGACGCCGATATAGCCCTTGTCAATAAGGGCGCGGATATGCGCCGAGGTGACGCCCGGGAGGGCGCGCAGAAGCTCGGCATCGGCAGAGCCGATGTCGATGAGGTATCGAAGGATAGAGCGCTGACCCTCGCTGCGGATGCCTGCCCTGCCCTCGCGGGCGAGCAGCTCGGCGGTCTCATCCTCGGTCAGGGTGAGGTAATAGCCGCGGCGCATCCTCACGTTTTCACCCGACAGGGCGCCGGGGGGCAGGACGGTGCGCACCGCCTCGCCAAGGGTACAGAGGGTGTAATCCTTCATAAAGCGGGCGATGGCAAGCTGCTCGTCCGTGAGGGCAAACTGCTCGGCGATCTCGCAAAGAATGCGCTTTATCGTGAATTTAGAGTCGGTCGACTCCTTCACGCGTGTGACGACTGCGGTGCGCGGATTATTATACCTGCCGAAGGGCACGCGCACGAGCATTCCCGCGCGGATATCCTCCCCGCAGGAGTAGTCGTAAGGGCAATCGAGGTGATACGGCGCGTCAAGTAAATGTACCTCGCAAAACATCCGTATCACCTCACTTTCATTTTCTCTCGTCTTTTAGAAAAATTACTTTGCCTCGCGGGTCATTCTGAACTCGCCGTTGTCGATCTTCGCGATGGCGAGCTTGACAGCCTTCTGGTCCTTGTACTCGGGCTCGATAAGAGCGGCGAGGGGCTTGTCGGTCTCGTGATTCTCGATCATCTTCTGTGCCTTCTGGCGCATATCGACGTATCTGTCGGTAACGATGCGCGCACCCTTGGCAACGCCGATAACGAGCTCGTAGCGATTGAACTCACCCTTGGTAAGCTGGTCGATGGTGGGGTAGATCATTGTTTTTCTCCTTATATGTTCGGTTAATTTAAATCTGTTTTCGTTCGTTGGGAAGGAAATTCCGTTCGTGCGGTGGGTAATTTAAACCCGCTTGCCTGCGGTGCCCGTCGCCGTAGCGTGGGACACCCAATTCGTGCGGTGGGTAATTTAAACCTGCTTGCCTGCGGTGCACGTCACGGTAGCGTGGGACACCCAATTCGTGCGGGTGGTAATTTAAACCCGCTTGCGTGCGGTGCCCTTCGGTCAGTCCTCGGGGTCCTCGGCGACCTCGTCGTCGGTGGCGATGCGGTTGGTGATCGTTTCCGCCTGAATTGCGGAGAGGATAACGTGGTCGGAGTCGGTGACGATGACCGAGCGGGTCCGCCTGCCGCAGGATACGTCGATCACCCTGCCGTCCTCGCGCGCGTCCTGGACAAGGCGCTTGATAGGTGCGGAATCGGGCGAGGCGACGGCGATAATGCGTCCTGCCGAAACCATATTTCCAAATCCGATATTGATGAATTTCATATAGCCTCCGTTCATCCTTACTCGATGTTCTGTACCTGCTCGCGGATCTTCTCAAGCTCGCCCTTCATATTCACGACGATGCGGGCAATGCGGGCGTTGTTTGCCTTCGAGCCGATGGTGTTGGTCTCGCGGTTCATCTCCTGCATAAGGAAGTCGAGCTTCCTGCCCGACGGCTCGGGCGTGGCGGCAATCTCGTAGAATGCGCCAAAGTGGGAGGACAGGCGCACCAGCTCCTCGTCGATGGCGATCTTATCCGCCCATACCGCACACTCGGTGAGCAGGCGGTTTTCGTCAACCGTCACCGCATTGTCGGCGAGGATGGCGCGAAGGCGTGCCTCGAGCTTATCGCGATAGCCGACGGTGTCCTCGTGCGAGATCTTCTCAACCTCGGCGGCGTAGGCGCGGACGCACTCGACCTTGCCCTTGATGTCCGCCTCGATGCGTGCGCCCTCGGCGGTGCGCATACGGTCGTAGTCGGCGATAGCCGCGTCAAGGACGGCGCGGAGGCGCTCCCACTCGGCATCGAGGTCGACGTCGGGACGGGTAACGCGGAATATCTCGGGATTTCTCGCGACGCTCATCACGGTGATGTCGTCGACGAGGCCAAGCTCGTCACGCAGGGCGCGGAGCGCGGCAACGTAGCTCTCGGCATAGCCGCGGTCGAAGCTGACCGTGCCGACGGCGTTATCGTGGTTGTCGACGGTGATATACACGTCGACCTTCGCGCGGGAGACGGCGTTCTTTTGTATATAGGACTTCACCTTCTCCTCGAGGAAGATATATGCGCGGGGCATCTTGACGTTGCAGTCGTAGAAGCGGGAGTTGACCGACTTGATCTCGACGGTGATGTCCTTGTCGGCGCCCTCGATCTTCGCCCTGCCAAAGGCGGTCATGCTCTTAATCATTCTTCGGGTCCTCCGCAGGCTTTGCCCTCTTTCTCGGCTTTTTGGAGAGGAGCTTGATCTCCTCCATAAAGGAATCGATGTCCTTGAACTCGCGGTAGACCGAGGCGAAGCGGATGTAGGAAACGATGTCGATCTCCTTTAAGCGGGAGAGGACCATTTCACCGATGTCCTTCGAGGTGATCTCGCTGACGAGGGCGTTTTGCAGCTCGGTTTCAATATCCTTCGCAATCTCGGCGGCGTTGACCGGCCGTTTCTGGCAGGCGCGCTCGATACCGAGCTTCAGCTTATGCGTGTCGAAGAATTCACGGCGTCCGTCGCGCTTGACAACGGCGATGGATACGGTATCGACGACCTCGTAGGTGGTGAAGCGCTTGCCACATTTCGGGCATTCGCGGCGGCGCTTAATGCTCGCTCCGCCGTCGTTGGGGCGGGAGTCAAGCACGCGGGAGTCCTGAAAATTACAGGCGGGGCATTTCATAGATATAAATCCTTTACGCGTAAAATATTTCAAAGTGTATTATATCATATATTTTTACGTTTGTAAAGGGGTTTTGAAAATTTGTCGGTGGTCGAGCGAGCAAGGCAAAAAAAGAAAGGGGCGCACCGCGTTTTCGACCCCGTGGGCCGCTGCGATGCGCCTTGCAAAATGTAAATAGTTGTTAGCGAAAAATCAAATTAGTATGGGGGCGTGTCAAGTTTTGACGAATTTGCCGCGGAGCCATTCGCTAAATCTCTCCATAAATCCGATTCGCAGATTTGCGAAGAAATTAAAGGTCAGAGGCCAGAGAACGCCCGCAACCATAACGATGAGGAAGTAGCGGGTAGCGCGGGCAATCATCATCGGGTCGGCGACGAAAAGGCCGAAGAGTGCCTCAAGCGGCTTTGAGAGGCCGGACTTCACCGCGAGGACGAGTCCGAGGCCGACGGCGAGCTTAATCACCTGCGAATACCAGCGTGCATCTGTGCGGAAATTGATCTTCAGGCGGTCGAGCGGATACACCACGACAAGGCCGAGCATACAGCCAAAGAGGGTGGCGGCGTTCTTCCTTGCGCTCTCGAAGTTGTGGGGGTCGATGCCCTCGGGCGAAAGGGTTGCGGTGTAGATAAGGAAGCCGAGGGAGAGGCCTGCGCACACGCCGATAAGAAGGGGCATTGCGCGGTGGAAGCGCTCCTCGGTCTTGAAGAGCGGATAGAGGCCGAAGACAAGCGCGGCGGCAATCAGGAGGGACACGCCGACGTCGGCGGGGGTATGTACGCCGAGGTACATACGCGAAAATGCGACGAGGGTGATAACGACGGCACAGGTGATGCGGAGCCAATTTCGACGGGCGAAGGCGGCAATTGCGCCAAAGGTGCCCGCGACGTTTTGCGTGTGACCCGAGGGGAAGGAATATCCCGTAGCCTCGGCAAAGGCGTCGGGGACGACCTTGTCCTTAAAGGAGGGGTCACGCACCCACGGGCGGTCGATGCGGCAGATGATCTTGAGGAACTGATTGACGAGCGTGCCGATAAGGCCGGTGATGAGGACGTAGTACCCTTCCCTCTTATCGACGCACCAGAAGATGAATATTGCGAGGGCGAGGAACACCGTTTCCTCACCGATGTGGGTGATGAGGGCGAAGAGAAAATCGGTCACGGGGTTATGCAGCTCTGCAAGGAGGTAGAGAAATTCCATAAGTTCTCCCTTTCTTCGGTTTACCGACCGAAAGGATCGGGTCAACCGCGTTTTAGTTTTATTCGGATTATTTTGATCTGGCGAGGACTAGCCAAGGTAGATCTGAAGATAGATGCCCACCCATTGCACGACGGCGCCCGCGAGGACGAAGAAGTGCCAGATGAAGTGCGCGACCTTCGTTTTCATTGCGAAGGGGATGATGCCGACCGAGTAGATGATGCCGCCGCCGAGGATAAACCAGAGGAAGGCGAGATCGCCCGCGGCGATCATGCGCGGCAGGAGTATAAGTCCGACCCAGCCGAGCGCGAGGTAGAGTGGGATATGGATGAAGCGCAGCCGACCCGGTCCGAACACGCCGACGAGCGAGATGCCAATTGCGATTATCAGCCATTGGATAACGAAGAACACGGTGCCGAACACCCCGCCGATATAGGAAAGGAGTATCGGTGCGAAGGTCGCGCCGATGAGTAGGTAGATGCAGGAGTAGTCAAACCTGCGAAAGAGGCGCTTGACCGCCGAGCCGTGTGCGAAGGCGTGGTATAGACAGCTTATCGTGCACATTGTGAACAGGCCGAAGAAGTACATCACGGCACCGACGTATTGGTCGGGGCGGGTAGAGTGGGCGAGCATGAGGACGAACGCAACGATGGCGAAAATCGCTCCCGCGCCGTGGGTGACGGAATTGCCAATCTCCTCGAGCAGGGCGCGCTTCGGCGGGTCGACGGGCGGGCGCTTACCGCGCTCGGTATAGTAATGAAGGGTGTCTGCCTTATACTCTGCCTTCGCGGTGGATATGCCGTCCTTGCAGCTCTGACGGAGCGAGCGGGCGGTCGTCCTGAAGTCGCGCCTTGCCGCGCGGAGGGCGGTCTTGTATTTCGCTTTCGTTGAGCGGGTGGCGCACTTGAATTTTGCCTTGATCTCTTTACGGGTCATGTTTCTTACCTTTGTTAAACGGGATTGCGATGCGCGGGGATAGGTGCCGCGCGACGGAATGGAGCGCGCCCCCGCTGATGTGATTGCGATACGCGGGGATAGGTGTCGCGCGACGGAATGGAGCGCGCCCCCGCTGATAGGGTAATTATACCCCGAACGGGGCAAAAAGTCAAGCAAAACGGACAAATCGGCTGTTTTCGGCGCGGCAAAGTCGGGGGACGTGTGCGAAATTCGGCATTTTTTTGCCCGAAAAAGTCGCAGGGCGAGAGGATGGCGCAGGGAGCGGGCAAAGCAAGGATAGGACAAGGTATGCCAATTCGATAAGGCAACGGGTGACCCCCCAATTTGCGACACAGGGTGCGACTTGCTTGGTGTGTCCCCTCTCTTTTTTCGGCACCGATAAGCCTATCGCCACCCGTGGGGGTGTGGTATATCCCGACAAAGAAAAGGCGGCAGGGGTCGCGTGTGCGATTCCCTGCCGCGGTGGGCGATTGCCCGTTATTTGCTTGTTGCCCCGCGTTGTCGCGAGCGGGCGATTGCCCGTTATTTGCTTGTTGCTCCGCGTTGTCGCGAGCGGGCGATTGCCCGATTCTTGCTTGTTACTCCGCCCTGCCCCGAGGGGCGGGCGGGTTGGTTTATGCGGGGATCACTTGCCCTCGTTGGCCTTGTAGTTCACCGCGCTTTCTGCGTAGGCGTAGATCGCGTTGATGAGGTTGGTGGTGACACCCTGCTCTTTTGCGACGGCGTGGTAGTAGGCACGGAGGTTATATACCGCACTCGCACCGCCGACGGTGATCGTGATATCGGAGGTGAGCTCGAACGGACGCATCTGCAGCTCGACGTAGCGGACCATTCTGCCGTCCGCACCCGTCGCGGGGATGAAGGAGGAGCTATCGAAGGTCTTGCTCACCTTCGAGCCGTCGATGGCGGTGTAGGACAGCGTGACGCTACCCGAGAAGCCGTCCGCGATGAAGAAACGGTATGCAATCGCATCGTCAAGGTAGAGCGCCGCAGAGGTGACGTAATCGCGGATAGCCGACATATCCACCGCCTGTCTTTCAATTGCGGAAACGGTGATATGCTCGGAATACTCGTCATAGAGGGAAACTATTCCGCGGTAGTCGGAGCCGAGAATCTCGCCCTTATACTCGTAGATGCTCTTAACGTATTTCAGGATATTGCCGACGAGCGACTTCTCCTCACGCGAGTAATCTCCCGCGAGGACGGTGGAGATATAGTTGGTGATAGACACGTCAGCCGAGCGAACGACGCCAACCGCGCCGACGGTGCTATCGTTAAACCGTACGGTCAGCTTGTGGTCGGCCGCGGCGGTAATGGGATCATCGTAGGAGAGGGTGATCTTCATATACTGCTTGCCGTCCAGCTCGTACTGCGTTGCGATGACGGCCTTGCCATCCACCTTGAAATCGGTGAAGGACACGCCGTCCTTCAGCTCGACGTAGATATTGACGGTGAAGCCGTTGTAGAGCGCGAGGCTCTCCTTTATCTCGAAGCGGGTGACGAGCACGCCCGTGACGGTGGCGTCGGCGGTTGCCTCGATTTCGGGGAAGCTGTACGCCTTGGTCGCGTCGGAGGTGACGGTGAGCGCCTTCACCTCGGGGCTATCGGGGGTAGGAACGCTTCCCTTTACCCAATATTCGGTGAAGCTCGACGAGCCGACACGCCAGGTGATATTCACCGCGTCGGTGCGCTTCACAACAACGTAGGGTGCGGTGGAGCTCGCTTGACGGGCGATGACGCATCCCTCGTAAAGGACGGTGGTGCCATCGTTCGAGCCGATGAGCGCGCCCTCAACGTAGCCGAGTCGCTCGGCAATCTCGGGATATTTATACCCGTTCGGGTCGTTGGAGGTGGTTTTTACCAGCTCCTTGGTGTTATAGGAAATGTTACCGATGCGGACCTCCATCGTCTTGTATCCGTCGACGAAGGAGTAATTCGGGTCGGTGCCGACGATGGTGTTATCGAGCGAGAACAGATGTCCCGCCGCAGGTGCGTTGATAACCGTGTCGGTGATACGGAATACCGAGTTACAGGAGACCGTGAACACGGCGGTGGATGCGGTCGCATTAGGGATATTTACGACACATCCCTCGACTATCAGGGTCGGACGGCTGGATTCGGGGTGGACGTTATTCCTGTTTCTGACGCCGAATGCGCTCGCCGCCTTGGTGATATTTATCTCGCAGTTTACGAACTCGATTCTACCGCCGCGGTGGTCGGTGATGGCACGGGGTGCCTCGACGGTTGCGTTCTCGACGCGGGTCACGCCGCCCGTGGTAAGGAAGAGGTTTGCGACGGTGGTGTCACCGATAAGCTTACCGGGGCCGTAGATATACACGCTCGCCGAGTGCATCATCATGTGGTCGGAGGTGACCGAGGTGCGGTAGGTGAGGCTGTTGCCGTTGAGGTACATTCTGACGGTGCCCGACCAGCGCTGTGTAATGCTCGACGCGTCGATGACGATATCGCGAAGGAGGGACACGCGGTCGAAGCCGCCGATGGTGGCGCGGGTCAGAAGGTCGTCGGGGTTATCGTAGCCGACGATGCTTGCACCCTTGACGGTGACGAAGAGCGACTGACACTCCGCCTCTGCAACGTAGAAGGTGCAGTTTTCGCTGGTGACGATCATCTCGTCGGGGGTGAGGACGGAGCCGCCCTTGGTGCGCGACCAGCCGTTCTTGACGTAGTATTCGTATCCGCCGTCTACCGCGCGCTCGTAGATGGTGGTGGGCAGGCTACCCTTGTAGGTCGCGCTCTCGGCACAGGAGTAGGTCTCGCTCACGCTGCCCGAGTCGGTGACCCAGGTGACGGTGACGTTACCCGTGCGGAATTCGACCGTCTCACCGCTCACGAAGGCGGAGTATTTCGGCGAGGTTGCACGAAGTGCAAAGCCGTTGGTATCAAAGGTGACGGGCTTATTGACCGTCAGCGGATCGTAGGTGTTGGCGGCGTGGAGCTCGACCTTGAACGCGCTGTCAAGAAGCTCGCTGACGTCGGCCCAGCTGTACGCCGTGATGGCGGTGTAGGTTTCGTTATCCGTGCTGAGAACGGCGTAGGTCCTGCCGTTCACGTCGACCACGGGGGTATCGAAGTCGCCGCCCTCCTCAACGCTCGGTGCTCCGTGGACGTAGACGGTGGCAACCGCGGCTCCCGCGGAGTTTTTAAGCGGCATTCTGCCCTGCCATTTGGTGATATCACCCTCCTCGACGGCGGTGTCAAGCGAGGTGTAATCTGCACCGAAGATGCGGATGCTGATATTATCGAGCACCACGGTGCCCGAGGTAACGGCGGATTCGTCGGTGGTGACGCTGAGGGAGACCTCCTCAACGCCCTTGCCCGTGTATTCGAGCGTGCGGACGAGCGTGTCCCCGAAGAATACGAGGCACCTGTCACTCTCGCCGTCGACGATGAGGGTCAGACGCTCCCAGCGGGAGGGTGCGACGGCGCCAAGCTCGGACAGGGGGATGCCGAGTATCTCGCCGCCCGTGCCGTAGAGGGATATCCGTGCCCCCTCGGGGAAGGTCGAATAGGTGGTCAGGTCAACCTCGCAGGCGATCTTGCGGTCGCCGAGGTAGCCAAACTCGGAATAGCGTGCCACGGGAAGGAATCCGATGCGGGAGGCAATCGTGCTCGCGCCCGCGCCGATAACGTAGGCGGGGTTGCCTGCCATTTCGATGACGTTGTACGCGAGGTTACCAAGGGAGGTGACTATCCTTCCCTGCTCCTCATCACCGTCAAAGTATGCCGCCTGAATCTCGGTTGCGGCACCGTTTGCGGTGGGGGTCTCCTCGGTCCAGGAGGTGATGTCCTGCCACTCGTAGCCAAGGCGGCTGAGCTCGCCGACGGCGACCTCCTCGATGACGACCGCGAGCTTGACCTCGGTGACGCCCTCGAGGGCTATGGTCAGCCTCTTGTACTGCGAGCGGTCGTAGTTATCCTCGTGCGTGCCCGCCTCGTAATACTCCTGTGCGAGCTCATCCATGCCCTCGCAGGCGGCGAGGTGGAAGGTGTAGCAGTCCTCGATCTCGAACTTTGCACCGCTGTTCGTTTTGTCAACGATGGTGACGCGGATGACGGTCTTGCCGTCGGTCATATACGCGACCGTGCCGTCGATGGAGAGGGCGACCTCTTGCTGAGTGTGGCCGACCCAATACGCGTTCTCGGGCGACATGAACTCGACCTCGTCCTGAATTACGACGGTGCGGCGGTCGTTAGTAAAGAGCATGCCGCGATATGCGTAATTTGCATACCCGCCGTAGGCGGAGGTGTTGTCGATGATGGCGTACGCACCGTGATCGTTGTCCGCGTTTTCGATAATTTTGCCGAAGCCGTTGAGTGCCTGACCGTAGGGGACGGCGTCGCGGCTGTTGATGAAGAGGGTGTTGTTACCCTCGGCGCTCATCTTATAGTAGCGGTATCTGGTGGCGCCGCCCCAGAAGCCGTAGCAGTTGTAGTTCTCGGTACCCGTGTCACAGAACCAGACCGTGCCGCCGTTGTGGTAGACGAAGGAGCCCGAGTCGATCTGTCCGTGGCCGAGGTTGTTGGTGTCGCCCATAATGCCCGCGTAGATCGCGCCCGACTCCCAGGAGTCACGCATTACGTAGCCGTTGATGCCCTCCCACCAATTCTGCAGGGGCGGCATCTTAATTTCCTCGGTGACCTTTTTATAGAACAGGACGTCCTGGATGGTGGCCGAGCCGCTCTTGCCCGAGGCGAGGGCGATGTTTCGTATCTCGGCGAGGTCGGTCTTGCCCGTGAAGTTGCCGTAGTAGGGGAACCAGGAGGTGTCCTGCGCGCCAACCGAGCCTCCGCCGGAGTCGTGGTAGTTGAAGCTGTTATAGTCGCTCGACTGCGTATTGAGGGCGTAGTAGCAGGTGCGGTCGATGCCCCACGCGTCAAGCATGCCGAAATCGTTTGCCGTGCCGGTGTTGTACTCGGTCGCGGTGGTGAGCGCGGCACACATCTCGAAGAAGTTGTTGGTGCCGTAGGACCAATATCCGCTCGACTCGATATAGGAGCCGTCGGGGATGTACTGATTGAGTCCCTTCATCGCCATGCCGTAGAGGCACTCGTTAATAAGCCACTCGGCATAGTCCTGATAGGTGGTGAAGCCCGTGTGGTCGCCGAGGGCGCTGACGAGCTGACCCTGCTCGAAGGGAGTTGTGTTTACGTTGGTGTCAATGTAGATGGATGCGGAGGACGTCGTCTTACCAACGATGGCAAGCGAGGCGAGCACCATACCCGAGGAGCAGACCGCGTTCCAGTTGTTAGTGCCCGAGAAGCCCCAACCGCTCTTGGTCAATACACCGCTGATATAGCGCATCCATCCCTCGGGGATGGTGTTGAATTTACGCGAGTAGAAGCCGGGGATAACGCCGTGGGTGAAGATGATCTGTTCGATCTTTGCGACGTCGTAGCCGAGGGTCACCCAAGCATCGTAGAGCCAGTCGAACGCGATGGAATAGGGTCCCGCCGCGTCGGCACAGTTGAGGAAATGACCCGGTCCCCAATGCTCCCAGCCGCCGATGGCGACGGCGTAATCGTAGGCGAGCATCGCGTATTTCATATCGCGGGTGATCTGGTAGCCGAAGGCGAGCGACATGATATTGTTCGCGTGGGTGGTCGCCTGGCTATGACGGCCGCCGATGTCATAGCCCTGCGCGTCCTGATAGGGCATGGAATAAAGGTCCTTCTGCCCGGGGCCAAGGCCCTTCAGGGAATTGAGCGAGGAGTAGGAGCCGCCCGAGGTAATAGCGTAGCTGGTATAAACCGAGTCGGCGGCGTTTACGCGGTTCTGGATATAGCCCTTAAGGACGGGGTCGGCGGTGCCGTTTTGGTCGAGGTAGACCGCGCGCAGCTCGTCAAACTTATCCTGATCTGCGAGGATGTAGGGGTGGTCGAGATACTGTCCCGATGCGGCGGAGAATGCCTCGACCTTGTTAAGCGAGGTGTCAACGTGGTCGAAGAGGAATTTCTGCATTATCGGGATAAGCGACTCGTCCGCGGCATCCTCGACAAAGACGTTCTGCTTTTCGGAGATGGCGACGAGTCCCGCCGAGTAATAGGAGCCGTAATAGCCCGGGAAGGCGAGCGAAATATCGCGATAATTGATACACGGGGTGCCACTTACGGTATATTTCGGGGCGGATGCGGCAACCGTGCCGATGACCTGCTCGAGGGCGGAAACGGGGAACCAAAGCTCGCCCGCGTCATCGGTAAACGGCTTCTCACCGAGGGTGTAGACGGTGGTGCCGTTCTTATCAAGCGCCTTGTCAACGTTCATCTTGAAATAGTAGTTGTCAAGGTACTGGTCGGCGGGTACGTAGGCACCCGCGTTGCCGTTAAAGAGCTGACCGCGATTGGTGGAGGAATGCTCGGCCGAGAGGGCGACGGCGGGGTCGGTGGTGTCCGAAACGTACAGCTCGAGGTCGTCGAGGTCCCAGGAGAGATTGGTGCCCGTGTTGACCTGGAAGCGGAAGTAGCAGGGGCGTGCATCGACACCGTAGGATTTGAGGGTGGAGGTCGCCGTGGGGCTGCTCTCACCGTCGTAGTAGGCGCCTATGGTGACGTTTGCCTTGTCGGTCCAGGTGAAGACGTATGCAACCTCGACGAACTCGTTCGCGAGCTCGTTACCCGAGCCGATGAGCTTCACAGAGCTCTTGTAGGACAGGCCCGAGAATTTGCGCGAGAAGGTCAGAAGCGTGGTTCCTCCCGAATTGTAGCCGTAGGCGGTGCCGTCGGGCTTCAGGATAGATGCGCCGTGGTGATAGTCGTACGGACGGATGATAAGGACGGATCGTGAGGTGGAGGACACGTCGGTAGAACGCACCTTCATGCGAAGGACGAGCGAGCCCGTCTCGGGCAGATAGCCCGTCGTTTCGATATTGAAATGTCCGTGCTTGGTCGCGGTGTCGGTGGAGTCATAGACCCAGTGCATATAGCTGTTGCCGTCCTCCTTCTCCACCGTAATAGTATTGCCCGCGAATTGGGTCGCGCCGAAGCCGTTGGTGACGTCGGTGCCGTCCTCAAAATCGCGGTTCAGAAGAAGGATGGTGCTCGGCTTCTCCGTATCGGCGGCAAATGCGCCGAAGGGGATAACAAGCGACGTGACGAGCATCGTCAGCGCAAGTGCGAGCGACAGGATACCTCTCATTGCTTTTTTCATGTTTTTTACCTCGCGTAGGATAAAATAGAATTGTTATTCTCTGCCTTAATTATATAGGCATTTTGTGAACAAATCAATATGCGGGCATATAAAAGATTTTCAGTAATATTACACAAAACACGCGTGCAATAAAAAGGCGGGCAAGTTGATTACGCGAGAAAACGTGCAAAAACAACCGCCCCGCCCTGCAAAAAAGCAAACAGGGGAGCATCAAAGGAGCGCCGGGAAGGCCGAGCCGCAAGAAAAATCACCGCAAAAAAAAGACAGGGGCACGCGGAGGTGCACCTGTCAAAATGTTATGAATGAAGATTAGCCGAGGAGCTTCTCAACGCAGGCGCGGATTCTGTCGCACTTGCAGTTAGCGAAGAAGAGCTCACGGAACTTTGCACCGCCGAGCGCGCCGAGGACGAGCTCACGGTCGAGATTCTCGAGGATGTAGCAGATGTCGGTGTGGGTCACCTTCTTTACCTCGTCGAGGATCCTCTTGTTTCTCTGCTCGGGAACTGCTCTCTCACGGGGATAGCCAAGGCCCCACTCGGAGACGAAGAGCTTCTCGAAAACGTACTGAAGGTTGAGCTCACAGCCCCAGCCCCAGCCCTTTGCAAAGGGCATCGAGATGGCGTTGCCGTTGTTTACCTGAGTGAACTGGTAGGCGTCGGTGGGTACAACAACGTGACCGCAGAGCACGCCGGGGAAGGAGTTACAAGCGAGCATTGCGCCCTCGCCCGTGCCGCAACCGGTGATAACAAGATCGCATGCACCCGAGTTAAGAAGAACGGCGGAGAGAATACCGATCTGAACGTAGGTGAGCTGCTCCTTGTCCTCTGCCGAGTACATACCGTAGTTGTGCACCTCGTGTCCGAGAGGCTCAACAACCTTCTTCAGGGTGTCGCAGATAAGAGCGTTTTTAGCCGCCTGGCTGTTTTCGTTGATAAGTGCGATTTTCATAGCGTTTTATCCTTTTCTGTGTTTATTTTGTGAAGTTATGTTTACCAATCAACCACCCGCCGCACCGCGTCAACCGACGGCAATTCCCGCCGGAAATTTCACACGGGGTGGGGGTAATTGGATTTTTTACGGTTTTCGTTATAACGTAAATATTCCAAGAACAACAAGCAACGATATCTCCGTATTGCGAAGGAAAAACTCACGTTACAACTCCCCCGCCGACAAAATTTCGAGGGATTTTGTTCGCTCGCGACCCGAAGGCGTAAAAGTTGCAAGCAACTTGCGGCTACGTCGAGTGGGAGCGAACGGGCAAAAGCACCGAAATTTTTAAGGCGAATTAGGGGGTAAGGCGGTTGGGGCCACGGAATAAGAACTGCACCTCCTTGATCGAAAGACCGAGGAAGAGCATGGTAAGACGGTCGATACCAAGACCGAAGCCGCCGTGGGGAGGACAACCGTACTTGAAGAACTCGAGGTAGAACTTGACGTCGTTGGCGAGACCCTTTTCCTCTGCCTGTGCCTTGAGGACGTCGTATCTGTGCTCACGCTGTGCGCCCGTGGTGATCTCTACACCGCGCCAGATGAGGTCGTAGCCCTGGGGTACGCCGTTCTCGTCACGCATGTGGTAGAAGGCGCGCTCCTTTGCATCGTAGTCGGTGATGAAGAGGAACTCGTGACCGAACATATCCTGGCAAAGCTGCTTGGTCATTCTCTCCGCCTCGGTGGTGAGGTCGCCCTTCAGCTCGTCGGGGAGGGTGTAGCCGTATCTTGCCTCAAGCTCGGCATAAACGTCGGCGAGCTTCATTCTCGGGAACGGGAGGGTGGGTACCTCGACTTCCATATCAAAGAGAGCCTTGATCTCATCGCCGTGTGCCTCCTTAACCTTTGCAAGAGCGTAGGTGAGGAGCTCCTCCTCCATCTTCATAACGTCCTCGAAGGAGTCGATGTAGGAGAACTCGAGGTCGAAGCCGGTGAACTCGGTTGCGTGCTTGTTGGTGTAGGACTCCTCTGCCCTGAATACGGGGCCTGTCTCGAAGATGCGTTCAAGACCGGATGCCATTGCCATCTGCTTATAGAACTGCGGCGACTGGGCAAGGTAGGCGTTGGTGTCGAAGTACTTGACCTCGAACACGTCGGAGCCCGACTCGGATGCCGCGCCGATGAGCTTGGGGGTATGGATCTCAACGAAGTTGCGCTCGAGGAGGAACTCTCTCATTGCGCCCGTGAGGGTGGTCTGGAGTTTGAGCATAAGGTGATTGCGCTCGCGACGGAGGTCGATCCATCTGTAATCCATTCTGACGTCGATGTCGGAGTCATCCTTGATGGGGAGTGCCTCGGCGATGGACTCGATCTTCATGGAGGTGGGGTACATCTCCTTGCCGCCCATCTTTACGTACTCGCTTGCTACCACCTCGCCCTCGAAGGATACGACGGAGTGGATGGTAAGCTGATCGAGCATCTCGTTAAACTCGGGGTGCTCTGCCTTAACGATGGTGACCTGGAGCTTGCCCGTAACGTCCTTAACGACGATGAACGCCATGTTTTTCTTGTTTCTGAAATTCTCTACGAAGCCCTGAACGCGACACACGCCGGGGGTCACGTCCTTGATGTAGGTTCTCTGCATATTTTTACTTCCTTTCGGTGTGAGGTTTTGTATTCCAACACAGTATTATAAACTAAACAAAAATAAAAGTCAATAGGTTTCGGGGGAAAGTCGCGCGGGGGGGCAAGGGTGCGCGACGGCGACTCTTTTACGCGGTGAGCGCGGCGAAACATTCAGCGTGCGAGGGTAGCTTACACGGTGTGGTGGTTATGGGTTAGCGTTTCTCAATCTCGCCGAGGAAACGGACGGCGTAATCCACCCACTCGGCGGCGAGGGGCTGAAGCCAATTCGGGTTATCCGCGAGGGTGACCTCGGTACCGAGGGCGACGCCGTGCGTACCAAACGGGAAGAGGTGGAAATCGACGGGGAGCCCCTTGCGGACGTAGGTGCGAGCGAGGGCGAAGGAGCCGTCAACGGGCACCATTTCGTCACCCGCGGTGTGCCAGATAAAGAGGGGCGCGGACTCGGCATCGACGTTAAATTCGAGGGAGACCGAGCTGAGCAGCTCGGCACCGATGTCGAGGGTAGCAACGCCGAGGAGGTTCTCAAAGCTGCTCCCGTGGGTGGAAACGAGCGCGGAGACAACGGGGTAGCAAAGAATGGCGGCGTCGGGTCGGTTATGGCCGCGGGGGATGTTCAAAGCGGCGAGGACGTCGGGATCGTGGTGCAAAACAGCAAGCGAGCCCGCGAGGTGACCGCCCGCAGAAAAGCCAAGTGCATAGACGCGAGCGGGGTCAACCGAGAGGGCGGACGAGTTGTCGCGGATATAGACGATGGCGCG
This sequence comes from Eubacteriales bacterium, assembly GCA_045596865.1. Taxonomy (GTDB): domain Bacteria; phylum Bacillota; class Clostridia; order Oscillospirales; family CAG-272; genus UBA1740. The sequence continues at coordinate 78,384 of JAZODF010000003.1, forward strand.
GGATGCATCGATGAGCTGTGAGGGGTAGTGGTCGGTCGGTCCGACACGGTAGTTGAGGACGAAGGAATTGTAGCCGCGCTCAAAAAACGCAAGTGCGATGGGCTCCCCCTCCCTTTCGTGGCAGACGCAGCAGTATCCGCCACCGGGGATAACGAGCATTGCGGGGCGGGTTACGGCATCCGCGTGGGTGTAGCAATCGAGCCAAACGCGCTCGTCGGTGGGGTCAAGGTAGACTCTTCGTTTATTCATTTTCTTCTCCCGTTTTTCTTTTATTATACATCCGCGAAAGAAAAAAAGCAAGGGGTGGTAGGTAAAAATAGGGGATGGTTCGTTTTTATTTTGTCCCGCATTTTCCTTGACAATCGGCGGGGGATATGATATCATTGATTCGAGGGGTGTTATGCCCCGAGTTATGACAACTATTATTTACATTTCCCCACAAATGGAGGCAGGAATGAAGAATCCGATTTTTAGTGCGAATTTCATCCACGCAAGCGATAAGTGGGCACCCGTGTCACCTTATTTCAAGAAAACGGTGGAAATCAAGGGCGAGGTCAAGCGTGCACGGCTGCACGTTTCAGCCCTCGGCGTATTTGAGGCGTTTATAAACGGCGTGCGGGTCGGATGCGATTATATGACCCCGGGTTGGACGGACTACAAATACAGACTGCAATATTTTAGCTACGACGTGGGTCGCATGCTCGACCCTGTGTCTGAAATTCGGGTTGGAGTGGGCAACGGCTGGTACTCATCGCGCGGCGGATTTCCCCACACGAAGGACGGAATGTACGGCACGCACCCTGCCCTGATTGCGGCGCTCGAGGTCGAGTATGCCGACGGGCGGCGGGAGGTCACCGTTACCGACGAGAGCTGGCTCGTTGCGAGGTCGGAATGCCTGTTTTCGGGGATTTACGACGGCGAGATATACGATGCGACGGTCGAGCCGATTTTCGAGGCACACGCCGAAATTTTCGATTACGATAAGTCGGTGCTCATACCCCTTGAGGGCGAGTGCGTGCGCGAGACAGAGCGCGTCGGTGTAAAGGAGATCATACACACGCCGAAGGGCGAGTGCGTGCTCGATTTCGGGCAGGAGATCACGGGCACCATTGAGTTCAAAATCACCGCCAAGGGCGGGGAACGTGTCAGGATTTCACACGGTGAGGTCCTCGACAAGGACGGAAATTTCTACAATGACAATTACCGCACGGCGCGCTCGGAGATCGTTTACACGGCGCGTGCGGGCGAGCAGACCTACAAGGCTCACTACACCTTCTTCGGGTTCCGTTACGCGAGGCTCGAGGGCTGGTGCGAGGAGGTGCGCGCGGAGAATTTCACGGCGATCGTGATGCACTCCGACATTCGTCGGACGGGATATTTTACCTCGGGGCACGCGAAGCTCAATCAGCTTTATTCCAATATTATTTGGGGTCAGCGGGACAATTTCCTCGACGTACCGACCGACTGCCCGCAGAGGGATGAGCGACTCGGCTGGACGGGGGATGCACAGGTATTTGCACGGACGGCGTGCATCAACTACGACTGCGAGAAATTCTACACGAAATGGCTACGCGACATGGCGGTCGAGCAGCTGCCAAACGGCGGCCTGCCCCACGTTATTCCCGACGTGCTCCGCTCGGAGAACAACATTACGTCGACGGCGTGGAGCGACGCGACCTGCGTCATTCCGTGGGAGCTGTATATGGCGTACGGAAGCAAGCGCCTGCTACGCGAGCATTTGCCGATGATGAAGAAATGGGTTGGCTATATGTATTCCCGCCCCGGCAAACGGTATTTGTACCAGGGTGACAAGCATTTCGGCGACTGGCTCGGCATGGATGCACCCGCGGGCTCATACACGGGCGCGACCGACAAGGAGCTGATCGCATCGGCGTACTTTTACCTGTCGACCACGCTCGTTGCGCGTGCGTGCACGGCGCTCGGTATAAAGAGCGAGAAATACGAGAAAATGGCGGAGCGAATCCGCAGGGCGTACCGCCGCGAGTTTATCAAACGAGAGAGACTGACCTCCGACACGCAGACGGCGCACGCGATAACGATACATTTCGGGCTGGTTGACGATCTGCCCGAGTTGAAGGCAAAATTCGGCGAGCGGCTTGTCAAGCTGATTGAGGACAACGGTGACAGGCTGACGACGGGCTTCGTCGGCACGCCCTATCTTCTCGATGCACTTAGCGAGGTTGGACGGGCAGACAAGGCGTACACCCTGCTTTTGCAGGAGAAATTCCCGTCATGGCTGTTCTCGGTCAACATGGGTGCGACGACGATTTGGGAGCACTGGGACAGCGTGAACGAGCAGGGCGAGATGTGGAGCACGAACATGAACTCCTTCAACCATTACGCCTACGGCTCGGTGGCGGCGTGGATATACGGCACGGCGATGGGCATCCGCCCGATGAGCCCGACGTACAGGACGTTCTCCCTCGCCCCTATCCCCTGCGAGCGGCTCGGCCACGCGGAGGCACGCATCGACACGCGGTGCGGCGAGATACGGTCAAAATGGACCTATACCCCCGACGGGGTGCGCTACGAGTTCAGGGTTCCTGCGGGCACCACGGCCTATCTGAAGCTGGTTGACGGCAGCACCGAGGTGTTGACGGGTGGCGATTACGTCCGCTGGACGAAATGAGCGAGAAGAACGAAGAAAACCCATCATTTCGACGTAAAAACGCAAAAATAGCGAAATTCAATTAATACATAGTATTAATTGCGACCGAAAATTCGGTCGCGGGCGGGGTAAATGATTCCCTACCCTCCGGGATTTGGTCAAAAACCGAACGAAAGCGCAGGAGGCTCTCCCAAGTGTGGGAGAGCCTCTTTTTTTCAAAAAAGTTATATTTTTCGGGCATTTTCGCCGTCACGGTCATTGTTTTATTACATTTTTCGAGTTAGTCGAGCTTTTTCTTCACCTTATCGACAAGACTCCGCATTTTGTCGGCGATTTTGCTCCATAATGTTTGTTTTGTCATATTTTTCGGCTGTTTTTGCATTTTAACCTCAGATGAGCGGATCCTTGCCCCAATAGAGGTCGCGCTTCTCCTCCTCGGTGAGGTTATCGATGTCGACGCCGTTTCTCATAGCCGTCCAAGCGCGGTTAGGCACAGGCGGATTAAAGGCAGGCAGACCCATCCCCACGCCGGGCGTGTTGATGCCGGGGATGCCGACGACGCTCGTTTCGTTCGAGTATCTGCCGTCAACGTCGCCGATGATCTCGGCATTCTTTTTTCTGTTTTCCTTGTCCTTATCCTTTTTCTCGTCCTTCTTATCTCTTTTATTACCGTAATTCTTATCCATCTTAAATTCCCTTTCCGCGATATACTCGCACACTTATTTTCCGCGTTCCTGCGAAAATTATGCCTAGCCGTGATTATTAATTATGAATGGATATGAATTAGCCGTTACGGTTGATTTTTCCATAAGAATGTGATATACTATTATTGTCATTTTATTAATCAAAATTTTTATCATCCAAGGAGTAACAGACAAAATGAAAAAGAGAATACTTTTGGCGATCCTTCTCGTCATTGCGGCCTGCGCTTTGCTTGTGGGTTGCTCGGGCGGTGGAGGCCTCTCCAAATCCGAGCCCTTCGCGCTCGCGTACCGCGACGTTGTCGGAGGAGTTGAGGTTTATGCAACCGGAGATAAAACCGTCATTACCGACGTTGAAATCCCCTCAACCTATAACGGAAAGAAGGTTATCGGTATCGCGGAGAAGGCGTTTTCTGAGTATTGCGGCGTTGGCAAGATCTCTTTTTCATCCGATTCCAATCTTGAGTACATTGGCTCAAAGGCATTTAGCCATTCCTCCATCACATCCTTTGATGTTCCGGCAGGTGTTAAAACGATTCATAAGAATGCATTTGAAATGTGTAGCCAGCTTGAATACGTATATATCCCCAACACCGTTGACACAGTAAAGGGTAGCTTATTCTACGGGTGCGATCCCGAAAAGCTCGACGTCTATGTTGAGCATCCCACCATTCCATCAGGATGGAGTAAATGGTATGGCTCTAATAGCGAGTTTTCCTCTGACGTTGTGTTCACGTTTTGGCTTGGTGCTAGGGGATTGGAGTTCAGTGATGAAGATTATACAGCCTATGTAATGATTGATGGAACATTGGCAATTTCCCATTATCTCGGCAGAGATTACACGGTAGAGGTCCCTTCCGAAATTGGCGGAAAGAGCGTTACAGAAATCGGTAAGGGAGCTTTCAGCGGGTCCCCTTCGCTTCAGAGTATCATTCTTCCAACCACGCTTAAGAAAATCAATTCAAACGCGTTTAACGAATGCAAAATTCTTGAATCGGTCAATATTCCAAGTGGTGTAACCTACATTGGATCGTACGCATTCGGCAATTGCTCCGAGCTTGATTACGTAATTATCCCAAATACCGTAGAAGAGGTTGGTAAAAATATTTTTATCGGTTGCGACGAATCGAAGCTGAACGTGTACTGCGAGTCGGCATCCGTGCCTTCGGGCTGGAATAAATTTTACGGTGCTGATGACAGCCTCACCTCTACCGATGTTGTTTTTGATTTTTGGTGGGGCACAAACGGGGTTGAATACAGCAACGAAAAATATCTCGCGGGAATCAAGCTCGACGGAACGCTGGTCATCACCCGCTACCTTGGTAAGGAAAGCGATGTTGTAATCCCCGAATCCATCGGCGGTAAAACCGTAAGCGCGATAGGAAAAGGTGCATTCTACGATGTGATGACGATGCAAAGCGTTTCCATTCCTAGCACCGTAAAATCCATCGAAAGTAGGGCATTTTCAAAATGCATATCGCTCGCATCGGTAATAATTCCCGATAGCGTAACCGCAATAGGATCGTATGCTTTCTATGGAAATACATCGCTCGAGTATTTTTACATCCCTGATTCCGTAACATTCATAGCCGAGCTTGTTTTCAAGGACTGCGACAAGAGTCTATTAAAAATTTATTGCGAGGCACCCGAGCAGCCTAGCGGATGGAGCAACAGATTTGCCTCAAACAGCGAGATGACCGCAAAAATCCAATTCGACGTTTCTTGGGGCGCAACTAACTAAATAGCATTAACGCCACCGCGGTGCGGTGGCGTTTTCTTTGTTAGCCGGGGATATGTGTCGCGTTTTTTGAATGAAATGGCACCCCGTGTCGCGTTTTTCGCATTCACACGGACGCGTCGCGGTTTCATCGACCGTAGTGGCACCCTGTGTCGTAATTTTGGGGTGTTTTGGCTAATATGGGGGCTTATAAAAAATAAGAAAAGGGGCTTCGCTCGGGTGAGCGAAGCCCCTTTTGGGGTGCGGCGGGTGCCGCGTGTTGAATATGCGTTTATGATCAACCCTTGAAATATTTGACCATGGATTCGAACATTCTGATATCGTATTCGCCCGTGACGTTGCGGTACAGGCCGCGGTCGATACGCTCGGAGTGACCCATTTTGCCAAAGACCCTGCCGTCGGGGGAGGTGATGCCCTCGATTGCGAGGGTGGAGCCGTTGGGGTTATGGTCGATAGAGTAGGTTGCCTCACCGTCGAGATCGACGTACTGTGTGGCGACCTGTCCGTTTTTGACGAGCTCGGCGATAACCGAATCGGGGGCGAGGAATTTGCCCTCGCCGTGGGAGATGGGCACGTTGATAACGTCGCCAACGTTGACGAGAGAAAGCCACGGGGACATATTCGAGGCAATGCGCGTGCGAACGATCTTCGACTGGTGGCGGGCGATGTTATTGAAGGTGAGGGTCGGGCAATTTTCATCCGTGTCGACGATGCGTCCGAAGGGCAGGAGGCCGAGCTTGACGAGCGCCTGGAATCCGTTGCAGATACCGCACATAAGGCCGTCGCGGTTATCGAGCAGGTCGGTGACGGCGTCGCGCACGGCGGCGCCGCGGAAGAATGCGGTGATGAATTTACCCGAGCCGTCGGGCTCGTCACCGCCCGAGAATCCGCCGGGGATGAAGATAGCCTGTGCGCCCTTTACCTTGGAGGCGAACTGCTCTGCACTACGCTTGACGCCGTCGCCCGAGCGGTTATTGATGACGAATATCTCGGCATCCGCGCCCGCGTCGAGCACCGCCTTTTGCGAGTCGTATTCGCAGTTGGTGCCGGGGAATACGGGGATAAGAACCCTCGGGCGTGCTATCCTTACCGCGGGGGCGACGCGTGTGGTTGCCGTGTGGCTGACCGTTTCGCACCTGCCCGCCGACGGGATGTTGCAGGGATAGACGCTCTCGAGCTTATTTTCATAACAATTGTTTACATTTTCGGTAGTAACCGACTCGTTCATATAGGTGAACTTACCGTCGCTTGTAACCTCGCCAAGGGGGATTCCAAGTGCGGTTTCGTCCGTCATTTCGAGCAGGAAGGCGCCGTAATTATACCCGAAAATTTCGGATAAGGGCATACCCGTGTCAAATTTAAAGCCAAATCCGTTGCCCATTGCCATCTTCATCACCGCCTCGGCAACGCCGCCGTAGGTGGGGGTGTATGCCGCGCGGACCTTGCCCTCTCGCATGAGGGTGGTGACGGTTTTGTAATTAGCAAGGAGGCTTGCCGTTTTCGGCAGGCCGTTTTCGTCATATTCGGGCTTTAAGAGGATGACGCGGGAGCCCGCCGCCTTAAACTCAGGGGAGATGATATTATTCACCGTGTCGGTCGTGACGGCGAAGGAGATGAGCGTCGGGGGGACGTCGATCTTCTCAAAGCTGCCGCTCATCGAGTCCTTGCCACCTATTGCCGCGACGCCAAGCTCCATCTGTGCGCGGAAGGCACCGAGGAGGGCGGACAGGGGCTTGCCCCATCTTTTCGGGTCCTTCGCAGGCTTTTCAAAATACTCCTGGAAGGTGAGGTAGACGTCGGAGAAATCCGCACCCGTTGCGATAAGCTTGCTGACCGATTCGACGACCGCGAGGTAGGCACCGTGATAGCAGCTGCGCTCGGTGATATAGGGGTTATAGCCCCAGGACATCAATGAAACGGTGTCGGTGTGGCCGCGCTCGACGGACACCTTGTTGACCATTGCCTGGATCGGGGTGCGCTGATGCTTGCCACCGAAGGGCATAAGGACGGTGCCCGCGCCGATTGTGCTGTCAAACCGCTCGGACAGGCCGCGCTTCGAGCAGGAGTTGAGGTCGGATGCGACCGCGTACATTCCCTCGGCAAAGGTGGCGGGGGTCGGCTTGTCAAAGGGCCTGACCGCGGGTGCCTGGATAACGATATGCTTTTCCGCGCCGTTGGAGTTGAGGAAATCGCGGCTGATGTCGCAGATGACCCTGCCGTTCCAATGCATAACGAGGCGGGGGGATTCGGTTACGGTGGCGACCACGGTTGCCTCGAGGTTTTCGCCGTCGGCGAGAGCGAGGAATTTATCGACGTTGTGCGGCTCGATCACGACCGCCATACGCTCCTGCGACTCGGAGATTGCGAGCTCGGTGCCGTCGAGGCCCTCGTACTTTTTCGGCACGGCGTTAAGGTTGATCTCGAGGCCGTCGGCAAGCTCGCCGATAGCGACGGACACGCCGCCCGCACCGAAGTCGTTGCACCGCTTTATCATCAGGGACGCCTCGGGGTTGCGGAAGAGACGCTGGAGCTTTCTTTCCTCGGGGGCGTTGCCCTTCTGCACCTCGGCACCGCAGGTCTCAAGCGACTGTGCCGTATGCGATTTTGAGGAGCCCGTAGCACCGCCACAGCCGTCACGCCCCGTCCGTCCGCCAAGGAGGACGACGACGTCACCGGGTGCGGGGCACTCGCGGCGGACGTTTTTCGCGGGGGCGGCACCGATCACGGCACCGACCTCCATGTGCTTTGCCGCGTAGCCGTCATGATAGATCTCGTCAACGATGCCCGTGGCAAGGCCGATCTGGTTGCCGTAGGAGGAATAGCCCGCCGCGGCGGTGGTGACTATCTTTCGCTGGGGGAGCTTGCCCGCGAGGGTCTCGCCCGCGGGGCGGAGGGGGTCAGCCGCGCCCGTCAGGCGCATTGCACCGTAGACGTACGCCCTACCCGAGAGGGGGTCACGGATAGCACCGCCGATACAGGTGGCGGCACCGCCGAAGGGCTCGATCTCGGTGGGGTGGTTATGGGTTTCGTTCTTGAATAATAGGAGCCAATCCTCCTCGACGCCGTCGACGGTGACCTTCATTTTGACGGTGCAGGCGTTGATCTCCTCGGACTCGTCGAGCTTATCGAGCTTGCCCGCCTTTTTAAGGCATTTTGCCGCGATAGTGCCGATGTCCATAAGGTTTACGGGCTTTGTGCGGCCGAGGCTCGCGCGCGCGGCAAGGTACTCGTTATACGCGTCCTCGAGCAGCCTATCCTCAAAGGACACGCCGTCGATGGTGGTGTTGAAGGTAGTGTGGCGGCAATGGTCCGACCAATAGGTGTCGATCATCCGAATTTCGGTGATAGTCGGACAGCGACCCTCGGTGCGGAAGTAGCCCTGACAGAATGCGACGTCGTCGGCATCCATCGCAAGACCGTAGGTCCTGACAAAGGCGGCGAGGCCCGCGCGGTCGAGGTCAAGGAAGCCGTCGATCACGGCAACCTCGGTCGGGATGTCAACGGCGACGGCGAGGGTGTCACGGGGGTCAAGGGATGCCTCGCGGCTCTCGACGGGGTTGATGACGTGCTTTTTGATACGTTCAAGCTCGCTCTCCGAGATGTTGCCGTAGAGCATATACACGCGCATGGATGCGACGGTCGGCTTGTCACCGTGGGAGATAAGCTGAATACACTGGGCGGCGGAGTCGGCGCGCTGGTCAAACTGACCCGGCAGATACTCGGTCGCGAAGACGGTTGCCCCGTCGGTATCGAGCGCACGGTAGGTATTATCGAGCTGTGGCTCGGAGAAGACGGTGCGGACGGCGTAATCGAAGAGGTCGCCGTCGATATTTTCCGCATCGTAGACGTTGAGGATGCGCACACGCTCGACCCCCTCGATGCCGAGGAAGGACAGAATCTCGTTTTTCAGGGCGCGTGCCTCGTTGTCGAGGCCCGCCTTTTTCTCAACAAAAATGCGATAGACCATACTTATCCTTTCTTCGCCTCGAGGGCGCGCTTTCCAATATCTTTTCTGTAATAGGCGTTGTCAAAACGGATCATACCGACCCGCTCGTAGGCAAGGTCGACAGCCTCACTAAGCGAGGGTGCGGTGGCGGTAACGCCAAGGACGCGTCCACCCGCGCTGACGAGGGCTCCATCCTTCATTTTTGCGCCCGCGACGTAGACGAAACGTGACACGGGGTCGGGGATATCGATGGGATAGCCGCTCTCGTACGCCTCGGGATAGCCCGCCGACGCCATGATGACGCAGGCACAGGCTTCCTCACGGAAGGCGACCTCGCAGGTATCGAGCGTGCCATTCGTCGTGGCCATCATTATCTCGAGAAGGTCGCCATCAAGCAGGGGGAGCACCACCTGCGTTTCGGGGTCGCCGAAGCGGCAATTGTACTCGATGACGCGGGGGCCCTTCGGCGTCAGCATAAGTCCGAAATAGAGACAGCCGCGAAACTCCCTGCCCTCCGCCTTCATTGCGCGGATGGTGGGCAAGAAGATGGTATTCATACACTCCTCGGCAATCTCGGGGGTGTAGTAGGGGTTGGGTGCGACGGTGCCCATACCGCCCGTGTTAAGACCCGCGTCGCCGTCGAGGGCGCGCTTGTGGTCCATGGAGGACACCATGGGCTTAACGGTGGTGCCGTCGGTGAAGGCAAGGACCGAAACCTCGGGTCCCGTCAGGAACTCCTCGACGACGATGCGGCTGCCCGATTTGCCGAATTTGCCGTTTTCCATCATTTCCCGCGCGGCGTCGAGCGCCTCGCCACGGGTGGTTGCGATGATAACGCCCTTGCCGAGGGCGAGGCCGTCCGCCTTGATCACCGTGGGCAGGTCGGCCACCGTGAGGTACTCGTAGGCATCGGCGGGATTATCGAATACGCGGTAGTCCGCGGTGGGAATACCGTATTTTTTCATCAGATTTTTCGAGAAGACCTTGCTCCCCTCGATGATAGCGGCGCATGCACGCGGGCCGAAGCAGGGGATGCCGACCTCCTCGAGCCTGTCAACACAGCCGAGGACGAGCGGGTCATCGGGTGCGACGACGGCGTAGTCGATCTCGTTTTCAAGGGCGAAGGCGACGATGGCGTCGATATCCTTCGCACCGATGCCCGTGGGGATTGCGTCGGGGATCATTCCCGCATTACCCGGGAGGGCGTAGATGAGGTCAACACGCGCGCTCTCGCGGAGCTTTTTTATGATGGCGTGCTCGCGCCCGCCACCGCCAACGACGATAAGCTTCATTCGCCGATCCTCCTTAATGGTGGAAGAGGCGCATTCCCGTGAACGCCATTACCATGCCGTTTTTGTCACACTCGGCGATGACGAGATCGTCGCGGATGGAGCCGCCGGGCTCGGCAACGTATTTTACGCCCGAGGCGTGGGCGCGCTTGATATTATCCGCAAACGGGAAGAAGGCGTCGGAGGCAAGGGCGATTTCGGTAAAGCCGTCGAGCCACTCGCGCTTTTCCGCCGCGGTGAGGGGGGCCGGCTTTTCGGTGAAGTAATTCTGCCAGATTCCGTCGGCGCAAACGTCCTCCTCGTTTCCGTTGATGTAGCCGTCGATGACGTTATCCCTCTCGGGGCGGCCCATCTCGGGCCTGAAGGGGAGGTCGAGCGTTTTCGGATGCTGGCGAAGGAGCCAGGTGTCCGCCTTGGTGCCCGCGAGGCGGGTGCAATGTATGCGCGACTGCTGTCCCGCGCCGACGCCGATGGCCTGTCCGTTTACGGCGTAGGCAACCGAGTTCGACTGGGTATATTTCAGGGTGATGAGGGCGACGATGAGGTCGCGCTTTGCCGTGTCGGGGAGGTCCTTGTTCTCGGTGACGATATTTTCAAGGAGGTGGTTGCCGATTTTGAACTCGTTTCTTCCCTGCTCGAAGGTGATGCCAAAGACGTCCTTGGTCTCCACGGGTGCGGGGGTGTAGGAGGGGTCGATCTCTACGATGTTGTAGCCGCCCTTGCGCTTGGTTTTAAGGATAGCGAGCGCCTCGGGGGTATAGCCGGGTGCGATAATGCCGTCGGAGACCTCGCGGGCGAGAAGGCGCGCAGTCAGCTCGTCACACACGTCGGAGAGGGCGACCCAGTCGCCGAAGGAGCAGAGGCGGTCGGTGC
>JAZODF010000004.1:0-18544 GCA_045596865.1 Eubacteriales bacterium
GTCTTGAGGATCTCAAGAGCCTCATCGGTGAAGCCGGGAGCGATGACACCGTCGGAAACCTCATCCTTCAGATAAGCGGCGGTTGCAGCATCGCAGACATCGCTCAGAGCTGCCCAGTCACCGTAGGAGCAGAGACGGTCAGCGCCGCGAGCGCGGATGTAAGCGCAGGCGATGGGGGAGAGCTCTGCATCCTCTGCCACGAAGTAGATCTTCTTGTCGGTTTCGCTGAGGGGCAGACCCACAGCAGCGCCGGCAGGGGAGACGTGCTTGAAGCTGGCAGCGGCGGGAAGGCCGGTTGCCTCCTTCAGCTCCTTGACGAGCTGCCAGGAGTTGAACGCGTCGAGAAAATTGATATATCCCGGGCGGCCGTTAAGCACGGTTATCGGCAATTCGGAGCCGTCCTTCATAAAAATTCGCGAGGGCTTCTGATTCGGGTTACAGCCGTATTTAAGCTCAAATTCGGTCATGGTTGCCTCCTTATACGTTTTTATTTACGATTCTCGTGTCGCACTCGCCGCTTGCGATGTCGATGTAGCGGACGAAGAGCGAGACCTTGTTATCCTCGTTGAGGTTTTCCCAGATGTGTGCGGTGAGCGCGTCGATATCGCAGTCGGGGAGGATGAGCGTTTTCGGCTCGCCCTCGAAGGACGGGAGGGGGTTGCCCTCGGACGCGTAGGTATGTATGAACTTCGCGTATCCCGCGCGGGGGTTGGAGTAGGCGTAGGTGAACCGCTCGCAGGAGGTGTCGTCACCCTCCGCGCTCTTTAAGATGGACATGGCGAAATTCATGCCGTCCGCCTCGCGGCGGATGATGCCCGAGATACGGGGGGTGAAGTTGGGGGCGTCGTCCTCGAACTCGCGGGTGCGAAGCGCCTGCTCGAAGGTCATCTGCTTGTCCATAAGGTTGTAGATCGTGTCCGTCTGGTCGCCGTTGGTGACGATGGTCTTGTTACCGAGGACGCGGACGGGATAGTATATGATGAGGTGCGGGTCGGTCATTTTGGATTCGTCGAACGCCTTGGTGCGCAGGGCGTCCCCCTCTGAAACGAAGACGCGGTTGCGGCTGTTCACACTGCGACCCATGATGAAGTAGGCGGTAACCGCCTTTTTACCGTCGGGGCTCCTGCCGATTATGATACCCCTGCCGTGATAGGCAAGCGAGTTTAATTCCTCTTTGATAGTTGATACCTTCATTTTATTCTCCTTTTACGGTGACCTTGTTACCCGTTACGGTTATTTTATCCTCGCAGAAGAGGCGTACCGCCTCGGGGAGGATGACCCATTCCGCCTCCTCCATTATCCTTCGCTGGAGGGTTTCGGGGGTATCGTCGTCGCGGACGGCGACGGCGCGCTGGAGGACGATGGGACCCGCGTCGCACTCGGGGGTGACGATGTGGACGGTGGCGCCCGAGATCTTCACACCCTTTGCCAGCGCCGCCTCGTGCACGCGCAGGCCGTAGTAGCCAACGCCCGAGAACGCGGGGATAAGCGCGGGGTGAACGTTCAGGATCCTGTTCGGGAAGCACTCGTACACCTGCTCGTCGAGCACGGTCAAAAAGCCCGCAAGGACGACGAGGTCGATCCCCCTCTCAACGAGGGCGTCGGAAATGGCGCGCGAGTATTCGCGGGAGGTGGCGTACTCCCTTTTAGGGAGTACGAGGGTTGGGATGGAGTACTTCTCCGCCCTCTCGAGGGCGTAGACGTCGGGCTTCGATGCGAGGACGAGGACGATTTTTCCGCCGCCGAGCTCGCCGCGGCGCTCAGCATCTATGAGCGCCTGTAAATTAGTGCCGCCGCCCGAGACGAGCACCGCGATACGCTTTTCGTTTAACATAGGATAACGCCCTCGTCGCCCTCGGTGATCTCGCCGATGACGTAGGCGTCCTCGCCGCAGGCGGTGAGGATGGAAAGTGCGCGCTCCACCTCGGAGGCGGGGACGACGACGCTCATACCAACGCCCATATTGTAGGTGTTGAACATATCCCGCTCGGGGATATTGCCCTCGCTCATAATGAGCTCAAAGATGGGGAGGACCTTTACCGCCGACCTGTCGATCTTCGCAGTCAAGCCGCGCGGGAGCATGCGCGGGATATTCTCGTAGAAGCCGCCGCCCGTGATATGGCTGATGCCCTTGACGTCAACCTCCGAAAGGAGGGCGAGGATGCTCCCCACGTAGATTTTCGTGGGGGTGAGGAGTGCCTCGGCAACCGTCCTGCCGCCGAGCTCGTCACGGGGGATATAGAGTGCGGGGTTATTGTTATCGATATCGAACACCTTGCGCACGAGCGAGAAGCCGTTTGAGTGCACGCCGCTTGACGCGAGGGCAATCACGACGTCACCCGCCGCCATACGCTTATTATCAAGGATCTTCTTTTTGTCAACGATGCCGACCGCGAATCCCGCGAGGTCGTAATCCTCGGCGGGCATAAGACCGGGGTGCTCGGCGGTTTCGCCACCGATGAGGGCGGCACCCGACTGAACGCAGCCCTCGGCAACGCCCGACACGATCTCGGCAATCTTCTCGGGGTAATTTTTGCCGCAGGCGATATAATCAAGGAAGAACAGAGGACGCGCGCCACAGCAGATGATGTCGTTGACGCACATTGCGACCGCGTCGATGCCGATGGTATCATGCCTGTCCATGAGGATGGCGAGCTTCACCTTCGTGCCACAGCCGTCGGTGCCGCTGACGAGGACGGGCTCCTCCATACCGAACAGGTTCAGCCCGAAGCATCCGCCGAAGCCGCCGACGTCGTCAAGACAGCCCTCGTTTCTCGTCCTTGCGATATGCTTTTTCATCAGCTCAACCGCGCGATAGCCCGCGGTGATATCAACGCCCGCCTGTGCGTAGCTTTCTGATTTGGAGTTTTTCACGGTCAGTTCTCACTTTCTGATATTTTATTATCGAATTTGTTTACGTAATCAACGGGTGCCTCGGTCGGGTATTCGCCCGAGAAGCAGGCCGTGCAAAATCCACCCGCCAACGAGCCCTCGGTAATTTTCAGGACGTCCTCGAGCGGGAGGTAGCCGAGCGTGTCCGCGCCGACGATGCGTGCAATCTCATCCACCGAGTAGTGGCAGGCAATGAGGTTTTCGCGGTTATCGATGTCGGTGCCGTAGTAGCAGGGGTTGAGGAAGGCGGGTGCCGAGGAGCGCAGGTGGATCTCGGTCGCGCCGGCCGAGCGAAGCAGGCGGACGATGCGGGCACAGGTGGTGCCGCGGACGATAGAATCGTCGACGAGGATGACGCGCTTGCCCTTCACCGCCGCGGAGACGGGGTTGAGCTTGATTTTGACCTTATCCTCTCTGACCTGCTGCCCGGGAGCGATGAAGGTACGGCCGATGTACTTATTCTTGATAAGGCCGATGCCGTAGGGGATTCCCGACTCCTCGGCATAGCCGAGGGCGGCGTCAAGGCCCGAGTCGGGCACGCCGACGACGATATCCGCCTCGACGGGGTGGGCCTTCGCAAGGAGAGCGCCCGCGCGCTTGCGCGCCGCCTGTACCGATCTGCCCGCGACGAGCGAGTCGGGGCGCGCGGTGTAGAAGTATTCGAAGATGCAGAGGCGCTCGGGGCGCTTTTTGCAATGGTCGGTTATCGAGTGAACGCTGCCGTCGACGCCGAAGACGACGATCTCGCCGGGGAGGAGCTCGCGGATGAAGGTCGCGCCCGCGGTATCAAGGGCACAGGTTTCGGTTGCGACGACGTATTTGCCGTCATCCCGCCTGCCGTAGCATACGGAGCGCAGTCCGTTTTCATCCCGCGCGACGATCATCTTGCGCGGTGACATAAGAAGCAGGGCGTAGCCGCCGTGGAGGCTACACATTGCGCGGTTTACCGCCTCCTCGATCGAGGGTGCGGTGAGCCTCTCACGGGTGATGACGTAGGAGATTATCTCCGCGTCGGAGGAGGTGTGGAAGATCATTCCCGACAGCTCGAGCTGCTGTCGCAGCTGGACCGCGTTGACGAGGCGGCCGTCGGTCGCGAGGGCGAGCTTGCCCTTGATGTGGTTGACGACGATGGGCTCGGCGTTCATTACGCCCTTCGTGCCGAGGGTGCCGTAGCGGCAATGGCCGATCGCCATCTCGCCCATCGAGAGGGTTTCCATCGCGGTGCGATCGAAGACGTCGTTAACGAGGCCCGACCCCTTTTGCGTGCGGAAAAGGCCGTCGTCGTTCACGACGATGCCCGCGGACTCCTGTCCCCTGTGCTGGAGGGCGTAGAGTCCGTAATATACGCTGGATGCGACGTCGTCGCGGCTAGTACCGATTATTCCAAAAAGTCCCATATTTTTTCTCCGTTTATCGTCTTGGGTGGTGTGTTACGGTGTTCGTACTGTATTATGGTGTAGATATTCCGTATCGCGGTGCTCGTTCGCGGTTATTCCGTACCGTTCGGTCGTGTGCCGCAGTACACCGCGGGAGGTTAGCCGTTGAATTTCGCCTCGATGACGGCGTTCTTTTGAAAGACGGCGGCGGTCGCCTTCGCACGGGTGGCGAGAAGCGCGTCGCGCAGTCCGGGCTCGGAGAGGGCGAGTATCTCGACCGCGAGGGTTGCGGCATTTGCCGCGCCGTCGATTGCCACGGTGGCAACGGGGATGCCCGAGGGCATCTGCACGGTGGAGAGGAGCGCGTCCATGCCCCCCGTATTCTTCGAGGAGATGGGAATACCGATAACGGGGAGGGTGGTGTTTGCGGCAACCGCACCTGCAAGGTGCACCGCCATGCCCGCCGCGGCGATGATCACGCCGAACCCGTTTTCCTCGGCAGAGGCGACGAACTCGGCACAGGCGCGGGGCGTGCGGTGTGCGGAATAGACGTGGACCTCGTGCGGGACGCCATAGTCGCGAAGGACGTTAATGGCCTTTTCAACGATGGGGAGGTCGCTGTCACTACCCATAATTACGGCAACTTTTTTCATATTTACCTCTTTCTGCCCGAGGGCAATTTATTAACGAAAAACAAAAAGGGGCAGCTCACCCATAAAGGTAGAGCTGCCCAGACGGTCGACAATTAATATATGATTTTTGCTTCCATGCGGTTATTTCCGCTCCCGTCAGTTGCAAAAACCTTTACCGATTTTATTTTATCACAACGGGCGCGCGCTTGTCAATAAATTTCGGCGTGTGCGCGTGGGAAAAATTAGGTCGCGTTTTTTTAATCTTTTTGTGCATTTTCACAGGTCCGTCATTTAAGGGTGATGAAATAGACCTCGTTCTTCCCCGCCCTCAGACGGACGCGTCCGTCGACGAGGGGCACGCCCTCCGCCGCGGTGGAGTAGCCGTCGCCGCGTTCACCGCCGCCGACGATGCCGCGTATGGAATACTCGGTAAACTCGGCACCCGTGACGGTCAGCTCGATAATGCCGTTGTAGTCGGCGGTCGCGAGCAGGATTGCCCCGCCCTCACCGTCGGTCGCGCCGAGCGAATAGATGGTATGTCGGTAGTCCTCCGAGCAGGTGACGGTGTTCTTCATTTTCGCGAGGGTGCCGAATGCGGCAAGGGCGCGATATGCGGCGGTCTTATGTACCGTGCGCCTGTCCTCGAGCGAATAGAGGGCGCACCGCTCGTCCTCGGGATTTGCGGTGGCGTAGAACATCATGGAGAGGTCGGACTTCTGCGCGAGGATGAGCGAGGCGACGAGCCGCGCGGGGTACTCACGGGCGCGGTAATTGTCCGTGCCGACGAGGTTGAACTCGGACACGATGCTCGCGGTGCGGCGCATTCCCGCCTGGACAAGAAAATTGCGCGCGTAGTTTGAATGCAGAGAGAGCTCCTCGGGCGTTTCGGCGTTGCATTTCCAGGTGAGAAAATCGAGGGGCGCGGAGGTATCGCGTGCGCCGATATAGCGAAGAAAGCCCTCGAGGAAGGTGATATACCCGCGCTCGGTAGGGGTGGCGTCGTAATGGTTCTGCGAGATGAAGCCGCCCGAGGAATACGCACCGATCTTGATTCGCGGGAAGCGGGCACGCAGGCGGTTTGCAACGATGCGGTAAAACTCGTAGTAGGCGCGCGGGTCGTCCTGCATACGCGTGGGATCGTCGACGCCGCACATGATCTCGACGTACTTGATACCGAGCTTCATTCCCCTGCCCCACCCCTCGTTGTAGTGGGAAATTATCCGCTCACAGATCGACGCCCATTTTTCGGGATTACGGGGGAGGCGGTCGTGGTGGCGGAGCTCATACGGCTCGTCGGATTCGCCGAGGCGGAGGAAAATGTCCGCGCCCGCGTCCTTGATCGATTTAAGGTAGCGGTCGGTCGGCTCGAAGTTGAAGGATGCCTCAAACCGCTCGTCAAGCGCGGGACAGGGAAAGAGCACCGACACGTCGATGACCCGCCCCGGGGTATGGCCGTGGGTGCGAACGAAGGGCACCCCGCACTCGCGATATTCGTCCGAAAGGTCGACCGACAGGTTAGCACCCGCAAGCGTGCCCGAATTCACCGAGCCGACGGGCTTCATCTTACCCGCGCTTTTTGAAAAGTCGAAGATAATATTGCGCTGTACCATACGGTTCTCCTTTCGTAATGTAAGCAGTTGTTTGCATTATTGCCGTTATTTACGGCAAACCGGCATCAGGCTAATTCCCGTTTAATTTGACACGGGGTCGGTGTTATCCGTGCTTGCCGCCGTTTCGGCGGGGTCATTCGTATTCTCCCCCGCGCCCTCCGTGAGGTGGTTATCGAGGGCATCGTAATCCACCTGCGGGTCATCGTATTTCGTCCAGCCCTCGCCGCCAATCTCGTGTGCGCGGTGGACGGTGACGAACGCATTTTTGTCGATCGAGGACATAATGGCGGTAAACTCGGCGTATTGATTTCTGCCAAAGGTAACGGTCAGCATAACCTTCGGCTGGTGGGAGTAGCCGCCAACCGCGCTGATCATCGTGGTGGTGCGCACGAGGCGGCGGATAACCGCCCTGTTGATCTCCTCATACTTATCCGATACGACGTAGGCGATGAACGCGCCCGACTCGCCGATGAACATTTTATCAATCGCGATAGCGCAGATAAACGCGGACACGATACCGAGCAGGGAGAGGACGAAGTTATTGATAACGAACATGCCCGCAATAATTATGGTCGCGTCGCAGATGAAAATGAGGACGGAGCTCTTTCCCTTTTTCCAATACTTGCATACGGTGAGGGCGATAATGTCGATTCCGCCCGTTGAACCGCCGCCAAGGAAGGTCAAAGCACAGCCCGCGCCGATCGCCGCACCCGAGAACACGGTTGCAAGAATAACGCCCGTCTCGCCGTGGGCGGTATAGTTCGCGAGGTTGAGGTAGTCGCCGATACCCTCCATCTTGGTAAGATTAACCGCGAGCGACAGGGCAAAGGGGTAAACGATGGTGGACACGAGCGTCTTGCCGGCAAACTCCTTGCCGAGGAAGATAAGCCCGACGAAGAAGAGCATCCAGTTGACCGCCGAGGCGTAAAACTCGGTACCGAGCTCGCCAAGGAATCCAACGCCCTCAAGGACTCGGTTGAGAATGATACCGATACCCGAAACGCCGCCCGTGACAAGGTCAAACGGTATGACGAATATACCCGTACCAAACGCGAGCACGAACGTGCCGAGGATGATAAGCAGGGTGTTTTTGATATGCTCTTTCAGCTCACCCTTTTTAAGTGTTAAGGAGGATTTCATATACACCTCGCAGAAATTTATTCCACAAAATATTTTACTATATTTTTACGTCTTTGTCAAGATAGTAATTATCATCCCCACCCCCCGCGCGCTTTATCCCGACGTCGCTACGTCCCGAGCGCATTTTGGCGCAAAAGCCGACGAGAATGTAAAAAAGGAGAGCAAAGTTAGGCACCCGTGCAAACAATTGTTTACACGGGTGCGGCGAATAATTTAACACGGGGTCACTCTTTTACGGGTTATCGTCAATCGAGCTCGATGATCTCGTTATAAAGGTCGGCATATCTGCCGCCCGCCCCGATAAGCTCCTCGTGCGTGCCGCGCTCGACTATTCTTCCCTTTTCGAGGACCATTATTGCGTTTGATTTACGGACGGTGGACAGGCGGTGAGCGATAACGAGGGTCGTCTTGTCCTCCATTATTCTGTCCATTCCTTCCTCGATATGCCGCTCCGTCCTCGTGTCGACCGAGCTCGTCGCCTCGTCAAGGATGAGGATGGGTGCCTGCGATATTGCGGCGCGGGCAATGTTCAGGAGCTGACGCTGCCCCTGCGAGAGGTTTGCGCCATCGTTTTCGAGCAGGGTGTCATACCCGTCGCGCAGGTTCATAATGAAGCTATGCGCGCTTGCGAGCTTTGCCGCGGCGACCACCTCGTCATCCGTGGCGTCCAGCCTGCCGTAGCGGATATTCTCGCGCACGGTGCCCGTGAACAGGTGCGTGTCCTGCAGGACCATTGCGATATTCCGCCTGAGGGTCGCACGGTCGATCCTGTCAATCGGGATGCCGTCTATCGTAATGCTTCCCTCCTTGATGTCGTAGAAGCGGGAGAGGAGGTTTGTGACCGTCGTCTTTCCCGCGCCCGTCGAGCCGACGAAGGCAATCTTCTGTCCCGGCTTTGCATAAAGGGAGATGTTGTGAAGGACGGTGACCTCGGGCGTGTAGCCGAAGGAAACGTTGTCGAGGACGATGTGACCGTGGATGCGCTCGGGGACTATCGGGTCGACCTCGGGCGGCTCGGGGGATTCGTCAAACACCTCGAACACTCTTTCCGCACCCGCAAGTGCGGAGAACACGGTATTCATCTGCATCGATATTTCGTTGATCGGGCGGTTGAAGGAGCGGGTGTAATTGAGCGAGATCGTCAGCCCGCCAAAGCCGATATTGCCCGTGAGGAATAGTATCCCACCGACACATGCGGTGATGCCGTAGGACACGTTGCACAGCTGGTGCGTCACGGGTCCCATGATTCCCGAGCGGAACTGCGCCTTGATCTGTGCCTCGCACAGCTCCGAGTTGAGGTAATCGAACTCCTCGATCGCGGTGCTCTCGTGGTTAAAGACCTTGACGACCTTCTGCCCCGAGATGGTCTCCTCCGAGAAGCCGTTGAGCATACCGAGGTTCTTCTGCTGCTTCTTGTAGGCGGTCCTGCCCTTCTTGAGGATAAGGCGGCTGACGAGGGTGAGCACGGGTGCCATCGCGAGGGTGATAAGACCGAGAATCCAATTGGTGTAGAGCATAATGAACACCGTGCCGACGATGGTGAGCGCACCCGAGATGATCTGTATCAGCGTGGTGTTCAGCATATCGCCGAGGGTGTCGACGTCGTTGGTGAAGCGGCTCATCACGTCGCCTGTCGAGTGGGTGTCGAAATAGCGGACGGGGAGGGTTTGCAGCTTGCAATAGAGCTCGCGGCGCATACGGCGCAATGACCGCTGTGACACCGAGAGCATCAGCCGCTGCTGGAGGTATTGGAAGATGATGCCCGTCGCGTAAACGAGAGCCATCAGGGCAAGGCCCGCGGTCAGCTCGGCGGTCTTTTCGGCGACCGATTTTCCGTTGTCCTCGACGATGCGGTCGAGGATGGGCTTCAAGAGATAGGACGAGAGCAGATTTGCCACGGTAAAGACAACCGTCGATACGACCGCGACGATCATCAGGGCGCGCTCGTGCGAGAGATAGCGGAGCAGGCGGACGATGGTGCGCCACATATTTTTCGGCTTGCCTCCAGCGCGCATCATTCCGGGGCCGCGGCGTCCCATAACGTTAACCTCGGCGCGCTTGGAATCGGTGGCGGAGGCGTACTTTTTCGCGAAGCGTTCGGTGTTCATATTACTCATTTTCATCACCGTCCTTCTGCGAGTAGTAGATTTCACGGTAGGTGTCGCAGGAGCGGATGAGCTCATCGTGCGTACCGAAGCCGACGAGCCGTCCATCGTCGAGGACGATTATCTTGTCCGCGTCGATGACCGAATTTATGCGCTGGGCGATTATCAACTTGGTCACGCCGCCGAGCTCCTCGCGGAAGGCGCGGCGGATGGATGCGTCGGTCGCGGTATCGACCGCGCTCGTCGAATCGTCGAGGATGATTATCCGCGGGTCCTTAAGAAGGGCGCGAGCGATGCAGAGGCGCTGTCGCTGGCCGCCCGAGAGACGGGAGCCCTCCCGCCCGATGTCGGTTTCATACCCCTCGGGGAAGGCGGAGATGAAGGAATGAGCCTGTGCAATTTCGCAAACACGCACGAGCTCCTCGTCGGTGGCATCCTCCTTGCCCCAGCGGAGGTTTTCGGCAACGCTACCCGCGAAGAGGGTGTTTTTCTGCAGAACCATTGCAATCTGCTCGCGCAGATTATAGAGCGAATAGTCCTTCACCGAGATACCGTCGACCAGCACCTCGCCCTCGTCCGCATCGTAAAGGCGCGGGATAAGCGAGACGAGCGTTGACTTTCCCGAGCCGGTCGAGCCGATGATTCCAACCAGCTCACCGGGATTAATATGTAAACTAATGTTGTCAAGAACCTTCTCCTCGTTGGTCTTGAAGTAGCGGAAGGATACACCCCTGAATTCAACCTCTCCACGGGTGATAAGTAGGGACCCGTGTCGAGAATTTGCGTCATTCAGGTCGACCTCACAGTCGAGCACCTCGGCAATTCTTTTGTCGGATGCGGCGGCGCGGGTGCCCTGTAAAATAATATTGGCAACGAAGTTCAGCGCGGTGAGCACCTGCGTAAGATACGTGATAAACGTTGTGAGCGTTCCTATTTCCATATCCCCCACCATCATCTGCGGTCCCGAGATGGAAACGACGAGCAGGGTTGCGACGTTTATTGCAATGCTCGATACGGGCATCATGAAGAGCATTACCTTCAGGGCACTTATGCTTTTTTCGACGAGGTCATCGTTGCGGGCGGAGAATTTCTCGATCTCGTGCTCCTCGCGGACGAAGGATTTGATAACCTTCTCGTTGGTGATCGTCTCGCCGATGGAGCTGTTCATTCCGTCGATTGCCGCCTGCATTTTCGTGTATCGCGGCGAGGCGGTCTTGATGATGAGAAAGATGGCAAGCGCCATAAACGGCATGATGATGAAGATGACCCACGCGAGGTCGGGCTTCAGGGCGAAGGACATCACAAGCGCACCAATGAGCATCACGGGGCTTCTGAACATTCCGCGAAGCAGGGTGTTCGCAAAATTCTGTATCTGTGTGACGTCATTCGTGATACGGGTGATTAGCGAGCCCGTGGTAAAATCGTCGATGTTCTTAAAGGAAAACGTCTGTATTTTTGCGAAGACGTCACGGCGCACACCCGCGGCAAGTCGCACCGAGCCACGGATGGCAAAGTTCGCGCCGAGCACGCCCGTCAGCATCATAAAGAGGGCGATAAGGGCCATTATTATTCCGTTTTTGATTATGAAGGGCAGGTCTGCCTCGCCGCGGTCAATGGCGTTTATGAGATTACCGTTAACGAAAGGCAGGACAAACTCACCGCACGCCTCAAGCACCATGAAGAAGGGGCCGAGCAGAAAGCTGTACCAGTATTTTTTGATATAGGGGAGGTATTTTTTCACTGCTTGATTTCCTTTCTGTCCCCGGGGTAATCTATGAGGATCTGCTTGAATTTTTCAATCATCGCGAGGTAGCTATCGTCGCGGGAAGTCGGACCCTGTGTCATAAAACCGTTGTTACAGAGCTCGATAAAGCCGTGGATCGACGAGCGCAGGGCGCGGTGAAAATTGGTGGTTTCCACCTCGGAAAAGCCGTAGGAGCGGACGATGGCAATCAGCGGCTCAAAGACGCGCATTCCCGCGCGATGCACTCGCTCGTCGTTAAGCGAGCGTGCCGAAATCAGGGCGTGGTACAGGGCGCTGTTCTCGGTTGCATAATCGCGGTATGCGAGGCAACCGCGAAGGAATGCCTCCTCCCTATCCCGTCCGTCCATGGCGGCGAGAATGGCCGACTCGAGCCCACCCGCCGAATGAATGGCGATGCCCGCCCGCAGGTCGGCAACACCGTCGATATGATTATATAGCGAGGCGGGCTTTACCCCGAGGCGCTCGGCAACCCGCCTGAGCGACATGGCCTCGTAGCCGACCTCGACGACCTCTGCCACCGCGGCGAGGATGATCTGCTCGTATGATAGATTTTTTCGCAATTCGGTCACTTCCCTTCCGCCACCCCTCACGCACCTAGAATGGATTTCCCCATTTTTTGCAAGGGCGGCAAAACTAACACCGTTAGTTTAACGGTATTATTATAGACCAATTCGCGCAAAAAGTCAACCTCGCGCGGCCGATTTCCTCAAAAAATAACTTTTCCGTTTAGTGTTGACAATCGCCTTCATTTGTGCTAGAATATAGTGGCGCGAATGAATCCACGCGCAGCACATTCCCGTTGCGCCGCAACTACTTACAACTTAATATTAATACTCCCGGCAAGTTCACATGGATATAATAAACCCCTCCTAAGGGGTATGCCAATCCGAAAAGATATACCGAAACACCATCGGGATAGACTCAAACACCACAAGGATTTTGTGTCCTAAACCTGCCAAACGTAGTTTCGTGCACCCGAACGAAAATCACAATTAAATAGCACGCCTGCATAGTTAAATGGATATAATAAACCCCTCCTAAGGGTTAGTTACAGGTTCGATTCCTGTTGCGGGTGCCACAAGCGGTCTATGATGCTATTTGTAGACCGCTTTTTGTGAAATGATAGCGATACTATCGAAAGGCTCCCTTGTGTAAAGGGAGGCTGTTATAGTGCGGTGCTAAACTAATAATCGCAAGGTGGGTATCCCACTTCGCGAAATACATAGTAGGTGGACAAATTTTCGTCTGTGACGGCAATTTGCACCCTACGCTTATCCTGTTCCCTAAAAGACATATTGAGAGTTATAATCTTGAATAAAAAGGAGACACAATGGATACAGAATTTACCATTCAAGAAAGAATTGAATTGATTATAGATTTGTTTAATTCATACTGATATAATGCAGAAACAATAGATGAGTTTCCAGTTGCAAAAGGTTTATAAATGCAGGATATGCAGAATTGAATGAAAACAATGTCTATGTAAAAACAACCAAGGCGCAGATTATTTACACGACACTATAGAAATGATTTCAAAGAATTTAATCAATGTTATGAAGAAAAATGGTTGGTCAATGCCGTTAGATGATATGGTGCTTTGGTTCATTGAGAACTATTGCTTGTCAGACAAAGAAACAGGTGAACTTCTAATGAAATATATCCATAAAAACCTTCATGTGTATGGGTACAACATATATCCTTCACGCAAGAAAGGCAAATACGTCCTAGAAAAAATATAACATCGTCAAAGGAGAAACAAAAATGGCTTTAATTAAATGCCCTGAATGTGGAAAAGAAATATCCGACAAGGCAAGTGCATGTATTCATTGTGGTTGCCCTATTGCACCCACAATGCAAGAAAACAACAACGAGATAGAGAATTATATTGGCATTGCAAAAACTGCGTTAGAATCTCAAAACGGTCAAGAAGCATATGACTATGCAAACAAGGCTCTTGCTATTGATTCCAATAATGTGGAAGCTTGGTTTATAAAAATGAAATCGGTTGAACATATTGCAAAAGTAGGCAATCCAAAAGCAGAAGAAGTTGTTAGTTGTGCAAAACAAGTTTTGAAACTTGCGGATTCCGATTCTGAGCTCGTTTTTGAAACGTATAGATATCTGCTTATTAGAGCCGAAAATATGATTTCATTGGCTACACAATTAGTTAGTGACACTGTAATGGTTAAAAACCTTACCGATAGTGTAAAACGTGTAAATCCGAGAAATGTCACCGCACAAGTTATTGCTTCAGATGCAACAACGTTAACAATGGTTGAAAATCTTGTTAATGGTGCTTTAATGATAAAAAAAGTCATTCCGAATAATGCGATTTCCAACAATGCGGAATTAACCGAGGGAGTTTTGCGTGTGTGCAGGCTTTTTGTCTTTTATCACACAATGTATGTCAATAGAATAACTATTTATTCGGCATATATGCAGGATGCCAAGTTGGAAGAAAAGAAGAAAATGCGCTTGGAATTTATGAGTGGACTTTCTGACGCAAACAAGCAGACCATTGAAGAAATTACGGACTCAGGGAAAGAAAAAGCTGAAGCTAATAATCAAGGATGCTATATTGCCACCTGTGTTTATGGCTCGTATGATTGTCCTCAAGTTTGGATGCTACGTCGCTACAGAGATTATTCATTGGCAACCAATACATTTGGCAGGGCGTTTATAAAGGTTTATTATGCAATTAGTCCTACTTTAGTTCGAGTATTCGGAAAAAGCAAAGTTGTTAAGAAAATATGGAAGTTCTTTACTGACAAACTTGTAAATCGCTTGCACAAAAACGGTGTTGAGGACACTCCGTATAACGATAAATATTAACATACACCCCTCGTACACCCATACAAAATTAACCACTACAAAAGATACCAACAAACACACAACCTACCAAGCGTAAAATCTGCGTATTTCGTGGTTTTTACGCTTATTTTACACAAAAATCACCCGTTTGAAGATAGCCTCAAACACTTATGAAAACTCCTAAGGGTTAGTTGCAAGTTTGTTTCCTCCAAAAAGCCAAAGAAGGGAGAGTCACATCCGTGACTCTGCCTTCTTATATTCGTATATTCATAGGCGCGGGGCTTATCTCCTTCCGATCAGCATACCGACGGCGTTGCCCTTATACAGGACTCTGCCGTAAAAATCGGTCGTGTGGTCGTACTTCTTCCTGTAATAGCCGAGGATCATTCGGCTCTGCCAATCGCGCACGGTGATGTCGCCGTTGTCATGGTACTCGTAGATCGCGATGAAGCGACCCGAAAAATCCTTGATTGTTTCTGTTCTTGTCATAACGTTCTCCTTCGATCAAACGGGGTAATTCAGCTTCACAAAATCCCAGAAGCGTTTAAGGGCGTTGATGACCGTCCTCTTCTGGTAGTTACCGAGCTTCTCCTTCTCGCCGCCCTTGTCGTACTGTTTGATGACGGTGAGGATCCTGCCTATCAGCTCGGTCAAGGTCAGCCCCTCCTCCTCGCACACGATGTCAATCGCTCTCGAATACTGATACACCACGGTTTCCTCGTAGCCCGACGCGGCAAGATAGGTCTCGAAGTCCTTTTTGAGGTCGCCCGTAAGCGCGACCTTCGCGCCCTTTTTCGTCGAGCGAGTCTGCACCTCCTCCGCCTCTTTTCTGCCGTCCGAGATGCCGAGATTGCCCTTCTCCTCCTCGCGCAGTCTTTCCTTCTCTGCCGCGGCGTTATCCACCTCGTCCTTGAGCTCGCCCGTGGCCTCGAGGATGCCCTTTTCAAACGACTTAGGGATGGCAAATCGCACCTCCTTGCCGTTATCGAATCTCGCGGTGATGTAGCTACCGCCCTCGGCGACCTCGGTAAACACTCCGTTTACGCAAACCTCTCTTTTGACGATCTGCCCGATTCCCCAGGCCTTGTGCTTTACTGTCTGCATGCTTCTCTCCTTTTTGTATTGCGGCTTTTACGCCTTTTCTCTGTGGTTTTTGTACTCGTTCATCTTTTTCAGCGCGGAATAAATGTTCATTTCGGTCTTCGTTTTTGGCTTGAAGGTGGCGAGAATGTGCTCAATGCTCGCATAAATGTGGCATATTCCAACCTCGTCGGCCGTGCATGTATCGCCGTAAATATCCCCGAGGTACGCCCACGCGTATTTGTTCCTGAACGTCTTGATGCGGTTGATGTAGTCGGTGATCGTGCTTTCGGCGTGCCTGTCGGCGAAATATAGCCTGAACACCTCGAAGAACTCCTCGTCCGAGCCGAACTCCTCGCCAAAGGCGTCCTCACCCCCAACGCGCACAGTATCCTCCGCCTCGGTCGCCGTGTTGCCCACGCCCTCGAGAATATCGCAGAAGCTATCAACCATCTCGGTGATGAGCGGCAGCTCCTCCGACCGCTCGCACTCGCCAACCAGCTCCCGAATGTATTTCAGCTTGAGCGCGATGCCGCGCTCCTTGACCGTGCCGCCCCGAGCGTATCTCTCTATCAAATTATCCAGCTTGTTTCCCATGTCAGCCTCCTTGTTTGTCTTTTTAATGCGCCGATTAGCGTGGGCGCTTGCCACGTTATACTCATATTATAGCACACTCTTCCCTGCTTGTCAAGCGCTTTTAGGGAAAATTCCCTATTTTTAAATTATTCCGCGTTTTGCTGATGTTTTTCTGCCTTATGTATCTAATTAACGGCCGATCCCTTAGTATTTCGCACGTTTTTTCATTTTTAGTTACAAAATCTTATTTTCGCCCCCCTTTACACCCAAAAGCGCACAAAGCACCGCAGCACAAGAAAAGCACAAGCGGGAACGAAAAATGGGGAATTTTCCCTTTCCAAACACCACAATTCCCTATTCGTCATTTCGAGGAACAATCCCCCTCCCCGCCGTTCCTTTGTCGCGGCGTATATTAACATGCTTGATTTTCTCAAAAGTGCCGGACAGCTACAAAATACTAAATTAGCTCTTGGGGTTATGGGGATAAGATGCGACTAAGCAAGTTCAAGCGGCGTTGGCACCGCCAACGCTAGTCACATCAGACCAAAACGAGGGTTCATAACGAACCCTCGTTTTTCTTTTATTTCCTCACATAATCTCTTAAAATCTCGCCTTTTCGCAACAAATATAACAGGCTTGTTCTTCCCTGCTTCGAGGGTTGAACAAGCCCATTTTTCTCCTTTGACCACATGTTTGACCACTTGCGGAGATTTTTGGCTGATTTTCGGTTGATTTTTGATAGTTTTTAGGCGGTAATCGTTTTTATCAATCAATATACACCCTGTATTCACCCTTTGCGTTCAAAAGCTG
Source organism: Eubacteriales bacterium (assembly GCA_045596865.1). GTDB lineage: Bacteria > Bacillota > Clostridia > Oscillospirales > CAG-272 > UBA1740. Next base: position 16,798 of record JAZODF010000004.1, read on the forward strand.
ACACAATACATCCCAACTGATTTTTTGTCCATCTGTTGTAAAACGATACCAAGTCTTACCTCTGTACGGTGTATGAAATCTTAGCTCCGCATAACCGTAAGAAGGACTGCGCTTATCACCCGTCATAAAGACAAACCCAACTTCTTCATTGCGCGAATTGTAAGCTCGATAGGCAGTCTTGATACCATAGCCAGATGTTTTCTCGTTAGTGAACAAAAACGATTCACCAATGCCATCTCTTGTATAAGTCCGATTTGCCGTTATCTTTTCAACAGTCGGCGTTTTGACGGACAACACATCCAATTCTGTTTTTCGTTCACTAATCAATGTTTCGAGAATTGTTTTATAATCAAAGTTCAACAACTTTATTCCGACATCATAATAATCAAAAACAACCACTTCTCTATAATCTGTCGAACGATTCTTTTTACTTTTTATTGAGCGATCTTCGCCTTTTAACATCTTGCATATGTAGATTTTATTCAATACATTTTCGATTGCTTCATAACTGTATTCCGGTAAAGCTAAAAGCTCATCAATAATATTACTTACTGTAACAATATGCTCATCCGTAAAAACGTCTTTGAAAACGAACGAATCTCCGCGCTTGATTTTAGAAGTCGTGTAAGGCTTTCCTTCCCCACCGCGAAATTTCTCGATGACTACTTCTCCATCAACATCTTTGATAACCGTATCACGATAAGTGTAATTGAATATACTATCAGAACTTATTGCATCCCATAGCTTCTGTGCCTTTTCGCTTACATAATAATGATTTTGAGGAAATTGATATTGCCTGATCGTTTGATTCAACAAATACGAACATCCATTTAAGCTTAATTCGCCATCAATCGAAGATTGATCAACAAGCTTATTATTGTTCTTAATTCCAATCAAGAGATTGGTAATTATATCAAGTATTCTATTCTGCTCCATATAAAATCCTTTCAACACTCCACCACGACCTTAATAACTCCGTCGCGTTTATTTTCAAACAGCTCATACGCATCGTCGATCTTAGAGAGCGGATATGCATGCGTGATCAGCGGCTCGGTATCGAGCTTTCCCTCGGCAATGAGCTTCAGCGTTTCCTCGCAATCGCAGCCGTCAACACCGCCGGTCTTGAAGGTCAGATTCTTGCCGTACATATCGGGCAGAGGCAGAGTCTGTGCCTTGTCGTAAAGTGCTACCACCGTGACGATCGCATTCGGTCGAGCGCACTTCCATGCGAGCTCGAATGTGTTAATAGCACCGACTTCATCGGTGCTGGCTCCGGCAACCTCAAGCACCACATCCGCACCGCCGTGATCGCTGTTCTCACGAACAAAATCAAGGCATTTTTCGGGCGTGACCGTCAGCACATCGGGATAATGCTCATTCACGAACCTGATGCGATTCTCGTCCTTCTCGCACATTATGATACGCTTCGGATTTTTCAGCATCACACAAAGGAGCGTGCAAATTCCTGTGGGGCCTGCTCCGATGATGAGAACGGTATCGTCCTCGGTGATATCAGAGATTTTAGCTGCCCAATAACCTGTGGCAAGCACATCGCCCACGAGCAGAGCTTGTCTATCGGTCACGCTTTCGGGAATCTTGTTCAAGCCCTGATCCGCGAACGGCACGCAAACGTACTCTGCCTGACCGCCATCAATACGGCAACCAAGCGCCCAACCGCCGTTTTTGTCGGTGCAGTTGTTGACGAATCCCTTCTTGCAGAAGAAGCACTCGCCACAGAAGGTTTCCA
>JAZODF010000005.1:0-140326 GCA_045596865.1 Eubacteriales bacterium
ATCCGACTTCGTGTCGCGTTTTTCGGCATTTTTCGCCCGACGGACAGGGGGGACCTTAACCCAAGTAAATAAAAAAAGTATATAGAGGAGAACAAAATGGCAGCAAAAAAGACAACCGATAAGACTCCCGAGAAGAATCCCGCCGCCGACAAGAAGGCGGCGCTCGAGAGCGTAATTTCCAGAATTGAAAGAGAGTGCGGCAAGGGCTCCATCATGCGCCTTGGCGAGAATCCCGCCCTCAACGTTTCCGCGGTTTCGACCGGCTCGCTTTCTCTCGACTTCGCCCTTGGTGTCGGCGGAATCCCGAGGGGAAGAATCACCGAGATCTACGGCCCCGAATCCTCGGGTAAGACCACCATCGCCCTCCACGTTATCGCAGAGGTGCAGAAGCAGGGTGGCGACGCCGCCTTCATCGATGCGGAGCACGCGCTTGACCCCATCTATGCAAAGAATCTTGGCGTTGATATCAACAACCTCCTCGTCTCTCAGCCCGACTGCGGTGAGCAGGCGCTCGAAATCGCCGAGACGCTTGTAAACTCGGGTGCTATCGACATCATCGTCATCGACTCGGTTGCCGCGCTCGTCCCCCGTCAGGAGATCGAGGGCGATATGGGTGCATCCAACGTCGGCGTGCAGGCGCGCCTCATGTCCCAGGCGATGAGAAAGCTCACCGGTGCGGTTTCCAAGTCGAACTGCATCCTCATCTTCACCAACCAGCTTCGTGAGAAGGTTGGCGTAATGTACGGCAACCCCGAGGTTACCACGGGTGGTAAGGCACTCAAATTCTACGCATCCGTCCGTATCGACGTCCGTAAGGTCGAGTCGCTCAAAAACGGCTCCGAGGTGTACGGCGCGCACACCAAGTGCAAGATCGTTAAGAACAAGGTCGCTCCCCCCTTCAAGGTTGCGGAGTTCGATATCCTCTACGGCACGGGTATCTCCAAGTCGAGCGAGATCATCGACATGGCAATCACCCTCGGCATCATCGAAAAGAGCGGTGCATGGTTCTACTTTGACGGCGACCGCCTCGGACAGGGTAAGGAAAACGTCCGCAAGTTCATCGAGAGCGATAAGGAGTTCATGGCTAAGCTTGAGGCTCTCATCCGCGAGCGCGTCAGCGGCTCCACCGACGCCGAGGAGGCACTCTCCGAGGACGATTTCGATATCACCGACTTCGACGATTAACCTGTTTTCCGTGTACCCGCCTCACCCCTGCGGCGTGATGGGAAAAGGATAAAAACACAAAAGGCGCGGACCCGTGTCAAATTATCGCGGTCCGCGCCAAGTATTATATGACAGTAAATGTAAATGAAGGTTTACGAAGGGAGGAAAGAATGAATACCGTAAAATTCATACGCGAGCGTGACGGTGGCCGTATATCCGTCGGCATTATCACCGCGGACGGCGAGCGGGTGTTTAATATCGGCGCCGCACTCTACGCCTCCATGACCTTCACCCGCGGCACCGATCTTTCGGACGATGAGATTGACCGCCTCATCCGCGAGGACGAGGAATACCGCGCTATGAAAAAAGCGCTCTCCCTCCTCGGCTACTCCGACAAAAACAGGAAAACCCTCTTTCTCCGCCTCCTTCGTGAGGGCTTCTCACGCGAGGTTGTCGAGACGGTGGTTGAGCGCTGTATGACAAGCGGCTACATCCGCGAGCGGGACCAGCTCTCCCGCCTTATCCTCCGCGAGGCTAACGTCAACCTCCGCGGACCGCGCTACATCCGCGACAAGCTCGCGGCAAAGGGCTACTCACGCACCGACGTCGATGCCGTGATGGATGAGCTGACCGATGCGGGCGAGGTCGACTTTGAGGCAAACCTACACCGCCTTTGTGAGAAAAAGGGGGCATCCACCCCCGACGAGCGCCGCGCCCTCGCCTACAAATACGGCTACCGGTCGGTGTAGCCCCTCCTCAGAAATTGCTCCCGACGGGCGATTATCCCCGCTTTGGGCTTGTCCCCGCTTTTGATCTGTTCCCGCTTTTGATCTTGCAGCTATCTACTGCTTTACGTTCGTCCCGCTTCCGCATCCTACCCGCCTTCGAGCCCCTCGCCCGTTGTGCGTGAGTGGGTGTGTGAGGATCTGCTGCTATGCCGCTCTCGGGATCTTGACAATACAGAAAAACGCAGGCTTTAATTAACAACGGAAGGTAAAACATTTATGTTCAGAAAAATCAGAGAACTAATCAGTATTCAGCTCTCTTTAAGACCCCGTCGTGTCGTCCTCACGGTAATATTGCTTCTCAACGTCGCGTTTATATTCGTTTCCGCGCTGTCGATCTCCTTACTCTCCGTCGAGGGGACGGAGAGCATGGGCTTCTGGCGCTCGGCGTACTACACCGTAATGATGGTTCTTGACGCGGGCAACGTTTCGGAGGTCGTCGGTGATATCGGCACCTCGGGCCTTGCACTCATCATTCTTTGCATCGCGGTCGTGATCATCGGAATGGTCCTCTTCACGGGTGCGGTCATCGGTTACCTCACGAACTACATATCCTCCTTCGTTGATAACGCGAACGTCGGCTCGCACCGACTCCACCTCTCGGGGCACGTCGTTATAATCGGCTGGAATTCCCGCGCCTCCGAGATCGTAAACGACCTCCTTTACAGCGAGCGCTCGAAGCGCATAGTTATCCTCGTTCCCGACGGCAAGGAGAGCATAGAGCGCGAGATATCCGAGCGGCTTCTCGACACCCTCGCCCAGGAGAAAAAGAACGGGCTCAAAAACCGTCTCACCGTCATCGTTCGCGAGGGCGACACCTTCTCCACCAAGCAGCTGACCGACATATCCATCGACCGCGCCGAATCCATCATAATCCTCGGCTCGGATCAGAGCGCGTCGGCGTGCAAATACGAGCAGAGAGCGAGGCGCGACTGCGTCGAGCGAGGCAATCCGCAGGTTATCAAAAACCTCGTCCAGGTCTCCGAGCTTACGGGTGCGGCAACCTCTGCGGACGATCAGAAGATCATCGTTGAGGTGGAGGACGAGTGGACGTATTCTCTCGTCAAGCGTATTATTGAGAACAAGCAGGTTGACGGCAAGTGTAATATCGTCCCCGTCAGCGTCAATAAGATTCTCGGCCGCCTTCTCTCGCAGTTCTCGCTTATGCCCGAGCTGAACCTCGTCTACCGCGAGCTGTTTTCAAACAAGGGCGCGACCTTCTACGCCCGCAGGACGGATATCGCGGACGAGCACGCCTTCCGTGAGGGGCTTCTTCGCGACGGCGTTTGCGCCGTTCCTCTCACCGTTATGAACAGCGAGGGTCACCTCACCGAGTATTTCTGTGCGAACTCCGAGCGCGACCGTTTCCGCAAAATGGACCACCCCGTGTCAAATTTCTCCGTCTCGATCAACAAAATTTATTGGCTCGAGCGCCGAAACGTCATCATTCTCGGCCACAACAGCAAGACGCGGGATATTATGGAGGGCTTCAACAGCTTCCGCCGTGAGTGGAATCGCGACGGCGAGGAGATAATGAATGTCGTCGTCATCGATACCAAGGAAAACCTTGAGAAGATGAACTACTACCGCGAGTACCCCTACGTCGTCCGCACCGTGGAGGCGGAGGTATACGACAGGGATAAGATCTGCAAGACCATCGACCGCTTCGTCGACTCGAACGATCAGGACACCTCGGTGCTGATCCTCTCCGACGATTCGGTGCCCGCCGCCGACGTTGACGCCGCCGCTATTGCGGGACTCATCTACGTTCGCGACGTGATCTCGAGGAAGAAGAGGACGATACCGTCCTTCGACGAGGGTAAGATAGATATCGTCGTCGAGATCATTAACCCGAAGCACTACGATATTGCAAAGAGCTATAGCGTGAACAACGTCGTCATAAGCAACCGCTACGTCAGCAAGATGGTCACGCAGCTCAGCGAAAAGGATACCCTCTTTGATTTCTATCAGGACATCCTGACCTACGACGACGCGGGAGAGCGCAACAGCAAGGAGATATACATAAAGAAGGTTCTTCGCTACTTCGACGAAATTCCGAAGGATTGCACCGCCGCCGAGCTTGTAAACGCGGTATATTCCGCATCCTCGGGCGAGGCGCTTCCCGACGATCTCCGCACCGAGAGCGTGATTCTCGGCTACGTGAAGAAGAACGGCAAGATGGTCCTCTTTGGCGGCGACCGCTCCGAAACCGTCGTCAAGCTCGAAAATACGGACAAGCTGATTATGTATAGCAACCATTGATCCCGCCGACCCTTTTCTCAACGCACACCGTCGGCAGGATAACAAAAAACCGCAGAAATGATCTGCGGTTTTTTTGCTTTTGCCCCATATAATGGCGGTGTGCGCCCTCGGTCGGCGACAAGCCCGCCGAAAGGGAGCCGTGAGCGCCCGCCACGCGGTGCGTATTATTTTGCACGGGCGTGAGTGATGCCCACGAGCGTCATATTTTGAAGGTAATATCGCCGTAGGTCGGCACGGGCCAGCATTCGCGCGCCGTCAGCGTTTCCATCTCGTCGACCAGCCTGCGAAGGGCATCCATGCGCGGGATAACCGTGCTGACGTAGTAGAAGGAGGCGTCCTCGTCTGCCCGCTTTATCGCCGTATTCTCGACACGGGTCAGCTCTCCGTACGCCGCGTAGGTGCGATCAAGCAGGCCGCTGAGCCGCTCGATAATCTCCTTTTCCGCCCCGAGGTTGAGGGTCGGAATCACGGCAAGACGCGCGCCCACGCTCTCGGCAAGCCTGCCGACGTAGGCACTCACCGCGGGTATAAAATCGCGCACAGTCATCTCGAGCATCGTCTTGACCTCGATATTCTTCACCTTGCGGTAATTCTCGAAGAAGATCTCTCGGCGGGATTTCATCTCGGTCTCGCTCATTACGCCAAACCGCGTAAACAGGCGCACGTTTCTCTCGTCGGTAAATCTCGCATACACCTCGGGCGAGGTACGAAGGTTGGACAGTCCGCGAGCCTTTGCCTCCGCCTCCCACTCCTTCGAGTAGGAGTTACCCGAGAAGAGGATGCGCTTATGCTCGCGGAAGGTCGCGGCAATCAGCCCGTCAACCGCCGTGTCGAATGGGATTCCGTCCTCTATCGCGCGGTCAAGCTCGTCGGCAAAATCGGTCAGGCTGTCCGCCACCGCGGTGTTGAGAACGATGTTCGCGAGTGCGATATTCTGCGACGCGCCAACCATTCTGAACTCGAACTTGTTGCCCGTGAAGGCAAAGGGCGAGGTGCGGTTTCTGTCGGTCGTGTCCTGTCTGACCTTCGGCATCGACGAAACGCCGAGGGACATATACTTTTTCTTCTTACTCGATGCCGCCGACCCCTCGATGATGGAGGTAACGATTGAACCGAGGTCGTCACCGAGATAGACCGAAACGATGGAGGGCGGGGCCTCCCCACCGCCGAGACGGCAATCGTTGCCCGCCGTCGCGGTCGAAATGCGTAACAGGTCCTGATACTCGTCCACCGCGCGGATGACCGCCGCAAGGAAGAGCAGGAATTGCTTGTTCTCGCTCGGTGTCTTTCCCGGCTTGAACAGGTTTACGCCGCGGTCGGTTGAGAGCGACCAGTTGTTGTGCTTGCCCGAGCCGTTCACTCCCGCGAAGGGCTTCTCGGACAGGATGCACGCCATATTATACTTGGGGGCAAGCTTGCGCATGACCTCCATAGTGAGCAGGTTGTTGTCCACCGCGATATTTGCGGTGCAGAAAATGGGTGCCAGCTCGTGCTGCGAGGGCGCCGCCTCGTTGTGCTTGGTCTTCGCACTGATGCCGAGCCGCCACAGCTCGAGGTCCAGCTCGTGCATGAACGCCGAAACACGGGTCGGCAGGCTACCGAAATAGTGGTCCTCCATCTCCTGACCCTTGACCGCGGGCGCACCGAACAGCGTCCGTCCGCAGTAGAACAGGTCGCGCCGCGCCTTGAAGTCCTCCTCGTCGATGAGGAAATACTCCTGCTCGGCACCGACGGTCGGGCTGACGCGCAGTGTCTCCCCGTCGCCAAACAGGCGGAGCACGCGAAGCGCCGCCGTGTTTATCGCGTCCATAGAGCGGAGCAGGGGGGTCTTGGTGTCCAGCGCCTCACCCGTATACGAGCAAAACGCCGTGGGTATGTAGAGCGAGCCGTCACGGATAAACGCGTACGACGCGGGATCCCATGCGGTATAGCCCCTCGCCTCGAAGGTCGCGCGAAGTCCGCCCGAGGGGAAGGAGGAGGCGTCCGACTCACCCTTGATGAGCTCCTTGCCCGAGAACTCCATGATCGCCTTGCCACCGCCAACGGGGGAGAGGAAGGCATCGTGCTTCTCGGCGGTAACGCCTGTCAGCGGCTGGAACCAATGGGTGAAATGGGTCGCACCGTGCTCGATGGCCCAATCCTTCATTGCGCCCGCAACGACGTCGGCGATGCCGCGGTCGATCTCGTTACCGTTTGCGATGGTGGAAAGCAGGGATTTGTATACCTCCTTTGGCAGGCGCTCGCGCATGACGTCCTCGCTGAACACCTGTGAGGCAAATATCTCGGAAATCTTCTCCATGACACCCTCCCGTACGAATTGATAAAAATCTCAATGCGAACTAATAAATATATTATAAAGGAAAGGACAACCCCTGTCAAGTGGATTTTCTTTTATTTTCCGCGCGAAGATTTTACTCCCAAACTCTATTGACATTTACCCTGTTAGGTGGTATAATCGTATAATGGTAGAAAATGTGCCGAGCGGGATATCCCGCCCGAGAAGATATAAAGGAATATAGAATGTATTACATTACACTTGACCTCGAGTGGAATCAGGCGTACGCGCAAAAGGCGCTCGCCGTCCAGCGACAGCTCTCCGCCCGCCTTCGCGGAGAGGTCATTCAGATCGGCGCGGTCAAGCTTGATAAGAATCTACGCATCTGCGGCTCTTATCAGGTGATCGTAAAGCCGAAATATTACAAGCGACTTCATAAGCACGTCTCCGAGCTCACGGGTATTTCACAGGAACAGATGGATATGGGCACCCCCCTGCCCGAGGCGGCGGAGCGTTTTAAGAGATGGTGCGGCGACGATTTCGCCTTCCTCACCTGGGGCCCCGACGATATCCCCATGCTGAAGGAGAATTTCCACGTCCATCACATCCCCTGCGATTGGCTTATGCGGACCTACGACCTTCAGCAGATATTCAACAAGCAGACCGACGGCGGCTCGAAGCAGCGCTCGCTCGAATACGCGATGGAGCATTTTGAGATTCCCCAGACCCTCCCCGCGCACGACGCGCTCAACGATGCGTATTTCACCGCCCTCGTCGCACAGAAGCTGAATATCGCCGAGGGAATAAAGAGCTACGACGATTCGCAGGGTGAATACCTCGAATCCTCCGTGATCGGTGATGCCGACGCGGGCGACGACGGCTACGTCACCATTAGCGAGCTCCTCGACGACGATATCGTAAAGCATCCGAAATGTCCCATCTGTCACACCGAAATGACCTCGAAAAGCCGACCCCTGCACTCCAAGGGTCAGCGATACACCTTCCATTACAAGTGCGAAAAGCACGGTGATATGCTCCTCGTTCTGAAGCTGCACCGCAATTTCAACGAAACCTGGCGCGCCAAGCGCACGGTGGAGCAGGCAACCGAGGAACGCCTTGCCGAGTTCACTCGCGGCTTAGAGCGCGGCGCAACGAGGAAAAAGCCGCGTAGAAGAAAGCCGAGCGGCCCCCGCCGCCCGCAGAATAACGGCAAGCCCGAGGGAAATTGATAGGAAAATAAAAAAATCCGCCCAATCCCCTTGACAAAAATTCGTATGCTGTGATATAATCAAGGTACAATCAACGTGCTTTCTATTTCATACATACAAACATACGGAGGTATTCTATGAAATATGAAGTTCCTGTATGCGAGATAATTGAATTTTGCGTCGAAGATGTTATTACCACTAGTATTCCCGTAACCTCGGGTGAGAAGCCCGCTCACGGTGATACCGTAATAATGCCCGTTGACACCGATAACGGTGTTGCCGGCGGAGAGTCGAACTAAATTAAATCGCAGAGTGTGTGGTTATCCCAAAAACCACACACTTTTTTTATTTTTCCCTGGGATTTTTCGGGGCTTTTCTCCGACTGCTCGCTCGACGTACCCTCGTACGCCTTCGCTCCCACTCGAAGAAAATCCCTCGAAAAATCTGCGGGAAACCGAGTTTTGGGTGAGGGGGGGATCGTATAAAAAGGCTCTCTTGTCAAAGGGAGCTGTCATCGCTCGACGTACCCCCGTACGCCTTCGCTCCCACTCGAAGAAAATCCCTCGAAAAATCTGCGGGAAACCGAGATTTTAGGTGAGAGAGGGAATCGTATGAAAAGGCTCCCTTGTCAAAGGGAGCTGTCAGCGGGCGGCACGCCCGATGACTGAGGGATTGCCGCCGGCTAAACTGCCCCATTAGCCGAGAAATTGCTGCCGGCTAAACTGCCCCATTAACCGAGAAATTGCCGCCTTAATGACACCCGCGCGGGAAATCTCGGCGGTTTGAAAAAAAGACGTTGCCATTTATCTCACGATTTCCTCACAAGTCGGGGGATGTGTCGCGTTTTCGCGGTTTTGCCTTCCGCGCCTTGCCTCTGTGCCTTGCCCCTGTGAAGGTTCGCCCGACCGTTTTTCTTGCCCGCGCTTGTTTTTTTCTCTTTAAATAGGAACACCCCACCCGAAATTTAACACGGGTGGGGTGTTTTGTTGCTTTTGTGTAAACTATTGTTTGCTTTCGCGCCCAAAAAGCGCGATTTTTGGGGGTTAATCGTAATATACGGTGTACGCCCTGCTCACCGTGCTGTTTGCCGAGGTGGTGAAGGAGTAGCCGTTTGTGTTATTCTTGATGGTTAAGCTGCCGCCGATTGCGACGGGGTTCTTCGTGGTTTGTGAGGTAATATCCCTGTTCGAGAAATTCGAGAATACCGTCAGCGCCGTCCCCCTGTAAACCGTGATATTGTCTATCGTCACGTTCGGCAGATGGCAGGTGTAGCCGAAATTGTGATCCACCCAAGAGCCGGAGATAAGCGTCGGTGAGGCGTTACTGTTTTTAAGGGTGACGTCCTTGATGATAATCTCACCGTTCCAGGTGCTACCGTAATCGCTACGAAGGGTTACGACGGTATTACTGTTGATGACGGTGTTCTCAATCCGCAGGTAGCCCGCGCCGATTGCGGTAATGCCCGCGTGACCGATCTCGGAGTTGATAATGGTGGTGTTATACATACCCTTGTGTGCGTCGAAGCGGGAGAGCACACACCCGTCGTAGGTCAGATTCTTACAGTAATTCGAGCCCATGATGCCCCATCTCGAGGTATCGGTGATGCTATTCGTCTGCTTGCAATCCTTCCAGGTGATATCGTTGGAATTGGATGCCGAGATATCGTAGGTGCCCATTTTGTTACTGGAATCAAGCTCGCGCGGATATGTCTTGTGACCGGTGAAGGTCACGTTGTCAAACAGGACGTGGTTTGCGCCGTTCACACTCAAAAATCCGTTGTAGGGTGCACCCGTGTCGGTCTCCCCCTCAACAATGTGGACGAGGTCGCGCACGGTTACGTTAGAGCGGCGGATGATGATTCCGCGCTGATAGTAGGTGTACTCTCGCGGTGCGCAGTTTGCCCGAGTGATAAACTTACCGCCCGTGATGGTCAGGTCGGGGTCGGATGCGGGGAACATTGTGACCGATGTGATCTTACTGTAATTCCAGAGCAGGGGGGTCGAGGGGTCAATGTCGCCGTTTTCGTGCACGAGGATGACCTCCTGCTGTGCCGCGCCCGCGTCGGCGTTCACGCCGTAGCGGATATACTGCATAACGTCGGCGTTATAGATGATGAGCAGGTACTTTGCATCAAGGGTCATGCCGATATTCGTCGCCCCCTTGGAAAGCGAGGTGAGCACGCCACTCAGCGGCGTGCCGGTGCTCAAACGGCTCGTAACCGTGAACAGGTTGTATCCACGCGCCGCGTCATTCGGGCCGATGGACGAATCGTCGATGATAAAGGTCGCACCCGTCCAGTCGACGTCGGTCTGAATCTCGATCGTTGCCGCGTGCTGACCGAGGTTGAAGGTCAGGCCCTCACCCTTCCTATCTCCGCAGGCGTCGATTTTCAGCCCGTGCTCGTTTGCATAACCGTGCGCCGCGCGGATGGCCTCGAAATCGTCGGTCACCCCGTCACCCACGGCCCCGAAATCGAGGTAGCAGACGGTGTGCATCTCTCTTGAATATCCGCCGCCGATGTCAATATCGCCCGACACGCTCTCGCCGACGATGTGGGCGAGGTATCTCTCCATCTCCGGCTCAAATAGCGGTCCGTATTGGCACTCGATGTGAAGCGAGCCGTCCTTCTCATAAACGCGGAAGCCGTCCCCCTCACTCTTTTCGACCGTGGTGATGTATATTCCGTCCTTGCCCGTCGCGGGGGACAGCTCGAGGTAGTAGCCCGTACTGTCGTAAAGGCGCACCTGCATAAGCCTCGCGGCGCGGAGCGCGTCCTCGTCGCCCGTCTTGACGAACAGCTTGAAATCACCCTCGCCGATATCGACGCCGTCAACGCTCACCGAGGTGATGCTATACGTTTCCCGTACCGTACGGTTAAGGTCGCTTTTCAGCGCGATATCCCGCGTGCCGGGGTCGAAATCGAGGTAGATCGACATGAACGTGTCGAACGCAAAGCGGAGCGATTCCTCGTTACCGCCCATTATGATGATCTTGCCGTCGACCGCGCGGATGGTGTAGCCCGCGTTGCCGAGCAGGTATTTCGATACCTCGTAATCCTCGCGCCCGACGAAGGTGCCGATCAGCACCTCACACTTGTCCTCGGAGGAGGCAAAATCGTCGCGCACCGCGCTGACCGACAGCCCCGTTTTGCTATTGAAATCGCTGATCGAGGAGAATACGTGGTTGCGAAAATCGGCGGTATACCCGTCGAAGGAGTAGATGAATTGGAAATTCACCTCGCCGTTCCTTACGAGGAAGAGACGGTCGTCAACCTTATCCTCGTCGCCCGTTGGCGGTGTTGGCTCGTCGCCCGTGCCGCCCTCGCCGCCGCCCGCGGGTGGCGTCAACCCGCAGGAGGTGAGCAGTACGGAAAACAGCAGAATGAACGAAATAATTGCTAGGAGTAGTTTTTTGTTTTTCATAATTTGCTCCCGTGATTTATTGTTGTGTCAGGGTTCTTCTTAAACAGTATAACACATTTGTGCGCGCAAAATCAAGTACGGAATGTAAACAATGGCGCTAATGCAGAAAGGACGGCACTCGGTGAGTGCCGTCCTTCGGTTGATATGATTAATTGCCCCGCGCGGAAATTACGCCGCTTTCCTTGCGGTGCGCGACCTTGCAACGAGCAGGAGCACCGCCGCTACCGCGACGAGCGCGCCGCTGACGATAAGGACGGCGGTCCAATTGACGAGAGAAAGACCGGAGAGGTCGAACTCGCCCGACTCGCCCTGCAGCTTCGAGAAGACGAGCGCAACGTCGGTTACGAGCGCGCTGGCAACGGCAAGTCCCGCACCGAGAATGCAGTAGGTCGATACCGCGTCAAGCCGCTCGGATCTCACACGGGTGGGCAGGTCGCGGCTGAAATCGATGGCACCCGCGATATAAAGGGTGATGAGGGCGGAGATGATCGCCTCGGGCAGCATATACACCGCATTGTAGCTAAGCGAGTAGGAGAGCGACGCCGCATCGGGGATGGGCAGACCCGCCCAGATGGTGGCACCCGAGATGACGTGGCAGATATAGCGTACGGCGTTGCCGAGGGTAATGCCCGCGAGCATTGCGAGGGCGGGCTGCTTAATTACGCGGCGGAAAATACCGCCAAGGCCAAAGATGGCGTATGCGAGCAGGTAGTCAAAGAGCGCGAGCGCGATTACCGACACCCACCCCGTGACGTAGGAAAAATTCTCGAACCCGAGCAGCAGCTGAATCACGGATGCGACCAGCGCCGACCCCATTCCGTAGCCGATACCGTGGCGGTATGCGACGATAACGATGGGCAGCATCGAGGCAAGCGTCACCGACCCGCCGACGGGCATATCGACGATCTTAATGACGGATAAAACGGTGGCGAGGGCGATCATGATCGCGCACTCAACCATTGCGAGCACCTTTTTGTTTCTCATGTGAAACCTCCTTAAATTTGACACGGGGTGGCACATTTCACCCGTGAAAATAAAAATACCGCACAGGACATAGCGTCAGTGCGGTATGATTTAAGGCAAATCACTAAAATCTTCCTACGACGGCATTATCCGTATCAGGTTGGAGGGTTTAGCACAGCGCGCGGCATTGCTATCTCAGCCTTTCGGCACCCCTGATTCTATATTCTGTTCGGTGAGATTATTGTAGCACCCTTTCCCTCGGTTGTCAAGGGGGGGAATGAAAATTTTGTTTACCCACCCGTGTCGGTGCTACCTTCCGTATTTTTCGATAAAGGGATAAACGAGGGAGGAGAACTCGAACTCTGTTGCCCCCTCGGGCGCGATGATGTAATGGTCGTGCTTTCCGTGTCGAATCATCGTTTCAACCTTGGTCATATCGTAGCCAAGGTGGCGCATTGTCGAAACCGTCAGGGCAAGCTGCTCGGGGCGGCTCGGCATGTCGTCGTCCGACCAGAGAAAGAGCATCGGCGGATATTTTTCCGCCTCTCCTATGTGGTATAGCGGTGCCGCCTCGTCAATGATGACACGCCTTGAATCGACGCCACGCTCTGCAAGCACGTTGAAATGCACGGTCGGCTGTCCCGCGTCGTGAATATACCCCTTGATATCGCTGGGTGAAACACCCGCCGCCGCGAGGTAGCGCCCGTCGAAGCAAAGCATCATCGAGATATACCCGCCCGCGCTCGAGCCGCCGAGGATTATTCTGTCCGCCGCGGGGCGAAGATTATCGAGAACCCAGCGGACCCCCTCGGCGCAGTCCTCGATAAAATCGGGATATTTCGCATTTGGGTACATTCGGTAGTTGAGGCTGACGACACCCACGCCGCGCGGGATGAGATAGGTAGCAAGACGAAGGCCGTCAAGCCCCTTGTCACCGCCGACAAGACCGCCGCCGTGAATATACACGAAAACGGGGTAGGAATCAAGATCGGGGAGGTAGGCGTCGAGCAGACACTCGGGCACCCCGCTCCTTGAATAATTTATATCGGTTAGTTTTTTCATACGGGATCCTCCTACGTCAAAATATCAATTCGTGAGTCGGTCGAGCACTCGCTTAACCTCGTTTTGATCCTTCACCGCCGCAAATTCGATACCGAATGAGCCGCGGTAACCCACCTCGTCAAGCGTGGTGAAAATGGAATCGAGGTCGAGCATACCCGTGCCAATCTCACAATCGTGGATAACCGTGCCGTCCGCGGTTGTGTATGCCGCACCGACGGCCTCGGTGGAGTAGTCCTTTATATGCGCGTGCCTGATGCGCGGACCCATCGCGCGGATGAAGTCCTCGGGCGCCTCGTTTACGAAAAGCACGTTTCCGAAATCGGCAACGATGCCAATCCGCTCGTCCGACAGACGGCACAGGCGGTCACACCCCGCGATCCCGTTGAACACGAATCCCTGATCCTCGATGACGGTCTTAACGCCGAGGGTGGCGGAATATTCCGCAAGCGAGAGGGCGACCGTCGCGCCTATGGCAAACCTGCGCTCACGCTCCTCGACGGGGAGGCGTCCGCACTTGAAATCAAGCGCAATCGTGTGGTGAAGGAGGGGTATCTCAAGCTCGGAGCATATCTCCGCATATCCGCGAAGGCGGCGCAAGGACTCGGCAGGGTGAGCGATCGCGTCGATCCCGACGGAAAAGCAGGGAAGTGACAGCCCCGCACCCCGCGCCATTTTTCCAAGCTCGCGTGCGGCGGCACGGTCAGGGGTGCTAAGCTCCTCGCAAAAGCTCATCAGCTCAACTCCGCCGAGCTCCTCTCTTGCGGCAAATTCGATGATCTTTCGCGCCACCGACCGCCCGGGATAGGGGGATGAATAGGCGCACAGACGCTCTCGCTCTATTTTCATTTTTTCTACCTCGCTTTCGGGTGAAAATGCGTGTATATCGGGGGGCGTGTCAAATTATCGACCCGCATAACCTTTCGTCGCGCGGTATCGCCCCACCTGAACGGTATAGCAAAAATGTAAATGACGATTTACAAAAACGGGTTGCGTTGCCTTCAGGCGTTATCAGTCCTTCGGATAGAGGCCGAGCATCTCGTCAAGCGCGCGCATTACGCCGAGCTTGCCGTAATCGTAGGACAGGCCGCCCTGCATATACGCGGTAAACGGCTCGCAAAGCGGTCCGTCCGCAGACAGCTCGTTCGTGGCACCGGTGACGAAGGTGCCCGCCGCCATAATCTCGGGGTGGGGGTAGCCGGGCATATCGCCGGGCTCGGGGATGGCGTACGCCTCAACGGGCGAGCCCATCTGTATTCCGCGACAGAACTTGATAAGGTTGTCCGCCGAGTGAAGGTCGATCGTCTGCACGATGTCGGTGCGCTTCTCATCGTATCTCGGGCTCACGTCGGCAAATCCCGCCAGCTCAAGCAGTCTTGCCGCAAACGCCATCGATTTGAGCGTCGCCGCGGTGGTCGTCGGAGCCATAAATAAGCCCTTGAAGAAGGAGGCAAGCTGGTTGAAATTCGCACCGAGCGACTTGCCGACGCAGGGCGCGGTCAGGCGGTCAGCAATGTCCTCGATAACGTCGGCGCGACCGACGCAATATCCGCCCGAAACGGCAAACCCGGCACCGAGGTTCTTCATCATGGAACCGACGAATACGTCCGCACCGACGTCGGTCGGCTCGCGGTCCTCGGTAAACTCGCCGTAGCAGTTGTCAACCATTATGATTGTGTCGGGGCAGGCGTCCTTGATGACCCTGACCGCCTCGGCGATCTGATCGATATACAGGCTCTTTCTCTGTGCGTAGCCGCGACTGCGCTGAATTGCGGCGACCTTGACGTCACCCCTTGCAACACGCGCACGAATCGCCTCGAGGTCGAAATCGTTGCCGATAAGGTCGATCTCCTCGTATTTTACGCCGTATTTTATCAGCGAATTACGGCTATCTCCCGCGGTGCCGATAACGCTCTGCAGGGTGTCGTAGGGCGTGCCCGTAACGTATAACAGGGTGTCACCCGGCTTCAACAGGCCCCCAAGGGTCACCGCCAGCGCGTGCGTGCCCGACATCAGCTGTGGGCGGACGAGCGCGTCCTCCGCACCGAATACCCTCGCGTAAACCTCCTCGAGCTTGTCGCGGCCCGCATCGTAGTAGCCGTAGCCCGTGATCTCAAGGAAATCGGTGGTCGATACGCGGCACTCCTGGAATGCCGTCAAAACCTTTGCCGAGCAGATGAGGGCGTTCTCGTCAATTTTTCTGAACACCTCGGCACAGTCCGCCTCCGCCCGTCTTGCAAGCTCGGCGGTATAATCGCTGATTCTAAATCCGTAATACATTCTCGTTCTCCCGTTAAATTCTTTCTATCAGGGCGGGTATCTCGCATAGCTCCCGCACCTCGTATTCGGGCAAAATGCCCGTGTCGTTTACCCGCCCCTGCGGGTTATAGTGCACCGTATGTATTCCCGCGTTCAGCCCGCCGCGAATATCCGAGGTCAGACTGTCGCCGATGATGACGGTTTCTCCCCGCTCGCCGCCGACCGTGTCAAAAATGCGGTCGAAAAATTCGGCACTCGGCTTGTGTGCGCCGACCCGCTCGGAGATGAAAATACCGTCGAAATACTCGGAAATTCCCGAGGAGGCAATGCGCCTGTCCTGCACGATGGCGGTGCCGTTTGAGGTGATATACAGTCGGTATTTTCCGCGCATCCTTTCAAGCAGCTCGCGCGCCCCGTCGATATAGCACACCTCGTGCGATAGCCGCTCCTCGTAATATTTCTGCGTCGCCATCGCGTCGCCCGCCACGCCGAGCGCGTCGAAAAGCAGGTCAAACCGCCTGACGAGCACCTCGTCACGGGTCCACTCACCGCGCTCGAGCCGCTCCCAACAGGACAGGTTTATCCGCGAATAAAGCGCCGCGGTTTCCTCGCTCGGCTCGATGCCGACGTGGCGGAAGGTGTCGAGTATGGCGGTATGCTCGGACGCGTGAAAATCAAACAGGGTATCGTCAAGGTCGAAAAACACGGTTTTTATCATTCGCCACACCTTCCTTTCCTTTATGCCTTCGCGGGCGCAAATTTTACCGATTACCATTGTAGCACAAACCGCCGCCGTTTGCAATAGCAAAAAAAGAAAAAGCACGCGCCCGTGCGGGGCGCGTGCGAAAAATCAGTCCTCATCGAGGAATACCCGCTTGATCGCCTCAAGGTAGCCGTAGCCGTACAGGTCGTCGGGCTCGAGGTAGGAGGTCTCGGTCCACTCGTTCCAGGAGTTGATCGTGATGAGGGCGGGGCGCTCGGGGTGAGCGGCGGTTACGCGGTCGGTATAATCCTTCGCCGCGCGGAGCGCCCGCTCAAATTCCGCGGGGGTGTTGTTCTTCACGATACCGGGGCGGAAGGACTTGAAGCGCGGATTGTTGTCCCACCCGCAGGAGATATGGGCGTAATAGGGGATGCCGTAGCTATCCTCCGCGCTATCCCAAACCTGCTTTACGTCCTCCATGATCTCGCGGTAATCGCGGTCAATGTCGGTGAAGTGCACGAATTGGTAATGCGAAAAGCTGTCGATGCCGAGCATGCGCATCACCTCGGCGGAGTCGATGACCTCGCCGCCGTCAACACCCGAGAGGTTGAGCGTATTTCCGCTACGCCCCGTGATCTGCAGGTGCACACCGGGCAGGCCCTTTTCCCTGCATCTTCCCTTCAGCCATTCGAGCGCGGCGGCCGCCTCGGCGGTGCTTCCCATCCCCTCGACGAAGGTGGACAGCTCGTATATCATAAACACGGGACAGCCGTCAATGCGGTAGTAATTCGGCAGGAAGAAATACTTGTCGATAAGCCGCTCGCACATCTCTTCGAAGTCGGTGCGGTTGATTCCGCCCTGCCAGATAACCGTCTCGCCGACCTCGGTGTCCGAGAGGTCATAGCTCCAAAGGTGGTTGGCGTTGTGATTTGCCCACATTATGTAAAACTTCATACGGTGATTGTTCCGGGCGCCGAGGAAGCCGTTGTTAAGACAGCACTCGAGGAACGGGCGGCGGTCAAACCAATACCAATCGTATATAAACACGTTCACGCCGTGGTCCGCCGCGGCGTCGATCTCCATCTCCATCACCTCGGGGTCCGCCTCGTTGACGTAGCCCCACAGCGGCTGTCGCGGCCAATCGTGCCCCTCGAATTTCGGCACGGCGCGCTCGACGGTCTGCCACTCGCCGTACCCCTTTTGCCAGAATATGCGTGAGCGGGGCTCGTCACCCGTGTATGACGGCCAAACGTATGCGGCAATGTCGTATTGCTTTTTCATAGGCACCTCGATGTGTTTTTTTTTATAAAATTATACCACTCCCGCACCGTGCTTGTCAATAAGAGAAAAACAAAACGAGCCGCCCTTATCGGACGGCTCGTGAAAATACTGTGAAAACTATGCGCGGGAAAAATGCTAATAAAACAATGTAGGATCAGACGGTGGCAGGCTCTTTCTCGGCCGCCTTTTTCTCGGCTCTCTTTGCATTGATGTGAAGGACGAGGTAGTAGAGGCCGTAAACGCAGAGCGCGACGCCGAATACCGCCGCAATGACGAGGAAGGGCATGAGCGCGGGGTGCATACCAAAGGAGGTGCCCGTGAGGAAGAACCAATCGTAGTGATTTGCGTTACCCTCGCCGATATAGGACTCGTTATATACGAGGTTGCCGACGGTTGCCCAAAGGGCGATAAGACAGATGCCGATAAGCACCTTGTAGCAGCGCTTGAAGGCGGGCTTTACAACGCCCGTCGCGAGGTTGAGGTAGCCCCAGGAAAGAAGAACGCCGTGGTAGAGGAAGGTCTGAATGATCTTGTAGCAAACCGCGGAGATGCCGCCGACCGCACCGTTCGGGAAGGTCAGGTACATAAGCGGCGCGACGATCGCGAGGATGGCGACGGGCTCACGGAATTTTGCAAATTTCTTGTTGAACTGAACGAATGCGACAATTGGACAGAGCACGGTGCAGATATGGAAGGGGAGCTTATCCACGTCGAGGGTGTAGAAGATCCTGCCGTCCGCGAGCGTCTGCGAGTAGTAGAGCGGAATCGCGAAAAAGTCGAAGGCGTAAAGCGCACAGAGCACGGTGGCAAGGGTAGAAAAGACCTTATTCTTCACCTCGTCGCTCCCACGGTTCAGGTAAACGCCGCCTGCGATCATCACACCGACGATGATAACGAAGTACAAAATATGCCAGAAGTTGAAAACGTCAATCTCGAAAAAGCCCTCGGTCTCCACCCTGCCAAAAAGCTTAAGTATAAACTCTCTCATAAATCCTCCAAAAATAAATTAGTGCGTACCCGTGTTAAATTATTCGGCGGATTCACCGTCAATGGCGGGTGCGGGTTTAAGGTCAAACAGGTTCTTTAATGTAAATATTTCTTTCCATTTTTTGCCCGTTGCGAGCTTCTCGAACACCGAGGTGAAAAGAAGGGTGACGGCAATTGCCGCGACGCCGATAACCGGTGTTGTGAGCCAGGGCAGGGCGTCAAACGGGGGTGACTGCAGGTACATCGAGTTACATTCACCAAGCCCCGCCGCGGTGTAAATGCCGTTGATGATGGCACCGTTGATAACGAATAAAAGGAGTCCCGACACCACGCTCACAAGACCGCGCAGGCGGATCTTGACAAGACCCGATGCGCCGAGATAAATCGTACCGAGGATCATCGTCGAATGGCTGAGAAGCCCCTTGAGGATATCCCAATCGGCGAGGGTCGGATTGTTACCGAAATTCTCGTTGAACACAAGTCCGACGAAGCCGCACACCGTGCCGCCGATGCAAACGAACTCGGACAAGAGGCGATAGGCAACCGTATCCCTCTTCACCACCGTCGAGATGACGAGCAGCCACATACACACGTTACACGGATGAATGGGGAAGAGCATTACCGACTCAACCTCGGCGCTGCCGTTTTTGAGATAGTCAACCCACAGGGGGCTGATATGTATGAGCACCGTGATAATTGATACGATGCGGATTGCCATATTATGCGCCGCGTCGGTTTTTAAAAACCGCTTGCCAAGATAGACGAGCACCGCCGTCAGGGCGAAGGAAATGCCCATATAAATAAAGTAGGTCGTACCGAACAAAATATCAACTCCTTTGTATATACCCCCACCCGT
This sequence comes from Eubacteriales bacterium, assembly GCA_045596865.1. Lineage (GTDB taxonomy): Bacteria > Bacillota > Clostridia > Oscillospirales > CAG-272 > UBA1740. The sequence goes on from JAZODF010000005.1 coordinate 19,225, forward strand.
GTCGCGTTTTTTGTCGCAACTACTGCGATATCCGCCGATATTCAGGCGTACCGTCGTTGGTATTAAATATGAGCGGGGTTCAACGGGTATTGTATCACTCGTGCGCGCAAAAGGCAATAGTATAAATCTTAATTAAAATGAAACAGGGAGGAAAAATGGTTGATTTTGGTAAAAAAAGGACAAAAATCGGGTATTCGTTACCTTAACCTTCCGAAAATGGGCAAAAAACACCCGTACCTGTCGCGTTTTTCGCTCGGTACGGGTGAATTGATTTAATTTGAATTATTGCTTCGCGGGGTGCCCCACGCGCCCTTTTTATTTGGACGGGAGGGGAAAATGGCCCGTGATTTTACAGCCTTGCGACCTTGATACGGGTCAGCGCGCGCTCGAGGCGTGCCTTCGCCAGCGCCATCTCCCGCTCGTCGCGTGCGGCGTCGATGCGTTTTTCCGCCTCCTCGCGTGCGCGCTCTGCGCGCTCGAGGTCGATGCTGTCCGCAAACTCAAAGGTCACGGCAACAAGCCTGACCCCCTCGCGGCTGACCGTGAGGAATCCGCCGGAGCAGGATGCGTAGCGTGCCTCACCGCCGATACTGACGCGCGCCCTGCCCGTGGCGATCGAGGCAATGTAGTCCATGTGACCCGCGAGGATCTCCACGTCGCCGTCGTCGGTATGGACGAGAAGGCTCTCAGCCTCGCCCGCGAAAGCGACACCGTCAGGGGTCACTATCTCAAGCATGAAGCTCCTCATTTACGCCTCGCCTCCGAGCTTCCTTGCCTTTTCTACCGCCTCGTCGATAGTACCGACGAAGAGGAATGCCGACTCGGGGAGCGAATCGTGCTTACCGTCGAGGATCTCGCGGAATCCGCGGATGGTCTCCTTAACGGGCACGTATCTGCCCTCCATACCGGTGAACTGCTCTGCAACCGTGAACGGCTGGGAGAGGAATCGCTGAATCTTTCTTGCACGGCTGACGACGAGCTTATCCTCCTCGGACAGCTCATCCATACCCATGATCGCGATAATGTCCTGCAGCTCCTTGTATCTCTGGAGAATACGCTGAACCTCGCGCGCAACCTCGTAGTGCTCAATTCCGACAACGTCGGGCGCGAGAATACGGGAGGTCGACTCAAGCGGATCGACCGCGGGGTAAATACCCAGCGACGCGATGCTACGCGAAAGGACGGTGGTCGCATCAAGGTGTGCGAAGGTGGTCGCGGGCGCGGGGTCGGTCAGGTCGTCCGCGGGGACGTAAACCGCCTGCACCGAGGTGATGGAGCCACTCTTGGTCGAGGTGATCCTCTCCTGAAGGGCACCCATCTCGGTTGCGAGGGTGGGCTGATAACCAACCGCGGAGGGCATACGTCCAAGAAGGGCGGAAACCTCCGAGCCTGCCTGCGTGAATCTGTAAATATTATCGATAAAGAGAAGAACGTCCTGACCCTCCTTGTCGCGGAAATACTCCGCCATCGTCAGACCGGACAGGCCGACTCTCATTCTTGCTCCGGGGGGCTCGTTCATCTGACCGTACACGAGCGCGGTCTTGGAAAGAACGCCGGATTCCTTCATCTCGTTGTAGAGGTCGTTACCCTCTCTCGTGCGCTCGCCGACACCAGTGAATACCGAGATGCCGCCGTGCTCCTTTGCAACGTTGTTGATAAGCTCCATGATGAGGACCGTCTTGCCGACGCCCGCACCGCCGAAGAGGCCGATCTTACCGCCCTTTGCATAGGGGGCGATGAGGTCGACGACCTTGATACCCGTCTCGAGTATCTCGGTGGTGCCCTCCTGCTCGGAGTAGCCGGGCGGGTCGCGGTGAATGCACCATCTCTCCGCATCCTCTACGGGCTCGCCGTTGTCGATAGGCTCGCCGAGGAGGTTGAAAATACGTCCGAGGGTCTGGGGTCCGACGGGTACGGTGATGCCCGTGCCGGTATAAACCGCGTCCATTCCGCGCGACAGACCGTCGGTGGAGGACATGGCGATACATCTTACGACGTCGTCGCCGATCTGGCTTGCAACCTCGCACACGAGCTTGCCGCCCTCGTGCTCGATCTCGATTGCGCCGAGCAGGTCGGGGAGCTTGCCGCCGTCAAACCTGATGTCGAGGACCGGTCCGATTATCTGTATAACCTTGCCGATGTTTTTTTCCATCTTGCTTAATTCCTTTCAATTAGAGTGCCTCTGCACCCGATACGATCTCGGTGATCTCCTGCGTGATGATCGCCTGACGCGCCCTGTTGTATTTGAGCATAAGCGTGTCGATCATCTCCGCGGCGTTCTTGTTCGCGGCGTTCATCGCCGTGCGCCGTGCACCCTGCTCGGATGCGAGCGACTCGGTCAGCGCCGAATAGATCACACCGCCGACGTAGGCGGGCACGATCGCATCGAGCAGCTCGACGGGGTCAATGTCGCTCTCGGGCATACTGCCCACGGACGCCTCCCTCTCAAGGGGGAGCAGCTGCTCGTAGACGGGTGCCTGCGTCAGCATCGACACGAACCGCGTGTAAATGATAACCACCCTCGAATATTCGCCCGCGGCGTAGCCCGCGGAAACCATCCTGCCAAGCTCGATGGAGTCACCGACACCGAGCGCCGAGAGATACTCGAACGCGTCGGTCGCGATGGGAAGACTACGGTGGCGGAAAAATTCGAGCGACTTCTTGCCGACGGGGAGGTAAACGGCGTCGGTGCCCCTTGCCACCTGCTCGGTGAGGCGGAACACGTTTGCGTTATATCCGCCCGCGAGGCCGCGGTCGCCCGCGACGACGATGTAAAGGGTCTTGCCTCCCTCAGGCTTGTCGCACCAGGGGGTCTCTGCCGCATCCTCGTGGGCGAGGACGTCGTCAATGGATTTGCCGAGAATTTCGTAGAAGGGGCGGGTGCGCTCTGCCTTTTCCTTGGCGCGGCGAAGCTTTGACGTGGCGACGAGCTCCATTGCCTTGGTGATCTGCATCGTGCTCTCAACGCTCTTGATACGCGCCTTAATATCGTTCATTGATGCGCCTGCCATACTACCTCCGTCTTAGCCCTCGGTTACCGAGAGAAACTTTTCCTTGACGGTGTTGATGGCGTCGGTCAGCTCCTTGGTGGACTCGTCGGTGAGGACGCCCGTCTCGCGAATGGAGGCAAGCAGCTCATCCTTCGTCGCAACGAGATGCTCGAAGAGCTCGCCCTCGAATGCGCGGATATCCTCTACCGCAACGTCGCGGAGCATGTTGTTAACTACGGCGAAGATAATAGCAACCTGAAGCTCGACCGCGATGGGCGAGTTTCTGTCCTGCTTCAAAACCTCGACGATGCGCTGACCCTGTTCAAGACGCGCCTTGGTGTCCGCGTCGAGGTCGGAGCCAAACTGTGCAAAGCCCTGCAGCTCTCTGTACTGCGAGTAAAGGAGCTTAAGGGTACCCGAGACCTTCTTCATTGCTTTGATCTGCGCGTTACCGCCGACACGCGAAACCGAGATACCGGGGTTTACCGCAGGTCTGACACCCGAGTGGAACAGCTCACTCTCAAGGAAGATCTGTCCGTCGGTGATCGAAATAACGTTAGTGGGAATGTATGCCGAAACGTCGCCTGCCTGCGTCTCAATGATGGGGAGCGCGGTGAGCGAGCCGCCACCGTACTCGGGGGCAAGACGTGCCGCTCTCTCAAGAAGACGGGAGTGAAGGTAGAAGACGTCGCCGGGATATGCCTCACGGCCGGGGGGACGGCGGATGAGGAGGGACAGCGCACGGTATGCAACCGCGTGCTTCGAAAGATCGTCGTAAATGATAAGGACGTCGCGGCCCTTATCCATAAAGTATTCGCCCATCGTACAGCCCGCGTAGGGTGCGATGTACTGAAGGGGTGCGGGGTCGGATGCGGTAGCCGCAACGACGATGGTGTAATCCATCGCGCCGTTCTTGTAAAGGGTGTCAACTACGTTGGTTACGGTCGACTGCTTCTGACCGATTGCGACGTAGATACAGATAACGTCCTTGCCGCGCTGGTTAATGATGGTGTCGGTCGCGATGACCGTCTTACCTGTCTGTCTGTCGCCGATGATAAGCTCGCGCTGACCGCGGCCGATCGGGATCATGGAGTCGATTGCCTTGATACCCGTCTGAAGGGGTACGGAGACCGACTTTCTCTCGATGATGCCGTATGCGCGGCGCTCGATGGGGTCGTATCTCTCGGGCTCGATGGGGCCGCCTGCGTCGATAGGCTGTCCGAGGGCGTTGACAACGCGGCCGATGAGCCTCTCACCGACGGGGACCGAAACGACGCGACCCGTGCGCTTTACGATGCTGCCCTCGCTGATACCGACGTCCGTGCCGAGAAGCACGCAGCTGACGAGGCTCTCCTCGAGGTTGAGCGCCATACCGAACGAGCCGTTCGCAAATTCGAGAAGCTCGTTTGCCTTACACTTGTCAAGGCCGTGCACCTTCGAAATACCGTCGCCGACAGAAATGACGTAGCCGATCTCGTCCTGCTCGGTCTTCGCCGAATAGGCCTTGATCTGCTCCTTGATTATCTTACTGATATCATCTATTCTTGACTGCATTTGTTTTTACCAACTTATAATTATTTTTTCCGCATTACACGACCGTCTCGGTGAGCGCGCGCTCAAAGCCGTCAAGCCTCGTTTTCAGCGAGCCGTCAAGCTGAACGCCCATATAGCGAAGCTTGATACCGCCGAGGATGGACGGATCCACGGTGTTAATGACGATGATGGTTTTGCCCGTTTTGGCCTCAAGCCTTGCCTTCAGCCGTGCCGACTGCTCATCGGTGATGGGGCGTGCGCTGACAACCTCGACCCGCTCGATTCCGCGCGCCTCGTCGTAGACGGCGAGATACGCCTCAAGCACCTTGATAAGCGAGTGCGCCTCGCGCTTTTCGGCGAGGATCTTCACAAGGCTCGCGAGGTGCGTGTCAAGCGACGCGAGGATACTGTCAATAACGGCAAGCCGCTCCTCCTTCGATACCGCAGGGGTGTCGAGGAGCTTGATGATCTCGGGGTTTTCCTTTACCGCGGCGATGAGAACGGTGACGTCCTCGCGCACCCTCTCGGTGCTTCCGACCTCCTCGGTCAGAAGGAACAGGGCGCGCCCGTACTCAATAGCGTTTATCATTCGCCATCACCTATCCCATCAATGAAGCTGTCGATAAGCTCGCGGTGCTCCTCCTCGGAGACGTCGCGCTCGATAACCGCGGCGGCGATACCGATTGCCATTTCGGACACCTCGTTCTTCACCTCGTTAAGTGCGCGCTTCTTTTCGAGGGCGATCTGCTCCTCCGCGCGCTCCATAACTCTTGCCGCCTTGTCGTTCGCCTCGCGCAGGATCTCCTCCTCCTTCAGCTGTGCGCGTCTTACCGCGGAGCGAAGGATCTGCTCGCTCTCCTCGTTAGCGCCCTCAAGCTTCGCCTCGTACTCCGCCTTCATTTCCTTGGCGGCGGTGCGATTTTCCTCGGCCTCGGTGAACATACCGTCGACCTCGGCCTGTCTGTCGTCGATCATCTTCTTGACCGGCTTGAAGAGCAGCTTTTTGAGAATGAAGTAAAGAATGAGCAGGTTGACCCAGGCAAAGAGCATCGTCCAAAGGTTGACGCCGACAAATGCCTCAAATTTTTCTAAAAACCATTCCATGGTTTACTCCTTCTTGTGTTTTGTGTTGTGGGGCTGACCCCGTTTGAATGATCTCTTAGAGTACACCCATGAACATAAGAAGAAGGGATACGACGAGAGAGTAGATACCGGTGGTCTCGGTTACGGCACAGCCGAGGATCATGTTGGTACGAAGGGTACCTGCCATCTCGGGCTGGCGAGCCATAGCCTCGAGAGCCTTACCTACTGCGTTACCCTCACCGATTGCGGGACCGATTGCTCCGATACCCATACAAAGTGCCGCGCCAAGCGCTCTTGCTGCATTAACATCCATTTTTGTTTCCTCCTGAAAGAAATGTTTTTTATTTTAATTTAATTTTGCTAACCTGTTTTGTGGCTTGATAGCCGATTCGTGCGTATTTTCATGCGGTCACGCACCGACCGCCTTTTTTAGTCCTTGCTCTTTGCCGCCTTGGCGTCGATCCTTCTCTGCGTCTTCTCGGGCAGCTCCTCGTAGGGAGGGCAGGCACCGCCGACGTAAACCATCGTCAGAAGCGAGAATACCAGCGCCTGAACGAAGCCGGAGAAGAGGTCGAAGTAGATGGACAGCACCGCGGGGATACCCGCCTGTAATATCGGGGGGAATACCGCGAGAATCGCGTCGGGAAGCCAGGAGAATATCGCGTGGGAGAGGGTTGCCAGCGCCGCGTAGATAAGCGCGGTGAGGACCGAGCCGCCCGCGACGTTACCGAAATGACGGAAGGCCATCGACAGGGGGTTTGCGATCTCGGATACGATATTCATCGGGGTCATGACCACGATGGGCTCGGTGAAGCCCTTGAGCCACGCGCCGAAGCCGAAGTTACGGATATTGTTGTACCACACCATACCCGTCGTGACGATCGCCCACGCCGCAGTGACCGAGAGGTCCGCGGTGGTGGAGCGGAAGATCTGCGTCATACCGATGAGCGTGCCGCATACCGACGACATAAACAGCGTGCCGATATAGGGCGCGAATTTGAGGTTATGCTCGCCCATAGTGTCGCGCACCATTCCGTAGAGCATATTTACGAGCTTCTCGGTGACTACCTGCAGTCTGCCGGGGCGCTTTTTCAGGTTGCGTCCCGCAATAAGCGCGATAACGGTGAGAAGCAGCGTGACGGCGAGAATGGAAACCGTCGTCTGGGTTATCGGGTTGCCGAGAATGTCGCCGAACTTGTCGTGAAGTGATTTGATCCTAAGGATTATCTTCGGGCCGTGGACCGACAGATCCATTAATTACCACCTCCCCTTTTCTTTTCAATAAGCACGATGAAGGGACGCTGAAGAAGCATCGGTATCACCGTGGGAATTACTGCAAACTGCCTCGTGAAGAGCAGGGCGCAGGCCGCCACGAGTATGAGAGTGCGTAGGATATAGGATTTCGTGACCTCGTTTTGCACCTTCATTGCGTTCTCGTTTACGAATTTCTGCGTTTGCTCCTCATCGAGCTCCTCGTCGCCCCTGACGGTCATATACTTGTCGACCGCGCGGTTTACGGTATAGCAAAGGGCGAAGAAGTTGAACACCGTTGCCGCCACACCGAGCGCGGCACCCGTCACCACGCGGTAGTCAAACACCCCGGGTGAGGAAATATTGATTATGAGATACACGCCGACCGTCACTACTGCCGCCGCACATTCGGCGAGCAGCAGTAAAAGGACCGAGGTGTACCTTCCTTCCTTTTTCATATCGTTGATTCTCCGTTTTTTATTTGTGTTTCGCGCCGTTACGCGTCGGGCAGGGAAATCGTCCGCGCCACATTCGCCGTCACGCATTGGGGTCGGATTCGTCCGTATCACCCTCGACGCCGTCGGCACCGCCGTCAGGTCTTGCCGCGCGGTCTTTTCTTGCCCGTGCGTCCCTTGCGTGCTGCTCCTCGAGGCGGTCGAGGCTCCTCATCGCGCCGAGCAGGAATTTGACCATCGACAGGATGCCCGTCAACACACCCGCGAGGATGAGGGGGACGTATATCCACTCGGGCGCGGACAGAAACCGAACGCACAGGTACCCGATACCGAGGCCGAGCGCGATCTGCCACACTAGCGTGAATATGGATTGAAGGGCGACGTTGATAACGTACACGGCGCTTATCGCCTTTTTATACATACGCCCTCCTCTCGGAATCGCCGTGCGACGGCGCCGCACGAAATCCCAAAATTTCCTAAATAACATTCTAGCACAAACAGTCAGCAAAATCAAGGATAATCCCAAAAGTTAATAATTTAACGATATTATTAACAATAGGAAGGATTTTTATCGTTCATAACCGACAAAACGCGTGGCGGGCTTTGTTGCAATATGCCTAAATCAGGCGAAAAATAAAAGAGGCGCGACACCCCTCGACAGGGGGGGTATCGCGCACTGAATCAATTGTTTTTGCCGTCGGTTACTGCTTGCCGAGGGCGGGCTTGCCGTCCTCGCCCATACGGACGATGCCGTAGATGACCGGCTCGCACTCGGGTGCCTCGTCGGTGATCGTCAGCGCGGCAAGATAGCGTGCCTCAACCGCGTCAAGCACCGCGGGGCGGTTGGTGTGAAGGGTGGCGATAACCTCGCCCTCCTGCACGAAATCGGGGCATTTCTTCGAGATAATGATGCCCGCGGCGTGGTCGATGACGTCCTCCTGCGTGGCCCGTCCCGCACCAAGATCACAGGCACAGATGCCGATCTGTTCGGTGTTCATTTTGCTTATGTAGCCGCTACGGGGAGCGCGGATCTCACGGACGTGCTCGCACACGGGGAATTTCTCGGGGTGGCGGATGTAATCCGCGTCGCCGCCCTGTGCCGCGATCCACTCGCAGAGCTTGCTTAGCGCGCTGCCGTCGGCAATCGCGCCCTCGCACATTTTCCGTGCCTCGTCCTTATCCTTCTTCATCGACAGGCGGACCATCTCGGTCGCGAGGGCAAGGCATACCTCGGTGAGGTCGGATGCACCCCGCCCGCTGAGGGTCTCGATTGCCTCCTTGACCTCGAGGCTGTTGCCAACCGCCGTCCCGAGAGGGACGTCCATGCTCGAAATAAGCGCGGAGACCTGCCGTCCGCGGTCGTAGCCGATACGCACCATCCCCTCGGCGAGCTCAACCGCCGCGCCTGCGTTGCTCATAAACGCGCCCGAGCCGTACTTGACGTCAAGGACGATGGAGTGTGACCCCGCCGCGAGCTTCTTGCCCATTACCGACGAGGTGATGAGGGGTACCGAATCGACGGTAGCCGTCACGTCGCGAAGGGCGTAGAGCTTCTTGTCAAGCGGGGCAAGGTTGCCCGACTGACCGATAACGCAAACGCCGACGCGCTCGACGATATCAATAAATTCCTCGCGGGAGAGCGAGGTGTGGAAGCCGGGTATGGACTCGAGCTTGTCGATGGTGCCGCCCGTGTGTCCGAGGCCCCTGCCGCTCATTTTTGCGACACATCCCCCGACTGACGCGACGATCGGGGTGACTATCATCGTCGTTTTGTCACCCACGCCACCCGTCGAATGCTTGTCCACCGATCGGTCGCCGAACATCGACAGATCGACCGTGTCGCCCGACTCGGCGATAGCCTGCGTGAGCAGGGAGGCCTCCCTGTCGGTCATCCCGCGCCAGAGCACCGCCATAAGGAAGGCGGACATCTGATAGTCGGGAATATCCCCCCTGACGTAGGAACGCCCGAGGAAGAATATCTCCTCCTCGCTGAGCTCCCCGCCGTGCTTTTTCTTCGTAATTAAATCGTAAAAGCGCATATATTCTCCTGTGCGGACCTCCGTCCGCATAATGCTGATTTGGTGTGCTTGCCGTGTCTTTGACCGCTTTTTTGTATCAATTAAAGATGGAACGGCTTTGCAAGCAGGGAATCAAAGCGGTGTACCGTGTATCCGCCCTCCCCGTCCTCGAGGATGATCTCGAAATCCGGCCCGCAAAACTCCGCCATTACCTGCAGGCAAAGGGCGCAGGGCTGGCAGGTCGGGCAATCCTCGACGCTGTCGGGTCCGCCGACAACCGCAATGGCAACGAAGTCATGGACCCCCTCGCTCACCGCGGTGAAGAATGCCGACCTCTCGGCGCAAACCGTCGCGCCGTAGGAGCTGTTTTCCACGTTCGTGCCCGTGTATATTCTGCCGTCCGCCGTAATGAGCGCGGCGCCCACCGCAAAATGCGAATACGGGGAATACGACCGACCCCGTGTCAACTTTGCAAGCGAAATCAGCTCATTGTATTTGTCATTCGTTAACTTCATTTGTGTCCTCGAATGTAAACTGAACTTTACTTAATTTGTGCCGAGCGCGTCGGCAAGCGCGGTGTTCATATCATCGCGGTAGGAAACGCCGAACAGGCGGCAAACATACCCCGCCACGCAGTCGAAGCCAGGGATGGTGCCGAGATTTTTCGGCTCAACGCCCTTTCCATAGACGAGCAGGGGGATATACTCCCTCGTGTGGTCGGTGCTATCGTCCGCGGGGTCACAGCCGTGGTCGGCGGTGATGATGAGCAGGTCACCCTCACCCATGCGGGCAAGCATATCGGGCAGCGCCGCGTCAAACTCGTTCATCGCGTTCGTGTAGCCTATGGGATCCTGCCTGTGACCGTAGAGCATGTCGAAATCAACGAGGTTCGTGAAGCAAAGGCCGGTGAAGTCCTCCTCCATCGCCTTGACGGTCAGCTCGATGCCCTCGGTATTCGAGTGGGTGTAGACGTACTCGGTGATTCCGTCACCCGCGAAAATGTCCTTGATCTTGCCGATGGACTTGACGGTATATCCCGCATCCTTCAGCGCGACGAGCGCGGTTTTCGACGGCGGGACGAGCGAGTAATCGTGGCGATTTGCCGTGCGCTTATATACCCCGCCCACGGTGGTGAAGGGGCGCGCGATAACCCTGCCCACACCGTGCTCGCCGACGAGCAGCTCGCGCGCGATCTCGCAGTAGCGGTAAAGCTCGTCAAGCGGTACCACGTCCTCGTGCGCCGCGATCTGGAACACGCTGTCCGCGGAGGTGTAGACGATGAGCTTGCCCGTCCGTACGTGCTCGTCACCGTAGTCACGGATAACGTCGGTGCCCGAGTAGGGCTTGTTGCAAAGGGTGCCCCTGCCCGTCGCCGCCTCGAATGCGGAGATGACCTCGGGCGGGAATCCGTCGGGATAGGTCGGAAGGGGTCGCTCGGACACGATACCCATCAGCTCCCAGTGGCCGACCGTCGTGTCCTTGCCCATACTCCTTTCCTGCACGCGTGCGACTGCCGCGGTGGGATTTTCCACCTCGGGGATGACCTCGACGCCGTCAATGTTACCGAAGCCCATTGCGGTCATATTGCCGATCCTCAGCGCGCCCGTGTTATAAATACTGCGAAGCGTGTTCGCCCCAACGTCACCGAACAGGTGCGCGTCGGGCTCGTACCCGATTCCAAAGGAATCGAGCACGATGATAAATACTCTTTTTGCCTTCATAATATCTTACTTCTTTGCCATCTCGACGGCTACGCCGAGGGCGATCTCCATCATCTCGGTGAAGGAGTTCTGTCTTGCATCCGCGTCGAGCGCCTCACCCGTCAGAAGGTGGTCGGAAACCGTGCAGATGGCGAGCGCGCGCTTGCCTGCGTACGCCGCGTTCATATAAAGGGCCGCCGCCTCCATCTCAACGCCGAGCACGCCCATCTTAGTCCACTTCTCGCGGGCGGTGGGGTCAGCGTTGTAGAAGATGTCGGAGGAGAGGATGTTACCAACCGCGTAGGACGCGCCGATCTTCTCCGCCTCGGCGATTGCCGCGCGCATGAGCTCGTAGTCGGCAACAGGCGCAAACGTGCCCTCGAGGCCGAACTGTACCGCGTAGTTAGAGGTGGTGCAGGCACCCATACCGATGATGACGTCGCGGATCTTTACCTTGTCGCTGGTGCCGCCCGCGGAGCCGACGCGGATGATATTCTCAACTCCAAAGAAGTTGTAGAGCTCGTAGGAATAAATACCGATAGAGGGCATACCCATTCCGCTCGCCATTACCGATACGGGGGTACCCTTGTAGGTGCCGGTGTAGCCCTGAATACCGCGCACGTTGTTGATAAGGCGCGCATCCTCAAGGAAATTCTCGGCAATGAACTTGGAGCGAAGGGGATCGCCGGGCATGAGCACGGTCTTGGCGAAATCGCCGGGCTCTGCCTTTATGTGGGGGGTGTGGAACTTACTCATTTTCGTTTTTTGGCACCGGATCAATATCCGTGTGCCTCCTCCTTTTTAAGAATTTTTACTATCCTCGACGTGCCGAGGCGGTCTGCCCCGAGCTCGACGAATTTTTCTGCATCCGCGATGGACGAAATACCGCCCGCCGCCTTGATTTTTACGCCCGCGCCGACGTGCTTCTTGAAGAGCGCAATGTCCTCGAAGGTCGCGCCACCCGTCGAAAAGCCGGTGGACGTCTTGATATAATCCGCGCCCGACGCGGTCACGATCTCGCACATCTTGATCTTCTCCTCCTCGGTGAGCAGGCAGGTCTCGATAATGACCTTGAGGATCTTCTCGCCGCAGGACGCCTTGATAACGCGGATCTCGTCGAGGACCTTGTCGTACTGTCCCGCACGAAGATAGCCCGTGTTGATTACCATATCGATCTCGTCCGCGCCGTCGCTGATGGCGTCGACGGTCTCTGCCACCTTCGCGGTGGTGGAGTTATACCCGTTCGGGAAGCCGATAACCGTGCATATAGCAAGACGGTCGCCAACGTACTCCTTCGCCTCCTTGACGTAGCAGGGGGGAATGCAGGCAGAGGCAACGCCGTACTTGATTCCGTCGTCGAGGATCACCTTGATGTCCTCGAAGCTCGCACATCTGTCGAGCAGGGTGTGATCCACCCGTTTAAGAATTTCCTTGATATCCATTTTATATCTCCTTGTTTTTTCTTATTTTCTCAATATAGCAGCGGTGGCACATAGCGACGTAGCTGTCGTTGCCGCCGAGCATGACCTGGCTGCCCTCGGTGACGACCCTGCCGCACTCGTCGATGCGGGCGTTTACCGTCGCCTTGGAGCCACAGGTGCAAATGGTCTTTATCTCCGCGATGGAGTCCGCAACCTCAAAGAGGCGAAGGCTGCCGGGGAAGAGGTGAGTGAGGAAGTCCGTCCGTAAACCGAAGCAAAGGACGGGAATGTCGCACTCGTTGACCACCTGACGGAGCTGGTCGATCTGCGCGGGTGTGAAGAATTGGCACTCGTCCGCGATAATTACGTCGTCATCGGCGTGGTGCGTGGTGAACAGCTCGAAGATGTTGTCCCCCGCGAGGATGGGCTGACATTTTTCGGAAAGGCCGATGCGTGAGGAGATGACGTCCGCGCCGTCGCGGGTGTCGGTTGCGGGCTTGATGAGCCAGACGCGCATACCGCGCTCCTCGTAATTGAATTTGGTGATAAGCGCCTGTGCCGTCTTGGACGAGCCCATTGCGCCGTATTTGAAATATAGCTTTGCCATAAAACCCCCGTTGCCGTGTTGTGATAGAAATCCAACATAAGTATAGCATAAAATAAACTAAAAGTAAAGTAAAAAATAATGCCACCCATTTGAACATTTTGCCGAAAAAAGAAAATTTCAAAAAGGGGTGGAAAAAAGGGTCGGGATGTGCTAGAATATATAATACCGCGCCGTTTGGCGGGGATACGAGAAGGGAGGAATACCGAATGAAGCTCATTATAGCAGAGAAGCCGAGCCTAGCACGCAATATCGTTGCGGGTATCGGAAAAATGGATAAAAGGGACGGCTATTTCATCAATGACGAGTATATCGTTACATGGGCGTTCGGCCACCTTTTCTCGCTCGCCGACGTTGAGGCGTACACGGGCGACACCGACAAAAAATGGACCCTTGACAACCTCCCCTGCTTCCCCGAGAGCTTCAAGTTCGAGCTCCGCAGACAGGATGACAAGAAGACGGTTGACCCGGGTGTCAGACGGCAGTTCGGCCTCATCTCGACCCTCTCAAACCGCACCGACGTCGACACGATCATAAACGCGGGGGACGCCGACCGCGAGGGTGAGATCATCGTCCGCCTTTGCATCCGTCACGCCCTCAAAACCGAAAAGACGCAAAAACGCCTGTGGCTACCCGACCAGACACCCGAAACCGTCCGCCGCGCCCTTTCGGAAATGAAGGACGAGCGCGACTACGACAACCTCGCGGGGGAGGGCTACGCACGCACCTATATCGACTGGCTGTACGGCGTTAATTTGACACGGTATGCCACTATCCGCACGGGCAAGCTGCTTCGCGTCGGCCGCGTCATCGTCCCGATCGTCAAGGCAATCTACGACAGGGACCTCGAAATACGCAATTTCAAGCCCGAGGTGTATTACCAGATTGCCTCGGATGCCTTGACACGGGGTGAGCGTGTTGAGCTGACAAGTAAACAAAGGTTTACAAATAGAGAGCTCGAAAAAGCACAGGCGGCAGCGGACGCGTACAACGCCGCGGGTGCCGTCGTCACCGCCAAGGAGAGCAAGAAGGACCGCCTCTCCCCCGGCAAGCTCTACTCACTTTCGACCCTGCAAAACGTCCTCGGAAAGAAGTTCAAGATGTCGATGGCGGACAGCCTGAAAATCGTGCAGAAGCTGTACGAGGAGGGCTATCTCACCTATCCGAGAACGAACTCCGAATACCTTGCCACCGCGGAAAAGGACAAGATGCGACAGATCATAGCGAACGTCGCCCGCATCGGCTATCCCGTCCGCTTCAAGGATTCAAAAAGCATATTTGACGACTCGAAGATCGAGTCGCACTCCGCACTCACCCCGACCTACAAGATTCCCGACAAGGATAAGCTCACCGAGCAGGAAAGGCAGGTTTATTCAACCGTCCTTCGCCGCTTCGTCGCGGTATTCTGCGCCGAGGATTGCATCGCCGAAAAGAGCGAGATCAAGATCAAGGTCGGCGAGCTCGAGGAATTCGTCTTAAAGGGCACCGTCATTGTCGAGCCGGGATGGACCAAATACGACGACTACACGGCAAAGGACAAGATTCTCCCCCGCCTCGAGGTCGGTGAGGAGGTCAATATCGACTTTAAGCCCGTGGAGAAAAAGACCACCCCGCCGAAGCACTACACCATCGAAACACTCAATAATTACCTTAAAAATCCCTTCAAGGATGACAAGGCACGCGCCAAGGAGCTGGAGGAAAACGGCGAGGTCGACGATGCCGAGGACTACAAGGCGATCTTCGAGGGTCTGGAGCTCGGCACCGAGGCAACGAGGACGGGTATCATTGACAACGCCCGAAAGAGCGGATATATCGACCTCAAAAAGGACGTTTATAACATTCTCGACGGCGGCGAATTTCTTATCGAATCCATCGCGCGCCTCGGGATAGTGATGGATAAATATAAGACGAGCGAGCTTGGCAAGGCGCTCAAAAAGGTATTCCGCGGTGAGATAACCGTTGATGACAGCGTGAAGCTCGCCGAGAGGGAGATAAAGGAGATTTTCGACAACTCCCGCAAGCTCGCCGAGTCCGCACCGAAGGTCGATACGGGTAAATACGGCGAGATCGTTGGCAAGTGTCCCCTCTGCGGCAGAAACGTAGTCCGCGGAAAGCAGAATTATGGCTGTATGGGCTATTCCGACGGCTGCGAGTTCAAGATGGGCGTCAGAATATGTCAGCGCGACATACCGATATACGAGGTGCGCCGCCTCCTCGCGGAGGGCAAGACGTCGAAGCTCACGGGCTTCATCTCGAAGAAGGGTAAATTCTTCTCGGGCTACCTCGTTATCAAGGACGGCGAGGTCGTCTTTGATTTCGACACACCCCTGCCCGGCGCGACCGCGGAAAAGCCGAAGCGCCGTACGACCAAAAAAACGAATAAAAAATAAAAACCGCGGAGAACATATATGAAAAAATCTTTGCTTACACTTATTGCTTTGTTATCTCTGACGCTTGTTTTGGTGCTTCTGACTGCCTGCGGCTCCGATTGCACGCACAGCTATTCGGATACAGTCGTCAAGGAGCCTACTTGTGTTGAGGAAGGGGTGCGCTCCCGTACCTGTACCCTTTGTGGAGAAAGCTCTGAGGAGCCGATATCAGCACTTGGTCACGACGAGGTGAGACACGACGCACAGGCCCCCACCTGTACTGAGGTGGGCTTTGACGCATATCTTACCTGCTCGAGGTGTGACTACACGACCTATGATAAAGCGAGCGAGGCCCCCGCGACGGGTCACGACGAGGTCAGCCACGACGCACAGGCACCCACCTGCACCGAGATAGGCTGGGATGCATACGTCACCTGCGCCGACTGTGACTACACCACCTACGAGGAGAAGCCTGCAAACGGCCACGACGAGGTGTTCCATAATGCACAGGCGCCCACCTGCACCGAGATAGGCTGGGATGCATACGTCACCTGCACCGACTGTGACTACACCACCTACGAGGAGAAGCCTGCAAACGGCCACGACGAGGTCAGCCACGTCGCACAGGCACCCACCTGCACCGAGATAGGCTGGGATGCATACGTTACCTGCGCAGACTGTGGCTATACCACCTACGAGGAGAAGCCTGCAAGCGGTCATAAGGAAGTGAGCCACGAGGCAAAGGAGCCGACCTGCTCGACTCCCGGCTGGAAGGCGTATGTTACCTGTGAGAATTGTAGCTACACTACCTACAAGGAAATCGCCAAGAGCGGCGTGCATAACGTTGTTGACGGCTATTGCGAGTATTGCGGCGGCAGGGAGAGCACTCCCGGTCTTGAGTTCGTCAAGAGATCGAACAGCTACTGGCTTGTCGGTGTCGGAACCTGCGAGGAACAGGATATATACATCGGTATCTACAATAACCTTGACGTTACTCATATAGATTCGGAAGCCTTTTACGAGTGTGAGAGCGTTTACACGGTCGCTATGGGTGACTGTGTTAAATACATAAATCCCAATGCGTTTAAGTACTGTTACAGCCTGAGGAGCATCACGGTCGGAAACGGCGTTACATCTATCGGCAATTATGCGTTTGAATATTGTTCGGATTTGAGAACCGTGACCCTCGGGGAAGGTTTGACGACAATCGGATTGCACGTCTTTGATAATACGAGCATCAAGAGCATTGTCATTCCGGCGAGTGTGACCGGTGTTAACGACCGAGCCTTCTACGGATGCCTGTCGCTCGAGAGCATTGAGGTTGACGCAGATAACCCGAATTATTCCTCGATTGACGGAAATCTCTATAACAAAGACGCGAGCAGACTTATACAGTACGCGATGGGCAGCAAAAATACGAGCTTTGTAATTCCCGACAGCGTTACCGTGATAGGAAAGGGAGCAATACAGGACTGTCGTTACCTTGAAAGCGTTACTATCCCGAATGGCGTTGTTGAAATCGGAGAGCATGCCTTTAACAATAGCACCAAGTTGAAGAGCATAACTGTTCCCGACAGTGTAACGACTATCGCCAACTATGCATTCGCCGAATGCACGAGCCTCGAGAAAATAATTATCGGTAGCGGAGTAACGAGCATGGGCTATGATGTGTTCCAAAACTGCAAATCTATCGTGATTTACTGCCGCGCCCTCGCCGAGCCTGAAAGCTGGACCAAGGGCTGGAACATCCGGGGAAAAGAGGTCAACTGGGGATATACCGGAGACTGATTTTTACATGTAGAAAATCAATAAAAGGAAAGGCGGCGCCCCTTGCGAGGGGCGCCGCTCAATTCATTAACAGGTGACCTAAAAGGAAAGTGTCACAAGGGCGTGGGTGTGCATAGGATGTATTGAGCGGATGAAGCTCCGCCATATCATCTTTGGAGGAACATACTATGAATAACAACTGCCTTTGCAACCTTTTCGACGATAACTGCACCTGGATTATCATCCTCGCCATCGTTATCGTTTTTTGCTGCTGCTGTCACAACTAAGTGCGGGGGCGTGTTAAATTAAACGCCGTTTGCTTGCCATCAATTGTAAACAACTATTTACGCCATCCCGCGTCGGGATGGCGTTTTTTTGCTATGAGTGGTCGGTGGTCTTGGCGGTGGAGGTGCGTCTTCTGCTATTCCGCGGCGCGGATGCGCTCCTCGTCGATCTCGGTCAGGGGAATGACGAAGCCGCCCTCGCCCTCACCCGTCAGGTCGCATCCGACGACCCGTCCGCGACAGATGTAGAGATTGACGCTCACCCGTCCGTTGTGATTATAGTTCGTCACCTCGTAGGTAACGTGGGTGACTCGCTTTCCACGGTATTTCGTGAGGTCGAGGCCCTGCAGCTTTTGTATCTCGTTGTACTCGTTCAGCGCGAGGTCGAAATTCTCGGGCAAGGCGACGGTATTCTCCACCAGCGGCTCGGCATTGACCGTGAGGCCGAACTGACGGATAAACTCGATCCTGTCCTCAACCGACCGCACGCCGCCGTAATTTATCTCCGTCCCGTCTGCCGACGCATACACCGTCCCATCCCCCGAAATGCCCACGAGCACCCCGAGCCCGACGATACATAAAACGAGCACCGCGATGAATTTCACCGTCGTCGCCCTTATTGAATAAATGAACATAACTCCTCCTTGTAACCTGAAATCTCCGTAAAAAGGGAAAGGCTCCCGTAGCTTAATAAAGCCTATTCGGGAGCCGTTTGAATTATGCTATTTGAGCGTTAGCCTTTTTGCCGGTGCTTTTGCCGCGCCGGGTTTATCCTGTTGCCTGTGTCGGGTTTATGCCTCGCCTGATCCCTCGTTCGGGGTGGGTGCTTCGCATTCCTTTTTGCTTTGCGCGCCCTTTACCTTGATAACGAACAGGAGCGCGCCCACGATGCCGAGCGCAAAGAGTAGCACGCAGAGGATCCAGTGCAGGGGTGACGTCGGCAGGGTGGAGAGGGTCATTTCGGCATCCTTCGCCGTCGAAACGAATGCCGACGGCGCCGACCCGACGATAAATCCAACGATAGCGAAGTAGGTGCCGCGCGGATAGCGGCGAAGCAGGCCGCGCATAACGTAGGAAATAATGAAAAATCCGACGATGATTCCAAGCGCCGTCACCCCGATGACGAGGACGGATACGCCGAAATCCTTGCCCGCAAGCAGGTGCTCGGTAATGATTTTGATAATCGGATTATAGTAGCCGAGAATGAGCAGCAGCATACTGCCCGAAATACCGGGAATGACGAGCGCCGCCGAGCCGATAATACCGACGAGGAACAGGACGGCATATCCCCCGACACTCAGCTGCAGAAGGTCAACGTCCGCACCCGTCGGGATGAAGCATAGCGCCGCCGCAACCAGCGCGGGTATGAACAGGGCAAGTGCGTTCGTCGGGGTGAATTTACCACGGAGGCGGTCGGTGATCGACGCTATTCCACCAAGGGCAAGCCCGACGAAGAGCGATACCGTCGGCAGGGGAGCGAGCGCGAGTGCCGCCTTGAGGGGAAAGAGCAGGGCAACCGCCCCGAGAATAAGCCCGATGCCAATCGGCAAAAGGGTGCGAACACTGTTTTTGAAATCGCGGAAAAGGTCGGTTATCGCGCATATCAGCTTCTCGTAAATTCCGAGTATAGCCGCGACCGACCCGCCCGAAAAGCCGGGTATGATAAACGCGACACCCATCACGAAGCCCGCCAGCATATCCCGCAAAAAGACGGGCAGGCGACCCCTCGGGGCGCGGTTATTTTCGTTAGTCAATGTCATTTGTTACTCCTCGTGATTAGCTAGCAGGACCTCGCTGTTCGTTCCGTAGAAGATATCCTCCCTGCCCGAAATGAGGGCGAGAAATTCCTCAAACCTGTCCCAGGTATTATGGATGTCAAATTCGTACGCGTGACCCCAGACGTAGAGGATGGACGGCTCGCTCGGCTGAAGGGCAACGAACTCCCTGCCAAGCTCGAATAGGGCATCCCACTCGGCGTGGTGGTACACGGTCGGGGCAAATTCGTGCAGGTTGTCCTGCAGGGTGAAGGCGTGGCTTGACACGGTGTGACGCGCGTACCTTATCCCCGTGCGCTCCTTTATGATATTTGCAACGCGGCTGTCGTAATTGATACCGCCGCCGGGGTAGGCAAAGCCAACGACCTCATACCCGACAAGGCGGGATAGTGCGAGCCTGTCCCCTTCGACCTGTCGGACTATCTCCTCTTCGTTTGTAATATCCGGCAATAAGGGGTGGGTCAGGGTATGTGCCGCGACCTCGTGACCCGCGTAAACTCTTGCTACGTCCTCGGGGCGCACCTTCGTGTGGTTAACGCGTACTCCCTCGCGGATAAGCTCGCCCTCCCTTCCAAGCAGGTCGGAGTTGAGGTTGAACGTGCCCTTTACCCCGTACTTATTAAAGAGGGAAATAAGCCTCTCGTCCTGCAAAACGCCGTCGTCGTAGCTAAACGTGACCGCCTTCATTTTTCCTTTAAACATATTCTTCCTTTCCGCCCATTTTTGATACGTATGTGCCACCCCGTGTAAAATTATTTCGGGATAGACGCTCGGGCAATCTTGGCACTCGGTGCCACGGTTTCTTGTTAATATGTAAATTATACGTTACAATTTCTGCGGATAAACGCCCGTGCCTCACCAAGCATGGATTTGAGGTTCGGGAAATACAGGCGCCGCTGAGCCTCGCGGTAATCGAGGAAGTAAACGCCGCTCGTTTCCTTCTCCTGCGGGGTGGGTGTGCCGCTCTCGTATTCGCCGAGAAAATATACCACCTTTTTCGAGGTGTTTTTGAGGAAGGGCAGGGGATATTCGTCACGGCGGACAAACCCGTCGACGAGGCGGGCCTTGATTCCCGTCTCCTCGTACAGCTCGCGCACCGCCGCCTCCCTTTCGCTCTCGCCCGCCTCGATGTGCCCCTTGGGGAAGCCGTAGGCACCCGCGCAGGAGCGTATTATCAAATAGCGTAGCCCGCGTCGCGTGCGCTTGAAAACCACCACGCCCGCCGAGTATTCGTAGCTTCTTTCGCCGTCCATATTACTTCCTCTTGTTGTTCAAAATCAGCGCGCATACGTTTCCCACGATACCCATCAGCATCATCGGCAGGGTGACAAATTCGGGGAATATCTCCGAATCGATCGCCAGATTGATTATGAGGAATATGCACCCCACAAGCATGATGAGGTTTCCCGCGATCGCAAGTATTCTTAACGTCTTCATTTTCTCTCTCCTTTATACCATCTCGGCACGGGATATTTCTCACCCGCGTACCAATCCAAAAAATCCTTTGCCTGATTTCTCATCACCTCTATCTCCCCCTCACCGAAGGGGATCGCCCACGGCAGGCTCGACAGGGTATTCGTTGCAACGTACAGCGACAAAAGCCGCCAAAATTCCACGGGCACCCGCCCGTCAAAGTAGCCGTCAACCATCCCCGATGCAAACTCCTCGGAGGCGGCAACGCACCACACGATGCGGTTAAACTCCTCCCACGGGTCACCGACGTCGAAGCGGTCGAAATCGATAATAACGAGCTCGCCGCCCGCCACCATCATGTTCCCGATGTGATAGTCACCGTGCTGGTAGCTTGACGGACGGTCGGCAACGAGTGCGCGCCCCTCCTCGATCATCAAAAACAGCTTGCCGTCGTTTTCGTATCTCAGCGGACACTCACGGTACATCCGTATCTTTCTATCTATCTTCGCGCCGTACCGCTCGACCCACGGCGGCGTGCCCGCGGGCGCATCAATGCTATGTATCCGCGCGAGGATCTCACCCGCACGGTAGCCGTAGGAATACTGCTCCTCGGGTGGCAGGGTCGGGATATACCCCTCCGCATCCACCCCGTCAACCCAGGTGTAGATCGTGTAGACACCGCCCTCGCACTCCCCGCACTCGACGGGCAGGCACATCGGTATTCCGAGGGCGGCGATCCGCTCGTGGTGGGCGAACATCTCACGCCTCGTTTTCGCCTTCTCCCCCTCGGTTATGCGAAGGAGGTAGGGCGTGCCGCGCCCGTCCGTCGCGCGGTATTTTCTGTCCCCCGACCAGCCAAGGTCGATGGGCACCCGCTCGCCGAGCCTATCGTACAGGCTCATTCTCCGTCACCCCGCGGAAAAAGGAACACCGCCGACAGGGCGCTGACTGCGCTCGCCGCCACCATTGCGGTCGCAAATACGCCGAGATAAAGGGTGACGAAAGGCTTTCCCGCCTCGGGATGCCAGGTCAGGGTGATACCCTCGTCGGTAACGTAGTGGAAGCAAAAATAGGTAAGTATAAACATCACCAGCCCTATCAAAACAAGACACAGGGCAAGGCGTAACAGTCTTTTTCTCATACTCCCTCCTTAATAATTTTCGTGGTTCATCGACATATAGTCGGAGTAGAGCTTCAGGCACTCCTCGCGGTCACACTCGGTGACGAAGGCGGCGTGCTCCTCCTCGCTCTCGTTGTAAAACTTCTTGTCGCGGAATCCGATAACCTCGGTGTCCTCGACGTTACAGCCGTAATAAACGCGCTCGATATTCGCCCACATAATGGCGCCGAGGCACATCGGACAGGGCTCGCCCGTCGTGTATATCTCACAGCCCGAGAGATCGTGGGTGCCGAGCTTCTTTGCCGCGCGGCGAATGGTCTGCACCTCACCGTGACAGGTCGGGTCGCCCTTCAAGAGCACCTGATTGTGCCCGCGTGCGACGATCCTCCCGTCCTTCACGATGACCGAGCCGAAGGGGCCGCCCTCGCCCTTTTTTATTCCTTTGTAAGCCTCGCTGATCGCTGCCTTCATAAACTTGTTCATCTTATCACCTCAATGTAAGTGTCAAAAAATTTTTCCTGAAAATCTACCGCGGCACGGATTTGTTCGGGGGAGGGGTTGCTGCCCGCGGGCGCAACCACCCATTTCGTTTCGTTATCGTTCTCGCGGTGGATGATGGCGACGAGCTCGCCCGTAAATTCCCGAAGCGGCTCGGAAACCCCGATGACGTATGCATCCTGCTCCTCGCCGTCGCCGCCGATCACCCCGGGGATATAGCCGTAGTTGACCCCGTAAATAACGTCGGGGTGCTTCGGGTGCCTGCTGCCGAGGGGGCGGTCGATCTTCACGCTGACCTCTCGTCTTTTGCCCGCGTCACCGCACGCCGAAATAAAGGACGCGCAGATACGCATGCTGACGGGCGTGTCCATGCGCTCGGGGTGCCATTGGAAGCCCCAGAGGATCCGCTCCCCCGTGTGATATATCGCCTCGATGGTTCCGTCGGGCGCAAACGCCATCGTGTCAAGCCCCTCGCCGAGTGCGCGCACCGCCTGGTGATGGTAGGAGTTGACGGTGAAATGCTCACCGCCGAGCACGCCGTGAAGGTAGGTCCCCGCGACGAACGTCGCGGTGTGGAAATTGCCGTACTTCACCCTGCCGACGCGGTGGGAAATATCGGTCGGCCGCTCGCTCGCGAGGTCCTGATAAAGCCGTCCGCCGAGCGCGCAGTTAACAAGCTGCATTCCGCGGCAAATCGCGAATATCGGCTTACCCGTGTCAAATATTCGGGGAAAAATTGCAAATTCGTACTCGTCGCGCGCGGGTATGGTCTCGCCGAGTGCGGGGTGCGCCTCCTCGCCGTAGCGTGCGGGGTCAATGTCCGCACCGCCAAGGAATAAAAAGCCGTCACAGCCGTCAAGCACCTCGTCAGTCACCGCGTCGGCGGGGTGGGGGAGGATGACGGCGTCGGCGCCGCCACCCTCGATATAGTCGATGTAATTTTGTTCAACCTCTCTATTGCCCTCACGGTCGAGGGCTGGGATAATTCCGATTTTTACCTTCATTTGCCTGTGTCTTGGTCCTTCGGATCGCCCGCCGCACATAGTCGGTAGCCGCTCTCCGAAATCAACTCCTTGAATTTATTGTATCTTTGTCCTCGGCGGCCCGTAAGCACGCCGTGGCGCGCTCCTCGCGCGTCGAATTTAATTACGAGCGGCGCACCCCGTGTAAATAGGGTCACCCGCCGTGCCTTATCGTCCGCCTCGCCGACGCACCCCTCCACGGGGCAAAGGTCGATGAGCGCGAGCGTATGTATCCTGTCAAAATAGTCGCGGTATTCGATAACACCGCCCGAAGCCGAGTCGATCCAAGTGTCCCGGATATCGATCGGCCCTACGCCCGTATCGTGGGCAAACCGTATGGCAAGCTCGCACGCCGCCACACCGTCCGACGTGTCGATCACCTCATCGCCGATGCGCGAAATGAACACGCCCTTGTTTTTCTGTACTATTATCAGGCTCTGTCCGCGGTATTCTATCCGCAGGGTGAAGCCGTCGAGAACGGCGGTAGGCACGGTCTTTATCACCTCGTCGTACATGCCCTGCAAATTTATTATTGACATCCGCCGCTTGAAGGTTTCGGTGGCGTCGCTTTTCTTGCTCGTCCTTCTATCCTTCGTTAGGTAGTATACGCAGGCGACCCCCGTGCCGATAAGCGCGACGAGCGCAAAGAGGGCCAGCATACCGACGAGTGCGATAAGCTCGGCATCTGCGGGCAGGGTAGCACCAAACAGGGCAAATATCCCCGCCCCGACGAGAAAGCAAACGAGCATGAAGCCAAGCTCGACCGCCCCCTCAAATAGCCCGTCGACGAGCTGTGAGCGGGTCTGCTCCCGCCGCCGCTTTTTCATTGCTTCGGTCAGCGGTGTTTTCGGTTTTCTCCTCATTTTGCGCTCCTTTCCGTCTGTCCTCGGGTGGCGTGTCGCCATCTATCAATGCCGTTCTTCGCCGCCTGCCGCGGTTGGCAGTCTGCCGCCTTGTTAAACCGGCATCCGCCCGGCGTTATTTCTTCAATTTGTTCGGGATGATCGGGCGGGTGTGCCATCGCTCCTCGATGCCCGCCGTCTGGACGTAGCCCGCGCGGACGAATTTCATCCGCTCCTTGACGACCCCGTCCTCCTCGATCTTTATATATAGCCCCTCGGCAAGGTGGCTCCCGTCGGTTGTGTCCGCAACCTCCCGTGGGTCGAGGCCCATTTTCTCCACCGTCTGCCAAAGGTCGCGTAGGTGCTCCCCCTCTATATACCGCGAGTCCGTGATAAGCGAGGTGAGCTGCTTTTGTGAGGTGATCTCCCCCTCGTAGAGCACGGGCACCGAGTGCACCGACGACCCCCGAAGAAGGGCAGAGCGCGACCCCGTGTCGAGAAATTCGCCACTTTCGCGGTCGAAAATATCAAATTCGAGGAAGAAATCGGGCAGGGCGTTGTAATACACCTTGTGCTTCGCGTACAGCCACTCGCCGTACATTATGTACCTCTCGCCGAGGATGGAGTACAGCTCCGCATGCCGCTCGGCCGCCCATACCTTGAATAGCTCGTAGTGCCGCTCTCTTGCCCCGCCGCGCAGGAAATGGCCGCGGCTCTGAAGCATCAGCACCCCGTCCTGGAAGGACACGGCAACGTTTGCCCCGTCAACCTTTTCCTCGACGACGGTATGCCGCCCGCGCAGGGCGGTAACCGGAATCTCTAAGAGATCCTCATCCCCCGCCTGTAACCGCGAGCCCTCAATATGTGGGGTGCGCGGATATTTTCTAATCGGCTCGCTCATTCCTCACCCCACCCGTATTCGCCGTAGCTGATGCCGCGGCGGTAATTCTCAATTGCAAAAATCCTGTCCTCGACCATCGGCGCGGGTAGCGCGTCGATCGGGTACCATCCGATGCCGCCGCACTTCGTCGGCTCGCACACCGTCGGCTCGCCGCGGTAGCTCTCGGCTGTGAAATACGCGTTCATATATTCCTCTCCGCCCGAGAGCTTGTGTATCAGGCAGACGAAGCGAAGCTCGTCGGGGTCGATCTCGATACCCAGCTCCTCCTTCGCCTCGCGCGCCATCGCGCGCCTGAGCGGCTCACCCGCCTCGACGTGCCCTGCCGCGCATAGGTCGAAATATCCGTCACGGTAGCCCGTGCCCTCCCGCCGTTGCAGGAGGATCTCCTCGCCGCCGTCACCCCGCCGCGTGAGCAGTAGCATTACCGCCGCCGCGAGGGTAAATCTCTCTTTCATATTCTCTCCTAACCGACCGCCCGCGCTCACGCGGGTGATCCCACTCGTTTGGAAAACCGCTCCGCCCATCGCGGGCGATCTCTCCTTAGCCGAACACCTCTGCCGCCGCGACGACGGCGAGCTTGTCCGTGTCTATTTTATCCCTGCCGTACGCGTCGAAGAACAGATCGCGGTAGGCATCCGTATGCAGATTAAATCCGAGCGTCCACGCACCCCAGAACAGGTCAATATGCCGATCGCCGACCCCCGCGTTTCCAAGGTCGATAAACCCGGATAACCGCCAGCCGTCAAGCATAATATTCGGCAGGCAGTAGTCGCCGTGGATCAGCACCTCGTTACACAAAAGGTGTCGCCCCGCGTCGAGCGCGGCGCGCGCCTCGGCCTCGCTCCGATAGCCGAAGCTGTCGGGGAAATGCGACTTGTCATAGCACCCCGTGTCAAAATTTCGGTCGGCAAGGGCAAGGTATTCACCCACCCTGTCGGTCACGGGACAGCCCGCGGGGTCGACCTCGTGCAGGGCGCGAAGGCTCTCACCAAGCAGGACGGCAAGCCGCCGCGGCTCGGCAAGGTAGCGTGGGTCGGTCATATCCTCGCCCGCGACCCGCGCGGTGAGCAAAATATCCCTCTCACCACGGGAGTAGTGAAGCACCTCCGCCCCGAGGCCGAGCGAGTGAAAATACCCCGTCATCTCTGCCTCGCGGGCGAGCGTGCCACGGGCGGCGAGCTTCAGAAAATAGCCCCCGTCCCTCTCAATATAATACACCCGTGCCTCTGGTGAGCAGGACGAATCGTACACCGCCCCGCCGCGAAGCGCGCCGTATATTTCCTCGGGCAGACCGAATGGCAGCCCGTCAATAAGTCTTCGTTCCATAATTCGTTATTCGTCCCCGTCGGCAAGACGGTTGACGAAATACTGCGAAACCGCCTCCGCGTGATAGGTCGCGCACAGACCGACCGCGCCGTCGTGCTCCTCGGTCGTGATACCGTACTGCTCCTTGAGGTTTTCTATCGCCTCCTGCAGATTTTGAAGGGTGCGGGAAAGCTCGCTGACGAGGAAATTGTAAATATTATCCTCGTTTGCCTTAACCGTTGCCGCGCTGTGGTGTGCGAATCTTGACGCCGCGCGGAATTGCTCGTATCTTGCGGGATCCTCCGCCACGGTGAACAGATATTTGAGCGAGGGGTAGGGCTTCCACCCCTCCTCCGCCTCTATCGAGAGGAGCCAGCCGTAGTTTTTGTAGCCCTGATGCCTTATATCGTATCCGTCGCACCTTGCCTGCTCGCGAAACCGCGCAAGCAGGGGCGAATCCGCATCCCTCTCCTCGTCGAGCAGCTCGTATCTGCCAAATTCGACGAACCTCTCGGTCAGCTTGCCGTCATACATTGATAGCACGAGCACCTTGTACTCGAGCTCAAGAAGCGAGCGCCAGGAGATCAGCGCGTGGCTCGGAAGGGATGTGCCCATCTGATACAGTATGGATTTCGCCATCGCGAGCGCAGATATTACGAGCGAGCGTATCGTTTCGTATCTTTCGTGGGTGCAGTCTTGGCTTGTTATCACGGGTGCGCCCATGGCGTACACCATGTGCGTAAGCGCGTCGACGTACCCCTCGGTGCAGGCTATCTCGGGGCTATACTCGTTGCCAACCGCTCTGAGGTCGAGCGACTGCACCCGCATAAGGAGATGGTTCGTCACCTTTAGGGCGAGCGTGTTTTTGTACTTCGCGCTCCGCTGATATTCCGCGCGCTCCCCGTCGGGGCGATGGCCCGAGTAAAAGTAGTGGAAATGAAAGAGAAAGGCCGTCACATCCTCGATCGATGGCGCGTCGATCCCCCTTTCCAGGTGGTTTTCCATAAGAACGTCGTATATACGCGGCGCCATATCGAGGAAGAAGGCGCGCTTCATCCTCGCCGCCCTCTCGGGGTACTGCCTCTTGAGGATTTCCCACCGCTCCTTCACCCTCTCGGTGAAGGACGCCATATCGGGGATATTCTTAAATTCCATAGCTCCTCCTTTTGGGGTGTCCCCCGTACTTTACGTTTTATTCGCCGCGCTCGGCCGCCACCCTCTCGTATTCCTCGGGGTCGGGATTGAAGCGCTGATAGTATGCCGAATCCTCGGTGTAAAGGGGATCTGTGCAGACAATCGACAGGTAAATAACCGTATTCGTTTCGTCGTGAAAAATAATCTTTTGTATATCCGATCTGGCAAAGTAGGCCTCGCCGTCATCATGATAGTCGAAGCCGGGCGTGTCGGAAATAATGTACTCGTTGTATCCCTCGGCATACCAAGCGGGGATAAGCTCGCTTTCGTATTTTGCGCGCTCGGCGGCGTATGCCTCGTCGGTCAGTCGTACTTCAAAATAAACTTCATAAGCCCAATCCCACGAAACATCATAAAAGTAGTTGTAGGCTATCGGCGTCATCTCGTCGGTGATCTCGTCGGGGAAGTGAGCGTGATTGGTAACCCCGTCGTCGTAAATGCCGTAGTTTTCAATGTCGGTCGTATGTGATACGACGGGTGTCAACATCG
Source organism: Eubacteriales bacterium (assembly GCA_045596865.1). Lineage (GTDB taxonomy): Bacteria > Bacillota > Clostridia > Oscillospirales > CAG-272 > UBA1740. Next base: position 47,259 of record JAZODF010000005.1, read on the forward strand.
CCGAGATGAATAGGAGGGGCAGCCATGAGAAGAGAAGGAGAAATCCCACCATCTTCTTGAAAAACGGGAATTTGCCAAACGTAACGGCACCAAACACCAGCATCGAAAGCAGGATGACGGTAAGGTAGGGTGCGGGACTGACAAGCAATTTATCGATCAACGGAAACTCGAGGGAAAGGACGTTAATCACATTTATCAACCCCGTTGTGAGGAAATTGACCGCACATACGATAAGGTAGAAGATGGATAGCCCGCGACAGCCCGAGGAATTCTCCCTTGCGAGCTTTTCACGGATTTCCTCAAGCTCGGCGAGCTTCTCCTCGTTTTCCTTTGCCTCCTCCTCGCTCTCAACTGTACCGTCGCGGACAAAGATGGCAATCACCTTACCCGTATCGCAAACGAGCGCGTCGTCGTCAAGATAATCCTTGATCTCACTGACGGTGAAATGGTGGTCGCTGAGGATGAAGAAGTGAACTAGCATGGGGAGCAGAAAGCCTATCAACAGCTGCGGCATTGTGAACCCGGTTACAATAATCGCGGCAAGCATCAGCGCACCCGTGATGATACGCGGCAACAGGTACGCAAGGCGTGTGAGCCGCGGCCGTATGTAATGGGTGGGGAGTGCGGAATATTCCAGCCTGTCGTCCTCGGTTGCACACGGGGGAATACCGACGGCGGACTTGTAAATGATTCGCCGTATCAGCTCCATCAGGCCGAAATCAACGAACATGATCGGAATGCCAAGGAAAAACTGCTCAATGACAAGCATTGCGAGGAACATGTAAATATCGCACAGAAGCACCGTTATACCGATCAGGGCGATCGCGGACAGTATCCCGAATATGATTGCACCAAGTCGCTCATCCGAACGATCGAGGTTGTGCTTGTTAATGAATTTTTTAAGCCGATATCCGTCGGGCAGCGTCGTGTAGCAGTCCTTCATAAATACCTCCGTGAAAATTTGTTTGCTAGTTTATCTGCAAAAACGTTCTTATCATAAGAAAGACGGTAAGCCCGTCGATGAGAAGGCTCATTATCTCCGAAAACCACGGGAGCGAGGAGAGGAGGCGGCGCTTATGGCCGCTTTCGTAATACCGCTTTCCGCTCTCGAGCGAGGTGATAATAAGCATAATCTCGAGCGCAATCGACGTCGCCGCCGTCAATAGACCGAGTGGCAGTACGACCACGGCAATTGCCTTCGAGAGAGGGAGAAAAATGTTGAAAATCAGGGTGAGCGCAAGCGACACGGTGAACACGCGGTTGAGGTGATAGGGCAGGCCGAGCCCGTATTCCTCGTGTATCGGGCCGAGCCACAGGTTCTCGATGAAGCCGTGAAGCCGCTTTTTCATCCCCTTGACAGGTATTCCGCTTTTCCTCGCGGCGCGGTCGAGGAGTGCCTCGCGCTTCACAAAATAGAAGAGCGCGAGCAGTAAAACCGAGATAAAGACGAGCAGCTGAAATTCGAGCAGGCCGCCGTCAAATCCGACCCCGCCGTACGCGAGCGCGAGCGGCACCGCGATAAGCCCCACGCCGCTCGCGATGGGGTAAACCGTCAGGCGCATAAATACCTCGCCGTCGAAATTCGTACCGACGAGCAGGGCAAGCCCGATGCCAAGTACCAGCGTGCCGAATATCGCATAGACCGCGAGCACGTCCGCCCCCGCGGGCATACCCGCGAGGATGAGCACCACAGTAAGGATGAGCATCGGCAGGAAAAAGGAGAACAGCGCGAGCGCGGTATGTAGCCTCGGGTGCTTTTTCGCGAATTGACTGTATTCTGTTTTCTTGCTCATGGCGTTCTCCTTTTCTTGCGTTTATTATTTTTCCAGCAGGGTCAAAAGGGGGAACAGCGCCGCGCATACCACCCCCGCGATAAACATATTCCGCATACGGCGGCGAAGCTCGTGTATCCCGAATTTCGCCCCGGGACAGCGCCGACGCACCTCGGCAATGAGGCTGAGCGCGGGCCGCTTTATAACTATGTGATTCTTGTCATCAGCGTAGAGCGAGAGCTGTTGCGGCTCGTTACGCGTTCTGCTTGACGTGGAAAGGTGCAGGGTGACGTACCTCACGTCACTAAGGCGGATTCGCCGCCCCTCGTAGCACAGCTCGTAATCGGTGAGGGTGACCCGCTTTTTCGACAGCGGCTTCACAATCAGGTTAACCACAAGCGCGAACGCCGAAAATAAAACCGCAATCGCGACGAAGCACCCGAGAAAGCCGAGCAGGACCGTGCCGACGCCGCCTGCCTCGTCCATTACCATAATGGAGATAGAGATGGCGAGCGGCGGCATAACGATAAGGAAATCGCCCCAAATTGTCAGAAGCGACATACAGTATGTAGGCTTGTATTCCTTCATAAGCCCTTAAATTAACCCCCAGAAAATCCAGATAAAGAGATACCCCGACAGCACCGCGGTGAGGGTGAAGGGTACGCTGATCTTCATAAAGTCGCGCGCCTTGACCTCGTAGCCCTCTTTGCGAAGGATGCCGATACCCGTGATATTCGCGCTCGCGCCGATGGGGGTGATATTACCGCCGAGGGTCGCACCGACCAGAAGGCCAAAATAAAGCACATAGGGATCAACACCCATACCCGCGGCAACGCCCTGCATAACGGGGAGCATAGTAAGCACGTAGGGGATGTTGTCCACCACCGCGGAGATAAGCACCGAGGCAAACACAACGATGGTATACATAAGGAACAGGCTGTTTCCGCCCATCTTTACCAAAAGCTCGCTGAGCTTGGTGATGACGCCTGCAGAGGTGATGCCCTGCACGACGATGAACAGCGACGCAAGGAGCAGTAGCGTGTCGTAATCCATCTCGCGGAAGATGCCCTTCGTGCCCTCGAGGCTCTTCGTGCGGATAACGTTGTAGACGATACCGACAACGAGCAGAAGCATACAGATGATACCGTTACGAAGCTGATAGAGGGTGAGAAGCACGCCGCCGTCAGGCTTGGGAATGAAGGACGCGATGATAAGGAACAGGATAACCCCGACCATAAGATAGCTCGGGAAGTAGTCCTCGACCTCGGTCTTGTCGGTGAGCTGAAGATGCTCGTTCTCCTTGCGGAAGATCACGAGCAGGATGAGCGCGGTCAACGCCGCACCAAGCTCCACCGCCCAGAAGATACCGGGGCGACCCTTGAATACGAAGAAGTCAAAGAAGTTCATATCCGCGTAGCCGCCGAGAAGGATAGAGGTCGTGTCGCCGACCAGCGTCGCCGCACCCTGCAGATTTGAGGAAATGGTGATCGCGATAATGGGCGATACGGGTGACATCTTCTGCTTTTTACAGACTGCGAGCGCGATGGGCGCGAGCATCAGCACCGTTGCCACGTTGTCGACGAAGGCGGATACGATACCCGACATTACCGCCATAGCAACGATGGCAGTCTTGACGCTCTTGAATTTCGAGAGCATAATATCCGCGATACGCATAGGCATCTTCGATTCTATGAAGAGCGATACGATACCCATCGTTCCCGCGATCATCATCAGTATATTGAAGTCAATAGCACCGAAAACGTCGCCGATCCCGAACTCAACGTCGGGGGCGATCAGGCTGAGCCATACCGAGAATACGACAGCAGATGTGAGTGCTACCCACGCGCGCCATTTCGGCAGGGTGAACAGCAATACGTAGGTGATTGCAAAGAGGATGATAGCAATGATGAAGGTTGACATTTGTTGCCCTTTCTATGTGAATTGTTAATTAACCCGTTAAATCAGCATCTCGTAGGATTCGCTGAGCTCGCCGTCCTCGTAGAGGACGGTCTTGACCTCGTATTTACCGAAGGAGAGGGAGAGGCGCTTGCCGCAAATCTCGACGAAGGATTCGACCGCGTCCGCCGTGTTGTTTTGCAGGCGGAGGATGAGCGCATCCCGCCCGTACGCCTTTTTGACGGTGGGCAGGGAGATGACCTCGCCGCCAACCCTGATTGGGAAGGGAAGGGGTGCACCCTCGGCGGTGGGGATCGGGAAAATGTTGAGGGCGTACGGCCTTTGGACGAACTCGCTCGCCCGTCTTTCAAGCGACGCACGCGGCGCCACCGTCAGGCGGAAGGAGTAGTTGTGCTCGCCCTGGTCGATCTTCTTGGTGAATCTGTCGGTCGGCAGCAGCTCTCGGTCGGCGATCGGGTGTGCACAGTAGGTCGCCCCGCGAACAAGCGACATGTATATCGCCCCGTTTTCGTAATGGCTGCCGTACACCGCACGGTTAAGGAGTGCCACGCACTCGCCCCCGTTATCCACCGCGACGAAGCGGTGCGCCACGTTCTCACGCGCATCGGTGAACAGTTCCTCGGTGCCGAATGCGGTCTGGCCGATGAGGCTGCCCTCGCTTGCCACAGGCAGGCAGAGCTTGATTATCCTGTCAATATCCCCGAGGTAGAGGGTGACGTCAATATCGACGTCGTCGTTGTTCTTATATATCTTATACAAAATTCGCGCGCGTGTGTTATCGCACTCGAAGAACGCCTCGACACCGAGGTAGACGTCGCCGTCCTCAATGACCTGCACGCTCTTCATCCCGCGGAAGGGGCCGTCGGGCGTTTTCGAGAGGCTGAAGTGCCGCTCGCTTCTGCCGAGGCGGGTGAGCTGATCCTTGCCCATCGCCCACGGGTCGGCATTGTCCTCGAAGGAGCAGAGGCCGAACCCATCGCCGAGCTTCTCCACGCCGTCTATCCTGTAGGAGCGGATCAGGCCGCTCTCCCTGTCGATCTCGACGTGCTTGTGCCCGTTGTCGAAGACGAGGGCGTCGCCGCGCTCCTTCGCCTCCGCCTCGCAATAATCAATGAAAACGCTGAACCGCGTCAGCGCCATCGGCCGAAGGCGCGCCTCGAAAATAATCCGCTTGCGCCAATCGAGGTTGAGGTTGCTGTCCTCCTTGATGACCTGATAGGGGACGTGGTTGCCATCCTCGTCCATCACCCTGATCCGCGCGAGGACGTCCTCGCTCCAGTTCTGGTCGGCGAGCGAGAATTCGCACTCCACGTTGTCGCACAGCTCGTACGGATGGGGGTTGAACACGACGATGGGGAACTCGCCCTCCGCCGCGGGTGCCTGTCCCTTCGACAGGGCAAAGTAGGAGCGTATCTTCACGCGCTCCGCCTCCAATATACCGTGGTTGAGGTAGCGGATGCCCGCATCCTCGCCGCATTGGACCGAGCTGCCGGGCAGCACGTCGTGGAACTCCGCGCCCAGCAGGTCCTCAACCGCCACCTCTAACTCCGCCTCGGGGTATTCGGTCAGCGCGCCCGTCGCATACGCCACGCTCGCCATCTTCTCTGCGATGGCGATCTCGTTCTCCAGCTCGGCGTGCAGCTTCTTCACACGGTACATGGAGGTGTAACAGCCGGGCATGGAAATATGAAGCGATTTGTCAAACACCGCCGTAGGCTCCACCTCGGAGAAGAAGGCCTCGGGCGTCGAGTGAACGTACTCAAACCCACCGTCGGTGAGCAGCTCGCTCTCAATGTCGGACAGTTCCTTGCGCGACGGTCCGCCGCCGTGGTTTCCCACACCCCAGAGGATCATTCCAACGGGGAAATCCTGTCCCTCGGCGCGCTCGCGGATGAACTCAACCGCCTTTCCGAGGTGTGAGCCGTAGCCGCCGATGCTTCTCGCCGCCTTTATCTCGCTGCCGTCAAGACCGCGCCAGATAAACTGCTCGCTCGGCAGGGAAAGCTCGCTCGAGTACGGGCGCATGCAAATATACCCGTCCTGACCGCATTTCTTAATTATCTGCACAAGGCCGACGGTATGCCCGAAGGGGTCAAAATTGGTCGCCACCGTCGGACGAACGCCGAATTTCTCCATGAAATATCTCTGCCCCACGCGAATCTGCCGCACGAAGCTCTCACCCGCGGGCATATTGCAATCGGGCTGAAGGTACCAGCCACCCATAATATGCCACTTGCCCGCCTTGACAAGCGCCTTGATCCGCTCGAACAGCTCGGGCGCGTACTGCTCGACGTACTTGTAAACGGTCACCTCGTTGTGACAGAATACGTAGTCAAAATCCTCACACAGCCTCACCGCCGAATAAAAGGTCGACAGCGTCGCGCTGACCCCCTCGGGCCAGTCCCATTGCCATATCGGGTCGATATGCGCGTTGCATATCAGGTGTCTTTTCTGCTTGTTGTCCCTCATAATATCTCCTTCTCGCGGCTACGCCGCGCGGTTACTTTCAATGCGGCTTTCGTTGTCTTAAATGACAGCTTGCTCTTCGCCTCGTTTTTTCTACGGATGCGCGGTCCTTTGTCGGGTTAATTTTCTCCGCCCGCACTCTCCTCGGCCCTGGAGGTGACGGGATGGTATTCGTCCGCAAGCATCGGTAAATTTAATGCTTCAATGTACGTCATATATTTCACACCATCTTATGGGAAGATGGCCGCCTTTACTCTACGGTATAGTTGATAGTGATGTCAAACAAGGATAGAACGGACCAGTGATTTATAGTTCCGTCATATCTGTTCTGAATACGCACCGTGTTAGACCCCACCTCATATTCATAGCCGTACAGGTCGCTGTTCTCGGGCGTAAAGGCTACTCCCGACTTGGCCTCTCCGTCGACGAGTACGGTCGGCGCGGCGTTGGTCAGCTTGCTGAACGTAATGGAAATAGAGTCAATACGGACGGTCTTTCCGTCGATATCCTTGATTGTCAGCTCGATGTATCCGCCCTCTCCGCTTTCCGATGCAAACAGACACATACCCTCGTCGGAAATGGGGAAGCCCTGTACGTAGATGGATGGCGGCGTCACATACTTGTAGGTGAAGGTAAATCTGCCGTCTATGCCGAAGAGAGCCTCTCCGTACTCCTCTTCGCCGTCCGGCTCCTCAAGGTCATTTCTGTTCAGCGCTACGCTCTCGGTGAACTCCGTCTTGACGTTGTCCACTCTCTCGAGGGTGATAACCGCGCCGTATTTTCCGTCGGCGTCGACGTAGATGCTCTCGACTACGAATTTCCAGCCCAGCTTATCGCCGTTATCCAGCTTTTCACCGTTCACAAACTGTGAGCTGAAGCTCGCCATATCGAAGCTGTCGCCCTCTTCAAAGAGTATGTCGTGCGTCTGCTGTGCGGAGTTGGTGTTGTATTCCTCTTCTGTGTTATTTCTGATGAGGTGGAGCATATCATACTTGCTCGTCACATCGTTGTTGGAGTATGCCAGCTCGTACTGATGCCCGTCGACAATTGCTTGCGTGGTCTTTCCGCCATCGGTAAGATCGGTCAGAAGCGAGTTGACGTGCCAGAGTCGGATACCGCTGTCCGGTCTGCCGAGGAATGAGATCTCGGAGTCATAGCCGTTCAGTCCGATCGGCGCAAACAGCTCCAATATCAGATATTCGTCATACAGCGAGTCGGCAGCGTTCCAATTGTTCGTCAGTATGATGTTTTGTCCCGTCGACTGGAAGTCGGATATGTGAAGGGTGATTTTGTCACCGAGCTGATAGTCGCTCGATGCGTACACCATAGGCTTGCTCCAGCCGATCCTGTTCGTGTGATACGGATCGTGGCTGCCGAAGTTGCGGTCCTGCATTACGAACGTGCCTGCGGGTGAGTACCTCTCATCGGCGAACTGATCCTCGTAGAGGTCCTCGTTTCCAAACATGTGACCTACCTCGTGAATGATCGTTCTCGCACTCTCGCGGAAGGATCTTGCAAAGGTAGCGGACAGGTCCTCTGCCGTAAGCTGATCGGTGGGCTCCTTCTTCGATAAACCGTACAGACCGCCAATCGGGCAGAACGCCACGGTGTTGAAGGCGTGACTAGAGCCTGCGCTCGTGTACGTAGCGTAAGCGACGCTCTTGTTTTGATCGCCCACAGCGCCGTAATAATTTGCGCCGTAGTAAAGGATGACCCCGTCCACGAATCCGTCGTTATTCAGGTCGTAGTCCTCAAAGCGCTCGTCGGTGTTGGTAGCAAAGTACCAATTGACGGCATCGTCACATAAGGTATAGGTGTTATTAATTTTCGACGCCTCGTAGTCGGTGTAATTTTTGTAGGAGGTGTCGGAGTCGTAAAAGTCGCTGACGGTGATGTCCATCGTGATCGAGCCGAAGCTCTGATCCTCGTAGTACTGCTTCAGGGAGAAGAATTCGTCGCTCGGCCTGTTGCCGCTTACCGTGTATTCAATATCCTCGACGATCTGTTCTCTCTGGCTCTCGTTGAAGAAAACGTCAGAGTCGGTAAACCATACGGGAATGACTAAGAGTTTTACCGTACCCTCTCCGCCTAGAACGGTGTAGTCGGAGGGGCGGTTGCCGAATAGGTCATTGTTGTCGTAGACGGCCGACATACCGTTATAGGCTTCGGCGGAGTAGTACTTTACGCGGAAGCTAGCCCCAACCTCGACACCGTCTTCGGTGTAGCCGAGAGTGACGGTCTTGTAACGGTCGTCAAGGTCGGTAATGCTCACGGAAATCAGCGCGGTGTCCGCATCCTTCACCCTTCCGCTGTCATATCTCAGGCTCAGGGGGCAGAGATAGTGAAGCGCACCGTTGATTATGATGAAGTCGGCGTCGGTGTTGTCCGTTCCCAGCGAGGACACGTTGTCTGCAATCACGTTCACGGTGACGGTGATCTCGTCCTCTCCGTAACCGAAGGTAAGTGTGCTCGTGCCAACCTTTACACCCTTGATCCTGCCGGTGTCTGCCTCGATCTCGATTATCTCGGAGTCGGGCGTAGAGATACTGCCGTCCACCGCTTCGCCGTTGTATTTTATCTCAAAGTCGAGAGGGATGCCCTCGTAGACGGTAAGGGTCTTTCCGTCCGTGATCGCCTCACCGCTGTTCAGCGAGTAGACCTCAAGCCCCGTCGCAACCTCCTCGCTCCCCGTCAGGGTGATTTTCAGGAAAACGACGTCGAGGATTCCGCTTTCGCCCGTGGTGCTGATGCTGATCTCACCCGTCTTATCCACACCCGTCTTGCTTGTCGTGATTCTTCCGCTACCGTCCACCGACATAAAATCGGAGTAGCTCTCGTCCTTCAGCGAGTAGGTGATATTGTAAGGCGTATTGTATGACACCGTGTGAGAAATGATGAAGCTGTTGCCCGAAGGCATAGTCATAGAGTATGTAGAGGTGTCCTCGTCATATTCGAGGTTCTCGTTCGTCAGGTGTATCTCTGCGTACTCACCGGTCATCACCGAGAGGAAAAGCGTCTCCCTTGCGATTCGCTTTGACGAGCCCTTCTTGTATAGCTCAACGTCAATGACGAAAACCTCGTTTTCCTCGAGGCTCTCTGCCGTGACGATATTGCCCGTATCGGACAGGGTGATCTTGTCCTTGATCTCATCCTTAGTTTTGTATACGAGATAGTAGTCCTCGCCGAGCAGGTCGTCTACGGTCGTCTTTATCTGATAGCTCTCCCCGGTGTAAAGGGTCAGCGCGTAGTGATCGATACCCGACGTATTCTTATATACCAATCTCTCGTCGGTAACAAACTCGAAGTCCTTAATGCCATCTGCGCCCGAAGGACCGTCGGACTGCCCGGGACCGAACAGGATACTGCATCCGCTCAGCATCAAGGAAATAGTCAACAATAAAACTAACAAAAGATACTTGGCCTTTTTCATAATACCGTCTCCTTAGTGTATACGTTGTTATCGTGTATTTGTTCGGGCGGCTCTCGCCTGAAAATGTCAAAATGAAAGAGATTTTCGGAATTAATTAACAGAATTTGCCTTGTCGCTAAGCCACGTCAGCTGCTCGGGAGTAGCTCCCTTGATAGAGAAGCAAAGGGGGCCTACGTCCTTAGCCTGAATGATCAGTAATTTTTCATCCTCGAGCGTTATATTTACCACCGCCTCGTACGGTAGATCAAAATGATATATTTTCCCGAAATGACAGAAGGCGGTGTGAATCCCCTCGGATTCAAAATAAACGCGCGTCTCGCACACCTCCTGCTTCAAGCCCTCTCCATAGTGCATAAAGGCACAAAACATTTGCTCGTAAGGAATTCCGCGTGAAGCTTCGTATTCCGCTAATTTTGCTTGCGCCCTTGGATTCTCAAAGCTGAAGGGCTTTGACTTCTTTTGCACCAGCATCCAGATGAAATAAAAGAGGATAGCCCAAACCATTCCCATACCGAAGCAAAGCAGCGCCAGCCACCACGAGTAGCCCTCGCTCGCCCCGAATGAGAGGAAGAACAGTAGCCCGAATAGCACACCGCCGCATAGGCATATAAGGAAAAATACTTTCTTAAATCCTTTATCCATTATTTTGCTCCTTGAAAATTGAATTTGAAACGACACTCTCGACATGGGTCAAGAGAGCAAAAGGTATATTTTTGTGTCAAAAATGGAGGTGGAAACTCCAAAAGGTCTCACTTTTATAAACAGATGTCTATGTGTAATCTGTGTTTAAAAATTTACTCCTTTATTTCTTCCCAAGCCTTTTTGCCTTTTTCAGTCAACGAGTATGGGTATTCATCATGTTCAGTTTTCCAATTATAATTAACGCAAATATATCCTTCGTCAAGCATTTCTGCTAACAGTCTTTTAACTTCAAAATGAGATATGTCAACTTCAGCAGCTAACACAAAAAATTCTACTATCTGTGTAAAAGCTTCGTCGTCCTCAATTAAACAATCTAAAATCAATTCTTTATTTGTCAATTTTCGTTCCCCCTTTATGAAGAACTTTCGATATGTTATGCCAAACAGATGTAAATTGAAGTTTCGAGTTTTGCTCAAAAATCACTTTTGTCCGTTCATTTTGGACTTAACGGTGGTAATAGAAGCAATCAGCATTCTTCTTATCTTGCCGCACTTGTTCCGCAAGGATTTGAAAGTGAATTCATCAATAATACCGCTCTTAAACAACACCGAGAGCCAATTCTCCGATTCGCTTGCTTCTTTCTGTGCGATTTCGAGCTTGTGAACAAAATCCGCGTTGCTTTCGGCATATTTTGCTTCTGCAATGTTTGCGCTGATCGAAGAAGCACTGCGAATAAGTTGCTTTGTGTATTCGGGGCGACCCTTAATTTTTGAGCATAATTCAGTAATCTCAACCGCAAATTCAATCGCGAGCTCGTGTGAGGTTTTTGCCATAAATACTCCTTTTGGTCCACCTACGGTGGAGTGATATGGACGGCGTTGCCGTCGTGATATAGCGCAACTTCGTCGCGCGTGATATGGAAAGCCGTTGGCTTTCGTGATATACTCGTTTGCGAGCTATGCTCCCAAACGAGCGTGATATGCGCACTTTGTGCGCGTGGAACGCCATCGCCTTACGTCGCGCAAAAATTCCTTACGGCTCCGCAGAGCCATATCACGAACGCGGAGCGTTCTATATCACGTTCGCTTTTGCGCTATATTTCGCAAAAGCGAATATATCACGCGCCGTAAGGCGTTATATCACGTCGCTTTGTCTGACTGCGTCAGACAAACGACACTCTCCACGTGCCCTGTCATCGGAAACATATCCACCGGAGTAACCTCTGATGCATCGTATCCGAGGGGGATGAGGCGGGTGATGTCCCGCGCGAGGGTCTTCGGGTTGCAGGAGATATAGACGATCTTGCGCGGCGAGAGGGAGGCGACAAAGCGCAACAGCTCCTCGTCACAGCCCGCGCGCGGCGGATCGAGGACAACGATGTCGGGATGTATCTCTTTTCCGAGAGCGCGCTCCGCGCCCTCGAGCATTCGCTCGGTATTCTTTGCATCGCCCGTGAAGAAATGGGCGTTTGTGATGCCGCTTGCCGCGGCGTTTTCGCGGGCACATTCGACCGCGCTCGGGATTATCTCAATGCCGTACAGCTCGCCGACCGCATCCGCCATCGACAGGCCGATCGATCCCGCCCCGCAATAGAGGTCGAGCAGGGTGTCGCTTCCCTCGGGTGCGGCAAGCTCGCGCGCCTTCGCGTAAAGCAACTCTGCGCCGTCGTGGTTGACCTGGTAAAACGCCGCCGCGGATATTTTGAGGCGTACCCCCGCGAGCGTGTCGAAAATATGATCCCGACCGTAAAGGGTAATAAACCGATCACCGAGCACGACGTTGGTGCTATCGCGATTGACGTTAAGAAGGATGCCGACCACCTCGGGAAAACGTGCGGTAATTCGCGCGACCATCTGTTCGCCGTGGGGCAGGGAATCGCCGTTAATTACAAGGGTCAGCAGCACCTCGCCCGACATCTCGCCGCGCCGTAAATAAACGTGACGGAGCAGGCCCTCGCCGCGCTCCTCGTCGTAAACGCTGATGGAATGCTCGGCGAAAAATCCGCACAGCTCGCGGCAAATCTCCGAGAACACCGCGGGGGTCAGGGGACAGTCTGCAACAGGCGTGACCCTGTGCGATTTCGGCGCAAAAAAGCCGACCGCGTACCCGTCCTTCGTCCGCGTGACGGGGTACTGCGCCTTGTTGCGATAGCGTAGCTCGCAGGGCGAGCCGATAATGGGTGCGACACGAATATGAGATAGCTCCTCGGTCGCGAAAAGACGGCGCACACCCTCCTCCTTGAGGGCGAGCTCGTGGGCGTAGGAAATACCGCGATAGGCACAGCTTTTACACCCGCCCTCGGGGCATCTTCCATCGACGCGCAACGGCGACCTTTCGATGAAATTCTCGACACGCCCCACCATATATGACGAATTTACCTTGATAACACGCGCCTCGACGACGTCGCCCGGCACCGTGTCGGAAATGAAGATAACGACACCCCCGACACGCCCAACCCCGAACCCGAGGTCGGTAAGGTCGGTGATATCCGTCCTGATTATTTGATTCTTCTTGATACCCTGTGCCATTGTCCTCTCCGATGTAAATAATTGTTTACTTAAATAAAGCTATCCTTGAACCTGTTTCTGTACGCCTTTGGCGTTTCGCCGTACGCCGCCTTGAAGGTCTTGGTAAAATACGACGCGTCGGTGAAGCCCGTCTCCTCCGCGATCTCGTTGACGCTCTTTTCGGTTGTTTCGAGCATCCGCCGCGCGAGCTTGAGGCGGTATTGAATGATATATTGACGAAGGGTGATGCCCTTCTTGTCCTTCAGCATCTTCGACACGTAGAAGGGGTGGTAGCCGAATATCGCACCGATCTCGGTGTTTGATATCTCGTCACCGACGTTTTCGCGGATATACGCGTCGAGCGCGGACACCATCCTCGTTGGCAGGGCGTGCTCGTCCACCGTCTCGGCAATCTTGACGAGGATCTGCTTCACCGCCGCCGAAATCTCGGCGAGGTACAACCCCTCCGCCGACGTGAAAACGTTGCAAAGCTCAATGAAATTATCCCGCTCGCTCTCCATATCCTCGACGTGGATATGCCTGTCAAACGGGGCAAGCCCCTCGCAGGAATGAACCCGCGCCGCGTCGAAATCCTCGCTTGCCACGGGTGCGCTCACCTCCCCGTCGCCGAGGCCGTTAACAGGGTCGAACGAGATCACCGCCGCGCGCAGATACTGCCCCTTGAGACGGTAGGGCACACCCGCAGGTATGTAAAGCAGGTGCCCGGGGGAAAGGTGGCCGAGCTTCTCACCGCCGACCGTCACGGCAATGTCGCCCGAGATCATATAAATGATACGCGCATCGTATGCGATGCACTCGCCGTTTTTAGTCGGCCTCTCGTAGAGCGCCGCACCGTGAATAACGGGGTTAAGCCTTGTGAAATCCATTCGTCCTCCTTTGGGTATCTCGCCCGTGTCCTTCGCGCGTGCCACCGTGTGCCGCGTGTAAGCACACCCGCGCGTATATGTTTTGCCCGCGCTGACATGAGTGCGTGCAAATGGGTGTGTGCGGGCGCGTACTCGTCGCGTGGGCGTAATATCCTAAATTAAATTATAACACATAGCGCGCGCAAAATCAAGTGGGTGCATAAAATTCGACACAGAACGCGAGCGCAAGGCCGCCACCGACGGAAAAAGCAGTGAAGGATAAAACCGAGTGTCGCATATCTCCCTTTACAAACCGTCCGTCCTGTGGTACAATAAGAGGGAAGAAAAACAGAGAGGTAATTATGACTACCGAAGAAAGATACGAGATAATTAGCACCGTGATGCTCGGTCACGCGGTTGCCGATGCGGTCGGCGTTCCCGCCGAGTTCAAGTCCCGCGAATCCCTCGCCGCCCGCCCGATAACCGATATGACGGGCTACGGCACCTATAACCTGCCGCGCGGCACCTGGTCGGATGACACGAGCATGTCGCTCGCCGCCCTCGATAGCCTGAAGGAGGGGAGGGTGAGCCTCACCGAGGTTATGGAGAACTTCCTCCTCTGGTACGAGAAGGAGGAGTACAACGCCCTCGGCGTGACCTTCGACATCGGCAACGCCTGTGCCGACGCGATACGGTATTTCCGCGACAACCGCCCCGCCGACCCTACCGAATGTGGCGGCAGGGGTGCATATTCCAACGGCAACGGCTCGCTTATGCGTATTCACCCGTTTTCCCTATATCTTTTCTTTACTAAGTCCGACCCTGTGTCGCAAATTCGCCTGATTGAGGACGCCTCCGCGCTCACCCACGCGCACCGTCGCTCGCAGATTGCCTGCGGCATCTATTCCTTCATTTTGTGGGAGGTCTTAAAAAGGCCCGAGGTGGCGTCGATCCACCGCGGAATTTCCCTCGCCCGTGAGCACTACAAAAACGAAAAAGAGCTCGATAATTTCACACGCCTATGGACTAATCTCGAAAATCTCCCCGAATCCGAGGTGAAAAGCACGGGCTACGTCGTCGATACGCTCGAGGCGGCAATATGGTCGATTTTGACAACTAAAGATTACAAATCCGCCGTCCTACGCGCGGTAAATCTCGGCTCCGACACCGACACCGTCGCGGCTGTCGCAGGCGGCATTGCCGCCGCCCTCTACGGCGCAGATTCTATCCCTCGCGAGTGGCTCGCCGACCTCGCCCGCGCCGACTACATCACCGCCCTCTGCCGCACCGCCGCCGAGAATTGGACGGTATGACGCCGAAGAAAAGGCAATATAATAAAGCCCAATCCGTTGAAAGGATTGGGCTTTTATTTATCCAAAAAACCGAGTAGGGCGTCCTGACGCTCGGCGGGGAGCTTGCGGAACTTGTTGAGCAGCTCGCGCTCCTTGTCCGACACAATTTCAATTTCCTCGTCCTCGAGGAAAAACTGTGCGAGAGTAATTCCGAACGCGTCGCAAATGCGTTCCAACGTTTCGATTTTCGGCGGGGTATCTCTGTTAATGCAGGAGTTTAACGTCGAGTGAGTGATATCTGCTTCTTGTGCGAGAGCATAGGTTGACCAATTTCGTTCTGCACAAAGATGAAGAATCTTCTTATTAATTGCTATCATTTTTTCTCCATTTACGCTTTTTAACTATATTATAGTACGCAATTGCATATATTATAATTCGCAAATGCGTTGACAAAGCAACGAAAATGCGTTATAATTAGTACAAAAAAGCAAAGGTGGTAGCGATATGGCCAACGTCACCCTCTCCGAGGCAAAGGCGGCAAAGAACGACGAGTTCTATACACAATATGAGGATATCCAGCGAGAGGTAAATGCCTACCTCGAATTTGACGCGGATGTTTTTCGCGGCAAGACGGTGCTGCTCCCCTGTGATGATCCCGAATGGAGCAATTTTACAAAATTTTTCGCACAAAATTTTGAGATGCTTGGACTGAAAAAACTCATAAGCACGAGCTACGCATACGAAAGCAAGAAAATCAAGGAAGGTTATCAGTTCACGATTTTTGAATCCAGCTCGCCCCTCTTTGATGAGAAGAAGACGAAATCCCACGGCAAGATTTTCACCCTCTCGCGTGACAAGAACAAATCGCGCAGAATTGACATTGACGATCTCGAATGGAGGTATCTTGACGGTGACGGCGATTTCAGGAGCGACGAGGTAAAGGCCCTGCGTGACGAGGCGGATATAATCGTCACCAATCCCCCTTTCTCCCTATTCCGCGAATTTATGGCGTGGATAGTTGAGGCCGATAAAAAGTTTTTGGTTATTGGTAATCAAAATGCTATTACCTACAAGGAAATTTTTCCTTTAATTAAGGACAACAAAATATGGCTTGGAAATAGATTCAACCAAAGAATTAACGGTAAGAATATGACCTTTGGCGTACCGGACAATTATCCTATGACAGGCACAGAAACGGAATATGGTGCTGATGGAAGAAAGTATATTTCCGTTGCGGGAACGGGTTGGTTTACGAATTTGGACCACGGACGTCGGCATAATCCGCTCAGTCTTATGACAATGGAAGATAATATACGTTATAGCAAGCATGCCGAGATTAGGGGGAAAGGCTACCTAAAATATGATAATTATGATGCTATTGACGTACCGTTTACCGACGCAATTCCATCGGATTATGATGGAGTGATGGGGGTCCCGATTTCGTTCATGCCCAAGTATTGCCCCGAGCAGTTTGAGATCATCGGCGCTACCGAAAGCGAAGGAAAGGGCTTTTCACAAGGATTGTGGAATGAAGAAAGCGGTGTTTCTCAACCGCTAGTGAATGGCAATCGCGTTTATAAACGTATATTTATTAGATTCAAGAGGTAGACAAATGATTACAACGCTTAGAACGGATATAACTGTCGCGGATATATGCGACGGCTTTGTTTATAACGAATACGAGGGCAAGGGGCTTTTTGGACTGTCGGGAAAGCTCGTAATTCAGCCGGAGTATCAGCGCAACTACATTTATGCCGACGGCAAGCGCGACGTCGCCGTAATTAACTCGCTTTTGCGCGGTTATCCGCTCGGACTACTTTACTTTACTAAGGTGGGCGAGGACAAATACGAGGTCCTCGACGGGCAACAACGCATCACAAGCTTTGGCAGATTCGTTACGGGTAAATTTCCCATTTTCGACGCCGACGGCAAGGCGCATTATTTCGGCGGTCTGGCCGAGGACATCAGGGAGAAGATAATGAAAACGCCCCTCACAATCTATATTTGCGAGGGAACGGAGAGCGAAATTAAGGAGTGGTTCCGCACCATCAACATTGCGGGGATTCCTCTCAACGAGCAGGAGCTTGCAAACGCGATTCATTCGGGACCCTTCGTCACGCTTGCGAAGGCTGAGTTCTCCAACACACAGAACTCGAATATCCAAAAATGGAGCACATACATCGCGGGTAGCGTAAACCGTCAGGACTTTTTGCGCACCGCGCTCGAATGGGTGAGCCGCGGGCATATCGACGAATATATGAGCAAGCACAGATACGATACGAACATCAACGAGCTGAAGGCGTATTTCAACAGCGTGATTGACTGGGTGTCGAGCGTGTTTATCAGGATTGAAAAGGAGATGTGCGGACTCCCGTGGGGAGAGTATTACGAGAAGTATCACAACAACTCCTACAACCCCAAAGAGGTTAAAGCGATGATGAGCCTTTATTACGATGACTATTACGTTAAGGATAAGAAGGGCGTGTTTGAGTTTATTCTTGGCGGTTGTGTAGAGCTTCATTTGCTCAACGTGCGAATCTTTGACGAGCCGACGAGAAAGGCTGTTTACGCCATACAAACGGCAAAGGCGGCGGAGCGGGGAATATCCAACTGCCCGCATTGCGCTATCGGCTACGGACCTAATCTTCGTCGCGTGTATAAGCTATCCGAAATGGATGCGGACCACATCACCGCGTGGAGAAGGGGTGGACCGACCGAGTTGATGAACTGTCAGGTGCTCTGCAAGACGCACAACCGCGCAAAGGGCAATAGATAATGATGGATGATATTTTTATACAAAAAGCAGGACATCGTTTCGGTGACCTGCTTCTTTAATTATTCTTATCAAAAACATCGTTACCCCCACCCCGTGTCAAATTATCGCGGGGATCGGCTGCAATCCGAACGCCGTGCAAAAGTAAACAAATGTTGTCATCCTGTGCATAGGGCAGGGGGATGCGCGGGAATCCGCCGATTATATCAACGACAGGAGCAGATGCGCCAGCGCGGCGTGATCCGCAGCGATATGGGTCGGTGCGGGGAGCGGGCCGTCATATTTTCCCGACTGCTCGGTGTGGATATATACGCTCGGGATCCCTGCGCGCGACGCGCCGAGGACGTCGTCCCGCATATCGTTACCGACGTAGATACACTCCGTGGGGGAAAGGTTAAACCGCTCGAACGCGATGCGGAAAATGTCCGCCGACGGCTTTTTCACCCCTACCTCGGAGGAGAGGATGATACCGTCGAAAAGGGAGGTAAGACAGAGCGCGTCTATCTCCGCGCGGGTGAAGCAGCTCTGCGCGTTTGACACAAGATAGACCCCCGCACCCGCCGCTCGAAGCGCGGTGAGCATCTCTTTCACCTCGGGAAACAGGCGTAGCTTTTCGGTCGATGCCCGCCTGAAGGAAAGGGCGAGCTCCGCCGCCCCCTCGCGCGCCTTGCCGCGCGCTGTGAGCATATCCTCAAAGACACCAAGCAGGTCAAACTCCGCATACTCGTCCGTCCGCCGCCCGCGGCAAAGCGCGATATACTCTCGCCTGAGTGCCCGCCACCCTAGGCGCGAATCGCCGAGCATGGCGCACACCTCGCGCCAGAATCTCCGCCCGTTCTCGTCCGTTTTTATATCAACAAGCGTCCCGAATAGGTCGAAAAGAAAATTCATATCCCCTCCTGTGTTGTCTGTATTCGCGCGGGGCGCATAACCGACACGCCCCACCGACAACCGCCAGCGCTATTATATCACACCCCGCGGGTGTTTACAAGGGGACAAAGAGAAAAGGACACCCGCGGGTGTCCTTTAAGCTGTCAGATTTCTCCGTTTTCTTCCTTTTTGCGTTGTTCAATGAGTTCTTCGCGCTCGGAGCTTAGACGATCGGATATATCTTTACCGTACATAATCTTAAATCGAACTCCGGCAATGATGTACGCGATGAAGTATAGCAGAATTGAAAGTAGCTTCGCGAAAAGAGGGAGGAAGAATATTAACGGAATCGCAAATGGAATTGTAACAAGAAAAACGGTTTTGAGGTTTTTAACGAGCAGGTTTTTCTCATCCGAAGAAAGTCTGTCGGATTCAGAGTGAGCGGTGCTACCGAGCCCTGTATTCTCGTTAAATGTCAAGATCGCTTGAAGAATCATGATTGCCATTACGACAATAGGGGCAATCGATCCCGCATTAACGGTAAGATGATCGCGAAACAGGAATAACGCAACAACGTTCATTAATGCGTGTGCTAGGTAGTAAACAGTCCATTTCATTGTGAATAACCTCCTTTTTCTTCGTTTAGTTAACTGAATTATTAGGGTGTTTTCGCAAGGAATTGAATAATATATTTCTTGCAATAGTATATGAGATACCAAGGGAAAGAAAAAAGGACACCGAATGGTGTAAAGGTGACTCTCCCGGGTATTTCGCCAAAGGCGAATATTTGCACACTTGCCGCTTACGAGCAAGCTCGACGCGCTCTGCGCGGCAAATGCGAACCCATATTCAAACGCTTTGCGTTTGAGTGCGTTCGATGAGCGTATGAGGCACCAAAGGAAAGAAAAACACCACCCGAGATTGGGTGGTGTTTTCTTTGGTGACTCGTACGGGAATCGAACCCATGTTTTCAGCGTGAGAGGCTGATGTCTTAGCCGCTTGACCAACGAGCCATCGTTTCGTGCTTGCTTATTATACAACAAATGATTTCGTTTGTCAATAGGTTTTTTGAAAAAAATAAAAAATGTTTTTGAAAGGGGATTTTGATTGTTTTTTGTCGCGGAAAAAGCCTGCCGCGCACCTTAGCGTAGCACCGTCTTTCTTTGATGAGGATTCCTTGCTTGACGCGATTTGCTCGTCAATAATCTTTATTCCTGCGCGGCGCGATTTGCTCGCCAAACGCTATATACACACGCGTGATATTCACGCGCTATTAATAATAATTCATAATGAAAATAACGGTAGCGTATTGCACGGGCGGGGGCGTTAATGGTATAATTAAGCAAAACCACACGGGAGGTAAATTTATGGGACTTTGGACACGAGAGCATTTCATCGCAATCATCCCCGCTTGGGTGGTGTTTATCGGTATTGCAATATTGCTTCGCCGCCTGCTCGCCGGCAGGGATGATCGGGTGCGTCGCATCCCGCTTCAGGTTATTGCCGCGGTCATCCTCGTCCTCGAGGTGATAAAGCAGGTAAAATCCCTCATCGAGGGGTATGACCTCTATTTCCTGCCGTTCCATTATTGCAGCCTGTTTTTGTATCTTATGCCCCTGCATTCCTTCCTTCGCGGACGGGCACGGGAGTGGATAGCCCCCGTGACGGCGGCCTGCGGTGCGTCGCTCGTGCTTTTTATGGCTATCGTGCCGACCGTGGTTTACAGCGCGGAAAACGTGCTTCACATCACCACCGAGTTTATTAGCTTCCACACCGTGGTCTTCCACCACCTCGTCTGCCTTTACATGTTCTGCGCGGTTGCGCTCGGCGATTTTCGGCTTGATACACGCCGCGACCTTCGCAAAACGGCCATCTTCCTCGCAATATACGTTGCGGTTGCGACCGCGCTCTCCTTCGCCCTCGACGTCAATTTCCACAACCTGAAGCAGTGTAATTTCGCCTTGGTCGAGGACGTGCGCGTTGCCCTCATTGGTGCTGTCGGCTGGCTCGGACAGGCAGTCTACGACGCCGTCCTTTTCGTGATGACGATCGTTTTTGCCTATCTTTCCTACGGCGTGCTACGGCTCGTCCTGCGCCTCATAGATAAAAGAAAACCGACCAATTACGCAGTTTCTCATGAGGATATTAACTGCGTATAGGTGTTCTCGGTGTGTAGGACGGACAGTTTCGACTGTCCGTCCTATTCCGTTTTGTTGGTTTAGGCGACTTGTTCGGGTGCGAGTTTTCCGATATAGCGGAAGTAGATATCAATCTGCTGCGTTGCGGTTTTGCTGTGCCTTGCCGCTCTTTCGTGGATAATGATTCGCTCTATGAATGTGCGCAGCACTTCGGGAGTCAGCTCCCTTAAATCTGTGTACTTGTTTGCAATATCCACAAATCTTTCGACATTAGTAGCGGCCGTCTTCAGATCTTCAATCTCTTGCTTCACTTTCATAACCGAATTAAGCACCTTTCACTTGCTTTTGGATACATGTTTTTTAACGCTTGCAGGATCATTTTGTTACCTCCTGTCCTTTGGTAACACCAACAATACCACAGAAAAGAGCGAAAGTCCAGTATTAATTAAATTTTTACGGTGCAAAATGAAAATTATTTGAACACGATAATGGCTTTGCCAGCGCCAAGCGTATTGCGGCCAGAAATATCTTGTCCAGTCATATCCTCTACGTCCAATGGTTCGAGATAATTGGATTTAAAGTGATCTATAGCCACTTTGCCAAAGTACTCAGTGTCAAAAACAACACCACAAACATTGTCAATGAGTCCTATTTTCTGCAAAAACAATGGAATTTTAAAGAGTGTATGCATTTGGAAAAAATCATCAAACACATCTAACATTTTAACGATTGTTCCGTTGGGATTTTCGCTAAAACCAACGCCATCAACTGAACCAAGTAAATACACTTGTTCTTTGCCACTGGAAGCATTGAATCTTGCGATTCGTCTGGAAATATCTACTGTTTCATCAGACTTATTAACTCCATACTGACCAGGATCTGAAGAATGAATCAACGATTGAATCAATACTCGTATCTCTTCATTTTGGGTAATTATCAAATCGAAGCTGTGACAATTTTCATCCTTTGCATTTCTCTGAACAATTTCCATAGTGGATAAATTTACGTTAGGATCATAACCAGCCATAGGATCAATATCTTTTCCAATGGGAACTATATGCAATCCGCACGCAGTTACAATTCTTGCGAAAGCTTGCTCTGCTCCATGGCCACGATACTTTGCCTGCATCTGTTGTATTTCTTTAGGTGCAATGAGATTGTTAAAAATCTGAACGATTTGCTCCTTTTCTAACAAAACAAAAGTATTCAAGATGTCGATCAACCCACGGTCAACGAAATATGCAGTGATTTGTTGCGCAAGCACATCTTTCATAGATGATACAGACAATTGTCTAATAAAGTAGTCGGTATTATGCTTTAACAAATTTTCTCGTTTTTCGGGCACCAATCTTCGCCCGGCTTCATCTGAATAAATATTAGCAATGTATGTTAAATCAAGATATAATCTTTTATCTGATACACCCACTAAAATACGAACATCCGAAATGATTGAGGGAGAAGACAAAATAATTTGCTTAATAATCTCAAATGGTTCTTTTTCATCAATTTTTGATCTATAAAGATCAATCAATTTAATTAAGTTTTCACACGATTCGGTACTTATCTCTTGTCCTTTGTATAAGGGCAAATCATCTTGTGGTGCAACGCAATACCAAAATTCCTCAATTTTATTCATTATATCGTCCTTTCCTCTTGACAAAGTTGAAATTGCATTGTACAATGCTATTAACTTCTGTACATGTAGCTGCATACTTATTTGGGGAGGTATTATGATAAATTTATATTTGTTATGTTCTGATCTAAAAAATAATCAGTCAGAATTCAAACACAAATCAAATTATATTATATCAGATATTTATCGTTTTTGCAACCGTTCTAATGAAAAAACACAGTTGCTTTATGAAGGATGGAAAGAAAACTTTAAATATATTTATGGAGACATCAATACAAATCTTTCGAGTAATAGTAAGTTAAACAAGCCTAAATTGTTTGCCAAATATGATATTTCATACCAAGAAAACGATGAAAATGATGACGCATTGTTGTTCCTCTTTTTCTCCATTCAAACATATTTCAGCCTTTTAACAAAATTTATAATGAGAGAGGTGCTTCAAGGAATATCTGAAAAAGATAATTCCACGCACGAAGATCTAATCCTCGGAAGATTTGCAGATGAATATGGTATTGAAAATTATTGCTACGAAGATTGGTATTCGTGGCCTGTTTTTGAACTTGATAATGGTTTTGAAGAAATCATCGGCAAAATTGAAACTAATATCAAAAAATATTCTGTATCATTGTCTATCGATGAATTTCAATCGAACAACAATTACGATTTTATCAAGCAGATATACGAATCGATTATTCCTAAAGAATTGCGTCATGCATTAGGTGAATATTACACCCCTGACTGGCTCGCCGAAATAACATTAAAAAACGCAATCACCTCTCATGGTGAAAGTGTTTGCAACATCTCTATCATAGATCCTACTTGTGGCTCAGGAACATTTCTTTTTAAAGCAATTTCTCTAAAACGCAAAGCCGGATGTTCATTATCCGAAATCCTGAAATCAGTAAAAGGGCTTGATATTAATCCTCTTGCTGTTTTGACCGCAAAGACGAATTATCTGCTCGCAATATTGGATTTGATTGATGGAAAAACATCGATAGAAATCCCTGTATATAATACCGATATTATTGAGTTTGCATCGGTAATATTGCCTCAATCCAATCAGTCGACTGATTTGTTTTTGGAGTCGGACAATCCAGTACAATTCATACACGATAGGATTATAAGAGATAGAATAACAGCAACATCTTTGGAAGAATCAGATATTGTTGTTGGCAACCCCCCTTGGGTTAATTGGGAATACATGCCTGAACAATATCGGAAAGATTCTCAACATTTATGGATTGATTATAATTTATTCTATGCCAAAGGACGAGATTTAAGTTTTTCTAAAGAAGATATTTCTGTATTGATAACTTATATCGTATTAGATAAATTATTGAAACACGGAGGAGTACTGGGCTTTGTTATTAGGCAAGGCGTTTTCAAATCTGCTCAAAATGGAGTAGGTTTTAGAAGATTCATGATTAAAGACGAAACCCCAGTTAAAGTTTTAAAAGTAGAAGACCTATCCAAAATACGCGCCTTTGAAAATGCCAACAACAGTACTGCACTTTTCTTTGCAAAAAAGAATGAGCTAACCATCTATCCTATATCTTATTACTTGTGGGAAAAGAGAAAAGATTTGCAAAAATTTTCCTTCGGGGCATATTCACAATTACAAGAAGTCTTAAGTCAGGTAACTGTAAGAGAGCAGCACGCAATTCCGTCTAACAAGCATGATGATACTTCGTTATGGGTTACTGCAGATTGCTCCAGTTTAGACTCAATGAAGAAGATCCTTGGTGAAAATGATTACCGAGCGCGCACTGGTGTATTCACAGGCGGAGCGAATGCTGTATATTGGTTAAATATCAATGAAGATCTTGGCGATACAGTTTTGATTTCTAATATAGTTGAGAGAGCAAAGCGAAAATCAGAACAAGTAACTGTAGAAATTGAGAAAGAGCATGTTTATCCTATGTTGAAAGGAAGCAATGTTCGAAAATGGAATGTGCGCTATGACACCTATTTGCTTTGCCCTCATACAGCTGAAAGTAAGATGTGGCCAGTTCCTCAAAATCAATTAGCAGTTGATGCTCCTCAAACATTGCGATATTTAACCTATTTTAAGGAAGACCTTGACGGCAGAAACGGTTTCGCTGGTTGGGAAAAAGAAATACAACGCCAAGAATTTCATGCTATTTTGAGAATTGGTGACTATACTTTTTCAAAATACAAAGTAATTTGGAAATACATTGCTACGGAGTACGTATGTGCTGTAATCAGTACTGTGGAGGATATGTACTTAGGCGAAAAAATACTTCTTCCGAACGAAAAAATTATGTACGTTAGTTTTGACGATGAGGATGAGGCATATTATTTATGTGGCATATTAAGTTCCACCTTGGTTGCTAATTGTGTAAACAGTTACATGAATCCAACAAGTATATCTGCACATGTGCTTAACAAATTAAACATTCCGCACTATGATCCTACGAATGCATTGCATACCGAAATATCAAGGATATGCAAGTCGGGACATGGCAAAAATAATATAGAACAGTATATTGAGCAAATCGATGATTTAGTAGCTCAAATATATTCAATATAGTGTTAGTCCATTACAATAAACCAAATAATAAAAGTCGTTCAGATAACTGTCTGAACGACTTTTATTATTTGATAATCCTCGTTGGCACTAAAAAATCTAACGGCAGCTTTGACTATTTCTACTTTGATAAGCTTGATTCAGCGTTAGTAATATTATTACCGCTTTTTATTTGGGATATATGTTTCCCCACCCCAAGTTAGTGTGGATTTTGGCAACTGCAACACATCAGGTCTTTTGGCTTTCATTTTCTCGATAATTGAAAAATCACCTGTTTGAGAAAAAACACAACGACTACTGTTCATTACACAGCGAGAATTGTAGTCGTCAATCATGTCGAGATCATCTATTTCTACGATGCGATAATTCTTTGACATCAAGTTGCTGTGATATGTTTTTTCAAACATGACCAGCATTAAATCCGGAGATAAAGGAAAATAAACTTCCACACCATCTGAAGATACGCCCGACATAGCCATATAGGGATTTTGAACATGCTCTGCCGTGCCAATAGGGTTATCAGATGTGAAGAACGGTTGAGTTGTTTTGTTCTTTAGCAGAAGCCATATATGACTCGAAAATGTTTTTGCGAAGTGTAATATCCACTCATTATCAAAAATCATCTTCCCGTGTATATATTTCAGTTGATTTTTTGATGTTTTTGTATATTTATCAATCAATTCTTGAGAAGCGTTTTTATCCCTCAATGCTTGATCAAGCAAGTCGGTAAGTTCTGCTACAGAATTTCGGACACGCTTAACGCGAACAAACTGAAGAGCTAAAAGAACTGAAAACGAAAAAACCTGTTCCGGCCTTATGAAGAAACAGTTGTTAATTTCCCAGGCATTCATCGCACGCACACGAAAAATAATTTGTTCCAATGCCTTTTTAAATATTCCCTCAATGTTGTTCGCAAAGAAATTTTCTATGTATTGTTCGTTATCAATTTTTGAAAGATCTACGCCCTCTAAATCGTAATACTTTATTTCTTGTGCAGTGAAAACGCCCTCTAAATTTAGGTCGTAAAAATAATTTTCAGAGGCAATATCTTCTATGTGGTTAGTACGAGCTTCGTCTTTTTCTTTATCAAAAACATTCACTTGAAGACTACCGGGAATACACCACTTCTCCAAGTAACATTGGGGAACATAATGTTCTTTTTTCTTCTTTGGCATGTATCCACCTTTCTAATAGTTCGCACAATCTATTTGTGGTAATTATAAATATTCTTATGATTACTATCCTGACTCAAATTGTTGTTTGTGTTAACTTCATTTTACACTAAA
The DNA here is from genome assembly GCA_045596865.1 of Eubacteriales bacterium. GTDB lineage: Bacteria > Bacillota > Clostridia > Oscillospirales > CAG-272 > UBA1740. The sequence continues at coordinate 73,399 of JAZODF010000005.1, forward strand.
TATTATACACCTTTTTGGATAGTAGTACAAGAGATTTCGACAAGAACATTATGAAATTTCCTCTGGCGTATTCTTTGTTTATTGCGGCGCAAATTTTGGGGAGCGGACATATAACGAAAAATGCAACACAGACCTATCGTCCATGTTGCATTTTCTTGTTTAGCCACTCTCAATCGGCGTTTTCTCTTGGATTTAACTTAATATCCTTATGAGAACCTGCCATTAAGGTCGGTTTTCTTTATTTTAATCTGCTTTAATGGGTGTCCGTTACTCTGCGGGCTCGGTGATCTTCTCGAGAATGAGGGTCATCTTCATCGTCATGCCCTGTGCGGCCTGCTCGGTTTCGTAGGTGATAACACCCTCTGCCCACTGCATTTCCTCAACCACGGTGAGGCTGCCCTCCTTGCTCATTATCTTAAGGATTCCGTTTTCCACGTCGTATTCCCAGGTTGCCTCGCGCTCAATTTTCGCGCCTTCAACGCCGTTCTGGGTTGCCCCCTTCGCCTCGATGAGGGCGGTGCCGTCAAGGTTAAGGGTCATGCGATAGTATTCGTAGAGGCCCTCCTCAAGCTCAACGGTAGTGGTGCCAACGGTGACCGATCCGCTGATGGACGTCATCTCATACTTGCCGTCAACCGTGATCTTCGGCTCCTCGGGGGTCTCGTCGCCGCCTGTGCAGGCGGTCAGAAGAAGGGTGAAGGAAAGTGCGAGTGCGATAATCATAATGATGGAAAATGTCTTTTTCATTCTGTCCTCCGTAAAAATGTTGTTGATAAAATTGTCTCACTCCCGCGTGTGACAAGTCGGGGGACGTGTCGCAAAAACGGGGGTAAAATTTCCTTAATTATTATTAATAGTCCTAAAAGATGCGGTGATGTGCCGCCTTGCAGGGAGGGTTTAGCGCGGTGAGGTGAGGCTCCTTGCCTTACACCCTCGCCTTGATCATTTCGTTGATGCGAGCGCGGATGGTGAGCATCTCGTGCGCGGTGTAGGCACAACGGTCGAAGGTCAGCTCCTCGCCGAGGATGTCCTCGCACACCTTGATGACCTCCTCCTTTGAGTAGAGCGATGCACAGAGCTTCATTGCCGAGACGTCTTGAAGCGCCTCGTGGAACACGAGGATGCGCGTCGATTCGAGCGCGTCGCCGTCGGGACCGGGATAAACCGAGCAGGTGTCGCCCGCGGGTACCCAATGGCCGCCCGATACGTCGGCAAAGGGGTTGACACGGTCAACCGAGAGCTGGTTTTCATAGAAGTTGTAGCCCCACTGAAGGAAGCCGACGATGTCATACTTGAACATCTGCATACCGATGGAGCGGTTGCGCCACGCGGGCATGGCGATGAGGCGGTTGGACACCTTCGCGCACTGACCGCAGCAGTAGTAGGTCCAGAGGTTCGGCACCTTGTTCTCGATGAAGGGCGCTATATGGTTGTTCGCGGGGATGGGCGTTTCTACAACACCCTGCTCGAAGAAATCGTAGTTGGAGAGCGCGTCCATAATGACGTAGTCCGAAAGGACGTCTGCAACGACCGCCTTCGCCGCCTTGTAGTCCTCGAGCTGGTGGATCTGGGGCTCGTCGGAAATGTGGTAGAAGCAACGGTGATCGTTGCCGTTTTTCTTCATGTGGGAAATAAACTCGGTGAGGAACTGACGGATGAAGGTCGAGTATTCCTCGCCCGTCGCGTCGGTCTCCCAGCCGAAGATGCGCTTGTACTCGCCGTCAACGGTTGCCATTACTTTCGGCGCGTGGGTCGCACCCCATTGGGTGAAGAGGTGTGATATCTCGAAATACTTGATGCCGACCCTGTCGCACATGGCGACCCAGCGGTCGAGAAGGCTGAAATCAAAGGAGTATTTTCCGCCCGTAACCGTCACGCCGACGAGCTGATTTGTGAGGCGCTCACCGCCAATCTCGGTGTCAAGCGGAGGGGTGAAAACGGGGGTCAGAAGAAGGTTGATTCCGTTCTTAACCGCCACCCGTGCGAAGTTTTCGATGATTCTCCAATGCTCCTCGCTCCATACGGGAACGCGGTAATAGCCGGCAAGGGAGTCACAATGGAACCACTGCGTGAGGTAGAGCGTCTGCTCGGGCAGGACGGCGGGAATGACGTCGATGCTCAATGACGTGGAATATTCCGCGCCATCCTCCCCCCTGAAGGAGAAGGAGAGGGTGCTCTCGCCCGAAAGGTCGGTGTCACGCGGAATTGTGACGTCAACCCACGCCGCGGCGAGGAGGTTATGCTTGATGATCAGCTTGCCGCCGTAGGGAAGGGGGCGAAGCACGTCGGGATAGAGTCCCGGCGTTGTGCGAAGATACTGATCGTCGTAGTTGTTCGGGTTGACGGGAAGCTCAACGGGAACGTTGTGCAGCATACGGATCTCGGTAAGCTCGGCAAGCTCGCCCGTGACCGTGGGGGTGAGAACGTTTCTCGATGCCCAGCCGTTTCCGTCGCCCTTGTCCGACTCGAAGAGGATCTGGAGGGACAGGCGCTCGCCGCGAAGCACGCTCGCGCGCGTTAATGCGGGGAAGTCCTTGATATGCTGGTCGATGAAGGGCTTTTCAAGGGATGAGGTAATCTTTAGGTAAATCATAAAACCTCCTTTAGGGGTGTAGAATGTGGTGGTGTGTTGCCCGAGCGCGCTTTCGCGGGTTCGCTCGGGCGGGCAGATTGGCTTTTCCGCCGCTCTGTTGGCGGTGTCAGCAGCCGTCGCCGCTCTCGTGCAGGATGCGCAGCAGCTCGGCAAAATTCGGGGGCAGGGGTGCCTCGAAGGACATCCGTTCCTTCGTGCGCGGGTGGGTGAGCTCAAGGCGGGCGGCGTGTAACGCCTGTCCGTGGAGGAGGGAGGCGTGCAGCTTTTCAAAGCGGATCTTGTTCGTCGCGTAGACCTCGTCGCCAAGGAGCGCGTGACCGAGGTGAGCCATGTGCACGCGTATCTGGTGCGTCCGCCCCGTTTCAAGACGCAGGCGCAGGTAGCTGACCTGTCCGAATTGCTCTACGACCTCGTAGTGGGTGACCGCGTTTCGCGCGGTGGGGTCGCTAGGAAGGACGGCCATTTTCTTTCTGTCGACGGGGTGGCGGCCGATGGGCAGGTCAACCGTGCCCGACTCGGTCTTGAATCCGCCGCGAACGAGTGCGTGATATTCGCGCTCGATCCCGTGGTAGGACAGCTCGGCGGAGAGGGCGGCGTGCGCCGCGTCATTCTTCGCTACGACGAGCAAGCCGGAGGTGTCCTTGTCTATGCGGTGCACGATACCGGGGCGCATAACCCCGCCGATGCCGGACAGGCTGTCGCGGCAATGGTAAAGGAGCGCGTTGACGAGCGTCCCCGTATAATTTCCCGGGGCGGGGTGCACCACCATGCCCTCGGGCTTGTTGATTACGATAATATCCGAGTCCTCGTAAACGACGTCGAGGGGGATGTCCTCCGCCACCGCCTCGTATTCCTCGGGCTCGGGCAGGGTGACGGTGATCTCGTCGCCCTCCTTGACGGCGTATTTCTTTTGCGAGGGGCGGCCGTTTACGACGACCTCACCACTCTCGATAAGGCGCGCCGCCGCACTTCGCGACAGCTCGCATACCGTGCTGATATAAACGTCAAGACGGGACCCCGTGTCGCATTTTTCCACGACGTAGAGCATTATTCACCGTCCTCCGCATTCTTTTCGGTATCCTTTTCCGCGCCGTCCGCATGTAAAGTCTTATTGTCATTTTCGCCCGTGATGGCGGCGGTGCTTGTCGCGCGTGCCGCGCGCTCCTTCCTTGCCTCATCGGCGATTTCGAGGATGAGACCGAGGATAAGCAATCCCGCACCGACGCAAACGAAGGAGTCCGCGCCGTTGAACACGGCGAAATCGATAAGACAAAAGTCAATGAAATCGACAACGTAGCCGAGCACCGTGCGGTCGATCATATTTCCGATACCGCCGGAGGCAATCATGGCAAGGGCGATGCATTGCAGCCTTCCGTTACCGTGTCCGAGAAACAGAAAGGCGAGCATGGCGAGTATTGCGATAACCGAAACGGTGTTGAACACCCAGGGCATCCCCTTGAGCATACCGAACGCCGCGCCCGTGTTTTCAACGTAAGTGAGGTGAAGCACACCCTTAATGATTGGCACCGACCCCTTTTCCATCAAAAACTCGACCGCCAGCCACTTGGTGAGCTGGTCGAGAAGGACGCCGAGGACGGTTATCCCCGTCCACAGAATATACTCCGCGGGCTTTCTTTTTTTAACGATTTTTTTAAGGTCCATATCCACCCCGTGTTAAATTATTGGCAGAATAAGCTGCAAAACGGTGATAATGATGTAGGTGATGAAGAAGGGAACGTCCACGGGTGAATTTTGCCCGACGTTCATTTTGTCGCAGATCATTCGTATTGGGACGATAAACGGCTCGGTAATGGCGTAGCAGAAGGTGTCGAGCTTGTTCCCCTCGTCGGTGAAGAATTGCAGTATCACCCGCAAAAACATAGCGAGAGATAGCACGGACAAAAGGATTTGTACGACCTTTGCGATAATGTATAAAACGGCTTCCACAGTTAATTCCTTTTATTAGTACCTGATATGACGAAGGACCCCGATACCGAGAGTATCGGGGCCGTCTTTACATATCGGAGATATCCACGTCTCCGTGGGGGGTGATGATGAAGGTGCTCGGGGACACGCGCTTGATCTCGCCGTCGAAGCAGTAGGTAACGCCGTTGAGGAAGTCAAGCATACGGAGCATGGTGGCCCTGTCAAGTGCCTCCATATTCAGAACGACCATACATCCTGCGATGAGGTGATCGGCAACGACGCTGACCTCCTCGTAGCTCTCGGGGCGAAGCACCTTGAGCTCCATATTCGGACTCTTGCCGTCGGATGCGGGCGGCTCGCTCGGTGCGGGGGGTGCGGGGGGAGTTGCGCCCTCATCCTTTGCACTCTCGTCGAGGGGCTTGAAGACCATATCGCTCTCCTCCTCGCGCTTGGTGAATTTCTCTTTAAGTCTGTCAAACATATCTATGTAGCTCCTTTCATTTTTCAAACAATCTGGTTCCGACCCGTACGAGGGTCGCACCCTCCTCGATAGCCACGCGGAAGCTGTCGGACATTCCCATTGACAGTATCCCGCCGCCATCGAAGCGGTATTTTTCATTCAGTCGGTCAAACAGTGCCCGCGTCGCACGGAAATACGGGCGGATGTCCTCGGGGTCGGTCACCCGCGGGCCCATCGTCATGATCCCCCTGACCGACAGGTGGGGAAGCGCGCGAAGCGCGATAAGCAGCTCCTCCGCCTCGTCGGCGGCTACGCCGCCCTTTGCCTCCTCGGCGGCGGAATTGACCTCGATGAGCACGGGCTGAATTTTACCCCGTGCCGCGGCAAGGCGGTTTATCTCCACCCCGAGCGCGAGCGAGTCGACCGAGTGTATCAGCGCACAGTCGTCGATAATATACTTTACCTTGTTGCGCTGGAGCTGACCGATCTCGTGCAGTCTTGGTGCAAATCCCCTCTCGCGTAACAGCTCGCCGCGCCGCCTAAGCTCACCCGGGCGGTTTTCGCCGATATCGGTAACGCCGAGCGAGGCAAGGGCGACAAGCTCCTCGTCCGTACCGCTCTTCGTCACGGCGACGAGGGTGACCTCGCGCCCACACGCGGCGTCGTCAATCTCGCCGAGCAGGCGACGGTAATTGTCTTCAACGTATCCAAAATCGGTCATTTTGCCTCACCATTTCGTCAAAGCGGGATTTCTGCGTACATTATAACACAAGCAAAAATGCTTGCTCGCAAGGGCATTTTTGCGCCTTGCTTCAAGGCACGCAGGATGCGTAGCATCGGGCGCGGTAGCGCCAAATACTTGCTCGCCAAGGATTTCTGCGTATATTATAGCACAAAGAAATCCAGCAAATCAAGTATTTTAAATAATATTTTACATTATTTTGTGCGCCCATCCCCGCATGTCAAAAATTTCACGCAAATATTCGCGCGACCCTCCAAAATCGCTTGACTTTTGGGTGGCTTTACATTATAATAAGAATGTATAACTATGTGCTCTTTTGCGAAAGACCGGAGGCTGACTTATGGAACAGAGGTCAAAATGGATAATTATTACCGTCGCCGCAATATTGCTCGTCGCCTGCGCGGTGGCGCTCGTCGTTCATCATTTCGTGGGTAACGGCGGACCCTCGCCCGAAAGACAGCAAGGTGAGGAGCTTCGCCCCCTCGTCCTCCGCCGCGAGGAGATCTACCGCGAGATCGAGGCACTCGCCTCCGACCCCCGTTACACGGAATTGCCCTACGGCTCGAACGCCACGGTAATGTACGTCGACCTCGGCTCGGCGCTCTACGATTCGGTGTTCACCGTCGCGTATAAAAACACGAAGCACGCCTCGGGCACGCTTTGCTTCTCGCCGAGCCAGCTGCCCGGCATCGACGGCAATATCACCGTCGCCCAGTGCAACGAGATGCTCGCCGCGGGCTGGTCCACCGCCATCTATTGGGATGGCACGGGTAACCTTGCCGAGTACGTTGCGAATATGGACAGGCTCCTTGACGGGCTCGGGTACGATCTGCCTCGCGTGTTGTTCTTCGGGCGCAGCGTGTATCACGAAAGCTATGATGCGACGCTCGTCGAGCTTGGAATCCCCTACGCCGTCCACCACGGCGAGTCGGGCGACCCACTCGTCGAGGTGCGCACCGAGGGTGAGCTTCTTCTCCCCGGCGCCTACGGCTGGAACGCCCCCAACCAGCAGAAGAATTTCATCAAGGCGATCAAGGACAACCGCGGATGCGGCGTTTTCTCGGTCACATTCGGCTTCGGTAACAACAAGGACGCCCTCCTGCACGTCAAGGACGGTAGCGAGTTTGCCGCGTTTTGCAGGATGATCAACTACATCGAGGCACGCGCCGCCGAGGGATCTGTCGGCTCGCAGGGGATTCCCGAGGCCTTCGACGCCCGCCGCGAGCACGAGTCGGGCAAGGCGGAGATCGACCGCGATATTGCCGAGCGCATGGCCGCCCTGAATGCCGAGCTCGCCGAAATCGAGCAAAAAATGAAAGAAATCAGCAAGAAATACGAGGATCAATAAATTGCACGATAAAATACTTGGAACCGCCCTTCCGTCGGTGCAGGCGCTCGCCTACCTCGGGGACGCGCGACATTCGCTCTACGTCCGACACCGTCTGGTCGCGAAGGGCATCTCAAAATCAGGCGACCTCAACCGCGAATCGCTAAAATACGTCACCGCGGAAAAGCAGGCGGAAATGTACCGCAAAATCGAGCCACTACTCCTCGATGACGAGAGGGACGTCTACCGCCGCGCGTACAACAGCGGCCACCTCTCGAAGCCTAAGCGCGCAAGCCACGCCGACTACCGTTGCGCCACGGGATTTGAGGCGGTCATCGGAATGCTCCATTGGATCGGCGACGAGGAGCGACTTGAATTTATACTTAACGAAGCACACAAGGAGATTATGACATGATACAGAAGATAAGAGGAACTATGGACATCCTCCCGAGCGAGACCCCCCTGTTCAGATACATTGAGGGCGTTATGCGCGAGGAGGCGGAAAAATACGGCTACGGCGAGATTCGCACACCCACCTTCGAGCGCACCGAGCTGTTCGTGCGCGGCGTTGGCGACACCACCGACGTTGTGCAGAAGGAGATGTATACCTTCGCCGACAGGGAGGAGAATAACTCCATCTCCCTCCGCCCCGAGGGCACCGCGTCGGTCGTGCGCGCGATCATCGAGAACGGAAGATGCTCCGACCCGATGCCGCTCAAATACTACTACATTATGAACTGCTTCCGCCACGAGAAGCCGCAGGCGGGCAGAAGCCGCGAGTTCTTCCAGTTCGGTACCGAGATGTTCGGCTCGGAGAGCCCCGCCGCGGATGCTACCGCGATCTCGCTTGCGAACTCGGTGCTCCGCCGTCTTGGTCTTAAAAACGTTACATTACACCTCAATTCTATCGGATGTAAGGAGTGCCGCCCGAATTATCGCGCCGCGCTCGTTGAATATTTCGGCGCACACAGGGACTCTCTTTGCGACACCTGCAAGGACCGCCTGACGAAGAATCCTCTGCGCCTGCTCGACTGCAAGAATCCCGATTGCGCGGCCCTTGCCAAGGGCGCACCCCGCACGGTCGACCACCTTTGTGAGTCCTGCGAGAGCAAGTTCAATATGCTGAGGTGTGCACTTGACGAGATGGGCATCGATTACGTCGTTGACCCCGCAATCGTCCGCGGCCTCGACTACTACACGGGCGCGGTATTTGAGTTTATCGCCGAGGGCATCGGCGCACAGGCCACCGTCTGCGGTGGCGGCCGTTACGACGGTCTCGTTAAATCGCTCGGCGGGCCCGACCTCCCGGGCATCGGCTTCGGCATGGGCCTGACACGCATCATCCTCGCCCTTCGTGAGCTCGGCCTCGACAAGGTGGACGTGCCCACCCCCGACCTCTATATCGCCGCACTCGGCGAGCGCGCAATGGTAAAGGCGCTCGGTATCACCGAGGCACTCCGTGCCGAGGGTATGTACGCCGACTGCGACATCGTCGGCAGAAGCCTGAAGGCGCAGATGAAATACGCCAACAAAACGGGAGCAAAATACACCCTCATCCTCGGTGACTCGGAGATTGAGGCGGGCACCGCCCCCCTTCGCAACATGGCGGACAGCACGCAGACCGATACCCCCCTCACCGCCGCGGCTATCATCGCCGCCATCAAGGGCTGATACCCTCCTTTCGGACAACCCCGTTTTGGTGGATGATTGATCAGGGCAATCACAACCCGCTTAATTTTTCATTCATCATTCATCATTCATCATTCGCGCCTCGGCGCGATTTCCCCACCCCGCTTGATTTTTCATTCATCATTCATCATTCATCATTCATCATTCATCATTCGCGTCTTGACGCGATTCCCCCCACCCCGTGTTAAATTAACGCGCCATTCCGCCCTGCGAGGATGGGCGCAAATATAAACAGTTAATTACATTATCAATCAACCTATCCCGAGGCCCGCGCGGGCTTCGGGATATTTCAAAGGTGAAATATGGACAGAGAGTTGTTTTTACCCGTCAGCGCCGCCGACGTATCGGCGCGTGGCTGGTCGGACGTTGATTTCGTATATGTGACGGGCGACGCATACGTCGATCACCCGTCCTTTGGCGTTTCCATAATTTCGCGCGTCCTCGAGGTGGAGGGCTTCCGCATCGCCATCCTCTCCCAGCCCGATTATAAGAGCTGCGAGGATTTCAAGCGATTTGGCAGGCCGCGCCTAGGCTTCCTTGTCACGGGCGGTAACATCGACTCGATGGTCGCACACTACACCGTGTCGAAGAAGCGCCGCTCCTACGATTATTACACCGCGGGCGGTAAGATGGGCAGGCGCCCCGACCGCGCGGTCATCGTCTACTGCAACCGCATACGCGAGGCATACGGCGACGTGCCGATCATCATCGGCGGTCTCGAGGCATCCCTGCGCCGCTTTGCTCACTACGATTATTGGGATGACAGGGTGCGCCGCTCAATCCTCGTTGACAGCCGCGCCGACATCCTCACCTACGGAATGGGCGAGAATATCCTCGTCCGTATTGCCCGCTTGCTCGACAAGGGCGTGCCTATTAAGAAAATCCGCGACGTCCGCGGCACCGCCTTCCTTGCGAAGGTTGGCGAGACCATCCACTACGAGCACATTGACCTCGGCGACTACGATACCCTGAAGGAGGACAAGCGCGCCTATGCGAAGGCGTTCTCCATCCAATACAAAAACACCGACGCGGTAAACGGCAAGGCGCTCGTCGAATACTACGGCGAGAAAATGCTGGTACAAAACCCGCCGATGCCTCCCCTCGAGCGCGAGGAGCTCGACCGCGTTTACGCGCTCCCCTATGCGCGTGACTATCACCCCGACTATATCGCCGAGGGCGGCGTCCCCGCGATAACCGAGGTAAAGTTCTCCATCACCCATAACCGCGGCTGCTTCGGCGCCTGCAATTTCTGCGCCATCGCCTTCCACCAAGGGCGCGCGGTCCGCTCCCGAAGCGTTGAGAGCGTGGTCGAGGAGGCAAGGAAGATCGCCGCTCTTCCCGATTTCAAGGGCTACATAAACGACGTCGGCGGACCGACCGCGAACTTCCGTGAGCCCTCCTGCGACAGACAGGCGGAGTGCGGCGTTTGCCCCTCGAAAAAGTGCCTTGCCCCCACCCCGTGTAAAAATTTGAAGGTCGATCACAGCGAATATGCCCGCATGCTACGCGAGATTGAGGGCATCGACGGCATCAAAAAGGTGTTCGTCCGCTCGGGCATCCGATTCGATTATCTCATCCTTGACGAGGACGATACCTTCTTCCGTCAGCTCGTCACCCACCACACCTCGGGTCAGCTCAAGGTCGCGCCCGAGCATTGCTCGCAAAACGCGCTTATGATGATGGGTAAGCCGCCCGTCGAGGTGTTTGAAAGATTCAAGAGCAAATTCTTCAAGATCAGCCGCGAGGCGGGGCTTGAGCAGTATCTCGTCCCCTACCTGATGTCAAGCCACCCCGGCACCACCATGAACGATGCCGTCAATATGGCCCTCTGGCTGAAGGAGTGGGGCTACTCGCCCGAGCAGGTGCAGGACTTCTATCCCACCCCGGGCACCATCTCTACCGTAATGTATTATACCGGCATCCATCCGATGACGGGCAAGGCGGTCTACGTCACCACCGACTACCACGAAAAGCAGCTCCAGCGCGCGCTTCTCCAATATAAGAAGCCCGAAAACGCCAACCTCGTGCGTGAGGCACTCCGCCTCGCGGGGCGCGAGGACCTTATCGGCAATGGGCCGGAGTGCCTTATCCGTCCCGCCTTTGCACAGGGGCGCGACACGCGTTATTTCCCCGAAAAGGGCAAGGGCGCGGGCAAATCCTCGGGCGGCAAGGGCAAATCCCGCCCCTCCGGGGGAAAGTCCACCGCAGGCAAGGGCAGGGGTAGCACCGTCAGCGGCACCGTCGGCGGCAAGCGCACGAAGCTCGACCGCGTGTTTGGCGAGGATTCGGAGAGAATCCGCCGCGAGGCGGCGCGCATCTCGGATAACGAGGGCAACTCGGGCGGCAAAAAGGGCGCACAAAGGGGCGCAAGGCCGACAGGCAAGCCCGCCGCGAACGCGAAGGGCAAGACAAACACCCCCGCAAGGGGTGCGAGCGGCTCGGTATCCTCGAAGAACAGGGGCGCACACACCGCGGGCACTAATAAGAATAAGAAGAAAAAGTGACGCATAGCGGCACCGCCCTGCCGAAAAACGGCGTTGTCAAGAGCCAAAAGTAACAAAAATTCCTGCCGATTTTTTACCCCCGCCGAAGTTCGGAGAAATTCTTCATACAATTTTGTTGATTCTACACAAAATCGGAGATGACCCGACAGGCTCGGTAATTTTTACGAAGCCGTGAGCGAGAAAAATGCGGGCAGATTTCATAAAAGTGATAAAACCCGCAAAACGGTCAGAAATGGGGCAAAACAGGTCAAATGACGGAAAAGTGGAAAAATCGCCCAAACCGCCCTCGATGTGGAAAACGCGTGGGCGAAATGTTGAAAACTTGTTGGAAAGCGGGCTGGAAAAAGGAAAATCCGCGCCGATTCACGCTTTTTCGACAGGAGGTTTTCGACATTCTCGACATTCCATTTTGTCTAAAACTCATTTGTTCACCGCGGCACCACCCCTCGAAAATGGGGAAAGTTGTTTTCCCGATGGGTGGAAAAACACGCCCGTCAACCAATCGAAAAATCACCTTTTTTAAGGTTTGTCCAAAATTTGTATAGTAACTTTTACGAAAAACGGGACACCGCCCGCACCGCGGCGAAATACCGCCGAAATCGGGGCGCATCCCACCAACCAAACGGAGAAAATATGCAGGATAACGTTAAAACAGAATTTCTCGCGGCGAAGCGCGCCCTTTTTGACAAGGTCTACCGCGCACGCCTCAACCCCGAGCAATGCCGCGCGGTCTTCACCACCGAGGGGCCGGTCCTCGTCCTCGCGGGCGCGGGCAGCGGCAAAACCACCGTCCTCGTCAACCGCATTGCCTACATTATTAAATACGGTAACGCCTATTTCTCGACACGCGTCGGGGATGAGGTAAATTCGGACACCGTCGCCGCCCTTCGCGAGGCGTACAATCAGCTCACACCCGAGGAGATCGAGGCGGGCATCCTCCCGAATTTCATCGACTCCCCCTGTCCGCCGTGGCAGGTCCTTGCCTTCACCTTCACCAACAAGGCGGCGGGTGAGATAAAGGAGCGACTCCTCGCTACCTTCGAGGACAAGACGGTCGCCGAATCCATCTGGGCGGGCACCTTCCACTCGGTATGTCTGCGCATCCTGCGTAAATACGGCGACAGGCTCGGCTACCGCGACGGCTTCTCGATCTATGACACGGATGATCAGAAGCGAATGGTCGCCGACTGTATGAAGGCGTTGAACATCGACGAAAAGCGCCTCGCACCCAAGGCGGCCCTCGCCGCGATAAGCCGCGCAAAGGACAGGCTCCAATCCCCCACGGAAATGGATGCCGAGGGTGACCCGCGCGCAAAGGACCTCGTGCGTATCTACGAGCTCTACGAAAAGGAGATGCTTCGCAACAACGCGGTCGACTTCGACGATATTATCAAGCGCACGGTCGAGCTGCTCAGCGATTTTGACGACATCCGCGCCTACTATCAGCGCAAATTCAAGTACGTCCTCGTCGACGAGTATCAGGACACCAACTACGCACAGTTCGTCCTGACGAAGCTCCTCTCGGACGGCACCCGTAACATAATGGTCGTCGGCGACGATGACCAGTCGATCTACCGCTTCCGCGGCGCAACGATCGAGAACATTCTTAACTTTGACAAGACCTACGCCGACGCCACGGTGGTGAAGCTCGAGCAGAATTACCGCTCGACCGAGAACATCCTCGCCGCGGCAAACGCGGTAATAAGAAACAACAACGACCGCCACGATAAACGTCTTTGGTGCGACAAGGGCGAGGGCGAGAAGATAATCATCAAGGAGACCGAGGACCAGTTCGGCGAGGGTAGATACATCCTCGAGCGGATCACCAAGGGCGTCATCGAGCAAAAGCGCAAATACTCCGACTTCGCCGTCCTCTACCGCGTGAACGCGCTCGGTCGATCCCTGCAGACCAGCTTTGCAAAGAGCGGTATCCCCTACCGCATCATCGGCGACATGGGCTTCTATGACCGCAAGGAGGTCAAGGACATGATCGCCTACCTCTCGGTCGTCGCCTCGACGGGGGATAACCTGCGCCTCAAGCGAATCATCAACGAGCCGAAACGAAAGATAGGTAACGCGACGGTTGACGCGGTGGAGCAGATCGCGACGATGAACGGCATGTCGATGTACTCGGTCCTCGAGCGGGTCGACGGCTTCCCCGTCCTTGCAAAGAGCGCGGAAAAGCTCCGCTCCTTCGTCAGCCTTATAGAGGATTTCCGTGCCAACGAAACCACCCCGTCCGAGCTGATTCAGTACATCTTTGAAAAGTCGGGCTACCGCGATATGCTGAAGGCAGAGGGCAGGGAGGGCGAAACCAAGATCGAGCACGTAATGGAGCTTGTGTCCGCCGCCCTCGAGTATGAAAAGAGGATGGAGGATAACGAGGAAGAGCCCACCCTGCTCGGCTTCCTTGAGGAGGTGTTCCTCATCTCCGACGTCGATAAATACGACGATGACGCCGACGCGGTAGTGCTGATGACCGTCCACGCGGCGAAGGGGCTTGAATTCCCCGTTGTATTCATCGCGGGCATGGAGGACGGAATCTTCCCATCCGAGCAAAACCGCGGCGACGAGATGGAGATGAGCGAGGAGCGACGCCTCTGCTACGTTGCGATCACCCGTGCGAAGGACCTTTTATATATCACCTACGCAAAGAGCCGTATGATGTACGGCCGCACCGTCTGGGGCAGGCTGTCCTCCTTCATTCGTGAGGAGGTACCGCGCAATCTGCTCCGCTACGATACCCCCCGCCGCGAGCCGCCGCGACAGTCGGCGTACAGTGGCTACACCCGTCCGACAACCCGCCCGAGCGGGGCGAGCGGCGTTTCAAGCGAGATGAACCGCGCCCCGGGTGTCAGAAGCAATCCCCAGCCGCAGAAGAAGACGGGCGCGTCGGGATTCGGCCTTGAGAAATTTGCCCCCGGCACGAGGGTAAGGCACGCGAGCTTCGGCGAGGGAGTGATTCTCTCGGCGCGCGATATGGGCGGCGACGTACTCTATCAGGTCAGGTTTGATAACCCCACCGTCGGTGAAAAGCGACTGATGGCAACCTTTGCCAAGCTCACGAAGGTGTAAGGAAGATATCGCATAAAGCGGTTTTTCGCCATTCAAAAATGGTAAAAAACAAAGACCGTGACGGTAAAACCGCACGAAAAGTATAACAAAACACAAAAAACGGGGTGAACGGCATCGTTCACCCCGAAAATCGGCCATAATAAAATAAAGGCACCGAGAGCCGCGAAATGCGGCTCGGAGGCAGTCAAAAAAGAGCAAGAAAATGATAAAGAACGTAATATTTGACCTCGACGGCACGCTGCTTAACACGCTGCCGACGATAAGGCATCACCTGAATACGACGCTCACCCACTTCGGCTACCGCGAGGTGGACGATGAGCAGACGAAAAGATATATAGGCGACGGCGCGTATCAGCTGTTGTATCGCGCCCTGACCGAGCAGGGCGAGACCCGCGAGGAGGTCATCCGCACTGTCCTTTCCTACTATATGCGACAGTACGAGCTGGCACCCCTCTACCTCACCGAGATATACGAGGGCATACCCGAAATGCTCGCCGCTTTATCTGCGGCGGGGATAAGCCTGCTCGTCATCTCCAACAAGCCCGACGTTGCCGCAATAGCGGTGGTCGGCCATTATTTTCCCGATACCTTCACACTCGTCCACGGCGGCATCGACGGCATCCCGTTAAAGCCCGACCCGGCTCTCCCGCTCCGTATGCTTTCGGAGATTTCGGCAAGGGCAGGGGAGTCTGCCTTCGTCGGTGACACGGCGGTGGATATCAACACCGCCCGCAATATGGGCGCCGCCATGTCCTTCGGCGTGCTATGGGGCTTCCGCGACGAGGCGGAGCTTACCGCGGCGGGTGCCTCGGTGACCGTTTCTCACCCGTCCGAGATCGTCAAAATAATCACCGAGCATAACGGGGGCAACAATGCAAGCTAAGCGCCTCCTTTGCCTGCTCGTTTTTCTCGCGCTTTGCCTCTCACTCGTCGGGTGCAAGCCGCGCGAATATATCTATTGTGAGGTGGGGATAACCCTACCGCGCTCCTATCGCCCGTTTGACGCAAGCGGGGAATACGATCTCGCATTCCGCGACGGTGACACGGTAATCGGTGTGCGTCGCATCTCCTTCGACGCCGCTATCAAGGAGGGGATACTTGCCACCCACTCGCCACTGAAATTTGCCGAGATATACCGCGACCGCGTCGTTGGTGAGGGGGACGCCGTTATGCGTGAGCACGGTGATATTCCGTACTTTTCCTACACCCGCGTGACCTCCTCTGGCACCTACGTCTATACCCCCGCGTTTTTCCGCACTCCGTACGCCTATTTTATACTCATCCTCGTTACCGAAAACAGCCTGCAAGTCGGGGGATGTGTCGCGTTTTTGGACATTTGCGACACGTTTCGCATCCTCCCCGAATACGTTTGACGTGTCGGTTAATGTAAACAATCAATTACATTTATCTTGGGATTCGTGTTATTGCGAAATTTAACACGGGTCCCACTTTTCTTTTTTTGCTTGCTTTGATTCCTTTTCACGCTTTTTTGCTAATTATTCACGCCTTCTTAGGGATTCGTCATCCTGTTTCATCCGCTCCCGTGACCCCGCCTCACGGGATTTTGCCTCCGCCTTCGGGGGCGTTTTTCTTTTTCAACCGGTGAAAGTGGCGCTAATTTTAGCGCTCGGATGCCCCTGTCAATCTCACCAAAATCAAAACCGCCTTTTCGTTAAAACGTAGAAAATTGTAAATAAAAATAAAACCAATTTCTTTTCGCGCGCGGATATGATAAAATATTCGTGATAACATTATTATGCGCACGGTGTGCGCACACACTCATACGGAGGTATGTATGCGAAGGATTATTAATTTCATTTTCGTCCTGCTCTCTTTGACGCTTGCTCTCGCCCTCTTCGGCTGCGAGCCGGATAAGAGCGATAACGAATACAAGGTCATGGTCTCGCTCGGCGCGGGTGCATCGATAGACGGTGCAAATCCCGTCACCGTCAAGCACGGCGAGAGTGCCTCCTTCAAGGTCAAATTTGCCCGCGGCTATTGCTACGCGGGGTGCGAGGGCGGCTCGTATGATCAGAACACCGCCACCATCACCGTCGATAACGTGACCGATCGCGTGAACGTCAATCTCTACACCGCGGAATATCCGTACGACCCCGACGAAACCTTCGTCTATCTTTTCCGCGCCGACTCCCTGCTCGACACAACCGACACCCGCCCCGGCTCGGCCATCCCCGCGGCGCGCCTCATCACCGTCAGCGCGGGTGACACCACGCGCAAATTCGTCGGCTGGTCGCTCGGCACACGCTCCACCGACCCCGAGGACATGATCTCGACCGATCGCGTGTTCACCTTCCGCGTCAGTCCCGAGCTGTCGGAGGACGGCACCATCGAAATATACCCGAACTACACCTCGGTAAACCGCATCGTCTATAACCTCAACGGCGGCAGTATCGACCCCGCCACCGTCAATATGCGGGGCAATGCCCACACCACCGTCACGTCCTCCACCGACACCGTGACCGTCGCCTTCTCGGACGAGTACCTCGAGTTTATGGAATGCGGGTCGAGCTTCTACGACGACGGCAGCTTCTTTAAGGAGGGCGCAATCCTTCTTGAATACAACACCCGCCCCGACGGCAGCGGCGAGTCCTACAGCCTCGGCTCGAAGGTGCCCCTCGTCCACGGCGGCGAGGAAACCGTCCTCTATTGCATCTGGGCGACGGATAGCAAGCACTCCGCGTTCACCTACACCGAGCGGTCAATGAGCAACCCCGCCACCAAGGCGGCGTACGCACCCGATTGGGTCACCGACGGCATCGTCATCACCGATTATCTCGGTAACGATACACGGGTCGTCATCCCCGACGAGATCGACGGCAAAACCGTCATCGGCATTGCCGCGGGTGCATTCCGCGACCTTGATATGACCACCCTCGTTATGGGCAGGCATATCCAGCTTATCGAGGACGGCGCGTTTGAAAATTGCCCCGCGCTCACAACCGTCTATTTCCCCGACAGCATTTACCACGTTACGAACGCCGCGTTTGACGCGGCAACCACCGCCGCGATAAAGCACCTCTACGTCAACGCGACGATGGCACCCCGCTACGGCGGTGCTGATACCGGGGGACTTGCGGTGAAGCTCTCCCGCCTGCTTGCCCCGACCGACCTGCCGCGTATTATCATCATCGCGGGCTCGTCTACCTATCAGGGCCTCGGTACCGAGTACCTCGAGGCACTCCTCGACGGCGAATACCGCGTTATCAATTTCGGCACGACGAGGACCACCCACGGCCTTATGTACCTTGAGGCAATGGGCCACTACGCAACGTCGCGCGACACCGTCATCTACGCCCCCGAGAACAGCTCCTACATGTTCGGCGAGCGGGAGCTGTATTACAAGACGCTTCGCGACCTTGAGGGCATGGTGAATATCTACCGCTACGTCGATATTTCGGGCTACACCAACGTCCTCGGCGCATTCGCCGAGCTGAACGGCTACCGCTACGCAATGGCGCCCCTCACCTACGAGGGCGTGTGCGAAAAATCGCGCGAGAGCGAGCTCGCCCTCGGCCGCGGTATCATCAACAAGTACGGCGACTATCAGAAGGCCGACCGCACGGGCATCGCCGCGAAATACTACGATTCCTACATGCTCACGATGAACGAGTACGTCAAATCGAAGAACGAGGGCGCGTGGAACGACGTTGGCAATCAGCAGGCCAACAGCAATTACCTAGACCCGAACAATATCACCTGGTGCAAGATCACCGACCCCTACTACCGCGACACGGTCAACCGCGCCGTCACCGCGGCGAAGGCGGGCGGCGCACGCGTCTATTTCTCCTTCTGTCCCGTCGAGGGGGATAAGCTCGTCGCGGGCGCAAATACCGTCGGCTGGCTCGGCGCGTACGATGCGCTTATCGATAGCACCTACGTCTTTGACGGGCGGGTGGGAGCATCGGCTGACTATATCTTTGCGTCCGAGTATTTCTACGATAACGCCTTCCACTTGAACGACTACGGCAGAACCTACCGCACGTATCAGCTATACCGCGACCTGTGTGCGATTTTCGGGGATTCTCCCCGCGCAATGAACGCCGAGGGCACCGATTTTGACGGGTGTCTGTTCGATGGCGGCACGGGTGACGCACCGAAATACCCATGGACACCCGAAAATTGACACGCCCCCGTACATACCGACAATCTTTGTAAACTCTTACTTACATTAGGAGGATTTAATGAACGATATGACCTTGATTCAGCCGTTTGCGGCGATCTCGCTTTGCATCCTCGGCGCGATCATCATTTTGCATATACTCCCCGCCTTCGTCAGGGCGGGCGGTCACGCCATCGGCTTCGTCTGCCTCGGGCTGCATATTCCGCTTATGCCCCTGATGCTCCTTGGCGGATTTCCCCTTGAGGTAATGATCCTCGCCTACGCCGCGAGCGCGTTTTTGTTCACCCTCGTGCGCCTCGTCACCTACGAGGTCTCCGTGCGCCGCGCGGGGAAAACAGAGATGAAGGAGGACGAGGATAAATGACCTTTAACTCCTGGGAATTTTTGATCTTTTACCCCATCGTTGCCATCCTTTACTTCCTCCTGCCGAAGAAGGCAAGGTGGCCGATGCTCCTTATCGCCTCCTACTACTTCTACATATTCTACCAGGCCGACCTCATCGTCCTCATCGTTGCCACCACCTTCATCTCCTGGATATCATCCCTCATTATCGAGCGGACCGATCGGGTGGGGCTACGTCGGCTGATGCTCGCCATCACGCTTATCGCCTGCCTTGGAGTGCTCTTCTTCTACAAGTACTTTAATTTCCTCGCGGGCTCGGTCGTCAGCATCGTCAACCTCCTGGGTGGCGAGGCACCGCCCGTCGTCCTTAACCTCGTCCTCCCCGTCGGTATTTCCTTCTATACCTTCCAGACGCTCTCCTACGTTATCGACGTCTACCGTGGCAAGGTTAAAACCGAGCGCAATTTCTTCTTCTACGCGCTCTTCGTGTCCTTCTTCCCACAGCTCGTCGCGGGCCCCATCGAGCGCCCGGATAACCTTATCCCCCAGCTGAAGGAGGCGCACAAATGGTCGAACGAAAACGCCGTCAAGGGTGCAAAGCACATGATGGTCGGCTTCTTCAAGAAGATCGTCGTTGCCGACCTCATCTCGGTCTACGTCAACTCGGTCTATAACAACGTCGCTGAGGCAACCGCCCCGGGCGTCATTATCGCGACCGCCCTCTTCGCCGTGCAGATATACTGCGACTTCTCGGGCTACACCGACATCGCGATCGGCTGTGCGCGCATTATGGGCATCCGCCTGATGAAGAACTTCGATCACCCCTACACCTCCACCTCGATTAAGGAATTTTGGGGCAGGTGGCATATCTCGCTTTCCAGTTGGTTTAAGGACTACCTCTATATCCCCCTCGGCGGCAACCGCTGCTCAAAGGGGCGCCACCTCCTTAACCTGATGATCGTCTTTACCGTGTCGGGTCTTTGGCACGGCGCAAATTGGACCTACGTCATCTGGGGCGCGCTCCACGGCGTCTATCAGATTATCGGCAACCTCACGATAAAACGCCGCAATGCCCTCGTCGAGCGGCTCGGCTTTACGAAGGATCACCCCGCCGTAGTCTGGACCCGCCGCGTCATCACCTTCATCCTCGTTGATTTCGCATGGCTCTTCTTCCGTGCAAATACCCCCGCCGACGCCTTTGCGCTTATCAAAACGCTCTTCACAGGCTGGGGCGGCACCGCGGGCACGCTCGGCGATATGGGCCTCACACCCGTTATGATCGCGCTCACTATCCTCACCATCGCAACCCTCGTGATGATCGACAGGATGCTGACCTACGACGATCTGCCCGACGGGTCGGACGCGATTTCCCGCCACGGCGGCTTCATCTACTACGTCTTTATGATCCTGCTTGCCTGGGTGCTCCTGCTCTCGAAGGATATGACGAGCACCTTCATCTATTTCCAATTCTAAGGAGGGCAAAATGAAAAAGAGTAAAATAGCAATCTGCATCGTCGCCGCCCTTCTTGCAATCATCCTGCCGTTTTTATCGGTTGTGGTTACCGTGATGGCAACCCCGCCGCAGTATTCCGCATCCTTCACGGGCGCGCTTAATGAAAAATACGACCGCCTCCACTCGATAGAGGGGGAGAAGATCATCGTCGTCGGCGGCTCCTCGGTCGCATTTGGCCTTGACAGCGCCGACCTCGAGCGCTATACGGGCATGCCCGTCGTCAATTTCGGCCTCTACGCCGCCCTCGGCACGAAGGTCATGCTCGACCTCTCGGACAGCGCGATAAGAAAGGGTGACATCGTCATCCTCTCGCCCGAGCTCGACCCGCAGACCCTCTCGATGTATTTCAACTCGCGCACCACCCTCGAGGCAATCGACGACGATTACTCGATGATGCTTGACATCGGCTTCGACAATTGGTTCAACCTCTTTGGCGGCATGTGGTCCTTCGCGGGCGACAAGCTCGAGCGAATGAACCGCGACTACGAATCGAAGCCCGACCCCATCTACAATAGCGCAAACGTCAACGAATACGGCGACTTCTCCGGCCCCCGTCCCGAGAACGTTATGCCCCGTTGGTACGACTCCAATACCCCAATCGACCTCTCGGTCGGTATGCTCGGCGACGGATTTGACGAGTTTTGCGACTACCTCAATAAATACATCGCCAAGGCTAAATTAAAGGGCGCGCGCGTCTATTTCTCCTACTGCCCGATGAACGAGATGGCCCTGACCGACAACTCCGCGGTCGACAAGGACGCCTTCACCGCCTACCTCGAGGAGAAGATAAACTGCGAATTTATCAGCGACATCGACGACTATATTATGGAGGCGGGGTACTTCTTCGATACCAATTTCCACTTAAATGACGCGGGCGTTGACGTCCGCACCGCCCGCCTCGCGCTCGATATCCGTATGGCGGCGGACATCGTCGGCGGCATCATCGATGCCGAGCCACCCGCACCCGACCTCCCCGGCAAGGATATTATCTATACCGGTGCGCTTGACCCGAACGCGAAATACTTCACCTACTCGGTCATCGCCGAGGGCGCGTTCAAGGGCGCCTATTCGGTGACGGGGCTTACCCCCCTCGGCCGCGAGCAGAGCGAGCTGACCCTCCCCGTCGGTGCCGACGGACTGCGCGTAGTCACCGTGTCCGAGGGCGCGTTTTCGGGCGGCTCGGTCGAGCGGCTGAACATCCCGCAGGGGTCCTACCTCTCGCAGTTCGCCAACGGCTCATTCCTTGACTCGGACGTTAAGGAAATATACTTCTATACGCCGAATATGCTTGCAATCATCCCGCCCGCCGACTTTGTCGGCGCGGACCCCGCACTCCGCGTCCACGTTATTCAGGGCACCGACGTATCGGGCTCCTACGAGTGGTCACAGCGCGGACTTGACTTCGTCTACGATATCCCCGCGGAATAACGGCGGGGAAGGGGGCATTGCCCCCGAAAAACGTGGCGGGCAATATACCCACGCCCACCCTCAACGAAACAAAACGAAAATGGAGGACGATATGAACCCGTTTGAAAATGCAAAATGGATATGGTGCGCACCCACCGCCGCACCCGACGAGTACGCCGAATTTGTCGAGGAGGTTGACTTCCACGGCAAATCCCTCATCCTCAATATCAGCGCGGACAGTAACTACGCCGTCTATGTGAACGGCTCGCTTGCCGCCTTCGGTCAGTATGCCGATTTCCCGTATGACAAGGTTTACGACCCCCGCGACCTCTCCGCCTACGCGCGTCAGGGCAAAAATATGATCGCTATCCGCGTCTGGTACTACGGCATCGATAGGTCATCGACCTACTATCCCGGCACCGCGGGCGTCATCTATTCGCTCCTTGGCGACGGGTGCCTCCTTGCCGTGTCCTCCTCGCGCACCCTCTCGCGACCCTCGCCGACATACGTCCCGCACAAATGCAAGATTATCACGGGCCAGCTCGGCATGTCCTTCGAGTATGACGCCCGCGAGGCGGACGGATGGCTCCTCGGCTCACCGAGCGAGGCTCACCCCTTCACCCCCGCCTGTGAAACGGGTGTCTCGTGCACCCTGCGCCCCCGTACCTGCCTGCCCGTCGAGTTCGGGCGAGTGCTCGTCGGCACCCCCGTCACACCCGATAGGGGGCACCCCGTGTCGCGTTTTGGCACTATTTTTGACCTCGGTGAGGAGGACGTCGGCTTCCCCTGCCTTGATTTTGTCAGCGAGTGTGAGCAGACGGTTACCGTCGCCTTTGGCGAGCATCTTGAGGACGGACACGTCCGCGCACATGTCGGCGGCAGGAATTTCACCTTCACCTACCACGCCACCGCGGGCAGAAATTATTATATGAATCCCTTCCGCAGATGCGGGTGTCGGTATATCGAGATCATCCCTGACTCACCCGTCACCTCCGCCTCGGTCAGCCTTCGCACCACCGTCTATCCCGTGAACATTCTCCCGCCCCCCGCGGGCCTGTCTCCTATGCAGGCGCGGATATACGACGCCTGCGTGCACACCCTGCAAAACTGCATGCACGAGCACTACGAGGATTGCCCCTGGCGTGAGCAGGCGCTCTATGCAATGGACAGCCGCAACCAGATGCTCACGGGCTATTACACCTTCGGTGAGAAGGTATTTCCGCGGGCAAACCTCGAGCTTATTGCCGCGGACAATCGCCCCGACGGCCTGTTGTCTATCTGCTATCCGATTCTTCGCGACCTCGTTATCCCGTCCTTCTCGCTCCATTTCATCCTCGAGTGCGAGGAGTACCTTGCTCACACGGGCGACCTCGCCTTTTTGAGCAAGATCTACCCGAAAATGCGTAGCGTCCTCTCGGTCTTCGTTGACCGTATCGGTGAGGACGGCCTCGTCGCACCCATCGCGGGCGCGGGCAAATGGAACTTCTACGAGTGGGTCGAGGGCCTCGACGGACACATCTTTGAAAAGGACTATCTCACTCCGGAGGGGGCAGAGCCCGACGTCCTTTTGAACTCGCTTCTGTCGGTCGCACTTGATCGAATGGAGAGGGTGGAGGATGCACTCGATATACCCCACGCCTTTGTTGGAATCCGTGAAAGAATCAACGCCGCGGTATATTCCCGTTTCTTCGATAAGTCGAGGGACGTGTTCAAAAACCGCGCAAGCTCCCCCGCCGCATCCGAGCTCGGTAACTCGCTTGCCATCCTCGCGGGTGTCGTCACGGGAGATGAAATGAGGGCGGTTGCCGCGCATCTTGCAGACGGCAGTCTTGCGCGCGCCTCGCTCAGCATGCGTGCCTTCGTTTACGACGCCCTCCTCCTCGTTGACAGGGACGGGTACAAGCAGTACGTCCTCGACACCATCGAGCGCGCCTACACCCCCATGATCGAGTACGGAAACCGCACCGTCTGGGAGACCGACCTCGGTGCCGCCGACTTCGGTGACGCGGGCAGCCTCTGCCACGGCTGGAGCGCGATCCCCGCATATTATTACCACACTCTTCTCGGGGGTAAGGAATGATGAAGGATGCAAAAGCGCACACCTTCGTCGGCCTCTGGATCACCGACTCGGAATTTTCCGACCTTCGACCGCGAAACGTCTTCCATAGGCAGAAGGAGCCGCTCGATCTACCCGAGGAGCACCTCAACGCCCATATCCTCTTTCGCGGCGAGTTTTTCCTCGATAATTTGACACGCCCCGCCACTATTTACATTTCGGCGGACGATTATTACAAGCTCTACATCAACGGCCGCTTCGTCTGTCAGGGCCCCGCGCTCTCCTATCATTCGCGCTACAACTACAACACCGTTGATGTAACGAACTATTTACAAAACGGCAGAAACGTTATCGCCGTTCACACCCTCTATCAGGGGCTTATCAACCGCGTCTGGCAAAGCGGGGATAACCGCCACGGCCTCATCTTTGACCTTCTCGTCGGCGACGAGTGCGTCCTCTGTTCGTGCGATGATATCCGCACCGCCCGCCACACCGCCTATACCGCCACGGGTCGCGTCGGCTACGATACCCAATTTCTTGAGAGGTATGATTCCCGCGCACCCGAGTGCCGATTCTTCGACCCCGATTTCGACGATAGCAAATGGGAAGGGGCGTTGCCCGTAAAACACGATGACCACACCCTCGTCCCGCAGGGCACGAAAATGCTCGAATTTGAGGATATCCTGCCCACCCGAACCGAGATGCGCGGTAACACCCTCTTTCTCGATTTCGGCGAGATCTACGTCGGCTATCTCCTGCTCGACGCCGTCGGCCGCGCAGGGCAGACCGTGACCGTCAAATGTGCCCAGGAGCTGAACCCCGACGGCACCGTCCGTCACAACCTCCGTGCCTACTGCGACTACGTTGAGGAGTGGGTACTCTCGGGTGGCACCGATACCCTCGATTGGTTTGATTACAAGGCAATGAGATACGTCGAGCTCGTCCTCCCCGACGGCGTCAGGGTGGATAATATCCGCTTCGTCGCGCGTCACTATCCCTTCACCCTCCGCACGCGTATGAAGGCGGAATACGAGCGTGACGAATCCCTCCGCAAAATCTGGCGCCTTGCCACCAACTCACAAAAATACGGCGCACAGGAGGCCATCCTCGACTGCATGGAGCGGGAGAAGGGCTTCTACGTCGGTGACGGCTGCTACACCGTCCTCGCGCACGCGATTTTGACGGGCGAGGATGATATCGCACGCAAGCTGATCGACGACGCCTTCTATTCCACTTTCATCACCGACGGCATGGTGACCTGCCTTGACTGCTCGATGATGCAGGAGATTGCCGAATATCCCCTGATGCTCGTATTCTTCCTGCTCTGGCACTACCGCCTTTTCGGCGACCGTGACTACCTTGCCGAGAATTACCCGCGGGCACGCGCCCTTGTCGAGGTATACCGCCTTGAGTACGAAAACGCGGACGGCCTTATCGCAAATGTGGACAAGTGGGCGGTCGTTGAATGGCCGGCAAACTACCGCGACGGCTACGACGTCGACGTCAGCGAGGGTAACAAATGCACCGTCGCGCATATCTCGAACTGCGCATACTATATTGAGGCGGTCCACACGCTTAACCTCATCGCCCGCGAGCTGTCCCTGCCGGACTACCGTGACGAGGACGTCCTTCGCACCGCCTTCAACCGTGCATTCTATAACGGCGAGCGCGGGC
Source organism: Eubacteriales bacterium (assembly GCA_045596865.1). Lineage (GTDB taxonomy): Bacteria > Bacillota > Clostridia > Oscillospirales > CAG-272 > UBA1740. The sequence continues at coordinate 98,848 of JAZODF010000005.1, forward strand.
TATACCGCGATAGCGTCGAGACCGAGCACATCTCCCTCGTCGGCAATATTTTCCCCTACGCCTTCTGCCTCTCGGATGACGAGCGGTTTTACGGGAATATGGAGCGCCTGATCGAGGAGCGGGGCATTCACTCTGTGTCGATGTTCACCTCCTTCCCGATGATGATCGGGATTGTAAGACGGGGCAAATACGACCTCCTGAAACGGCAATTTCTCGACACGGGTGCGTGGTTACGCACGATATCCGAGGACAGCTACACCACCTTCGAGGGGTGGGGCAGGGATTGTAAATGGAACACCTCACTCTTCCATATGACGATGTCCGACGTCGCCGTATTCCTCGCGGATATTGATACCGACGCACTGTTTAAATATTGACCGGGCCGTGCAAACGTGTCAGGGCGTTCCATTGGGCGAGCGGCAATGCGCCCCCTGCCGCCGGTGCACCGAAATAAACGGTTAAGTCCGACCCTGTGTCGCAAAAACGCATATTTTCGTCACTCCGAGCATGACAAAAACGGGCGGTTGCAATAACCGCCGAACATTCTGATAACCCCTAAAAATGCAAATAAAACGTTACATAGGAGAACTGAAATGATTTACAGAGAGTTTAAAGACAAGAAGATATCCCTGCTCGGCTTTGGCGCGATGCGCTTTCCCACACTCGAGGACGGTAGCGTCAATATACCCGAGGTCGAAAAAATGATAGACCACGCCATCAAAAGCGGCGTCAACTACTTTGATACCGCCTATCCCTACCACGGCGGACTTAGTGAGGTCATCCTTGGCAACGCCTTGAAAAAATACCCGCGCGAGAGCTTCTACCTCGCCGACAAATTCCCCGGACATCAGCTTATGAAGACCTACGATCCCGCCGCCATCTTCGAGGAACAGCTTGAAAAGTGCGGTGTCGATTACTTCGATTTCTACCTTTTACATAACGTTTACGAGCGCTCGATGGGCATCTACACCGACCCCGAGATCGGCGTTATCGACTACTTCCTCGAGCAGAAGAAAAAGGGGCGCATCAAGCACCTCGGCTTCTCCACCCACGCCTTGACCCGCGGCCTTGAGGAATTTCTCGACCTTGCGGGCGACAGTATGGAGTTCTGCCAGATTCAGATGAACTACCTCGACTACACCCTCCAGGATGCGAAGGGAAAGTACGACCTCCTGACGAGCCGCGGCATCCCCGTCATTATTATGGAGCCCGTTCGCGGTGGCAAGCTTGCCGCCTTTGATGAGGAGGACACCGCCGCCCTCGCCGCCCTTCGCCCGAATGCCAGCCCCGCATCCTTTGCCTTTCGTTGGCTTATGGACTTCGACAATATTGCCGTCATTCTCTCGGGCATGTCGAATATGGATCAGCTCACCGATAATATCGCAACCATGTCCACTCTTGACCCCGTCACCGACGAGGAGCGCTCCGTCCTCGAGGGCATCGCGCACAAGATGCTCAACTCCGTCCCCTGTACCAAGTGCCGCTATTGCACCGACGGTTGTCCGATGGGGCTTGACATCCCCCTGCTCATCGCCACCTGCAACGAGCTTCGCGTGTCGCAGAGCCTGAATTCAGCAATGCGCGTCGAGTTCCTCCCCGATGATAAAAAGCCCTCTGCCTGCATTTCCTGCGGTGCCTGTACCTCCATCTGCCCGCAGTCGATAGATATCCCCGCCGTCCTCTGTGAGTTGTCGGATCGCGTGTCCAAAATGCCGAAATGGGCGGACATCAGCCGTGAGCGCGAGGAGGCCGCCGAGCGCATCAAGGCGGGCAAAAGGGGCAACTGACCCATTACCGAACCCGGGTGACCAATGGTTTTTTATTCTTACGCGATATCCCGTTAATTTAACACGCCCCACGGCATACGCGATACTCCTGTAAACAACTATTTACATAGACCCAACGAAGGAAAACTAAAAATGTCTAAATATTACTCACCGACCGATCCCGTGTCGGTTACCCCTCTTGCTGCCTATGATCCCACCCTCGCGCGAGCGGCGCTCGAGGACGCCCTAGGTAAGATCGGCGGCCTCGATTTTGTAAGGTCGGGCATGCGCATCGTCATCAAGGCTAACCTCGTCTCTGCGATGGCACCCGACACCGCCGCCACAACGCACCCCGTACTTCTTTCTGCGCTTTGCGATATGCTCGTCGAGCGGGGGGCGACCGTCGTCATCGGCGACAGCCCCGGTGGGCTATACAACTCCGCCTTCGTCGGCCGCGTCTATCGCGTGTCGGGCGTCACCGAGTGTGAGAAGCACGGGGCAACGCTTAACCGCGACTTTGGCGAGGCTACCGCCGTCTTTGAGGAGGCGCGCGTGCTTCACACCTTTTCCTACACCTCTTATCTCGACGGTGCCGACGCCATCATCAATTTCTGCAAGCTGAAGAGCCACGGAATGATGTCTATGTCCTGCGCCGCGAAAAATATGTTCGGCGTCATTCCCGGTGTCATCAAGCCCGAGTATCACTACCGCTTCCCGAAATACGAGGACTTCGCAAATATGCTCCTCGACATTGACGAGTATTTCCACCCCGTCCTCTCTATCGCCGACGCCGTCGTCGGTATGGAGGGCAACGGCCCGACCGCGGGCACCCCGCGTGAGATGGGCTGTATCCTCGCGTCGAAATCCCCGCATACCCTCGATATGGTCGCGGTGCGCATCATCGGCCTTGCTCCGTCCGACGTGCCGACCCTCTCCGAGGGCATCAAGCGCGGCTTCATCCCCGAGCGGGTCGAGGACGTGAATATCATCGGAAATGCCGAGAGGTTCTACCTTCCCGACTTTGAAACGGTGACCGAGCATCGCTCGCTCCAATTCTCCGGTAATGGCAAAAACCCCATCAAAATCCTCTTCGGTAAAATCGCGGGCGCGGTGCTTAAAACCCGACCCGTGTTAAAAAAAGACCTCTGTGTCGGCTGTGGAATCTGTAAGAATATCTGCCCCGCGAAGGCGATAGTCATAAAGGATGGCAAGGCCGTCATCGACCGCTCGGAGTGCATACGCTGCTTCTGCTGTCAGGAGTTCTGCCCTAAGAGCGCGATGAAGGTGCGCCGCACCGCCCTCGGCGCAATCTTCCACAGAGAAAGGAAGAAAAAATGAAAATCACGACCAAATACGATAAATCCACCCTCATCCCCTTCTTCTTCCACCACAATCTGAAGAAGCTATGGATACTAGCCCTCGTTGTCCTGGCGAATTGCCTCGGTATATTCGGTATCCGTGATATGATGGCGGACGGCTCCGACTACGTTTCTTATTTGGTCGCGCTGATCGCCCTTGACCTTCTTTACCTGCTGGGCTACCTCGTTCTGCCCTTCATCCGCACCCACGCAATCGGTAAAAAGGGCATCGTCCTCAAGTTCGAGCTTGGCGACGGAGAGATCAACTATTCCCGCACGGCTACCGAGGGTGGCGAGTCCGGCTATTACAACTACGATTCCGTCCGTAGCGTCGAGCGCGACCGCCACAACTACTACCTCTATATCACTAAGCGCGAGGCGATCATCCTCTCCCGTGCGGGGATCGAGGGGGATGAAAAGGACCTCGAGGCCTTCCTTCTTGCAAAGCTCGGCAAGAGCAGGATCAAATTCAGAATGAGCTGATAACTCCGAAAAAACTCCATAGGAAATTACAATGACAAACCTACTTACAAGGCTATTTATCAAAAACCGCGAGGACACGGCAAATCCGCGTGTCCGCGGCGCATACGCCGCCCTTGCGGGCATCGTCGGCATCCTCTGCAACGTCCTGCTCTTCGCGGGCAAGCTGACCCTCGGTATCATCTCGGGCTCGGTCGCAATTATCGCCGACGCGTTCAATAACATCTCCGACGCGGGCTCGTCGGTCATTGCGCTGATCGGCTTTCGCATGGCGTCGAAGCCGAATGACAAGGAGCACCCCCTCGGCCACGGCCGCCTCGAATACGTGACGGGCTTCATCGTCGATATGCTCATCATCCTCGTCGGCTTTGAGCTGTTTACGGGCTCGATCGAGAAGATAATCACCCCGACCCTGCCGTCCTTCGGCAACGTGACGCTGATCCTTCTTGGCGTTTCCATCCTCGTGAAGGTGTGGCTCTACTTCTTCTACAGCAAAATCGGCGTGACGATCAAATCCTCCCCCCTTCGCGCCTCCGCACAGGATAGCCTGACCGACTCGATTGCCACCGCGCTCGTCCTCGCCTCGGCCATCGTGGCACGCTTCACCTCGCTCGCCATCGACGGCTACGTCGGTATCGTCGTCGCCCTCTTCATCCTCTATACGGGTATCAAGGCGGCAAAGGAAACCATCGACCTTCTCCTCGGCTCGCCCCCCGACCCCGAGTTTATCGAGAAGATCTACGAGTTCTCGAAGGGCTACGAGCACGTTATCGGCATCCATGACGTAATGGTGCACGACTACGGTGTCGGCCGACTTATCGTGTCCTTCCACGCGGAGGTGCCGTCTGATTCCGACATCAACATCGCGCACGAGGAGGTCGATAGAATGGAGCGGGATATGCACCATAAATTCGGCTGTATCGTCACCGTCCACCTCGACCCCATCGTTATTAACGATCCCGAGGTAAACGAGCTCCGCACCCTCTGCGAGATGAAGGCGGCGGAGGTTGACCCCACCTTCACGATCCACGATTTTCGTATGACGAAGGGGGATAGCCACGTCAACCTCATCTTCGACCTGCTTATCCCCGTCGATTCCAAAATATCCCCCGCCGACGCCGAGGAAAGGGTCAGCGCACTTATCCGCGCCGCCCGACCCGACTCCGCCTGCGTTATCAAGGTTGAAAACCCGTTCGTCTGACGAAAACGCACTCTGAATATCGTTGCGGCCTTCCGCACGCGACCGCGGCTCGGGTCTGCGCTCCTGAACCTCACCTATCGCCCGCAAGTCCGACCCTGTGTCGCAAAAACGGCATTTTCGTGGAGCGGGGAACAGACCTGCACAAAAGAGCAACGCACCCGAACTGTTGGTGAAAAACACGCACCGCGCAAAAGAAAAACACAGGAAACCACCCGTCAGGTGGCACCCTGTGTGCGAAAAATGAGAAAAAACACCCCTCGGAGATTCCCGTAGGGGTGTTTTTTAGTCCTCGATATCGGTTAGCTTTGAAACGGTCGTGCCGAGCGCCTCCGCAATAACGAAAAGCGTCTTGAGCGACGGGCAGAAATAGCATCCGGGAGCCTCGAGCTGTGAGATATATCCCGCGGAAAGCTCACACGCCTCGGCAAGCTCCTCCTGCGTCATACCGCTTAGCTTTCTGAAATATGCAATCCTAAGACCGATTTTTATGAGGTTCATTTTATACTGACTGTCAAGCATAATTAACTCCGCAATATTATGTTAAATTAATTATACCCTATTTACAAGTAAATATTTATATGCTATAATATAATAAATACTAGGCACAATATAGTAAAAATACAACAAAGAATGGGTAAATCGGATGAAGCTCTTGATAATCGGCTCACGGGGGATAAGTGATTTTAATCCTGCCCCCTACGTTCCATCAAACGTTGATATTATCCTTTCCGAGGCATCGAGCGCCATTGGCACGGCTGCCCGAGGGTATGCAAAGGAGAGGGGAATAACCTTCATTTCGGTTGACCTCTGTGATTATAGCGGGCGTGGTGCGGAGAACTATTATCGCGGATTGGTGGATAATTGTGATGCAATATTGCTTGTCTGGGATTGCCAAAGTCAGGAGTGCCCGAAAATACAAGAGATAGCAAACGAGAAGGGGGTGCTCAGCGCACACCTCATCATCCCCCCGCCCGACAAGAGGGTTAAATTCATATAAAAACCCCAAGACCGCATTTGGCAGTCTTGGGGTTTTGCTTTGTTCGGTGATTAATTCGCCAGCTCCTTTTCGAGTGCCTCGAAAAGACCGTTGATGTAGGTTGCGCCGAGGGCACGGTCGAACAGACCGTAGCCGGGCTTGCCCGTCTCGCCCCAGATCATACGGCCGTGGTCGGGACGGACGTAGCCGTCGAAGCCGCACTCAACGAGCGCGCGTACGATCTCGTAAACGTCGAGCGAGCCGCAGGAGGAAAGGTGCGCCCTCTCCTCGAAGGAGCCGTCCTCCATGATCTTTACGTTACGGATGTGCATAAACGCGATTCTGTCCATCGCGGCATACTTCTTCACCATCTTAACGACGTCGTTGGACGCCGCACAGCCGAGCGAGCCGGTGCAAAGGCAAAGGCTGTTTGCGGGGCTGTCAACGATGGCAAGGAAGCGGTCGAGATTCTCCTCGCAGGTGATAACGCGGGGAAGACCGAAGATGGGATATGGCGGATCGTCGGGGTGAATTGCCATTCTGACGCCGCACTCCTCTGCAACGGGGATGACCTTCTTGAGGAACTTCTCGAGGTTAGCCCACAGGCCCTCCTCGCCGAGCTCGCCGTAACCGGTGATAAGCTCGCGGACCTCCTCCTGGGTGTAGCTGGAATCCCAGCCGGGAAGGTGGATGTCGTTCTTAAGGGGGTCAAGGCCTCTCATCTGGTCCCAATACATAACAAGGCTGGTGGAGCCGTCGGCCGCCTTCTTGTCGAGCTGGGTACGGGTCCAGTCGAAAACGGGCATGAAGTTGTAGGTAACGCACTTGACGCCGTACTTTGCACAGCGGCGGATGTTCTCGCAATAAACCTCGAGTAGCTCGTCAACGTTGCCGCGACCGAGCTTGATGTTTTCGTGAACGGGGATAGACTCAACGACGTCGAATACAAGGCCGTGTGCCTCACACTGCTCCTTCATCTTCTGAAGGCTCTCCTCGCCCCAGACCTCGCCGGGCTTAACGTCGTATATTGCCGAAACGATGGATCGCATACCGGGTATCTGCGAGATGTATTCAAGCGAAATGGGGTCGCCCTCGCCATACCAGCGGAAAGACATTTTCATTTTCATATTTACTCCGTTCGCCCCCGAACGTACGGGGGCGTGTTAAATTTTGCAGTATTTTCTGTAAACCTTGGTTTACTTCTTCTTGGGCTTCTTTATGCGGTTGAGCTGGCGGTTCATCTTAAGGAGCTCCTCCTTGGTGAAGGTGATGTTCGCCATACCCATCATCGAGGAAAGACGAAGCACGGTGAACGAACCCATCATCTCCATGAGTCCACCGCCGCTGCTGAGGTCGACGTCAAATCCGCCGCCCTTCTTTTCGCCCTTGCCCTTCTTATTGGCGTTCATCTTTCTCTTGAGCTTGAGGCCGAGGCGGATGAACCAGAGCTTACCTCTCGGGCAGGCCATAATGTCGCCGAGCTTGTCGTTGAGCGAGAAGCGTCCCTCGGGAGACTCGATGTCGAACCAGTTGAGCACCGCGCCCTTCTCAACGAGGACGTAGTCCATGTTCATCTCGTCAACCTTGCGGATGTGACCCTCGTCGGTGAGCTCGCCCGCCTTGGCAACGATGGTGGTCTTTCCAACGTTCTTGACGTCGAAGTAGAAGAAGTGATCCTCTGCGGTCTTCTTGCCGATGCTCTCGCCGTTTACGAACAGCTCAACCTCGGGGAGATTGGAATATACGGTGACCTTGGTCACGTCCTCAACGCGGTCAATATATCTCTTGCCGCAAAGGTGAACGAACGGCTCGTCGGACAGCCATGCCTTGTACGCGTAGAAGGCGTCCTTCTTGTACTTGCGGTCCATGGTCATAAGGCCCTTGTGGTTCTGTCCGTTCTCGCCGCCCTCTGCTCTTGCATCCGCGCCGAAGTCGAACATGTTCCAAACGTGGGTCGCCCAGATATACTTACGGGTGAAGAGCTGCTTGATGAGCTCCTCGTGATAATACGCCTGATATTCCTCGGTGTAGTCGCCCTGCTTCGGGTCGGAGGTGTGCCAGTTGAGCGCCTCACAGCCGTACTCGCTGACGCCGATCGGAATCTTCGGGTGAACCGAGTGGAACTTGTCGAACCAGGGACCGTTCATGTGGGTCTCGCCACCGTACCAGCCGAAATAGTGGTTGTAGGAAACGACGTCGGGAATCTGAATGTAGGGGTCGTCGATCTTGCACATCGATACCGCCGCAATGGTGGTAAGACGGGTCTTGTCCATCTCGTGCACGAGGTCGTTGAGCACGCGGTGATTGTCAAGCAGATCCTCGTCCGAGCCCGCGATGGAGATCTCGTTGGAGAGGCCCCAAACCATGATGGATGCGTGGTTGTAATTCTGGGTTACGAGCTCCTTCATCTGGCTGATGGTGTTCTCGCGGCCGCCGGGCATGTGGCGGGAAATGTAGGGAATCTCCGCCCAGATCACAAGACCGTTCTCGTCGCAAAGATCGTAGAAATACTGATCGTGCTGATAGTGTGCAAGACGGATGGTGGTCGCACCGAGCTCCATAATGTAGCCGATGTCCTCCTCGTGATGCTCGGGAAGGAGTGCGTTACCGATGCCGAGGCGGTCCTGATGGCGGGAAACGCCGCGAAGGGGATATTCCTCACCGTTGAGGATGAATCCGTTGTCGGGATCGATTACGAAGGTGCGGCAGCCGAAGCGGGAGCAAACGTTGTCGATGACCTCGTCGCCCTCGACGATCTCAACCTCACAGCAGTAGAGGTAGGGGTCGCGGCGACCGTGCCAGAGGTGAACGTCCTTGATCTCGAAGACGACCTTCTTGTCGGTGGACTCGATCTTCTGAAGCTCGTTCTCCTCCTTGTCGTAGATGGTGTAAACGAGCTTCTGCCCGCCCTTAAGGTCGGTGGTGAATACCTCGACCTCAACCTTCGCATCCTTGCCCTCGACCGCGGGGGTGATCTTAAGACCCGTGCCGCCGTAGTAATCAAGGTCGAAGTGGGTGTCGTTTACGCAAACGAGGTAAACGTTTCTGTAAAGACCGCCGTAGAAGGTAAAGTCCGCCATCTGCGGATATACGGTATCGTTAGGGGAGTTGTCAACGGTGATCTGTACCTCGCTCTCCTCGCCGAGATGGTCGGTGAGGTCAACGCGCCAGGTCGAATAACCGCCGTCGTGGTGGCAAAGGTGCTTGCCATCGACGTAAACGTCGGCGGAGGAGTTTGCACCGCGGATCTCAAGGTAGTATCTGCCCGCCGCGGGAAGCTCGCTCTTTACGATTCTTTTGGTGTAGAGGCAGGTGCCGCGGAAGTAATCGTTGCCGCCGTCCTGTCCGTCGGTCGCGTTCCAGGTGTGGGGGAGGTTTACGGTAACCTTTTCCTCGGCGTGTGCGACACCGTCGACACCCTTGGAGAAGAGCCAGCCGTCGTTTAAATTAAGAATCTCTCTCATAAATGCTCCTTGTTAATTTTATTCACTTCTATTATTATATCAAATTACCGATAACAAATCAAGTAAAATCGCATACAAGAAGGATAAATTGTAAAAAAATTATGGCGCCCGATATTATTTCAATCGGGCGCCGCGGTTGTTAATTATGCAACGGGGTTGTCGTCGGTGGGGACAACGATAACGTCGTCAGCCTCAACGTTTCTGTGCAGGTCCTCATTCATCTTAGCGAGAGTCTTCCTGTCGATGTTGTAAACGATTGCAACACCTACGAACTGACATACTGCGCTGAGAGCGTAGAGAGCCGCAACGAGCCAGCAGAGGTTAGCTGCGGTCTCGGCGGACTGACCAACGGTACCGAGTGCGGAAACGTAACCGATGAGGGGAGTACCCATAAGTGCGATAACTGCCGCAGGACCTACGCCCTGAGCGAGCTTTCTGAAGAAGGAGTGAAGCGCGTAAACAACGCTCTCCTCACGTCTGCCGGTCTTCCACTCCTGGTAGTCGATAGCATCACCCATCATAGCCCAGGATACACAGTTATAGAAGCCCATGCCAAGGCCGAAGAAGATAAGGCCGATCATGTAAACGATGAGCTGTGCGCTCTTGGGGCATACGGGGAAGATGAGGAGGATAGCCGCACCGACAAGGCCTGCGATGGAGCCGATGGTAGCGACCTCTTTCTTACCGTACTTCTTAACGAGCTTGGTAGCGAAGGGCATGAAGATGAACATGGGAAGGAATCCGACCATCTGTACGATACCGGAGAGGGAAGCCTGACCGAAGTGGGTTGCGAACATGATGGTGGTAGCGGTGGTAGCCGACTGCATACCGAGGAACATACCCATAGCCGCGATGGTGCAACCTACTGCAGGGCGGTTCTTCATGAAGGTGCCGAAGGTTCTGAAGAAGTTGACCTTCTCGCCCTCAGAGTTGAGCGCGTCGTACTCGTTGCCGCGGATGGTGATGTTCTTGATCATGAAGATGAAGAATACGAATGCAAGGACACCCATGATAAGAGCGGCCCAGAACACTCTCTCACCGAGGAGAACCTCGATCTGGCTGTGAGTCAGGGGGCTGAGGACCTTTTCACCCTCAGCGTAGGGGAGACCGGTCTGGGGGTTGATGAGGAACTTGTCGGGGGAGAAGGCACTCTCTGCACCCTCGGGGATCTCGATCTTGTCAAGGAACCAGGTGGGGTTCTTGGGATCGAAGGTAATCTTGTTCCAGATAAGGAGGGGGAGGATCATACTGGGGAGCAAACTGCCGATGGCACCGCCGATGGAGCGGAATACGGAGAGCTGTGCTCTCTCGCCTGCATCCTCGGTAACGATGTTGAGCATCGTGCCGTAGGGAACGTTTGCCATCGTGTAAGCGGCATCCCATACTATGTAACCGAGTACGAAGAGGATAGCCTTGATAACGGTGTTGGCATTCGGGAAGGGAAGGAATACTGCCGCGCCGCCAACGAGAAGACCAAGCGCACCGATGAAGATGTAGGTCTTGTACTTACCGTACTTGTACTTTCTCTTATCGCGGTCGATAAGAGATCCGATAAGAGGATCGTTGATCGCATCCCAAGCCTGAACGAGCAGGAGGAGGATGGAGAACAGACCCGTTTCCATCATCATGTAAACGAGCCAGAAGGTCTGAACGGTGGACTTAAGACCGAAGCTCAAGTTACAGCCTGCGTCACCTGCAGCATACGCGAGCTTGTCGCGGATACCGAACTTCGGCTTGCCGTTCGCGTCGAGTTCGCGAGTGTTGTTTGCCATTTGTTTTGTCACCTTTCTTAAAATTGAATTTTGGGCGTAAAAAAGCACACCGGGAGGTCTTTTGGAAGTCGGGGTGTGCTTAAAATATAACCGTATATTATTATATCAAAATAAACGCGTGTGTCAAGAGGAAGTTAATGGAAAATTAATATTTTTACCACGGGTATAAAAAAACGAAATACTAATTTGTGCAAAATGCGAGCCGTTTTTTTACCCGCGCAGGCGGTATTCACGCGGCGTCATTCCCGTAACCGTGCGGAATACGCGGCAAAAATAGCTCGGGTCCTCAAATCCCACAGCACTCGCGATTGCCGACACGCTGTCCGTCGTGGTGCGAAGCAGGACCGCCGCGCGGCTGACGCGGTATTCGCTCACGTACTCTGTCACCGTTTTGCCCGTCGCCCGCTTGAACAGGCGGCAAAAATGCGCCTCGGTGAGGTAGCAGCTCTCCGCCAGGCTCGCCGTGCTTATCCGCTCGGTGTAATTTTCGGATATGTATTCCATCACGCCCGCAAGACGGCGCAGCATCGCCGCACGCGCACGTCGGTCGCCCTCGGCCTCCCCCTCGTACACGCAATTTCTGTAAAGGTAGCAAAGCAGGGTGTAAACGATCCCCTTCGTCGCCATGTCCGCGCCAATTCCATTCTCGGTGTGCTCGCGAAGGAGCGACTGCATCAGCTCACAAATGCGCGCGTCGGGCGGGATCCTGTTGCGTATCGGGGTGTCGATGCGGCGGATGTCGGCGAAAAATTCGGGGTAAATGAGGATGCAGTAATACTTTGCCACACCCCGCGCGACGAAGGAGTGTATCTCGGTAGAGTTCACGACGACGAGGTCGCCCGCCACCGCGGGAAACTGCTTACCGTTGCAGATAAAGTCACACGCCCCCTCGGTAAAGTACAAGATCTCGATATGCTCGTGCCAATGCGGCGGGAGCAGGGTGGTGTTCTCGTAAACGCGGAATTTGACCTGAAAATTGTTGTCTATAGGGGGTATCGGCTCGTAGAGCGACAAATCGTTCATCATTTTCTCCAAAAATCAAAATTGTACCATAAAAAGCAAAAATGGTACTTGAAATCTCACGAGAATCATTATATACTAGACTCAGATAAAAATCAACCGTTTTTCAAAAATCAACCGATTAACAAAACTTAAAGGAGAAAAATTATGCAAACCGGCGTTGTCGTCATTATGAGGGACAAGAACGTTGACGAGATCTTCAAGCACGCGTACGACCTCGGGTTTAAGAGCTGTCAGCTCATCTGCTGGAACAAGGAGCTCTTCACCGACGAGGTTGCCGCGCTCGTTCTCGCCGCTATCGAAAAGTACGAATTGAAAATATCCACCTTCTGGTGCGGCTGGTCGGGTCCGACCGCATGGAACTTTACCGAGGGACCGCAGACGCTCGGCCTCGTGCCCGAGTGCTACCGCTTCCAGAGAATGCAGGAGCTGATGGCAGGCTCCGATTTTGCGAAGAAGATCGGCGTTGACAAGGTTGCCACCCACGTCGGATTCCTGCCCGAGAACCCCTCGACCGAGCTGTATCGCTCCGTCGTCGCCGCCATCCGCGTCGTTGCATCCCATTGCAAGGCGAACGGACAGTGCTTCCTCTTCGAAACGGGTCAGGAGACCCCCGTCACCCTCCTTCGTACCATTCAGGACGTCGGCACGGGCAACCTCGGCATCAACCTCGACCCCGCTAACCTCATCCTCTACGGCAAGGCTAACCCAATCGACGCGCTCTATGTGTTCGGTAAATACGTTATGGACGTCCATGCGAAGGACGGCTTCTATCCCACCGAGGGCAATAACCTCGGCAAGGAGGCAAGGGTCGGCGACGGCATGGTCAATTTCCCCGCCCTCGTTGCAAAGCTGAAGGAGGTCGGCTACGACGGCCCCCTCACCATCGAGCGCGAGATCTCGGGCGAGCAGCAGACCCGTGACATCATCGCAACCAAAACCTATCTGGAGGCACTTATATGAAAAAGGTAGCATTGGTCGGTATCGGCGGAATGGGCTTCGTCCATTATAACGCCTATAAGAAAATTGAGGGCGCGACCGTAATCGCCGTCGCCGACCCCCGCGTCGATATGGCGAAGGGTAAGGTTGGCACCGACGCGGTAAACGTCTATGCAAGCATTGAGGAGCTCTTCGCAAACGAGAGGCCCGATATGGTCGATATCTGCACGCCCAGCTATATGCACGCCGACCTCGCCATCTACGCGATGGAGATGGGATGCGACGTCCTTTGCGAAAAGCCGATGAGCGTTCACTCGGCGGACACCGCGCGCATCATCGCGGCAGAAAAGAAGACGGGCAAGACCTTCATGACCGCGCACGTCGTGCGCTTCATGGCGCCCTACGTCTATCTTAAGAGCGTTATCGACTCGGGCGAGCTTGGTAAGCCTATCCACTTCCAGATGAAGCGCATTTCCTCCGTCCCCCGCTGGAGCTGGGAGGATTGGATGCGTTGCGTTGAAAAGTCGGGCGGCGCCCCCATCGACCTTTCCATCCACGACATCGACTTCGTACAGTATTGCTTCGGCGAGCCGAAGAAGGTCGGCGGTATGTACCACGCGATGAAGAATGACAACGATTACCTCGTGTCCGAGCTCACCTACGACGGCTTTGGCGTCACCATCATCGGCGGCTGGTATAACGCGAATATCCCCTTCAACGCATCCTACACCGCTATCTTCGAGAACGGTATCGTTATCTCCGAGGGCGGCAAGGTTACCAAGAACGGTGAGGAGGTCACCCTCGAGGTCGGTGAGGTCAGCGAAAACACCGGTATCAACCTCTCGGGCGCTGACGGTTATGCCGACGAGATCGCATACTTCGTCGATTGCCTCGAGCGCGGTGTGAAGCCCGTTAAGGTCACCCCCGAGAGCTCGGAGAACAGCGTAAGGCTCGTTGAGCGCATCCTCGCATCCGCGATCCGCATCTGATAGCAAAAAGGGGATATCCCCCACCCCGTGTTAAATAAACCGAGCCACTCCTGACGAGTGGCTCGGTTTTTCTTTGCGTAAATATGTAAATAATAGTTTGCAATTAATCGCCGCTTGCGAGTCCCGCGCGGTATTCGCTCGGGCTCCTGCCCGTAACTCGCCGAAACAGGCGGATAAGGTGCGAGGTGTCGTAGCAGCCGACCTCCGCGGCGATCTGCGTCAGGCTTTTCGTGCGGTCGGCGAGCAGCTGCTTCGCCCTCTCGACCCGCAGCTCGGCCTGCAGCCTTGCGGGGGTGGTGCCCGTGACGCGGTGGAATTTCGTCAGATAGGCCGTGCGCGACATCTGTGCCATTTTTACAAGCGCGTCGACTGAAATATCGCTCGCGTAATGCTCGTAAACGTGTGCGATGCTCCGCATAAATCCGCGGTCCACGGCCTCATCCTCGCGCTCGCCCTCGGTGCGCGCGTAGATCTCGCAAAGGCGGGTGATGATAATGACCGCCAGCGCCTCGCTGAGGATGCCGTCGCTCACCCGCTCGCTCTCGTCGACCGCCTCCATGCGGTCGAGGTAGCCCTTTATCTCGGTGAAATCAACCTCCGAGAGGTGAAGGTGCAGTCGGTCGGACACCCTCTTACGCATCAGGGGGTCGATGTGAAACAGGGTGGAGTATGCGGAAAGGCGCGCAAGGCTCAGCGAATTTTTCTGCATAAACTCGGGCGAGAGGAGAAGGTGATATACGTCAAATCCCCGTCCACCGTCATACCCGTGTAAAATATTCGGCGGGATAATGAACACGTCGCCCATCACGGCGGGATAGGTCCGCTCGGCGAAATAATGCGTGCCGCTCCCCCTCGTTATGATATTCAGCTCGTAAAACGCCTGCGAGTGTCGCTCGATCGAATAATCCGCGTTGGTGTATCCGTGCGTCAGGTAATCACCGTAATAAAAGCTGTCGATAAACCGCCAGTGCTCGTGCCCGTCCACAATGATCGGCATAATTCCTCCATTTGTACTCTCGTACAATAAAAAATGTATCTTCGTACATTGATTATAGCACCAAAATATTATATAATCAATATGTATTAAAAGATTCGCGCGAAAATTTATTTTGGTCCGCGGGCTGACGCGCTCACCTCCGCGGCGAAGGGAGATTGCTATGACATTTATGAAACGAGGTCTATCCTTTATGCTATCACTTATAATCGGCGCGGGGGCCGTGCTCGGCTCTATGCCGGGGGTCAGCGTTGCCGCGGCGACCGACGCGGGAATAATCTCCGAGTCGGATTTACCCCTCCGCCTCCATTATGACGAGCCCGCCTCCCACGGCATTAACACCGCCTTCGAGGAGCGCGAGGGCGTCGGCACCCTCGGCAGCAATTCGGCAATCAAGAACGCCCTCTGCGATTGGGAGAATTGGTCGATACCCATCGGCAACGGCTACTTTGGGGCAAATCTTTTCGGCCGCACCGAGAGCGAGCGCATACAGATCACCGAAAAAACGCTCGCCAACCCCTACGGCAGCTGGGATACCTCCCTCGGCGGTCTTAACAACTTCTCCGAAACCTATATCGACTTCGGGCATATCGAGGCGGCCGTCAGCGATTACACCCGCGAGCTCGACCTCGAAACCGCCGTGTCAACCGTCGAATACACCTACGGCGGCGTGAAATATTCGCGCGAATATTTCACCTCCTATCCCGACAAGGCACTTGTTATCAAGCTCACCGCCGACACCGCGGGCGCGCTTGACTTCACCCTCCGTCCCACCGTCCCCTACGAGCAGTCATGGTCCCGCACCGCGGGCGACCGCGTGTCGAAAACGGGTAGCGTGGTCTCCTCGGTCGAGGGCGGGGTCGGCGTTATCGAGCTATCGGGCAAGCTCGGCTACTACGACGTCGATTTTCTCGGCATCTATCACGTCTATACCGACGGCAATATGACCGCCGCCACCTGTGAGCACGGGTGGACCGACAGCGACGGCACCCCCGTCACCGACACCGACGGCACCATCGTCGTTTCGGGCGCGACCACCGCGTATATCTACGTCACCCTCGGCACCGACTACGAGGTCGATTACCGCAATTATATCGTTGATAAGCCCACCTATAAGACCACCCTCGCCGACACTAGGGAGAAGGTGGAGGGCTATATGAACGCGCTCACCGCAAAAATAAACCCCGCCGACCTCGCGGCCTCCTACTCCGCGATCAAGGGCGCACATATTTCCGACCACGCCGAAATGTTCGGGCGCGTCAGCCTCGACCTTGACTGCGACCCCGCGGACCTCGCCCTCACCACCGACGAGCTCGTCGGCGCATACCGCAATTCCTCCAACCGCTCGACCTACCTCGAGGTGCTCCTCTTCCAATACGGGCGGTACTTGCTCATCGCATCCTCGCGCTCGGGCGCGCTCCCCGCAAACCTGCAGGGCGTGTGGAATAAATACAACTACACCCCCTGGTCGGGCGGATTCTGGCATAACGTCAATATCCAGATGAACTATTGGCCCGCCTTCTCGACGAACCTTGCCGAGGTCTTCCTGCCTTATCTGGAGTTCACTGACTCCTATCTTCCCGTACTTAAGGAGGCGGCAAACAGTAATATCAATAGCAAAAACCCGTCTGTCAGCGGCGCTGACGGCGGCAACGGCTGGACAATCGGCGTCGGGCTGCAGCCCTTCATCGCCTCGGGACAATGGAGCCCGGGTCACCTCGGCTTCACCACCGTGATGTTCTACGATTACTACGCCTTTACGCAGGACGAGGCGCGCCTTATCGAGATGTTCACCCTGCTTGCCGAGGCGGCACGGTATATCACCAAAACCGTCGTCGAGGATGAGGACGGCAACCTCCTCGTCCATAACTGCGAGTCACCCGAGCAGTACCACGGCGGCAGCCTCTATTTCACGAACGGTACCACCTACGCGCAGTCGCTTATCTACGAGAACAACTATAACCTCATCCGCCTCGCTCACGAGCTTGGCGTCGATACCTCCGACGTCGATTCCTCCTCGCTGAGCGTGAATGACAAGGCTATCCTCAAAACCGTCCTCGCCCAGACCGACAGATACGATCCCATCGTCATCGGCCTCTCGGGCCAGGTCAAGGAGTTCCGCGAGGAGGACTACTACGGCACCATCGGCGCACCTCAGTACGTCCATATCTCTCAGCTCGTCGGACTCTATCCCGGCACCGTGATCAATTCCTCCACCCCCGCGTGGCAGGATGCCGCCCTCGTCTCCCTTCGCGGCAGAGGGGACAGCACCGAGGGCTGGGGCTACGCCCACCGAATGAACGCATACGCCCGCCTTGGCGAGGGCGAGTACGCCTACCGTATGCTGAACAACCTCATCCATGACTCCATCGGAAACAACCTTTGGTCGCACTACTTCGCATATCAGCTCGACGGCAACTGCGGCCTGACCGCGGGCGTGTCCGAAATGCTCCTCCAGAGCCACGAGGGCTTTATTGCACCCCTTGCCGCCATCCCCACCGAGTGGCAGAGCGGCTCCTACACCGGCCTTGTTGCCCGTGGCAATTTCCTCGTGTCCGCCGAGTGGGAGGAGGGCAGGGCAACCTGCTTTAACATAACCTCGCAAAGCGGCGGTAGGGCGCGCGTCAGCTATCCCGGCATCACCTCCGCGACCGTCAGGACCTCCTCGGGCAGGACGGTTTCCTATACCGCCGAGGGCGGGGTCATCTCCTTCGATACCACCGTCGGCGAAACCTATATCATCTCGGGATTTGCCGAGGTAAGCAAGCCCGACTCTCCCGCAACGCTTGGCTTCTCGAATGCCGAGCGCGGCGTGTTCAAGCTCGCCTCGGACACCGTGACGGGCGCCGTGTCCTATAACCTTTACGTCGCGGTTGAGAGCGCACCCGACTACACCCTCGTTTCCTCCTCGCCCGTCGGCTTCTTCACCTACAAGGCGGGGGAGGGCATGGAAAACGCCCGCACCACCTTCGCCGTCACGGCGGTCGACGCCGCGGGTAACGAGAGCGAGCGCACGCTTGCCTATTTCCTGCCCGAGAGCTCAACGGTCAGCATCACCGACGTCCTCGGCGGCGAGATCGGAGAGAGCCTGCAGATCGTCGCACGCGCCGACGGCACCGCAAGCGCGTTCAATCTTTATACCCGCGCCACATCGACCGACGAGTGGACGCACCTCTCTCGCTCCGCCTTCCCCGTATTTATCCTCGACGAATACTCGCTCGGCGCGAAATACGCCGTCAGCGCGGTCAATATCTACGGCGAGGAGGGTGAAATTTATCCGCTTGCTCGCATCGGCTCGAATAGCTCGGTTGACTACGACCCCGCGAACCTCTTTGCAGGCAGGACCTTTGAGCGCGGCTCGCTCGCCTCGAGCGTCCACACGGGTCAGCATGGCGGCGTCAGCGTCACCTACGGCTACGATAAGCTCACCGACGGCAGCACGAATTACCAGACGGGCCGCTTCTCGACCGTTTCCTCCTCGTCATGGCATACCCTCGACGGCACCGTCGACCTCGGCGCATCCTTCCACCTCGATGAGTTACAGCTCTATTATTTCAACACTACCGACTTCGTCGGTAACGGACTGACCGTCGAGGTATGCTCCTCGGGTCAATGGAAGCGCGTCATCGAATGGGCCGACCACGCCGAGATAGTAAAGCATAATAATTCCACGGGCAAATATATCTCCGTGGACCTCGGCGGAATCGTCGCCGAGCAGGTGCGCGTGTATATCCCTTCCCGCTACGGCACGAGCACCATCTCCTACAACGAGTTCAAGTGTACGGGCAGACTCGCCGAGTCGGACACCGTCGCCTACGGTAACCTCCTTGAGGGGCTTGAGTTCATCCCCACCGACGAGGCAAAGGCGCTCGTCCACGCGGGCAACCACGCGGTTTACGGCTATCCGACCCTGACCGACGGCATATCCTCGCTCGTCACCACCGTCCATAACGGCAGATTCTCCAGCGGTAGCGCATACGGCGACCGTCAGATGCTCGACGCGACCGTCGACCTCGGCAGGGAGGCGATCCTCGACACCCTGCGCATCTACGATTTCGTCGGCAATCCCGAGACCGACCATTACTGCGGCGGCGTGACGGTCATGACCTCGCTTGACGGAAATTGGACCACCGTCCTCACCCTCACCGAGGCGGAGGTATATGCCAATAAATCGGGGGGCGTGATAAGCCTTCCTATGGGCGGCGTCGAGGCGGATAAGATCCGTATCGTCATCCCGAAGCGGGGAAGCGGCCCTACCATCTCCCTTTGGGAGATCGAGTGCTCGGGCTACGTTAAGGAGGTCTTCGACACCGACCGCACCGCACTCCTCGCCGCGCTCAACCGTCTGCCCGTCAGGGATACCGAGGGCGACCTCAATTGGAAATATCTCCTCAACGAATCCTACGATAAATTCCTCGGCTACGCGATGCACGCGGAGGCTACGCAGGAGGAGCTCGACGCCTACACCGCCGAGATAAACGCCTATGCGGACACGGTAAGCTCCGCCATCCTCTCTGCGTACAATATCTCCCTCGGCGGGGATATTGCGATGAATTTCCGCTACACCGCTCTTGACCCCGCATTCCTTGAAAAGCACCCCGAGGCGTACGTCCTCGTGTCCGTGCCCGAGAGGGATGATGTAAAAATGTACTTTAAGGACGCGCCCGTCGACTCCGCGGGCAGGTACGTCTTCACCGTCCACCTCGCCGCCTGCGAGCTTCGCGACACGGTCACTCTCCGCGCGATATATTCCAACGGCGAAATGGGCAAAATCCACTCCTACTCGGTGCGCGATTACGCCGACGTTATCCTCGCGGACGAAAAATACGAGCAGGCGTATCCCGGTATTAACCGACTTATCACGGCGATGCTCAACTACGGCGCGGCGGCGCAGGTGTTCTTTGACCATAATGCGGGCAACCTCGCAAACAGCGGCGTCGAGGCCGACCTCTCGACCGTCACCGAGGATAGGACACTCACCGTCAGCGGCGGCGCAAGCGGCTTCGCCCTCGCAAGCTGGACCCTCGCTCTTGAGAGCACCGTGTCGGCGAAGCTCTATTTCAATCTCACCGTCGGTGCGGATATTGCCGACTACACCCTGACCCTGACTACCCCGACGGGCGAGGTCGGCGAGGTGCACGCGGACAGGATCGGGGAGCGCTACCGCATCGTTATCGACGGCATTACCGCGGGTCAGCTCGACGACGTCTATAAGATCACCGTGACGAATAACACAGACGGCACCGCGTGCGAGATTGAACTCAGCGCGACCTGCTACCTTTCCACCGTCACGGCGGCGGAGGGGTATCCCGCGGCGCTCGTCGACCTTGCCCGCGCGATGAAGGCGTACGCCACCGCGGCAAGCGAGTATCAGCTCCGCAATCGGTAAACGGTAGCGGTAACCGAGCATTGGCTCCGCACCCCCTGAGTGGTATCGGCAAGCCGGTATCAGCCCCGCGACCCGTACAAGCGCGGCTATCAAGCATAGCGCCGCTAACCCCAAACGGCATCAAAAACAAAAAGGCTCCCCGCGGCGTCAAAACGCCCGCGGGGAGCAATATGGCACCACCCGTGTCAAATTTCGGGTGGTGCCATATCTTTTTATTGTAAACAAATGTTTGCTAAATGAGCGTTTTGGTGCGGCTTATACCAGCGGGTGGACGAGCGCGGACACCGTCCGTCTTATCAGCGCGTAGAGCGCGGGGTCATCCTCCCCCTCTACCGTCGGGGTGAAGGGGTTTTCGGCAATCTCGCCGATGCCCATTGCCTGATACCATACCGCCGCGGCGGCGAATCTGCCATACCCCTCACCGAGGTGAAAGCCGTCGCGGTGAAGCGACGCACCGCCCACGCGGATATCAAACTCGGGCAGGGCGCGTAGCGCCTCGATAACCTCGCCGACGGGAATAATCGCCCGCGCGCCGACGTCTTTCTTTAATCTACCGTACGCCTCGCCGATGCGCTCGCACATAAGCGCGGGCGAGCACTCATACCGCGGGAAGGCGAAATGATTCGACCCGTGCTCGTAGCCCCACGTCCTGTGAAGCAGTATCTCTGCACCGGGGCAGATCTTTCGGATATGCGCGACCAGCTCGTCGCAATAGGGGTGATAGGTTTCGTAGAAGCCCGAGTCACCGCTCACCTGCTGGATCGACACGTAATCCCACTCGCGGAATTTAAGAGCGTTGTCAAGCGTGCTGTAAAGGGTGTGAAAATAATCCCTGCCGTTATACTCGACCATATAGTCCGCCTTGTTCTCGCGAATACGCTCGGCGTGCATCTCGAACGAGCAGCCGCCGATATACATATTGAGCAGCTCGACCTCCCCGTGACCGCCCGCCTCGCACAGCGAGTAGAGGTATCGGTTCGCATCCTGTGAAAAGCTGTTACCGATAAAAAGTATCTTCATTTTACCCACCATTATTTGCCGCGATAGATCTCGTATCTGCCCGCGCGGATCATCTCGATTAATTCGGCGTAATCCCTCGGCCGCTCGTATAGCTCAATGCCCCCGAAGCCGCAGGAGTCGCAGTGGTGACCGTCCGAGCCTGCCGTCGTACAGCGCAGTCCGCGCTCGGCGGCAAGCGCCGCGGCGCGCTCGTTCTCCTCGGGGTAGTTTGAGGCGTTGTAGACCTCGATTCCGTCAAGCTCGCCAAGGCAGGGGAGCGGCCCCGGGTTCGGTATGTAATACCGATCGCGATAGGGGTGAGCCTGGAAGATAAGCCCGCCCGCCTCGTGCACAAGGCGGATGTAGTCCTCGACACGGTGCTCCCGAAGCTCGGGATGCGCGGCAAGCAGGTCGGGCGAAATACCGTAGCAAAGCACCTCGAGCCCCTCGCCAACATGCTCCTCAATACCGAAATAGAGGTCGAAGTCCCGCTCTCTTGCGTACTCAAGTCCGTTAAGATAATCCTGCCTGTACGCGTCGACGAACTCCTCCCACGGCAGGTCGCGGTCAATTCGCGTGTCGCCGTAATAAAAATGGTTGGTGATGACCATTCCCGTGTATCCCCGCTCGATGAGCACGTCGATCTGACGGCGGATATCGTCACCGCCGCCGCTACACGGCTTCGAGTGGATGTGCATCTCGTATCTGAACATAATGGTGTGACCTCACTTTGATTCAATAAATCAAGTATATCACACCCGCGCGCGAAAATCAATCCCCGTGACAAAAAACTACGCGCTGCTTTCTAAAGGTACTCCCGCAAAACGAAAAGGGGGCAGGAGCCCCCCGCGCGCGGTCAGAGAAAACCGCGATTACGGAAAACCGCGTCCACGAAATCTGCGCCCACGAAAACCGCGATTACAGAAAACCGCGATTACAGAAAACCGCGCATATCCTTTGCTAACTGCTCCTCGGTCGCGATCAGCCGCTTGGTGATGTCCTTCGCATCCTCCTCGGCCGCCTTGTATTGGTTGAGATATTTTGACAGCGACTTTATCCCCATATTGCACCCGTCGGTCATCAGCGACGCGACCGTCTTGTCGGTGTCGTTCATCATAAGGCGCATCCCCGTCTTCATCCTCGACATCCCGCTGACGAGGGCGCTCGGCTCCTTTCCGCCGTCGTGATATCGGTCGAGCAGGCGGGTGATCTCCTTTTTCATCCTGTTGTGCTCGTCCTTGCAAACCAGCATTGCCCCGCGTAGCCGCTGTGACGAAACGTGTCCGATGCAATCGTCAATCGACTGTATCCCCATTTTAATGCCCGAATCGCATTCGCGTAACAGGCGAACCGTGTCCTTGTGTATCATAATCCACCTCACAAATCTTTCTGTACCTATTATTCCACGGTGGCGAATAATTATCACCGCGGGGAAATAGAATAGTAGTGAAATTTTTACCTTGGAGGGAAATATGTGGAAAAAAATAAGGGGGCATATCCTCCCCTTTGCAATCGCAATTGCCTTGCCGCTCGCCGTCGGCACGCTCTCGGCGCTCCTAACACGAAATTCGATGAATATTTACGACACGGTCAAAACGCCGCCCCTCTCCCCGCCCGGGATAGTCTTTCCCATCGTCTGGACGGTTTTGTATATCCTGATGGGGGTGTCCTCCGCGCTCGTATTTACCTATCGCGACCGTGATATGAACTCCGCCCGCGCGGGCCTCTCGGCATATCTTTCGAGCCTTGTTTTCAATTTTCTTTGGTCGATAATCTTCTTTAATATTCGCTCACCCCTCGCGGCGCTCGTCACCCTTCTGGTCCTGCTTTACTTCATCATCCGTACGGTGCTTTACTACCGCCGCGTGTCACCCGTCGGTGCAGCTTTGCAGATTCCGTACATCCTCTGGGTGGCCTTCGCGGGCTATCTTAACGGCGGCATTTTCTTCCTGAACTGACCGACAGGTGGCAGCGTACGGAGTGCGCGCCATCCCCACAAAAAAGAAAAGCGGCTCCGACCCCCTTTCGAGGGTCGGAGCCTTGTTAGTGCCCACCCGTGTTAAATTAAACGGGTGTCATACGCTTGGCGGACGGTCAGTCAACGTCAAGCCCGTATATCTTATTTGCAAAGAATAGTTTACCAAACTTGTACTTGTTCGATGCACATTCGGTAAGCGAGATCGCCATCCCGTCGTAGTAGTCCATATCCTCGCTCATCGCGGGAGCCTTGATGACCCTTTCGGGCTCGGTGAGAAAATATACGGGCGCACCGTCGAGGGTGCTCTCGCTCTTTTTGGCATCCTCCTCGTCGTAAACGTAGTAGATGCTGTCGGCAATGCTGAAGGAGGTGGAGAGGACTATCTTTCCCTCGGGGGTGAAGCAGGCGCCCTGCACCTTGTCAATGACCGCGTATATCTTCAAGGGGGTCGAAAGGTCGTCGAGCGAATACTGCGTGATTATCGCCTCGTACGTCACGCCAAACTCCTCGAGGCGGTGGTCGGTCTTGTACCCCTCGCCGTGATGAAACTCACCGACGTACAGGTGCGTGTCATTCGTGAATACGAAGGAGGCGTTGTTATTCACCTCCGTGCCCGCGCCGATGTCGACGGTGTCACCGTCCTCGGCATTCAGAACGTCAGAAAGCGGGAAATGGAATATCCGCCCGCCGTTTGCAAGATAGACCGTGCCGTGCGATACCGCAACGCCGCCCGCGTGACCCGTGTACTTCTTGCCCTCGCGGGTCAATTTGACGTGGTAGGAATCGTTGTCCGTGTCGGTGACGTAGATGCGCGAATTTGACTTGTCGTCCATATACCCCGATACGAGGAATTTGCCGCTCTCCTCATCCGCGGCCAGACCCTGGCAGACGAATCCGTCGCCCAGCCCCGGGTTTTTGCATATATTAGTCCTTATCTCATAGTAGTCGTCGTAGATGATAAATTTCGCGATATTCAGCCCGCCGATAACCAGCACCGCGAGGGCGAGCACCGTGCATACGATACCAACGAGCACGCGCGAAAGGATTTTTAACGCTTTTTACATTTTTTCTCCTTTCCTTTGCCGACGGTATTGCCGCGCGACAAGGATTTCTGCGTATAATATAGCATATCCCGCGGCGAAAATCAATACCCCGCAAAAATTACCTCCCGACACCTTGACAAACCGCCCGCGCTCTGCTATAATGCTGGCGTAAATGAAAATCTGCCACCGGGTAGGAATGAGATCGTACGGTGCGGCGTTTGTCCGCCACACCCTGATTAGCATTCGCCGCACGCCGTTAGGTCATAAGAAGGCGTGCCGCGGGTGCTTTTTTCTTCGGCGGCACGGAGGTAAAATGAAACGACTTCTTGCATATTTCTCTAAATTCGAGCTGATCCTCTGGACCTCGTCTGTCGCGGTCATCATCACCGCCTTTCTCATCTTCGACCGCGTGGGCTGGCTATCACTCGCCGCCTCGCTCGTCGGCGTCACCTCGCTCATCTTCTGTGCCAAGGGCAATCCCGCGGGTCAGGTCCTTATAATCATCTTCGCCATCCTCTACGGTATTATCTCCTACGGATGTGCCTATTACGGCGAGATGTTCACCTACCTTGGCATGTCGGCACCCATGGCCGCCTTCTCGCTCGTCACTTGGATCCGCAATTCGATCAGCGGCCGCGCCGAGGTGCGCGTCGGTCGCATATCCCCCCTTGAGATGTGCCTTTTGCTCCTGCTCGACGCGGCGGTGACCTGCGGATTTTTCTTCATCCTCCGCTCGCTCGGCACCTCCAGCCTCTTGTTCAGCACCATCTCGGTTTCCACGAGCTTTGCCGCCGCCTACCTCACCATGCGCCGCAGTCCCCTGTACGCCCTCGCCTACGCGATGAACGATATCGTCCTCATCATCCTCTGGGTCATCGCGGTGCTCCGCGACCCGTCCTACGTTTCGGTCATCATCTGCTTCCTCGTCTTCCTCGTCAACGACCTCTACGCCTTCGTCAATTGGGGGCGGATGAAGCGGAGACAGTCGGCAGACGGCGCGAATGCGGCCTGAAAGCATTTTTCCGACCGAAAACGCGCAAAACGAGGTTGACAAGCGCGCACGCGTGTGATAAAATCTAATTGAAAAATGAAAGTGAGGTAAGAAAAATGACCTACAAGCAAACACTTCTTGAAAACATTCTTCCGTTCTGGCTCGGCGAGGCGATCGACCGCGAGCACGGCGGAATCTACACCTCCCTTGATCGCGAGGGCGTAATCTACGGCACGGATAAGAGCGTGTGGTTCCAGGGCAGGGCACTCTGGTCCTTCTCGAAGGCGTATAACACCGTCGAGCGCCGCGAGGAATACCTCACCGCCGCCGAGAATATCTACAAATTCTTCCCGACCTGCACCGATACCGACGGCCGCATGTACTTCACCGTGACCGCCGACGGCCGCGAGCTGCAGAAGCGCAGATACTATTTCTCCGAGACCTTTGCCGCCATCGGCTGTGCCGAGTATTACAAGGCAACGGGCAGGGAGGACGTCAGAAAGAGTGCGGAGGACTTCTTCGCCGTCGCCTACGAGTGCTTCACGGGCGTGCGCAAAAACGCACCGAAGATCAACCCCGAAAACCAGGCGATGAAGGCGCTGTCCCCCGTTATGATCATGCTCTCGACCGCGTCTGTCATGCGCTCGATGAAGGACGAGAAGGAGTCCTTCTATAACAAGATCTGCTGTGATTGCCTTGACGAGATTCTCGGCGGCGGCTTCCTTACCGAGCGCGCCCTGCTTGAGAGCGTGTCCGTCGATGGCAAGCCCGTCAATAGCCCGTCGGGCAGAGTAGTCAACCCCGGCCACTCTATGGAGGCGGCGTGGTTCATCATGCTCGAGGGTATGAAGCAGGGAAGGGATGACGTCATCCGTGCGGCCGCACACATTATCGACATCACCCTGCCGCTCGGCTGGGATGAAAAGCACGGCGGTATCATCGCCTTCACCGACGTTGACGGCAAGCCCCCCGTACAGCTCGAATGGGATATGAAGCTCTGGTGGCCGCAGTGCGAAACCATGATCGCCGCCCGCCTTGCCTACCTCGTCCTCGGTGATAAGAAATATCTCGACCTCTATAACCGCCTTGTCGAGTACGTCGACGCACACTTCGTTGACCACGAGTGCGGCGAGTGGTACGGCTACCTCCACTATGATAACACCCCCTCCACTACCCTGAAGGGCAACATCTTCAAGGGCCCGTTCCATATTCCGCGCCTCTATATGATGATGGCGGCAATGGACGAGTACGAGGCAAACGGTGGCGAGCTCCTCGGCGAGTGGAAATAACGCTCCCCGACGGTTGAAAATAACGAAAACGGGCAATAACCCCTGACCCGTGTTAAATTTTGGCGACAATTCCGTGGAAACATACCTCTGCGGTTTTGTCGCCTTTTGTTTACGTTTTCTGTGGTTTCACCCGTTGCGCGGTGCAAAATCCTTGTCACGGTCTATTGCACACACGCCTAAGATGTGCTATACTTAAAGAAGAAAGTGCGGGGGACGGCCTTGTCCTACCCCCATATTGCCACGGCAAAAAGGAGTTAATTATGACAGTATTGATTACGGGTGCCGCCTCGGGCATTGGTGCGGCGAGTGCCGATCTTTTGATTTTTCGCGGACATTCGGTTATCGCGCTTGACGTTGCCGCTATCCCTGCGCGCGACGGGCTCACCCCCTTCACGGTGGACGTCACCGACACCGCCGCCCTTTCCTCGGTTGCCGATTCGCTTGCCGCCTCGGGCGTGCGCCTTGACGCCATTTTGTCCTGCGCGGGCATCCACCGTATGACCTCGCTCGTCGAGGGCGAACCCACCGAGATGCGCCGACTTATCGAGGTCAACCTCATCGGCGCGATGAACGTGAATAGGATCTTCTTCCCGCTCCTTTCCGAGAGGGGAAGGATAGTCATCGTCACGAGCGAGGTTGCACCCCTCGATCCGCTCGCCTTCAACGGCCTTTACGGCATATCCAAAACCGCCCTTGACACCTACGCCGCCTCCCTTAGAATGGAGCTCGGCCTCATCGGCATTCCCGTCGTCACCATCCGTCCGGGTGCGGTCGAAACGCCGCTTTGCTCCTCCTCGCTCGCCGCGACCGAGCGGCTCGCAAGCGAAACCGTCCTCTATAAAAAGCAGGCCGCCCACTTCCTCGGCATTGTGAAAAGGTTTATGGGCAAGCC
Organism: Eubacteriales bacterium; assembly: GCA_045596865.1. GTDB lineage: Bacteria > Bacillota > Clostridia > Oscillospirales > CAG-272 > UBA1740. The sequence continues at coordinate 126,388 of JAZODF010000005.1, forward strand.
GATGCCACCCGCAAAATTCGCCCCCGTCATTCTCCGCGCCTTGACCGCACGTCGCCCGCGCGCCTGCTACTCGAAAAACCGCAACCCGGGGCTGATTCTCCTTTCCGCCCTGCCGCAGACCCTGCAATGCAGGATAATCAAAATGCTCCTCAACCGCAAACCGCACAAAACGCAAACAAAATAACAAATAACGCAATTTACATTTCAATAAATTTGTAGTACCCTGTACCTATAACAGTATTAAGGAGATGCAAAATGCAGATTAAGGTGATAAATACCGAACAGCTCACGACCTACGTCTACGATACCCGTGACGAGATGGGTGCCGCCGCCGCGAAATACGCGGAGTGGGCGATAAATTCCGTAATAGCAGAGAAGGGCCACGCCAACGTTATCTTCGCCGCCGCCCCCTCGCAAAACGAAACGCTCGCTCACCTCCTCTCCTCCTCGGTTGACTTTACGCGTGTCAACGCGTTCCACATGGACGAGTATCTCGGCCTCTCCATCGAGGATGAGCAGTCCTTTGCAAGATACCTCTTCGATCACGTCTTTTCTCACGCGCCCTTCGCAGCGGTCAACTACATCCCCGCGGCACAGGATTCGGCGGGGGCGTGTGCGGGATATACCGCCCTTTTGGAAAAATATCCGCCCGACGTCGTCCTTATGGGTATTGGCGAGAACGGGCATATTGCCTTCAACGATCCGCCCGTTGCCGACTTTGCCGACCCCGTTTTGATAAAGCCCGTCGCCCTTGACGAGGTCTGCCGTATGCAGCAGGTGCACGACGGCTGCTTCCCCGACATTGACAGCGTGCCGAAATACGCCCTGACCCTCACCGTTCCCGCGCTGATGAGCGCGCGCTACCTCGTCTGCACCGTCCCCGCCCCCACGAAGGCACAGGCGGTGAAGGCAATGCTCGAGGGAGAATACGGCGAGGTCTGTCCCGCCACCGCATTGAGAAAGCACGACGGCGCAAAAATGTTCCTCGATCGCGACAGCGCCTCGCTCGTCCTCTGATTTTTTACCGCGCGTTTTCGCGCGCACCTACCCACAAAAACAACGCCGCCGAAGGGGGCAAACCCTGCCCGTAAACGGTGGCAAAAACCCCGAAATCCGAACACAGGAGTCGACTTAGAATGAAATACCGTCTTTTTGGCGGAACGCTCGTTACCGATGAGCTGTTGACCGCCGACCTGCTTATAAACGGCGGGAAAATCGAGGCTATTATTTCGCCCGACACGCCGATGGATGACGCCTACACGCTGATCGATTGCCGCGGCAAATACGTTTCCGCGGGCTTCGTTGATATCCACCAGCACGGCGGTGGCGGCGCCGACTATATGGATGGCGGGGCGGACACCTTTTATAACGCTACCTCAGCCCATCTCGCCCACGGTATGACCTCGGTCATGCCGACCCTTCTCTCCGCGGACAAGGAGGGGCTCCTGCACGCCGTGGCGGGCTATAAGGCGGCGCTTCGCGACCCCCGCATCGGCGTAAATCTCCTCGGCATCCACGTCGAGGGGCCGTACATCTCGCCCTACCAGGCGGGCGCGCAAAAGCCCGAGAATATCCGTAGCTTTGATCCCGCCGAATACCGCGAGATTGCCGAATTTGCCGAGGGGAATATCCGTCGGTGGAGCGTCGCACCCGAGGTCGCGGGTGCCGCCGAGTTTGCCGAATTTGCGAGGGGGCAGGGAATTGCCCTCAGCATCGCGCACTCGAATGCCGACTACGATACCGTCCTCTCCGCCTTTGATATGGGCTACCGCCATATCACGCACTTCTACTCCTGCGTCAGCAGTATTACTCGCCGCGACGGCTATCGCGTGGCGGGCGTGCTTGAGGCGGGCTACCTTATTGACGGGATGAACGTGGAGATTATTGCCGACGGCTCACACCTGCCGCCCATCCTCCTTCGCTTCGTCACCAAATTCAAATCGCCCGAGCGTGTCGCACTCGTCACCGACGCCATGCGCGCCGCGGGACAAACCGTTACCGAGAGCTTTCTTGGCAGCCCCCGTGACCCCCTCCCCGTCATCGTCGAGGACGGCGTTGCCAAGCTTACCGACCGCACCGCCTTCGCGGGTAGCGTCGCAACCTGTGATATGCTCCTTCGAACCATGCTGAAAATTGACACGCCCCTGCCCATAGCCGTGAAAATGCTCACCGTCAACCCCCTCCGTATGATGGGCCTCGATGTAAAGAAAGGTTTACTTAAACAGGGCTATGACGCCGACGTCTGCGTATTCGATTCGGACGTAAACGTTTCCCTTGTCCTCGTCGGCGGCGGGATTGCGTATACTAACTAAATTCCACCGACGTTCACCGCGCGGACCGCTTTCGTAGGTCCGCGCCCTTCTTTTTTATCGGTAAAATTTCCGTTTTCCTCGCTCTCGCTCGCGCGGGTCTTGAAATTTTGTGCGCGCTGTGCTATAATACACTTGATTAGACACGGTGCGCTCTTCGCACCGCAATTTCGCTTCTAAACAAATTGGAGGATATATGAAAAAGCTATTGCTCCTCGCCCTTGCGCTTTTGCTCGCGTTATCCCTGCTCGTCGGATGTACGCCACGGGCGGATGATTTCCCCGATGAAGGCGGCTCTGCCGTGACACCCGGCGGTCCCGATACTCCCGACAATCCGAGCGACCCGGGCAATACCGACGACCCCGGCAACACCGACGACCCCGGCAACACCGACAACCCGGGCAACACCGACGATCCGGCTCCCACCCACACCTACACCGACTTCACCGCGACCGAGTGGGAAACCGTCATCACCTTCCTCGGCGAGCGTATCCCCTTCCTCCCGAATGACGAGTACTATCTCGATATCGGCAGCGATGAATACGGCACCTACCTCAATTTCTACACCTTCGGCAACACCGAGCAGGAGTATACCGCCTACCTCTCGAGATACATAGACTACACCTACGCATACAGCTACGGCGACATCTTCGGCAACGAGTGGCTCGTCTATGAGAAGGGGGACATCTCCTTCGATATCTGCTTTTACCTCGACACCTACGAGGGCGTCGAAACCACCGTGGTTGACATATACTTCTACGTTGACCTCGGCGGCACCGACACCCCCATCACCCCCACGGACGGCTTTACCCCCGACGAGGAGGAGTTGATCCTCGACGTCCTCGGCGAGATTATCCCATTCATCCCCACGGAGGAATACTACGTCGAGAGCGGGGTGGATGAATACGGCGAATACGTCAATTACTACACCTTCGGCAACACGCGTGCCGACTTTGACGCCTTCATCGGCGCGCTCGACGGCTATACCCTCGACTCCACCTACAAGGACGATTACGGCGATACCTGGTATATCTACTGCAAGGGTGAGCGCGTCATCGACTGCTCCATCTACTACAACGTGGGCGAGTGGGTCATCGACGTCTACCTCTACCTCGATTCCGACGCGGGCTCGGGCGACAACACGGGCTCGGGCGACAACACGGGCTCCGGCGACAACGCGGGCTCGGGCGACAACACGGGCTCCGGCGATAACACGGGATCGGGCACCCCCGCGGGCATCACCGACGTCGATTTCACTATGGCGGAGAACGTCAAGGACGTCACCGACCAGGGCTACTATCTCGACGGCTGTCCGACGGTTGGCTCGCCCACCGTCCTCGTCGTGCCCGTTGAGTTCCTCGACGTCACCGCGGCTAGCCGCGGCTACGATATCTCAAAAATCGCCGCCGCGTTTGCGAGCGTCGACGCCACCGACGGCTTCTATTCGGTCTACGAATACTACCTCGCCTCGAGCTACGGCCGCCTCTCTCTCGATTTCACCGTCCTTGTCGAGTGGTTCACACCCTCCCACCCGAGCACCTACTACGCCGACTCCACCGACGCCGACGGATATCTGAACGGCGACCAGCTCGTCATCGACGAGATCCTCGCCTACCTCGAGGGCAAAATGGACCTCTCCCTGTTCGACAGCGACGGCAACGCGGTCATCGACGCCATCGTTATTATACATACCCTCGACATCGACGAAAACTCGGACTTCTATTGGGCATACCGCTATTGGAACTACTACACCGACGCGGACGGCTACTACTACGAGTACGACGGCGTGAGCGCGAACGATTACCTCTGGGCGTCCTTCGATTTCATGCACGAATACTATGACGAGTCGGGCGAGGTGAACTACGATAACTCTAACCCGATGAACACCTACACCTACATACACGAGTTCGGCCACGTCCTCGGCGCCGACGATTACTACGATACCGAGTATATAAACGAGCCGATGGGCGGCTGTGACATTATGGATAGCCTTCTTGGCGACCATAACCCCTACACGAAATTCAATTACGGCTGGCTCACCGCATCCCGCCTCGTCACGGGGCAGGGGAGTATTACCGTCACCCTCGACGCCTTTGTGAACGGCGGCGACACCCTCATCATTGCAAACGATTTTGACCCGTCGCTCGGCGCGTATCAGGAATATTACGTTATTGCCTACTACACGAACACGGGCTTAAACGGCGGTGAGGGCGGCTACTTTATGCGCGACGGAATCGTGGTGTATCACGTCAACTCCACCCTCTACGCCGAGGAATACGATGGCGAGATCTACTACGATATCGCGAACAATAACACCGACCCCTCGGGCGAATACGGCACCGAGAATAACCTTATCGAGTATGTCAAATCTACCGCTGGTAACTTCACCTACGTCGCGGGCGACACCATGGGAAAAGTGATTACCGACACGGGCGCGACCCTTGCATACACCTTCACGGTTGATTCGGTCGATGGTGAGGTCGCCACGATTACCGTTACCTCGAACTAAAAATTCATATAGCTGTGATCCGACCCCGCCATGGGGTCGGATTTTTCGTTTACCCCCACCCCGTGTTAAATTATTCGCCCTTTTTCTCCTTCACACTGCGTTGATAAATGTCAACAATTCTTTGCAATTCTCCACAAATCCCACAAAAAATCCCGTCATCCGCACGCCGCACGACGGGCGGCATATCTGGGTCCGTCGCATGCGCGTGTAATACTCGCTCGCTCGATTTAATAATAATTTATTAATAAAATACTTGCAAAACCTGTCGAAATATGATACAATACCCCCGATAACTATACGCGCGAGTGTACCCGCGATAAAAACGCGACGCGAAAATGAATAAAAGTAATTGGAGATAGAAATGAAAAACTACATCATCATCCCCGACGTTACCTGCGACCTCTCGCCCGAGCTGCGCGAGAAATTCGGCCTCACCGAATACGTCCCCGGCTACGTGCATATCGACGATAAGCAGGTCAAAACCACTCTCGATTGGACAAACGTCACCCGCGACGGATTTTATAAGGCTCTCCTTGATAAAAGGGTGACCGTCAGCTCCGCCGCCTCAAGCCCCGAGGAGTATTACGCAATTTTTGAAAAATACGCGAGGGATGGCTACGATATCATCTCGATGTCTATCTCCTCGAAGATCAGCGGGACCTACAACATTTCGGTAACCGCGGCCGAGCGGATCATGGCCGATTACCCCGACTGCCACGTCTATACGATCGACACCCTTCGTATGTCGGGCTCCTTCGGACTTCTCGTTGCCTACGCCCTCGAAATGCAGGCGGGCGGCGCAGAGTGCGAGGCGGTCGCAAATTGGCTTCTTGAAAACCGCCACCGCGTCCATCAGATGGGCCCCATCGACGATATGACCTTCATCGCCCGTCGCGGCAGGATCTCCGCGGGCAAGGCCTTTATGGGTAACCTCGTCGGTGTCAAGCCGATGGGCGACTCCAACCGCGACGGCTACGTTTCCGTCCTCGCGAAGGTGAAGGGTATCTCCAAGGCCCTCGACGCCACCGTCGGCTACATCGAGAGAATGGCAGAAAACCCCGAGCAGCAGTACGTCTTCATCATGCACACCGACCGTGAAAAATACGCCCTCGACCTCAAGGCACGCATCGAGGCGCGCGTAAAAACCAAGGGCGTATTCGTCTCCGACGTATATAGCGCCTGCGGTACCAACATCGGCCCCGGTATGATCAGCGTCTACTTCCTCGGCGCACCTATCTCCGAGGATTGCGTGGTAGAGAAGGAGGCGCTCACCGCCGCCATCTCCGAGCTGTAAGCGGTATTCTGACCTCGCTTCGTTACGCTCACGCACCCTTTCTCCCACCACGGCAGAATTATTGCTTACCGCCACGGCACCCCGCCGCTTCACTCACTGCGGGGCGTTCCCGCGAAAACACCCGCACCCCACACCCCGTGTCGCAAATCCCGCACCTTTCCACGCGGAAAATGACGGGAAATCATAAATTTGAAAGAGAACGATATGCTTAGGACAATCAACGCTCCCGCCTTCTTAGAGCTTGTGGAGCAGGGAATTAAAAACCTTGAAAAGCATCGCAAGCGCCTAAACGACCTGAACGTTTTTCCCGTACCCGACGGTGATACGGGCACGAATATGGTGATGACCCTCCGCTACGGCTTCGAGTCGGTCCGCACCCTCGACGAGGACCTCCCAACGGTTTCCCGTCGCCTTGCCAATGCGACCTCCTTCGGTGCCCGCGGCAACTCGGGTGTCATCCTCTCGCAGTTCTTTAAGGGGCTCGCCGACGGACTCTCGGGCCGGAGCGAGGCGGACGCCGCTAACCTCTCTCGCGCCCTCACACAGGCATACAAGAGCGCATACGCGTCGGTGGCAAAGCCCGTCGAGGGCACGATGCTCACCGTTATGCGCGAGTCGGCAATAGCCCTTGAGCGCGCGCTCCCCCTCGATAGCATCGACGCCGCCGTGTCCGTCTACCTCGCCGAGGCGCGCCGCTCGCTCGAGCGGACGCCCACCCTCCTGCCAATCCTCAAAAAGGCGGGTGTGGTCGATAGCGGCGGCAGCGGTGTCGTCACCTTCTTCGAGGGCATTGAGGGCTACCTCCGCGGTGAGGAGATCACCGCCTACGGCGACGGCGAGAGCTGTGAGGTCTTCGACTTCTCGCTCGTCAATAAGGATACCCGCTTCGACTACGGCTACTGTGTCGAGGGCCTGATTCAGCTCCGCTGTGAGGTACGCGACTTCGACCACGCCTCCTTCAAATCCTCTCTCGAGCGATACGGCACCTCCATCGTCACCACCGTCGTCGGTGACAAGGTGAAATTACATATCCACACGAAGCGCCTCGCTCCGCTTATGGAGCTCTGCCAGGGAATCGGTGAATTTCTCACCGTGAAAATCGAGAACATGACCCTGCAGAATATCAAAAAGAAGCAGGCAGAGGAGCCGCTTCGTAAATTCCTCGTGCGCGAGGACGGCGAGCCCTGCGACTTCGCCATCGTTGCCGTCGCCACCAACCGCACCACGCAAAAAATGTTCTCCGAAATGGGCGCGGACGTCGTCATCCTCAGCGACGTTGCACCCTCCAGCCGCGACTTCGTCGACTCCTTCGCCCTTGTGAAGGACCGTAAAAATATCCTCGTCTTCCCGAACAGCTCGAACTCCATCCTCACCTCGATGCAGGCGGGTACGATGTTCCGCGCCCTCCCCGTCACGGTCGTCAACTGCCGCTCGGTGGCAGAGTGCTATGCCGCCCTCGCCGTCATGGACTTTGAGGGGGATATTGCATCCGCCGTCGCCTCGTCGAAGGAGGTCATCTCGGGTCTTACCGAGTTCTCGCTCTACCTCGCGAACAAGGACGTCAAATTCGGCTCCAAGAGCATTGCGAAAAACGACTTCTTCTCGCTCTCAAATGACCGTATTCTCGACACGGGGTCGACTTTGGAGCAGGTTACCCTCGGCACCCTACGCCGCCTGCTCTCGGAAAACGAGTTCGCCGTCGTCACCCTGTTCTACAACGCCGACATGGCGGAGGAATATATCGAATATCTCACCGAAAAAATCGGCGAGCTCGGCTTTGACGTCGAGGTCGCAACGGTCATGGTCGGCGAGTCAATGTGCAGCCTGACCGTCACCTGTGAATAAGGAGGAAATATGAAAAAGATCACAAACAGAAAAATGCTTGCCGTCTACGGCTGCTCGGGCCTCGGCGTCAATATGCTCAATATAATTATGGGCTCCTACCTTTGCTCGGCACTTATGACGGGCGGGTTTGAGGAGCATATCGAGTCCTGGACCTACCTTAACAAGACGCTCGTCGTCGCGGGCCTTTGGGCGGTGCTCGTCTTCCTTGCGAAGGCGTTTGACGGTGTCATCGATCTGCCCCTCGCCACCTTCGCCGACAAATTGCACACCAGGTTCGGCAGAAGAAAGACCGCGATTCTCATCGGCCTTATTCCGACGGTCGTCGCCTATCTTCTCTTCCTGATACCCCTCAACCCCTTTGAAAGCATCCTTAACACCGTATGGTTCGGCGCACTCCTTATGATCTTCTACGCCTGCTATACGCTCACCATGCTGACCTATTACGCCACCTTCTCGGAGATCTGCGATAACGAGTCCGACGCCCTCTTCCTCTCAAATTCCAAGTCGATCTGCGACGTCGTCTACTTCTCGCTCTCCTTCGCGCTCGTACCCGTGTTCGTCAGCCTCGGCTTGAATATCCGCGTGGTCGCGCTCATCTTCCTGCCCCTCGTTCTCACCATGCTCATCCCCTTCTTTATGCTGAAGGAAAACGGTGAGCAGGGCGCAACCGAGGAGGTACCCGAGCCGCTCACCCTCGGCAGGGCGATCTCCGTCTCGGTGAAGAACCGTGCCTTCATCTATTGGATGTTCACCATCTCGGTAATGACTATCGGCCTCCAGCTCTTCCTCGGCGGAATTAACGAGCTGTTCTCCTCCACGGGTCTTAATATGACCGTGGTTATGGCCTCCTCCTTCGCCCCCGTGCCCCTCACTATCATGGCGTATAACTCCATCGTGAAAAAGCGCGGCCTCGGCGTCGGCTATCGCTTCGTGCTCAGCGTCTTTTCCATCGGCATGGGCGTTATGCTCCTCTGCTACGCCCTCTCGGACAAGATCTCGCCCCTCGCCCTCACGATTATCGCGGTGCTCGGCGGTATCTTCATCTCATTCTCGCTCGGCGCGTTCTTCTCCATTACCTACATCGTGCCCACCAGCCTCGCTAAACGCGAGCTCGAGCAAAACGGCAACAGCGTCAGCGGCATGTACTTCGCCGTGCAGGGCATGTTTGAGGGTGTCGCCTCGGGCATCGGCACGGGTCTTATTCTCGTCGCCCTGAAGGATCACGACGTCATCTACCTCCTTCCCGTCGTCGTCATCGTCTGCTGCGTTATCGCGCTCGTTATGTCCTTCTTCTTCCCCGACGAGATCAAGTATATGAGCAAAAACGTCGAGATGAAAAATACCGAGAAATAACGGGAAACGGCGATAAATGTACTTCATCTACGAATTTTTCCGTATTATCGGCATCGTCATGGGCTATCCTCTGCAGGCGCTCTTCTTCAAGCGCAAAACCTTCTACGAGGATAAAAGGGCGACGAAGCTCCGCCGCGGCGGAAAGCTGATAATATCCAACCACTTCAACCTCTTCGACTACGTCCTCAATTGCTTCATCGTCTTCCCGCGCAGGCTGACCGCCGTCACGGGGGAGCACGCCTTCCGCAATCCCTTTTTGCGCGTGGGAATGAAATTCTTCGGCACTGTTGAGGCAAATCGCGAGACCCGCTCGATGAAATTTATGGACAAGTGCGTCGAGGTCATCAAGCGCGGCAAGCTCGTGCAGATATTTCCCGAGGGGCGCAATACCCCCGACGGCAAAATACACGAGTTTAAGCACAGCTATCTTGTCATCGCCTACCGCGCGGGCTGTCCCATCCTACCCATCGTCACCGACGGAAATTATCACCCCCTCCGTCGCGTGCGCGTCTATATTGGCAAGGAGATCGACGTATCTCCCTTCTTCACCGAGGGCAGGCGCACCCCGCCGCGCGAGGAGCTCGAGCGAGCGAACGAATACGTCTTTAATAAGGTCTTGGAGCTTCGCGCCCTGCTAGACGAGGACCGTGCCCGCGCCGAGGCAAAAAAGGCGGCACGCCGCGCCCGTCGCGGAAGAGTCGGAAAGCCGAGTGAAGGGAAGGGTACAGAGCAGCTGGTCGTCCCTGTTACGACCGCCGAAACGGTAACTGTTGCCGACACCGTCGACGCAAACAAAACCAACCGAAAAGAGGACACCGACAATGCTTGAAATCCACCCCGCAATAATATGGGCGGTCGCGATATTCGTCGCGCTTAACCTCGCCTTCCTCGTCGTCAGCTGGTTCGTTGCGTCCTACTGCGCCTACACCGCGACCCTCCGCCGCGGCAAAAAGGAGAAGTGGAGTCGGGAAATGCCCGACGACCTTTCGCCCGAGGCACGGCTGATGTACGACGCGGGCCTCGCCTGGGCGGCGGAAAACGCCGATAAAAAGCAGGACGTCCACGTCACGCGCGACGGCTGTAACCTCTACGGCGAGTATTACGATTTCGGCTCCGACCGCTCTGTGATGGTCCTCTCCGGCAGGACGGAGAGCCTGCGCTACGGCTACTACTTCGCCATCCCCTACGCGAGGTGCGGCTACAACGTCCTCGTCGTCGACCCCCGTGCTCACGGCCTGTCGGACGGTGAGTATAACACCGTCGGCTTCGAGGAGAGCCGCGACGCCATCGAGTGGGTCAACCTCCTCGTGCGAAAATTCGGCATTCGCTCGGTTATCTTCCACGGAATCTGCATCGGCGCGGCGGGCGGTGTCCTCGCCCTCACTAGCGGGAATTGCCCCACCGTGGTCCACGGCATCGTCACCGAGGGAATGTTCTCGAACTTCTACGAATCGGTGCGCAATCATATGATTGAGCAGCGCCGCCCCACCTTCATCACCCTGAATCTTATCGACCGATGGATGCGTCACTTCACGGGTCACACGATGAAATTCGGCCCCATCGACGTTATCGATAGGCTCGACGTCCCCCTCCTCATGCTCCATAGCCGTGAGGATATGTATTCCACCCCCGAATACGCCGCGAAGCTCTTTGAGCGCGCGGGCACGCCCGACAAGCGCATCGTCTGGTTTGAGCACGGACGCCACTCAATGCTCCGTATCACCGACACCGACCGCTACGACGGCGCGATTGCCGAATTTCTCGCATCGGTAAACTCTACCGCGGGTGTGAGCGCGGAATAACGCGTCGGCATCAAAAAAGCCGCCGACGGCCGAACAGCTCGCCAAAACGGCGAAAACCCCGCAAAAAAGTTAGGCTGCCCGCCAACGGCAGGGCACCTCAATCCCAAAAAAGAAAATGAGCAGTTAACTGCCCGAAATATCACGCAAAACCTAAAAGGAGAAAACAAATGTTCTGTAAGTATTGTGGAAACAACGTTCCCGACGGCGCCGTTTTCTGTCCCGCTTGCGGCAGCTCGGTGAAGGATGACGCCTGGACCGCCACCGTCAGCCCCGAGCCCGAGTTCAAGGCCGAGCCCGAGCTCACCCCCATCGAAATCGAGGCAAGAGAGTCGCATAAGCGCACGATCCTCACCCTCGGTATCTGCTCGGTCGCGTTTGCCTTAACGGGCATCCTCGCCCTCGTCGGTCTTATCCTCGCCTGCGTATGCCGCTCAAAGATCCGCGCATACGAGCTGCGCTACGGTCCCACCTCGGGCATTGCCTCGGTTGGTAAGGGTCTGTCGATCGGCGGCCTTATCGGTAGCATCGCAATGACCGCGTTCTTCACGCTTTATTTCGCCATTCTCATCCTCGTTATCGTTATGACCATATCCGAGGGCGGCACCTATTACGAGAGCGTCGAATTTACCGCAAGCATCCTGAACTATTTAAGATGGTTCAGATAAGTTAAGCAATCCAAAAAAAGAATTATATATCAAAAGGAGAAATCAAATGTATTGTAAGTTCTGTGGCAACGACATCGCAGACGGCGTAAAGTTCTGCCCCAAGTGCGGCGCGGCAGTTGAGGAGACCACCGCTCCCCGCGTTGACGAGGTGTTCACCTCCGAGTTTACCGCCGCTCCCACCGTTAACCCCGTGGTAGAGCAGGCAAAGAATTCCCACGCAAACAAGGCACTCACCTTCGGCATCCTCTCGCTCGTTTTCGGCTCTCTTCTCGGTCTTATCTTCGCCCTCCTCGGCAGAAAGAACGCGAAGCAGTTCTCCGAGCTCAACCACGGCAACCTCGATGGCAAGGCAAATGTTGGTAACATCCTCTCCACCATCGGTATCCCCGTTGCGATCATCACCTTCATCTCCAACATCCTCCTCAGCACTTTTGTGACGGAAATGATCAACCAGATGATGAATCAGCTCTGATAAAAAACGCAAAAAACCCTGTTAATTTGACACGGGTGTGCACTTAGCACACCCGTGTTTTCTTTTTGCCACGACCCGAGGGGATGACGGGAGTTGTCGGGAAATGTAAATAATTGTTGTCATCGCGCCTCGCACAGTGCGTATATTCTCGCGCTCGGTCGGGAAAAATGATTGAAAAAGGCGGGGAATTATGGAGCGTGACGAATGGAGAGAGTGTGAGGGAAGGGGAGTAGGGCTCGCCCGTCGGCTCGGCGGACTTGCACTAACCCTCGGCGGTGCGAATATTGCGGCGGCGCTGATTGCCTACCGGGCGGTCTACTCAAGATGGGAGCGGCCCGACTATTCCACCGTCCTTGGCGAGTATTACTATCCTCGTATCGCCGACCGCCTGCCTCGCCGCACCTTCGATTATTACCCGTGGCACAACCTCGCCTGCGGCTCCATTTTCCCTTGGCGTGGCGTCGGTCGGGCGACATGCGTAACCCACCTCGCTCGCGCCCGCTTTTCTTCTATGCGGGGCATTGGCGCCCCGATGCACGGCCCCCGCCTGCGCGGATATTTCTACCCCGCCCGTCACCCGCGGGGCACGGTCGTTTTCCGTCACGGCCTTCGCTCGGGGGCGGACGATTATCTACCGCTAATCGCGGCAATCGTTGCGGCGGGCTATGACCTCTTCACCTTCGACGGCACCGGTGCCTTCGACTCCGCGGGCGATGGGACGGGCGGTGCCCCGCAATGGCCCCTCGACCTTGCTGCCACCGTCGCATACCTCCGCTCGGCGGGCGCACTCACGAATGATATGCCGCTCTATCTTGTCGGGCACAGCCTCGGTGGCTATGCTGTTGCCGCCGCTCTTTCGCTTATCGACGGCGTGTCGGCGTGCGTGTCCGTCGCGGGGATGAATGACGGTGTGGGTCTGCTCGCCGACACGGCGGCAAGGTATATTCGCCTGCGGTGCGCTCTGGCCATCCCGTCACTCGTCTTTCGCGAATATCAGCGGCTCCTCTACGGACGTTATGCCGACCTGACCGCCGTCCGCGGCATAAATTCCGCGGCTATCCCAACCCTGCTCGTCCACGGCAGGGCCGACCGCATCCTACCGCTCGACGGTCTTTCCATCAATGCCCACGCCGACAAAATCACAAACCCGCAGGTCGAATACCGCGTCACCACCGCACCGAATGACGGCCACGATACCATACTTCTCTCGGGCGGTGCCATCACCTACCGCTCTGTAATCACCGCCGAGCGGGCACAAATCGAATCCCGACGGGGCAGGGCACTCACCCGCGCCGAGCGCGCCGCGCTCTCTACCCGCATCGACCACCGAAAATACAGCGAGCCAAGCCCCGCCCTCGTCGAGGGGATCGTCCACACCCTTGAGCGCGCGGAAAAGTGCGGAAAATGACCCCAAAACGCGACACAGGGTCGCCCATAGCGCGAAAAAAAGAGGCTGAGTCATTAGGAATTCAGCAAAATCAAGGCATTCAAGCTTAAAATAGCTGTAAATGCTGAATTCTTAGTGCGAAGCAACTTTTGGGGCTGCTTTATTTAGGCATAACCGAAAAAGAGCGAAGATGTCGAAAAACGCGGCAACTTCGCTCAAAATTTTATATTTTTAGTTTTCTAAGGTTGAAATTCTACGAATTTCTTCTTTTTTATGCTCTTTTTCTATCGTCGCTTGCGCCCT
>JAZODF010000006.1:0-78243 GCA_045596865.1 Eubacteriales bacterium
GCGAGAGGGTAGTGACCTTTGCGAAAAACGGCAGAGCCTACGAGCGAGTATATAAGTATTACAATATTGAAGCCCCCGTCGGTCACGATTGGACGGACGCGACCTGCGAATCCGCGAAGGTCTGCAAGAATTGCGGAATGACCGAGGGTGACCCGCTTGGCCACGCGTGGACGGACGCGACCTGCGAAGCACCCAAGACCTGTGATACCTGCGGTGCGACCGACGGTGACCCGCTTGGCCACGATTGGATTGACGCCACCTGCGAGGCACCCAAGACCTGTGACACCTGCGGTGCGACCGACGGTGACCCGCTTGGTCACGATTGGACTGACGCGACCTGCGAGGCACCCAAGACCTGTGACACCTGCGGCGCGATCGACGGTGACCCGCTCGGCCACGATTGGACTGACGCGACCTGCGAGGCACCCAAGACCTGTGACACCTGCGGTGCGACCGACGGTGACCCGCTTGGACACAGGTATGACAACGATTGCGACACCGCGTGCAACACCTGTCAGGCGGAGCGCACCGTGCCCGACCACGCCGACGGCAATTCCGACGGCAAGTGTGACTCCTGCGGTAAGACCCTCGTCACCGACGATCCCACCGACGATCCCACGGATGACCCGACCAACACTCCCTCCGACGACCCGACCGATAAGGACGGCGACAAGGGCGGTGCGAATCTCGGCGCGATCATCGGCGTATCGGTTGGTGCCGTTGCACTCATCGCCCTTGCGGCGGTGCTCATCATCCTCAAAAAGAAAAGGGGATAAGAGCGCACCCCTAGGGTGAAAATAACCTGAATTAACAATAGCCACTCCGATTTAGCGTGTTATCCATAACGGAGAACACGCTAAAACTAAGTTTGCCCTTATGGGCAAGTGAAGTTTACTTCGTAAGTGAAGTTATCCTGCGGATAGTGAAGTTTTGCCTACGGCAAAGTGGGCAAACTTAACTTCACTTGTGCGTAGCACAAACTTCACTGCATAGCAACTTCACTTTCGCGGTAGCGAAAACTTCACTAACAGAAAAAGAGAGGACATTTCGGCGATAAACCGTTTTGTTCTCTCTTTCTGTTTGTAATATGAGCATCACCCATTTTCCGGGGCGGCTTTTTCTTTTCTTTGGAGGGTTGTCTATTTTAGGGGCGGTTTTGCCTTTCTTGTGCGACGATCTCCCGTCTTTCTCGGTCGGCGGTTGGCCTTGCTTTTTGTGTTCCTCGCCGCCCCTTGTAAAAAACACGCCCCGATGCCGTATGGCAGGGGGCGTGTCAAGTTATTCGCGCATTTGCGTAAAGTATTGTTTACGGATTTTGGCGTTTTCGCCTGCTTTGTCGGGCGGGTTACACCTTCTCGACCGAGATGGTGACGGTCTCGCCGTTGATGTTCCACTCCTTCGCATTTGCGAGGACGGTGCCATCGGTCAGGACTGCGTCGGCGAGGGTCTCGTCGGCGATCTCTGCCGCGTTGCGTGCGGCGATTGCCTCAACGACGGAGTTACCCGAGAGGGCGACGCGGATGCGGTCCATAACCTCGAAGCCGGAATCCTTTCTCATCGTCTGTACCTTGGAGATGATCTCGCGGACGTTGCCCTCCTCGATAAGCTCGGGGGTCAGGTTCTTGTCGATAACGACGGTGATGCCGTGGTCGCCGAGCGACTCGAAGCCCTCCTTCTTCGTCATCTCGATGAGCAGGTCGTCGCGGGTCAGCTCGATACGGCTGCCGTTTACCTCGAAGGCGAGCATGCCCGTTGCCTCGAGCTCGTCCATTGCCGCATTGCCGTCAAGGGTGGCGAGGGTCTGGCGAATACCGCCGAGGAACTTGCCGTACTTCGGTCCGACGGTGCGGAGCTGGGGCTTGAAGGTGTAGGTGGTGAACTCGCGTACGTTGTCGGTGAAGACGACCTCCTTGACGTTGAGCTCCTCGGCAATTACTGCGATAAACTCGGCGTCGGGGGTGGCGTCCGCCTTGACGTACATTTTTGCCACGGGCTGACGGTTCTTGATCGCCGCCGCGTTACGGCAGGCACGGCCGAGGACGACGACGTCAACGACCTCCTTCATATTCCGCTCGAGCTCGGGGTTGATCATTGCCTCGTCCGCGACGGGATAGTCGCAGAGGTGTACCGACACGGGCGCCGCCTTGTCAACCGAGCAAACGAGGTTGCGGTAGATCTCCTCCGCCATGAAGGGGATCATCGGCGCGGCGAGCTTCGCCATCGTGACGAGCGAGGTGTAAAGGGTCATGTACGCGTTGACCTTGTCGGTGGGCATATCCTTGACCCAGAAGCGCTCACGGCTGCGGCGAACGTACCAGTTGGACAGCTCGTCAACGAAATCGTCGAGCATTCTCGACGCCTCGGTGATCTTATACGCGCCGAGGTATTCGTCAACCGCCTTCACCGTGGTGTTCAGCTTGGAGAGGATCCAGCGATCCATAACCGACAGCGTCGCGGGGTCGAGGGTGTACTTCGTCGGGTCGAACCCGTCGATATTTGCGTAAAGAACGTAGAACGCGTAGGTGTTCCAGAGCGTTCCCATGAACTTTCTCTGTCCCTCGACGACCGCTTCACCGAAGAATCGGTTGGGCAGCCAGGGCGCGGAATTGGAGTAGAAATACCATCTGATCGCGTCAGCACCAAAGGTGTCAAGCGCCTCGAACGGGTCGACGGCGTTGCCCTTGGACTTGGACATCTTTTGCCCTTCCTTGTCGAGCACGTGTCCGAGCACGAGCACGTTCTTGTAGGGCGCGCAATCAAAGATGAGCGTCGAAATAGCCATGAGCGAGTAGAACCAACCACGGGTCTGGTCAACACCCTCGCTGATGAAATCTGCGGGGAACTGGCTCTCGAAGAGCTCCTTGTTCTCGAAGGGGTAGTGCCACTGTGCAAAGGGCATCGAGCCGGAGTCAAACCAGCAGTCGATAACCTCGCTGACCCTCTTCATCTCGCCGCCGCACTTTTCACAGCGGATGGTGACCGCGTCGATGAAGGGGCGGTGAAGCTCGATATCCTCGGGACAGTTGTCCGACATGGAGCGAAGCTCCTCGATCGAGCCGATCGCGTGGCGGTGACCGCAGGAGCACTCCCAGATGTTCAGCGGCGTGCCCCAATATCTGTTACGGGAAAGGCCCCAGTCCTGCACGTTCTCGAGCCAGTCGCCGAAGCGGCCCTTGCCGATATTCTCGGGGATCCAATTTACCGTGTTGTTATTTCTGATGAGGTTCTCGCGCACCTTCGTCATCTCGATGAACCAGGTGTCACGCGCGTAGTAGATGAGCGGGGTGTTACATCTCCAGCAGTGCGGGTAATCGTGCTCAAACTTCGGTGCGGAGAACAGCTTGCCCGCCGCGTCGAGGTCGCGGATGATCATCGGGTCGGCGTCCTTTACGAACACTCCCGCGTAATCGGTTTCTCCCGTGAGCTCGCCCTTGCCGTCAACGAACTGAACGAAGGGGAGCTTGTACTTTCTTCCGACGCGCGAGTCATCCTCACCGAACGCGGGTGCAATGTGAACGATACCCGTACCGTCGGACATGGTGACGTAGGAGTCGCAGACGACGAAATGCGCCTTCGCGCCCTGTCTTGCCGCCTCGCGGCCCGTGCACTCGAACAGCGGCTCGTACTCCTTGTATTCAAGGGCGGCACCCTTCATCTCTTCGAGGATCTCGTACGCCGCCTCGCCGTCCTTTGCAAGCGGGCCGAGGACGGTGTCAAGCAGAGCCTTCGCCATATAATAGACGTTGCCGTCGATGCAGGCAACCTTGCAGTAATCGTCCGCGGGATTTACGCAGAGCGCGACGTTGGACGGAAGGGTCCAGGGCGTCGTCGTCCACGCAAGCAGGTAGGCATCCTCGCCCACGCACTTGAAGCGCGCTACGGCGGAGCGCTCCTTAACGAGCTTGTAGCCCTGTGCTACCTCGTGGCTGGACAGCGGGGTGCCACAGCGGGGGCAGTAGGGAACGATCTTGAAGCCCTTGTAAAGCAGGCCCTTGTCCCAAATGCGCTTGAGCGCCCACCACTCCGACTCGATGAAATCGTTGGTGTAGGTAACGTAGGGATTGTCCATATCAGCCCAGAAGCCAACGGTGCCGGAGAAATCCTCCCACATCTCCTTGTACTTCCATACGGATTCCTTGCAGTGCGCGATAAACGGCTCGAGGCCGTATGCCTCGATCTGGTCCTTTCCATCGATGCCGAGCTTCTTCTCGACCTCGAGCTCGACGGGCAGGCCGTGGGTGTCCCATCCCGCCTTACGAAGGACGCGCTTGCCCTTCATCGTCTGGTAACGGGGGACCATATCCTTGATAACACGGGTCAGAACGTGACCGATGTGCGGCTTGCCGTTTGCGGTGGGCGGACCGTCGAAGAAGGTGTAGTGGGGACAGCCCTCGCGCCCCTCGATACTCTTCTCGAAGATACCGTTCTCCTCCCAGAATTTACGGGTAGCCTTTTCTCTCTCAACGAAATTGAGGTTTGATTGTACCTTTTCGTAGATCTCCATTGTTGATACCTCTATATGAATTTATTTTTTACGCGTTGATTGTGGTATCCAGCTCACTTGTGAGCTGATGATATACTCACCTACGGTGAGATGATATGCACGCCTACGGCGAGATGATATACTCACCTGCGGCGAGATGATATGCCCACCTGCGGTGGGATTTTCCTGCGGAAAATAAAAAACCGCCCCCAATACGGAAACGGAAAAAACACCACCTATTTCACATATCAATCAATATGCGCCCGTGTTACGCAGGGCAGGCGTCGCACCTTACTCTCTCGGGATTTCGGGCGCGCGGCTCGGAAGTGATCTTCACTCGTAGGTAATCTGCATCGGCTCGCACCAACCCCGACTCTCTGTGCCATTTCCCTACGGCTACTCTCTTCGTCGCAGCCTTTGTTGTTTTGCGAAACAATTATATATTATTTCCCGCGAAAAGTCAATAGAGAAAGGAAAAGTATTTTTTGCACCCCTCAACCCCTAAAAAACATCCTACCCACCCGCCGCCCGCACCGCAGAATACCCACCCGCACCCCTGCGGCAAGAAAAAATAAAAATTTTTAGAAAAAGCCGAACAAACGCCAAACCCCGTCGTACTTATAAATAGAAGGGGATAAGCTGCCGTGTCGCGCGGTGGATGGGTTGTCAAGCCTCCCCTGCGCACCAAGGCGGGGTTATGTCAAGCCTCCCCTGCGCAAGGGGAGGTGCCACGCGGTTTACTTGTAAATCGCGTGGCGGAAGGGTCGGCGATGTTAGGAAAACAGAGATAACTAATGTGGTCGCTCGTAGTCTACAAACGACCCTACCGTCTTTCAATTTGCTCGCAAATTGAAATCCACCTCCCCTTACGCAGGGGAGGCTTTGGTTACCTTGCGCAGGGGAGGCTTTACTGTCCGCCCACTATTGACAACCGGCGCGGGGAATGGTACAATTTACATAGAGGTTGCCATTTCAATCTTTCAAAGGAAGGATTAATTTGACTAAGAAAAAGAAAATTTATTGGTTTTTTGAAAGGAGAATCTCGAGATGAAAAAAGCGAAAATAATCGCCGTAGTGACGTTTCCTATCGTTGGCAGTATTTTGGCATTTGCGTTGATGATACTGGGATTGAAGAAAAATAATGGATATCTTTATCCGCACCTTGACCTTCTTGATAAAGTTCCGGCACTGCTTGTTGTGATGATGCTTTTTGTGGTCGTTTATTCACCTTTGTCCACGCTGTTCTTTGGTCCGAGAAAATTGGCATTAAAAATCGTAGCATCGTTGCTTATCCTTTTCTTTTTCGTGGTATATTTAGTGCTTTCCTTGGTTGCTTTAACGCCCGTTTGGATGTCGAAAACTGATGATACTACTCACTTTGCTCATCTTGACGAGAAGGCAGAAACAATAATAGAGAACAGATTTGGTGGTGTGTTTGATTTCGACGAGCCGTCCGTCGCAGAGTACTTTTATTCGTATAAGAGCGGGATCAGCGAGGTGCTTGTGATAGAATACAAGGTGACGCTCACGGAGGAGGAATACGGCGCTTGGGTCGAGCTAATGGAGTCGAAAAACAGCTTCACCGTCGAGGAAACCGCCAAGGGATATTTGATGAATCTGTCCTTTGAAGAACTAAGATCTGCAATAACCGGTCATTGTTCAATAGAGTGCGATAGTAACGAGAGAACGGTAAAGCTCGATTTGGAATACAAGTATGAGCAATAATATGCCAATCCATCCGCTTATTGACCTGATTGTTTATTTATCCGAAGGAGGGGGTTGACCTTATGATTAAGCGCGCTTTTGAGCACTTAGACAGGGTTTTGGGAGGATAATGATTATGGAAAGCAAACCATTAACTAAAATGCTCTTGATTATCGGTATTGTAATAGCTGTATTGCTGCGTGGTGTTGTCACTTTTATCGTGGTGGTTTGGTTAACGACGCCCGATTACCCTTTTTACACCGACTCTGTTGAGGATTACAACTCCGATGAGTATTATTTTGACGAAGGCTTTTTTATGCCCGACCTTCCTCGGAACGCGCAGGTCGTTGCGTGCTCCAGCTATAATTACTGGAACGAGGATTATGACCAATATCTTGAGGTGAGGTTTGCCACTAAAGAGGAAATGGACGGTTACATTTCCGCATTGTTTGGATATCTCGATCAAATGAGAGAAGTAGACGGAATTCAGTATTCGCCCGATAATGGCGATTGGTTTCTGCGTGAAACGAATCCATACGATTCCTCATTTGTCGACTGTTATTACAAAAAATATCGGTTTTATAGCCCGCCGTATTATGAATTCACGGGATATAGGGTTGAGGAAGACTTGTTTGATTGCCATTACTGTGTAATCTCTTATTCGTACGAATCTTTGACGGTGATTCAATCGGAGTGCTGGGGCACCTTTTACGAAAACGAGAACGAATACACGCCAAAATTCCTTGAGCGATTTGGTATAAACGAATCCGCGAGATATAAATTTATTCGTGTCAGATTTGATTATTGATCCATCCGCTTATTGACCTGATTGTTTATTTATCCGAAGGAGGTGGTTGACCTTATGAAAGAATGGATACGTAATCACAAGGCGCTTGTAATAACGATTTCTATAATTCTCGTATGTTGGGCGTTTATCGTGGGAAGCGTAGTGAATATCTAT
The DNA here is from genome assembly GCA_045596865.1 of Eubacteriales bacterium. Classification (GTDB taxonomy): domain Bacteria; phylum Bacillota; class Clostridia; order Oscillospirales; family CAG-272; genus UBA1740. Next base: position 7,149 of record JAZODF010000006.1, read on the forward strand.
TTTGCAACGGAAGGGTATATAAATAATCCACATATAACAACCGATATCGCGGATTATGGAAATTACACGGGGAACTTAGATAATGAATCTGTGGCGGAATACATTAATTCCTTTTTCCCGGAGAAGATAGAGGACAATTTCACGGATATTTCTTATAGCTACCGCGCTCAAAAGGGTGATGCCTACGCATATGAGGCGTACTTGGAATTTGTTATCGAGGACACCGATGAATATAACGCATTCGTCGCGGAGTACACGGAGGGATTAACCGGGACGATTTTCGAGTATGACGAGGCATTTACCGATTATACGATTGACCAACAGCTTTCCATAACCGTTTGGGATGATTCCGGAAAAGAGGTGTATTTATTTTCTGACATTGCTCTGGAATTGGTAAAAATGGGAAAGATTTTGTGCTGTGACGATGAGCAAAGAATCATCTTTGTGGCGATTGGCGTATGGGACGGTGGTATGGTAAATGCTGATTTGCTTTGCACATATTTTAATAGATTTGCAATTAACCCGTTGGATATTGCTGAATACGTCAATTATAACAAACCTTCCTGGGAAGACTAAAGCAACCCCAAGGCAGAACAATAGCACAAACCTCGGCCACCCGTGTAAAACCACGGGTGGCTTTTGCTATGCGTGCGGGGGCGCGAAAAGTAAACAAAGGATGAAATTTCCGTTAGAACTTATCCCATTCGGTTGACAAAGGCGAAAACTTTGTGATAAGATTATATTGAATCAGTATATAATTTCGTAGGCGGCGCGCCGCCTGCGTGCGCGCGACGGTGTGCTTCTTTTTGCTTTGCCGGCGATTCGCTTCGCTCGGATTTGGAAATGAGGATGCCCCGAAAATTGACACGGGGTGGCACTACGCGCAGGATATGGAGATATAATGGAATTTTTCAAGAAGCTTTTTGGCAGGGTGAAGGACGGCGTAACCGAGCTGTTTCGCCCGAATTTATCAGAGGAGCCCGAGGAGCTCGACCCCTCTCTTCACGACGACCTCGCCGAGATTGAGCGCGAGGTAGAGGCGGATGACCCGCCGCTCGAGCTGCCGAAGGGGTTGACGAGCGATTACGTCGACGTGCAGATCGACCTCGGCAACGTGAACGTCGCGAAGGATAAGGTCGGCAAGAGCTATATTCAGATACTCCTCGACAATCTTCTCACCTTCTTCAACCTTGTGTGGGCGATCATCACGGTGGTGCTCGTGCTTATGGGTGCGTACACCAACCTCACCTACCTGTTTATCGTAATACCCAACGTGGCTATCGCCACATTCCAGCAGATGCGCGCGAAGCGCACGGTGGAGAAGCTCTCGGTCACCACCGACCCGAAGGCCACCGTAGTCCGCGACGGCGAGCTGTGGGACATTGACGCATCCGAGATCGTCCTCGGCGAGGTTATGCGCCTCGAGCTCGGTCGGCAGGTGCTCTGCGACGCTATCGTCATTTCGGGCAGCTGTGAGGCGAACGAGAGCATGATCACGGGCGAGTCGGTGCCGATCAAGAAAAAGGCGGGCGACCGCCTGCTCGCGGGCTCCTTCCTCGTCAGCGGAAGCGTTTTTGCCGAGGTTGACCGCGTCGGAAAGGACAACTACGTCTATTCTCTCGAGAAGGAGGCAAAGAACTTTAAGGCGCCCTCCTCGAACCTCTTCCGCGACCTTAACAAGCTCATTAAGTCGATTGGTATTATCCTTCTGCCCATGGCGGCGCTGATGCTGCTTGCCAACTGGGCGTTTTACAGCGTGCAGGGCATCGCGGGCTTCGAGCTGGCGAAGACAGTCGTCGTTAAGACCTGCGGCTCCATTATCGGAATGATCCCCTCGGGCATTTACCTGCTCGTTACCCTGACCCTCTCGGTCAGTCAGATGACCCTCTCGCGCAAGCACGCCCTCGTGCAGGATATGTATTCCATCGAAATGCTCGCGAGCGCGGACGTACTCTGCCTTGACAAGACGGGCACCATCACCGACGGGTCGATGGAGGTATCCGCCGTGTTCCCCGTTGCCGACGCCGACGAGGCGCGCATCGGCAGGATAATGGCATTCCTCGAGGGCGAGGAAAACGCAACCAACGCCACCTCGCGTGCGCTGATCTCAAAGTTCGGCAAGCGAGAGGGACGCATCATCGAATCCATCCCGTTCTCCTCCTCGCGCAAATACTCCGCGATGAATATTGAGAAGGTCGGCTGCTACGCCATCGGCGCGCCGCGCTTCGTGCCCTGCGACATCTCCGACGAGCTCGACGAGATGATCGACGAGCGCGCCCTGCTTGGTGAGCGCGTGCTCGTGCTTGCCGAGCTGCCCGATCTGAAATCGCGCGGCAGGGCGATTGCCCTCATTTGCATTGCCGACCGCATCCGTCCGAGCGCGGTCGCAACCATCGAAAAATTCCAGAGCCAGGGCGTCACGGTGAAGGTCATCTCGGGTGACCACGCCGCCACCGTCTCCGCGATAGCGCGCAAGGTGGGCATCAAGGACGCCGACAAATACATCTCCTGCGAGGAGCTGACCGACGACGAGCTCGCCGCGATAGCGAACGAGTATTCCATCTTCGGCCGCGTCACCCCCGAGCAGAAGGTCCTCATCGTCAAGACCCTCAAGGCAAAGGGGCACACCGTCGCAATGACGGGTGACGGCGTCAACGACACCCTCGCCCTGAAGGAATCCAACTGTGCAATCTCGGTCGCCGACGGCAGCGAGGTCGCAAAAAAGGTGTCGCAGATCATCCTGATGAACTCGGATTTCTCGAGCCTGCCTGCCATCGTGGCGGAGGGTCGGCGGTGCATCAACAACGTGCGCCAGTCGGCGGTGCTCTACCTGATGAAGACGATATTCACCATCTTTATCTCGCTGTTCTCGATCGTGACCCTGTCGGGATATCCCTTCGACCCGAACAACTTCCTATTCCTCGAATTCTTTATCATCGGTATCGGCTCGTTCACCCTTGCCTTTGAGCCGAATGACAAGCGTATCGAGGGATCCTTCCTCGACCGCGTTCTCGTCAAATCCTTCCCGTGTGCGTTTGCAATGTTCGTGCCGACGCTGATCATCCTTCTGATCGGGCAATTCTCGGGCAACATCCCCGTCGAGTGCCGAAACGCCGTCGCAATGTGCGTCGTCACGCTGGTCGGATTTACCAACCTCATTTACGCCTGCCGTCCGTTCACGCGCTGGCGCGTTGCCGTGGTTACCCTCGTCGGCACGCTCCTTGCGGGCGGTGTCGCGCTCAGCGTGGTTATGGAGACCCTGCTTATCAAGGCGAACATTTTCGGCTTCGCCCACGTTCTTGACAACAAGCCGTTCTTCGTATTTATGCTCGTGCTCGGTCTGCTTCTTTCGATGCTGATGAACTTCTTCCGTGCACAGCTGGAAAATTGGTTTGACAAGGCACTCGTCCGTGAGCGCGCCCGTAAGGAGCGCCGCGAGCGTAGGCGCAGAAAAAAGGGGCAGGACGATGAAGCGTGAAACCTATGAAAACATGTACCGCGAGGTGTACCGCTCGGGGCTCGGTCCCGTGCTCAACGTCGCCTCGACGGTTATCTCGATTCTGATTGCCGCGCTCTACGCGGTGTCGCTGGTGCTCGCGGTGATGAACGATATGCTCACGGGCGTGCGGTTCATCCTTTTGACGGCTATCCCGTTTCTGCTCGTGACCCTGCTTCGCCGCATCGTCAACCGACCCCGTCCGTACGAGGTCATCAGCCTGCCCGAGCTGTCCTACCTCCGCAAGAAGGGCAGGGCGGGGCACTCCTTCCCGAGCCGTCACGTCGCCTCCGCGATGATAGTTGGCGGCGCGGTTATTCCGCTCTTTCCCCTGCTCGGCGTTTTCACCATGATCATGGGCGTAGCCCTGGGGGCGTGTCGCGTTTTGTGCGGCAGACACTTCCTTCGCGACGTGGTCGCGGGCGGTGTTATCGGGCTTGTCGCGGGCATAATTGCCGCGGCGCTAGTGGGGTTCTGACTTGACCCTGCGGGCAACACCTTGCGATTGCGCTTTGACACGATGGGCAACCCCTTGCGGTGCTTCGTGACCCGCGCTTTGACCCCGCGGGCGGGCTGAGTGTTGCCCGTCAACAAAATTGCTTTAAGACTGACTAAGGAGGAATATAATGAAGGTTACATGGCTCACCCAAGCGGGTCTGCTTTTCGACAACGGCAAAATTCGCGTGCTCGTTGACCCCTATCTTTCGGACACCCTCGGCGCGTCCGACCCGACGAAGAGGCGCAGCGTCCCCGTCCCCGCGGAATATACCGCGCTCGCACCCGACGTGCTCGTTATCACCAACACCGCCCGCGACAGGCTGGATGACGCGACGCTTGACCCCATCCTCTCCGCCGAGAGGGGTATCACCGTCCTTGCATCCGAGGGCGCGTACAACCGCGTGAGCCATTTCGGCGGCGCGCACAACTACGTCCTTCTCTCCCCGCACTCGGTGTGGAGCGAGGGCGGCATCACCTTCTATTCGGTGAAGGCGGAGCATAGCGACCGCACCGCCATCGGCATCATTCTCGACGACGGCGAGAAAACCTATTACGTTTCGGGCGACACCCTCTATAATTACGACGTGCTCGACGATTGCCTTGACCTCGTGGAAAACGGCGTCGACTACGCCTTCCTGCCCATCAACGGCCGCGACTGCAATATGAATGCGAAGGACGCCGCCGATTTCGCCTACGAGCTTGGCGCGGGACGGGCGGTGCCTGTCCACTACGGCCTCTTTGACGCGATTAACCCTGCCGACTTCGACTTTGAGGACGCCCTCGTCCTCACCCCCTTCGTCGAAACCGAGCTTGACTAAACTCACCGAAAATACAACAAGAAAAGAGCAGGCAAGATTGCCTGCTCTTTTTTGCGTTAACCCCTACCCGTGTTAAATTATACGGGGCTTGGATAGGGCGAGATTGATGTAATTGTAAACAAATATTTACTTTGGCGGCCTGCCATACGGGCGGTTACGCCTTCTTGATTACGAGCTCAACACGCGGGTGAGAGCGCGCTCTGTCCTTCGGGTGGTTGAGGAAATATCCGTCGATCCAATGGTTTATAAAATGGCCGATACGCGTGCCGAGTTCGGTGTTGTCGATCGGGGTTCGATAGACCTCGATCGTTACGGTGACCTTGATCCTGTCGCCGGAGAAGTCGACGTATTGTGCGTGGACCCTGCCCGACCCGCGCCAGCCCTCGCCTCTTACGTGGCTGAAATCCTTACCGTTTAGTTCGTTGGCTACGTTTTTGGTAACGATTGATTCTTCGCTCATATCTGCTCCTTATTCTAAAATCGTGATGGAGGTTATGTAGTTGTCCGCGCTGTCGCGGATATCCGTGACGTAATCGGGGAAGGGCGGGTACTGATCCCTGATATACATTATCAGCATTGCGATGATGATAATTCCTATTATCGAGGTGATGACGTAGATATATCCGATGAGAAGAAGCGGTATGGTGAGCAGGTATGCGACCGCGGGGAGGAGGAGCGTCATGAAAACGTCGCCAAGGCCGTTTTCCCATTCGTTCTCCGCTGCCAGCTTATATAGCGGTGCACGAAGGACGGCGTATGTGAAGGGTGCGAAGAACAGCGCGTTCTTCCAAACGTAGGGGAAGGAGCACTTGATCCCGTATTCCATACCCTCAAGGCCGCTGTTCGATGCGTTGACCATTCCCGTGATGAAGAGGGCGAGGACTGCGACCCCCGCGACGGCGTTGAACGCCCAATACCAGAATTCGCTTTCTCGGCAGAGGTCGGTGCCGAGGAAGTAGAAGAAGCAGAACGCCATCGCCATAAACGCGGCGAACATAAGCGGCTTGTTCTCAACCGCGAAGTAGATCGCAAGACCGAAGAAGGCGCCGTGGAAAACGAAATTGAAGAGGAACCGACCAAACCCGCCTAGCTCGCCGCGTACGAATACCTGGAAAAGAAGCCACACGACGAAAAGAACGGGCAGGCTGAAAATCGGGGAGAGATACGCCATACCGACCGATATGCCGTAGCAAACGAAGGGGAGGGCGATACCGATGCCGAGGCTGACGCGCTCATCCGCGCGGTCGAAGGTAAAGCAGTAGACCGCACCGCGTATGAGTATATACACCGTGGGGAGCATAGCCATACCGAGCATTAGCATACCGGGCAAATCAATATGATCGACACCGTGTGCTATATCCTCGTAGGTGCTGACGAACAGGAGCTGTGTCGCAAGGAGGAAGATGATCGAGAACACGCGACGAATAATGCCGAGTGCGACGAACCATCCGCTGAATTCATCGACCAGCTCGAGTGAAAGGAAGGATAGCAGACCGATGATACCGATGAATATCAGGCCAAAGGCAATCGATGCACCCTTCGCGCCGATATCGTTCAGGAATGGAATGCTGACCCCGCCGGCGATTATGTAGGCAAGGTAGTAAAGAATTGAGGTTAGTGTGATGCGTCTGTCCATATATGACGTTGCTCCTGTGATGAGTTAATTTAACGGTGATTGTGGGGCGATGTGCGAATGGCGTGCCGCGCTCTTTGTTGGGGTGGCACGGGGTGGTTAATTACCCGCGATAGCCTTCGCGGTATCGGCGAGGGCGATTTCCAGGCGCTCGAGCTCCTCGGGGGATGCGCCCGGTGCCTTGACAGAGGTTTCGAGGCTGACCACGCCGTCGAAGCCGATCTCGCGAAGCGCGAGGGAGAATGCCTCCCAATCGACGGTGTCGCGCGGGTCGTGCGGTACGTAATGGTGGTCGTCAAGGCCGTCGTTGCCGTGGACGTGGAGAATGGCGAGGAGGTCCTTGCCGATAATTCTGACCGCCGCGTCGGGCGCGGGGCCGACCACGTTTGCGTGACCGGTGTCAAGGCAGACCTTGAGATAGGGGTTGTTGACCTCGCGGACCACGCGCACAATATCGTTAACCGACGAGATGGGTAGGTCGGGGAAGGGCATGTTTTCGAGGCAAAGGTAAACCCCGTATTTTTCGCCCAAGGGGGCCAGGCGGGTGAAGAAATCGAGGTTGATCTCCAATACCTGTTTTGCCTGCTCGGGTGTGTGCTTACCGACGCCGAAGGGCATCAGGGGATGTATCGCCATATATTTCGCACCGATAATGCTAGCGGCGTGGAGTGCCTGCGAGCAGCGGTGGAACCAATATTCCCGCTCCTTGGGTGTTGCGTTGGGCGCGGGGAATATCCACGGGCCGTGGATCTGTCGGACCTTGTACCCGTCGGCGGCAAATCTGTCGCGCCACGCCTCGGTGCGTGCGACGAGGTCGGCCTCGTCGTCCGAGTAAAGCTCGCCTTCGGTGTTTGCGTACCAATCAAAATCGAGGTATTCGTACCCGTGTGCTCGCATTCTGTCGGCGCCCGCCTTGCCGGGATATTTGCTCAAATAATACGGACCGATTCCGATTTTCATTCCGTCCTCCTGCCTCTCGGCGATTGTTATGCACCCATACCGATATTTTACGGGGGCGCTTATATCACATTCATATTATAGCATTGCACGCGGGCGATGTCAAGTATAAGCGCGCCCCGTTTTTCCCTGTTGAGGCGCACCCTTTTTTCTCTGTCCTTGCGCTCCGTTTTTCTCGTTTTTGCACTCTGCTTTTGCGCTGTTTTCTGCGGCGAGGGTGGACGTTACAAAAAGGCATCCGTCAAGGTTACCCCCAATCCCGTGTTAAATTTCTATGGGATTATTGGGTGTAGTGTGTAAAGTATTATTTACATAATGGGGGCGCCGATGACAAATATTCATCCCCGCGAATACCTCGCCACCCTTTTGGATAGAATATCCATATAACGCAATTTGGGGGAAGGGCAATGAAGCTATCGTTCAGCCATACCGACAACATCAATTCTCTGCGCGAGGGGCTGCGCGTTGGGGCCAGCTTCGACGTGGTGGAGCGGCACTTGACCGTCGGCGGGCGCGACCTCTGCTTTTTCTTCGTCGACGGGTTTGCAAAGGATTCGGAGATGCAGCGGGTCATGGCCCACCTCCTGCAAATGGGAACGGTCGGCACGGCGGAGGAGGTCATGCGCGGCCTGCCGTACGTTGAGGTCGCCCTCGCCGCGGATATTCGCGGGATGGTAACCGCCGTCCTCTCGGGTCAGACCTGCATCGTAGGCGAGGGCTTTGGCGATCTTGCGATCCTTGTTGACGTGCGGACCTATCCCGCCCGCTCGACCGAGGAGCCCGACAGCGACAGGGTAATGCAGGGCGCGCACGACGGCTTCGTCGAAACGCTCGTGATGAACACCGCGCTCATCCGTCGGCGCATCCGTGACCCGCGGCTGACGATGGCCCACTTCAATCTCGGCGGCGCGTCGGCGACCGACGTTGTCATGTGCTATATGGAGGGGATCGCTGACCCGCGCACCGTCCGCGACCTCTCGACAAGGCTCCGCTCGCTGAAGCCCGATACCCTCACCCTCGGCTACCAGAGCCTCGCCGAAACCCTTATTAAGAAGGGGTGGTACAACCCCTTCCCGAAAATCCGCCTGACCGAGCGACCCGACACCGCCGCCTCGCAGGTGCTCGAGGGGTCGATCCTTATCATCTGCGACACCACGCCGCAGGTGATGATACTGCCGACCTCTATTTTCGACTACCTCCAACAAACCGACGATTTCTACTTTCCGCCCCTGACGGGCAGCTACCTGCGCATCGTCCGCACGCTCATTCTCATTCTCTCGGTGGTGATAACGCCCGTTTGGTATCTCGTGCTCGAATACTCGGCGCACCTGCCGCCCGCGCTCACCTTCCTCGTGCCCGACGAGCCGGGTGCCCTGCCGATAATCCTCCAGCTCCTGCTCGTCGAGGTTGCCATCGACGGACTGAAAATTGCCTCGATGAACACACCCGATATGCTATCAAACTCCCTGTCGGTTGTCGGTGCGCTTCTGCTCGGTGATTTTGCCGTCGGTGTGGGTTGGCTATGCGAGGACGTTATCCTCTATATGGCGTTCATTGCTATTGCCGGCTTTGCACAGCAGAATATCGAGCTTGGCTACGCCTTTAAGTACGTCCGTGTCCTGACACTTATCTTCGTGTTTGGCTTTGGCGTATGGGGACTGCTGCTCGGTGCGGCGCTATTCGTATTCCTTGTTGCCACCAATACCACCGTGACGGGCAGGCACCACTATCTTTACCCGCTTATCCCCTTCGACGGCGCGGCGATGAAGCGCTTGCTTTTACGCCTGAAGAAGACCGACAGCTCGGCATGATGGGTAAAGAACGACCACCGTGGGACTCGTGCTCGCTCTGATTTAGAATGCGCGGCGTTGTGCCGCGCATTTCCTTGTTTTTGGCATAAGCGCCACCCCGTGTTAAATTATTTCATCGAACGGGTTGCCAAAATGTAAATAATAGATTACATAATCGGAATAAAACAACCCCTTTTTCGTCCGCGGCGAGGCTAGGGTGCGGTTGACATTTTAACCACCCCGCCTCCTTTTGATTTGTGCAACCTACCGATTTTTTTGGCGCGCGCCAAATCTTTATTGACTTATCCCGTCGCGCGTGATATTATTATATTGTCAAATAAACTAACCAAACCCCATAGAGGAGAACAAAATGAAGAACTGGAAAACACGGCTTCTGTCGCTTTTGCTGACCTTGGCGCTCTCAATTTCGATGCTCGGCGTATTTGCATTCGCATCGGATGAGGACGTCGCGGAGGACGGGGACGAGGGCGAAAACGTTCATTCCCCCATCGTCAACTACAACCGTACGTTTGACGAGGGCTGGGGAATCTATAACGGAACGGGTAACGCCGCCTCAATCGAAAAGGGACATAATTACTTCGTGGATTCGGAGGTTACCCTCGATTACTCGCGTAACTATTTCGCAAGGTTCGAGGCGTCCGATTCGCTCCTTGACGGCTTTGCTCAGCTTGATTACCTGAATCAGGGCAATCCTGCCACGCAGCATGTCTATATTGAGTTCGACATTAAAATAGATGACAACTGTAACCTTGGCACCATTCTCTACTATCGTACGAGGGGCGCCGCTACTCTCGGTACCTCCGAGAACCTTCTCGCCATAAAGGATAATCAGCTCGTCCTGTTCTCCGGCCTCCCCGAGAGCGTGTCGGTTCCCATCGGCGACGAGTGGAAGCACGTCGTGATCGATTTCGACTATACGCAGGATCGCGACGAGGCGTGGGAGTTTGATATTTCCATCACCTTTGACGAAACGGTCAGCACCACCCGTCGAGTGCGCGTAAAGACCGAGAAGCACGTCGGCCTTGACCTTCTTCGCTTCGGCCTTTCTAACGTCAGCTCGGTCAACGATGCGCTGAAAAGACAGGGTCAGTCCTACTGTATCGATAACCTTCAGTCCTATATGTATACCGACCGCCGCCTGACCCAGGAGGAGATCAATGCACAGGGCTACGGCGAAAACGTCAACGAGAACCAGATCAAGGACGTCATCATCGACGGCTCCAGCGCCGGCAAGACGATCGCCGAGTACGTTGACGAGTCAATTTGTATGAAGATCGGCGTCAACTACGCTCTCCTTAACGGCAAGCAGGTCAATATCATCGACGGCACCTACGGTGCTCCCGCGGTATACGAAGGTAAGATCGTCGTTCCCTTCGACATAATCCTCGAATATCTCAACACCGGCTACTACGTCCACGAGGACGGCAAGTCCTACGATATCTCCACGGGCGTCTCCGCCACCTACATCACCATGGGACGTGACCTCGCCACCGTCGACGGCAAGGTCGTCTCGCTCACCATGGCTCCCGGCTATTACACCGACGAGCTGACGGGCAATAAATACGCCGTTGTCGCGCTCGACGATATTGAGACGCTCCTCCCCGGCTACTACGTCACCTATGACGATATGGGCCTCATCGTTATCGGCAGGCTTGACAATATGTTCAACCGCGAAAACGACCTCACCGCGATGATGGATCTTATGAATCGCTTCATCTACAATTATATCGACGAGGAGGAGGTCTACGAGAGGGCAGAGGAGCTTACCAACGGCTTCACTCACCCCTACGTTCTCGGCGGACAGGAGGTCTATGACCGAATGATTGCCATTTATAATGGCACCGACACGAGGGAATATGACGTTGACCTGAAAAAATACATCACCGCACAGGTTGACCGCTCCTACGCACTCTACAACGCACTCGCACTTCCCGATCCTCTCCTGGATAGCGACGGCAACGTCATGACCGACGAGGATGGAAAGGTACTCTACGGCAATACCCACGATTACTACCACGGCATCAACTGGGATCGCCCTGATACCAAAACGCTTCTTTACCCTCACATTCCCACCAACGGCTATGACCCTGCGGGCGGCAGACAGGCCGAGTCGGGCACCGTAACCAACTGGGCGTACGATATTGCCTTTGGCTATATCATCACCGGCGACATCAAGCTGGCACAGCTCACCTACGATATCCTCGTCGAGGTCGGCGAGTGGAACCATTGGTGCCCCGGTCACTTCCTTAACACCGCCGATGCGGCAAAGAGCTACGCCATCGCGCTTGACTGGATCTACAACGGCATCGTCGCCCTCGGTGAGGGTGAGTACGATACCACCGTCGAGGCTCCGGGCGACCGCGCACCCAGCGAGTACTACGACGTCACCTATCTTGAAAAGCTCCTTTATAAGAACGGCGTGCGCATGGGATACCTTGCATCCACGCTCCAGCACCACGGATGGACCCGTCCGCAGGGCGACGTTTACTACTACACCACGATGACGAACAACTGGAACGCGGTTTGTACCTCCGGTATGTGGATCTCCGCGCTCGTCCTTATGGGTAGTGACATCTACGGCGAGCTTGGCGCAAGCGAGGGTGAGGCACCCGTCAAGCAGACCTCCGCTTGGCTTATCGCAAACAACATCGAATCCATGGCGAAATACGGTATGGGACAGTACGCACCCGACGGCTCCTACGTTGAGTCGCCCGGATATTGGGGCTACGGTACCAACTCGCTTTACTTCGGTCTTATGGCACTCTGGCGCTGTCTTGGTGACGATTTCGGCTTCTTTGACGCACCCGGTATGGATAAGACCTGCTACTTTGCCTGCAGCGCCGAGTCCAGCGATTACAGACAGTTCTCGTACCACGACGCGGGCGTTGGCGCCACCGTTGATACCGTTTCCTTCTACTTCGTTGCCGAGGCAATGAATGACCCCGTCCTCGCCGAGATAAGAAAGCTCCATAACAACGGCGGCAAGGGCATGAATATCAAGGATTTCCTCTTCTATCCCTATGAGAGTGAGGACTCCGACGGGGAGGTCGTCCTTCCTCTTGACTACTACATGGAGGGCATTGACGCCTTCGTTTCGAGATCCTCTTGGGAAAAGGGCTCGCTCTACGCCGGTATTATCGGCGGTGACAACAACGCCTCCCACGGACAGATCGACTCGGGCACCTTCGTTTACCACAACGGCGGCCGTGAGTGGATCTCGGATATCGGCTCCGACGAGTACAACATCTATCACTACTTCACCAAGCCTGAGCGTTACAGATACTACCGCATGAACGCGGAGGGTCATAACGTCGTCGCCCTCGTTTCCCAGACCGACAAGGTCCCCTACGGACAGACGCTCATGGGGTTCGGCGAGCTGACCGATTGGCTCTCGAACGATTTCGGCTCCTACGCCATCATCGATAACACCAGCGTCTACGGCGGCATCGCAACCATCGCCCGCCGCGGAATGCTCGTTACCAACAACCGTAAGACCGTCGTTATTCAGGACGAGATCAACCTCGCGGGCGTTGAAACGCTCTATTGGTGCGCTCAGTTCTTCAACGATACCCTCGAGCCCGAGATTCTCGGAAACGGCAGAACTCTGATCCTCCACGAGACCGACGGCAGGGGACTGAGAACGGGCAGAAAGGTACGCCTTGCAATCGTGTCCAACACCTCCTACGAGAAGTTCGTTATCACCAGCGCGGGTGAGACCGAGGAGGATAGGCTCATCAAGGGCGACTTCGGTACCGTTGATTACGGATATTCCACCTCGATGGGCGCGCTCGTCAGCGAGAAGTCGAGATCGAACATCAGCCGTATCACCATCAAGGCAAACAGTAACACCATGAATCTCGCCGTTGTAATCGAGATGGTCGACAATATCAACGATCCTCTCGGCTACTCCCGCTTCACCTCGATGAGCGAGTGGGAGCCCACCGGCACGATTCAGGGCGGCAACAATGATGAGGAAATCCCCACCCGTCCGAAGCCCAATCTCTCAAATCTCAACAGCTACGTAAGAAGCCTGTCCTCGAACGTAGAATCCGGAAGACAGTTTGGCTCGAGATTTGAGCAGTATTACAGCGATCTTGCGAACGTTTACTATACTACCTCCGGCTTCTATCCCGATGAGCTTTTCGCCTACACCGAGCAGCTTGATAAGTATGAGCAGTTCAAGGCCGAATACGATAGCTATATCGGCAAGGTAAACGAGGTCAAGGACGCTGCCAAGGCGCTGGCACAGATGCTGATGGGCGTGTAATCCGCACCCCTTGGCACGGCCTCCAAAACGGCAAAATCTGAGCAAAAATCCACGATTCTTGCTCGGATCGCAAATAACGGCTAAAATTTAACACGCCCCGCCCCTTACGGTAACGTGAGGGGCGGTTTTTGTATATAATTGTTTGCAAAAATTGCGGGCGAAATCGCGCCGCGGCGGGCCGTCTTACATTCCTCTTTTTCGGCAAGCCTTAAGTGTTGGTGCGGGGTAAACGCAATCCCACCGACACTAAACGCAATCCCGCCGACACCTGCTCCTCTTTGGCCTCGCCCCGCCTTTTCGCGCCCGCCGCTCGTGTGCCAACGCCTCCATTCTTTCCGTCGGGCTTTTGCACCCGTCCGTCCCGCGATTTCGCCGCGCCCTGCTCCGATCCTGCCCCCGCTCGTGTGGGGGTGCTGCGTTTTTGGCGGGCGCTTTTGCCCGTGTGACGCTTCTGGTTCTTGTGTTCGTCCGTGCTTGTGCCAACTGTGAATGCGCCTTTTGTGTATGCCTTGTCTGTGTGGAATAGGGCGAGTGCGTCGGTTGTGTGTGCGTAGCCTCTGCGGGGGCGGGTGTGTACGCTGACTGCTTGACCCCTACGCTTGCGATGGCGCGCCTTCTGCGCGTCAACGTCTGCTTGTGCGTTGCTCCCGCGTTCCCGCGCTCTTTGCGCGCGTCTACGTCTGCTTGTGCGTTGCTCCCGCGTTCCCGCGCTCTTTGCGCGTGTCTACGTCTGCTTGTGCGTTGCTCCCGCGTTCCCGCGCTTTCTTCCGCGTGTTCGCCCTTGATTGCGCGCCTCGCACGACTACGCGCGCCTGCCCCGCGCCCGTCAATTGTGCAATCCCGACATAAGGGGCGCGGGCTTTTTGTTCATCTCGTCCTCACTATTTATTTTATTTTATTTTCGGGTGTTGACTTTGAAAAAAACGCGTGTTATGCTTAAACTAGCAAAATATATAAAGGAGATGCAATATGAAGAGCAAATTTTTGAGAATATTATCTGCAATTCTCATTCTTGCCTCGCTCGTTTCGATGTTTGCCATCTTTGCCGCCGCTGAAACCTCCACGGAGGGTGAGGGCGAAGAGGAAGAACAGGCACCCAGAGTCGAGCTCCTCTACAACCGCTCGTATGACGAGGGTTGGGACATTAAGAACGGACTTTCCGTGGGTAACCCCGGCTCCGTGTCCACGATGGAATATGAAACCACCGCCGACTACAAGTATAACTACTTCTGGCGCTTCGAGGTTCAGTCCAAGGTAAATACCTACCATGAGTTTTCCTTCGGTGACTATTCCAACGTTGGCTCGGTATTTGAATTTGATATTAAATCCGACGATCTGACCACCATCAACGGACTTATCCACTTCGGTACGCCCGGCTCCCCCAGCTCGAACCGTAACAACTGGAACCTCATGCAGGTCAAGGATAATCAGGTTCAGTTCGGTACCGTCGGTGACCCCGCTACCGATAGCAGCAAGGGCTATGAATCCGGCTCTGCCTTCACCCTCACGAATGAATGGATGCACGTCGCGTTTGTGTTCGATTTCACCTACGATCACGACGGGAATCCCGAAACCGAAGAGAAGGATTATTTCCAGGTAC
The DNA here is from genome assembly GCA_045596865.1 of Eubacteriales bacterium. Classification (GTDB taxonomy): domain Bacteria; phylum Bacillota; class Clostridia; order Oscillospirales; family CAG-272; genus UBA1740. The sequence continues at coordinate 22,229 of JAZODF010000006.1, forward strand.
GTATCTACTACGGTGAGACCGACAATTTCCTCCGCGGCGAGGAGCTGACTCACCATGCAACCCTTACCGTCTCGGGACGCAAGAACGCGAAGGGCCTTAACCTTATCCGTATCGGTACCTCTAACGAGCCCGAGTCTAACTTCGGCACCAGCGTTTGCTTCGATAACGTACAGTGCTACAACGGCTCTAACCAGTACGGCGTATTCCGCGGCAACACCACCGAGAAGGGTACAAAGATCAACCCCAACTACCCCAAGACTGTCGATATCCTTACAAGCGATTCCGACTCCACCAAGGGTATGGCCGACTACGTTAACGAGTGCTATGCACTCAAGCTGAACGTCGACCACGCATATTGGGGCAACAAGTACTACACCCTCACCAATGACGAGAGAAACGTTCGCGGCCTTCTTCGCGGCGCTATCCTCGAGAACGAGAAGGGTGAGGCGTACGGCGCTCCCTTCATGGATGCGGATGGCGTGATCTGGGTTGCGCTCGAATCCATTCTCGAATATTGTGGCTACCCGTTCTATATGCACGAGGACGGTATATACGTCGATATCTCCACAGGTACGTCATCCTCCTTTATTTCGACTAAATCGACCACCGCTACCGTCGACGGCAAGCGCGTCGAGCTCCTCAGCACTCCGAGCTACGTCACCGATGCAGACGGTAACGAGTATCTCGCGATGAATATGTACGACGTACAGACCATCCTTATCGATTACTACGTTGACTATGACCCGACGGGTCTTATCGTAATTTCCGGTACCCCCAACGACATCATCAACCGTGACCTCGACCTTGAAACGATGATGAGCATTATGAAGAACTTCGTGTTCGAGTATGCTACCCCCGAGGAGATCGTCGAGGATGCGAAAAACTATTCCGGCCTTGATCACCCCTATCTCTACACGAATGAGGAGCAGGCCGAGGAGATTCGCAGAAGATGGCTCCTTGAGGAGGGCGACGAGGGCTACGATCCCCTCTACGACGCCCTTGTCAGCAAGATGGTTGAGAACGGCTATTGGGCGTATGAGGTGTACTCCAAGCCCGATGCCAACGGCGGCTACGATACCTACGTCGGTCTTAAGACCGATAGTGAGCTGAAGCAGCGTGTCGGCGCGAGCCAGTACGAGGCAACCTACAGCCTTGAGATGCCCTATCAGGATGCAAAATCCCCCGGATACGATCCCGAGGGCGGTCGATCCAACCTCGTCGGCAGAACCAATATGCTTCAGTACATTGCGGGAGCATACCTGATCACCAAGGACGTTAAGCTCCTTTACTGCGCGTACGATATGGCACTACGCCTTGGCGAGTGGGATCACTGGGGCCCCGGTCACTTCCTTAACGTTGCTGACGGTACCTCTCCCTACGCCATCTTCTACGACTGGTGCTACGACGGCTACGTCGAGCTCTACAATAACGGCCAGACCAAGTACGACGTTAAGGTCCTTGCCGAGATCCTCTATAACAAGTCCACCTACGAGGGTATCCTCTCCACCAAGGGTATCTACACCTCCTACATCTCCTCCATCGTCGGTCAGGGCGGTAGCCTTTACCCCACGAGAGATAATAACTGGAACGCGGTCTGCTCCGGCGGTATGATCACCGGTGCACTCGCACTCCTCGATGACGAGAGATACGTCGCCGACGCATCCTGGCTCATCTCCAGCAACATCCGTACCCTTATGGAATACGGTATGGGACAGTACGCACCCGACGGCGACTATATCGAGTCTCCCGGCTACTGGGCATACGGTACCAACAACTTCTTCGAGATGACCGCCGCAATGTGGTCCGCTCTCGGCACCACCTATAACACCATGGACTGCTGGGGCATCAACACCACCTGTAACTTCGCCTGCCATACCGAGTCGTCCGACTTCAGGACCTTCAACTTCCACGACGGCGGTATGGGCTCGCAGGAGACGCAGATGTTCATGTTCGTTGCCGAGTACTTTGGCCAGTCCGGCCTTGCTCAGGTCCGTATTTCTCACCTCGAAAACGGCAAGACCAAGACTATCTACGACGTCCTCTATTATCCCGATGCAACCGAGGAGGTTGAGCCGATGTCCTTCGACTACTACTCCAAGGCACTCGACCTCTACTGTGCACGCTCCTCTTGGGACAGCGGCGCGCTCTACGTCGGTATGATGGGTGGCATTAACAAGCTCGGTCACGGTCAGATCGACGCGGGCTCCTTCGTATATCACAACGAGGGCACCGTTTGGCTCATTGACCTCGGTACCGAGAATTATAACGCCGCCGGCTTCTGGCCCGAATCGACCAGATACAGATACTACGTAATGAAGCCCGAGGGCAACAACACCATCACCCTCACCTCCGATCCCGATAACGTTCCCTACGGACAGGTGCTCACCAGCACCGCTCCCTCCGTCAACTACGAATCCAACGAGCACGGCTCCTTCATGGTTCTCGATATGACAGAGACGCTTGGCGGTAACGCCTCCTCTTGGATGCGCGGTATGATGCTTACCAACGATCGCAAGACGGTAATCGTCCAGGATGAGATCTATTTCGAGGGCGTTCAGTCCGGCTATTGGTTTGCACACTACCGCTTGAGTAGCGGCTACGTCCAGTCGGTTGAGCTTTCGTCCGACAGGCGTACTGCATATCTCGTTAACTATAACGGTCAGGTTCTTCGTATGAAGATCGAGTCCTCGCGTGCCGACCTCCGCTTCGAGAAGATGGACTGCTACACCTTCGTTCACACCGGCGACAAGGGTACCTTCGGACCCGAGTATTCGCAGAACACCCCCAACTCCGCAGGACAGAAGGTTTCCGAGCATGACAGAAGCTATTATAACAAGCTTGCCATCAAGTTTGAGAATACTCCCTCCGTCACCTTCGCCGTCGTTATCGAGCTCATCGATCCCAAGACGATGAACAACGCGGATAAGCAGATCGACCTCGGCTACACCTTCACCGCTCTCAGCGATTGGAAGCCCACTGCAGATATGAGAGGCACAAACGACGACGCCATAGTCGAGACCACCCGTAAGGCGGCATCGCTCTCCACTCTCAGCAAGAACACCGACAAGATCGCTAACCTCTACGAGACCGGCAGAGCATACACCTCCAGGACCGCCGACCTGTACTCCTACCTCACCGACCTCTACTACACGTCGATACAGTTCTATCCCGACGAGCTTGTCAACTACACCGAGGAGCTTGAGCTGTTCGAGCAGTATAAGGCAGAGTACGATGCGTACATCGGCACCATCAATCAAAGGAATGGCGCGGGCAAGCAGCTTGCCACCATGCTGATGGGTGTATAACCAACACTAATATTTTGCCCCCGAGAGGGAGGCAGGGCACCGCAAAACGGTGACGCACCCGGCGGATCGCAGGATTGCCCGCCGAGTGCGGGCATCGCCCGCAAGGGCATGCGGATTATAAAACGAAAGAGAGAACCCGGCAAATGCCTCGTTCTCTCTTTTTTTGCTATTATCTTTTTGTTTCTGCTTTTATCCGTTTTGGTTTTGCCTTGGTTGATTCCTTTGGCGGTCCTTGCGTCAGAAGGGAATCAACTCCACGAGAAATACCGCAAGGCAGGCAAGCGCCGCCACGGTGGGCAGCTTGCAGCCCCGAAGACCGAGCACCGCCGCGACCGCAAGGGCGGCAATTCCCGACCACACCGACCCCGTCGCGCCCAGAATGGCGGGAAAGGTCATCACCGTCAGGGTGACGTACGGAACGTAATGCAAGAAGGAGCGCACCGTCCTGTTTTTGATCTCGCGCCGAATGAGCACGAGCGGCAATACGCGAATGAGGTAGGTTACCCCCGCCATCAGCAGGATTGCAAATAAAACGTTAGTTACCATCCGCCACCTCACTTTCTCCGCCGTCCTTCAACGGGAACAGAATTGCCGCGCAAAGCGAAATGACAACGGTCAGGACGATGATGCGGAACCCCTCGGTAAACGAGGTCAGCGAAAACGCGTTGCATACCCATGTGAGCGCCGCGCTCGACAGCGCGGAAACCGCAACAATCCCCGCGATGACCCGACTTTTTCGCGCGGGCGGCAGAATGATTGCAAGGAACATGGCGTAAAGGGCCACCCCGAGCGCGCTCACCGCTCGAGAGGGAAGGACGTTGCCTATCACCGCACCGAGCAGGGTGCCGAGCGTCCATCCGGGCACCGCAACGGCAATGGCACCGTAGCTGTAAAACGGGGACAGGGGAGCCTCGCTCGCGACCGAGATGCCGAATATCTCGTCGGTCACGCCGTACCCGATGGCAAGGCGGTGCAAAAGGCCCGTCCTCGGCGATAGCCGTTGCGACAGGGCACAGGACATTAATAGATAGCGGATATTGATAACGAGCTGTGTCAGCGCCAGCTCGAGGTAAGTGGTGCCGACGCCCAGAAGAGCGATGCCCGCCGCCTCCCCCGCCGACGTCAGGTTGAGAAGCGAGAGCAGGGCGGCCTCGAGGGGTGTGAGGCCTGCCTCGGTTGCCTTGATGCCAAGGGCGAACGCCACGGCAAAATAGCCGATGGCAATCGGCGTGCCGTCACGCACGCCGCGCCCGAAATGGATTTTTCGTGTCATGGAGATTGCCTTTCAGAATGCCGCACGGGGCGGCGGATAAATACCGTTGTCTATTTTACCGCTTTTCGTCCCGCAAGTCAAGCCCCGATAAAAGGACCGCCGCGAAAAATTCGCGGCGGTATTGAGTGAATACGGTTGTGAGGGCGTGTTTGCCCTATCACGGCGCGCCTTTTGGCACGCGGTGCAAAAACGCGGCGGGGTTACCTGCGGTAATCCGTGCGGTCAAGGCAACCGTTGTCCATCGCGCTGATGAAGCCCGATGGGGTGAAGAAGCGGGTGTCACCCACCCTCTCGCCCGTTTCAAACGGCTTGATGATACCGCGGTCGACGTCGCTGATATACCCGGGTCCGTGTATGGAACGGTCGGTTGCGCGCGACTGCTTGAATCCGCCCTTCGCCGTCGCTACCATGCTGACGTAGGAGGCAAGGGGTGCCGACCCGTCGCCGTCGTCGGGTGCGACCTCGGCGCGCCCGTAATTGACGTAGACCCGCTTCGGCATCGGGGAGAGAATGACGATCTTGTTCTCGCCCGCAATATCGTACCGCGTGTCGCGCATAACGTGAAACAAGGTCATTTTCATAAACGACACGGTGCGCTTCTCGGTGATGACGCCCTTCGGGCTGATATACATCGGGCGGCGGCGGTGTGCCGTGCCGATAAGCTTGCAGGTGTAGGTCACCCCGTCCCGCGTGAGGGTGAAATCCTCGTCCATATCGGGGAAGAACACCGACGTTATCGGCCGTTGAATTTTCGACAGGGTGTATCCGCCCGCGCGTGCCGCGCGGCGAAGCCGACGGAGGAAGGAGCGCCGCCTGCCGATCGCGATAAGCGAGCGCAGAACGGCAATAAGAACAAGCAGGACGGCAAGCCCGATCCAGATGCCGACGGCAAACTCACCAAAGGTGAGCACCGCGGAAAGACCGAGCATAAACACCGACGGCAGAACGGGAAAGCATACCGCGTATATGAGGGTTATCTTCAGTATCTCAAGGGCGAGGCGGCGCTCGGTCCGACCCTTTTTGAACAGCCTCTCCCGCTCGCCCGTCGGGGCGATTAGCCACCATTTGTGCGCCGACGTTTTCGCAAGGATGAGCGTCAGGGCAAGCACGGGACAGGCAATAAGCGCGCTTAATACCTCCGCCACGGGGCGCGCCATATCGAGCGCGGGATAAAACGCGGCGACGAGCCACCTGAACCCGACCTCGTAGGGAAGAAGGATGATAAGAAGGAGCAAAAGTGACAGGTGCACCGCCAGCTTGCGTAGCAGGACGGGTGTCCCGAACAGGATGCGCATCCCGCCAAGGAAGGTGTAGCGCGGTGTGCTACCGTAGGGGAAGGCATCCCGCGCCTCGCGGTCGTAAAGCTCGAAGGCGCGGTGTATCGAGTAAAAGGACAGCGGCAACAGCGCCGAAATGGCAATATACACGGGCTGGTTGTCGATGCGAAGCTCGCGCGTCAGCACCGTCCCCGCGAGCAACAGAATGCCCGAAAGTAGCCCCGAAATAATCAGGAACGTCGAGTACGCCACCACCTCGCGAAGGATGTCCGTACCCACCGCACGCAGGCGCGAATATTTCTTGTCCGTCATGATACACCTCCTCTTGTTTGATAAATTAACTCCCGCGCACGCATTTTTTCGCACGCCGCGGCGTGGATATATGAACATTTTAGCAAAAATCGAACGGTATGTCAACCGCGGTGGCAAAATCCGTCGCGGGGCGAGGAAGTTGACATATCAACATTTTTATCTCGGGCTGCGGTTTTCACTTGACATTCGCGCGTAATTAATATATACTATGGTTGGAAAAACAAATTTCGGAGGTATCTTATGAACTCAAAATACGAGGCTCTCTTCACACCGTGGAAGATCGGTAACGTCGAGATCAAAAACAGGATCGTAATGTGCCCGATGGGCGGCACCTCTCTGTTCGGCTGGTTCGAGCTGACGGGCTGTGGCTTCGACAAGGAGGCGGCAAAGCTCTTCCTCGAGCGCGCGAAAAACAACGTCGGCCTTATCATCCCCGGTATCGCACCCCTTCGCGACACCTTCTGGGGCAAGTGGCTCTGGCAGAATCCGAAGATGTTCGAGGAGTTGAAGGTCTTTATGGACGAGATCCATAAAACGGGGGCAAAGCTGTTTATTCAGCTCACCGCGGGTATGGGGCGCTCTTGGGCTATCACCGAGCTCGTCGGACCCCTCCATAAGAATAAATTCACCCGCGCGCTCATAAAGCCTATCCTTGACACAAGCCACGAGCTGGCAAGCCCCTCGGCACAGCCCGCGCGCTGGGCACCCGACATCATCTGCCCCGAAATGACGGTTGAGCAGATTCACGAGATTATCGAGGCGTTTGCAAAGACCGCGAAGCTCTGCCGCGACGCGGGCGTCGACGGTGTGGAGGTGCACGCCGTTCACGAGGGCTACCTCCTCGACCAGTTTGCAATAGAATTCTTCAATAAGCGTACCGACGACTACGGTGGCAGCTTCGAGAACCGCTACCGCTTCGCCGTCGAGGTCGTTAAGGCTATCAAGGAGGCGTGCGGCAACGATTTCCCCGTATCCCTCCGCTACTCCGTCGAATCGAAGATGAAGGGCTTCCGCGAGGGTGCCGTCCCCGGCGAGACCTACGTCGAGGTTGGCCGCGCTATGGAGGAATCCGAGCGCGCCGCAAGGTATCTTGAGGAGGCGGGCTACGATATGCTCAACGCCGACAACGGTACCTACGACTCCTGGTATTGGGCGCACCCGCCGATGTATATGCCGGAGAACTGCAACCTCTCCGACGTCGCACATATCAAGGAGTTCGTAAATATCCCCGTCGTCTGCGCGGGTAGAATGGACCCCGAGGTTGGTGCCGCCGCCGTTGCGGATGGCAAAATCGATGCCGTAGGCATCGCACGTCAGTTCCTCGCCGACGGTGAATGGGTCACCAAGCTGATTGAGGACCGCCTCGAGGACATCCGTCCCTGTATCTGCTGTCACGCGGGCTGCTTCAACTTCTCCTCGTCGAAGGGGCACTATAATACCCAGGATCTGACCGACACGATGGGCCTTGCCCGTTGCGCTCTCAATCCCGAAACGATGCAGTCGAAGAAATATCATATCACCCCCGCAAAGAAGGCGAAGAGCATCGCCGTGATCGGCGGCGGTATCGGTGGCATGGAGGCGGCGATCCTCCTCACCAAGCGCGGCCACAAGGTCACGATCTACGAAAAGACAGACAAGCTCGGCGGCGTCTTCATCGCCGCGGCATCCCCCTCGTTCAAGGAGAAGGACCGCGAGCTTATCGCATGGTATATCCGCGAGGTATCGAAGCTCCCCATCGAGGTGAAATTCAACACCGAGGTAACCGACGTGAAGTCGCTCGGTGCCGATGAGGTGATCGTCGCAACAGGTGCCGTCGCAAACGTCATCCCCGTAAAGGGCGTGAGGGAATACGGTATCGAGGCGGTCGACTTCCTCCTTGGTAACAAAACGGTTGGCGAAAACGTCGTTATCGTCGGCGGCGGTCTGACGGGCTGTGAGATCGCGTACGAGCTCTACCTGCAGGGCAAGCACCCGACCGTGGTCGAGATGCAGGACGACCTCATCACGGGCAAGGGCATCTGCCTTGCTAACACCAGCTTCCTTCGCGACTTCTTCAACGCGAACAAGGTGCCCGTCCATCTTGAAACCGCCCTCGTCGAGGTGAAGGAAAACGCCGTCACCGTGAAGGATAAGGACGGCAACGTCTTTGATATCCCCACCGACAGCGTAATAATGTCCACCGGCTACCGCCCCGCACCCGTGGCTAAAAAGTCCGGAAAGGTTCACGTCATTGGTGATGCGGCAAGCGTTGGAAATCTCCGCACGGTGATTTGGGGCGCCTGGGACGTCTGTATGAAGATTTGATCGGAGAATTTTGGTGCTTTCGTCCGTTTGTCGCCTAGCTCGCGGTAGCGTTCTACCGCTTCGGGCTCCAAGCGAACAAAATCCCTCAAAATTCTCTCGCTCAAAAGAGGATGTTTCGGTGCATTGCCCGTTCGTGCTCGACGTAGGCTACTACGCCTTCGGGTCGAAGAACGACGCTTTCCACTCGAAATTCTCTCGCTCAAATGCGGGTGATCGTTGGCGTTTGCCCGTTCGGACAAAACTAACGTTCTACATATAAAAAACATAAAAAGGGCCACCCCGTGTTAAATTTCGGGGTGGCTTTACTATTTTGATGTGGTTGGGCTTTGCCGGTTTTGGCTGATTATTTGTAAATTATTGTTGTCAAACGCTGTTCGTTTGTCGGCGGTGCGCGGTTCCGCGAGGTAACGCCGCCGGGTTTATTCTGTGTGCTTGTCGGCGCGTTGTTTTTCTGTGCCGTCTTTTTGCGTTGTGCTGCGGCGTTTTTTTACGCCGTTTTTTGCGTTTGACGGTGGGCGTTTACCATTTCCAATCGCCGATTGGGGTTTCGGTGCCTTTACCATCGAGGTCGGTAAGCTCGCCGAAGGATGCGGTCAATACGTCTCCGCTTTCGATCTCGGTTATTTCAAGCATCGGGTTTTCGTAATTTTTCATTTTCGTTACCCCCTTTACTGATTTTCGCGGTAGGCGGCGGCACTTTCGGTATATTTCATCAGTCTTTCGACAAGTGATGTAAGAAGTGCGTCGCCCTTTTCGGTGGCGAAGGTGTGGTATGCTTTGAGATTGTAGCAGCCGTGGATATCGGTATCCTTGATTATATATTCAACCGTGCCGATCATCGCGTAGGCGTAGGTGCTGATATAGAAGTAGCTCCTGCCGCTTTCGTCCGTTTTGATCTCTGCTGTGAGATTATATTTGCCGTCGAGGGCGAATACGTAGGACTCAAGGTTATATTTGGGATTGCCCTCGGCATCAAGCTCGGGGTAGAAGATAAACGCGGGCACGCCCGAAAGCTCGAGTCTTGCAGAAGCCATACCGTCGGTCACGAGCTTCTCATCCGCATCCGTGGGCTTCGAGGTCTCGTCGTAATCCTTGCCGATTATTCCGTCGATGCGCTCGATAACCTTGGCGTCGCCCTTTGCGTAGGCGTATGCGCTTCTTACGTAGGAGAGGATATCCTTTCCGAGCGTTGCGTTAACGGCGACCTCGTCCTCTGCGAGAGATGCGAGATAGTCGATGACGTCAACCTCAATGGTGGTATTTATCGCACGGGTCGCGGTTGAGTTGTTGTGGAAGGTATAAACACGGTTCACGTCGACCGAGAGAGGAACAGTCTTGCCGAGCACCTCGGGCGAGAGGCTGATCTCTACCTTATAATACTGCTTGCCCTCAACCGTCACGGTGCTTGCACCGTCGAGCGAGTAGTTGACGCCGCCGAGGGTGATCGCGGTGATAACGTCCTTTGCCTCGGTGGTTTCCGTGGGAACGTAAACGTTGAGGATGAAGCCTGCCGACATCGTGAGGCTCATCTTTGGGAGAATATTTTTGCGGTTGATAAAGGCGGTACCATTGTGGGTGAGGTTCACGCGCCAGGCAAGGCTTCCGTCAGCGAGAAGATTGGTGCCGACGGGTGCGTTGGCGTAGTCAACGGTGCAGTAGTTGAGTACGGTGGATACCGTCTGCTTCTGTGAGTCGGGGAAATACATCGGCGCGAAAACCGAGGTCGCGGTCGCACCCTCGGCAAAGGAGATGTTGACATTCTCGAATACGGTGCTTATCGTATTGTTGGGATCTCCTCCGTTCACGCCGTATGAGATAAGCTCGTGTCCGTTAAGCACGAAGGCTCCGTTCCTTACGGTGAGCGTGTGCGATTTGATCGTGCTTGCTGTTTGGGGGTGCCAAATGAACAGTCCCGCCCCGTAGGTATGCTCGTCGTAGAAGGTGAATCCGCCGAGGTCTACGGTCACGTTTTCCACTCCGTAAACGAGGTTGGTGTAGCCGTTGCCATCGCCATAGTTCACATCGCGGCGCATAAGTATCACGGCACCGTCGGCGTTAAGTGAATCGGTTCTCGTGAAGTGAAGCGCGCAGCCTGTTGCCGTAACGCCTATCGAGGAGTCCTGCAGCAGAGCCTTTGCCGCCTTTTTGAAGGTATATCCGCTCGCGCTCGCCTCGTCGGGAACGAATACCGCAAAGGGCCAAGCCTCCGCATCCGCGTACTCCGCAGGGATGATTCCGTATCTTGTGATCACGTCGGTGCCCGCGTAATCGGGGTGCGTGTGGTCGGTACTCTCGAGAAGCTTGACGCTGAACTGGTTAGCCTTACGGAAGTAGCAGGGCTCACCCGCGTTTGCTCTGACGGCGGAGATGTACTCGACCGTGATCTCGGTTCCGTCCTCACTGAAGTAGAGCATTGCGATCATACCCGTGCGGTAATCGTATGTCGGGTCCATACCCTGCGGATCAACGAGCATCTGTGTCACGGTATTTCCGTAGATGCCGTCGGTTTGTGCCGTAACGATGTTGTCCGACGGATCGTGACCCGAAAGCACGAGGACGATATTCGGGTAAAGCTTCACAAGCTCATCCCATATCTCGTCGCCGTTGTTCTTGCCGTTTTCAACACCCGGCCCGTGAGCCACGGAGGAGTCATTCTCATCGTAAGGCTCTCCGTCGGCGTAAAGGTAGCCGTGTGTGGTTATGATGACTCTGTGATCGGCGTGTGAGGTGATGACGTCACCCGCCCATTCGAGCGCATCGTCCGTCGGGCCCCAGTCGATCATAAGGATGAGGTACTTGGTTTCTCCGACGGTAACGGTCTTGTACGCATTCTGATACTCGCCGACCGCCATAACGCCGTCAAGCTGATTGACGTATGGAGCGTGTCCGCCGACGTACTTGTTGTATTTGCCGACCGAATCATGCGGGGGATTTCCGCGGTTGAGGACGTAGGGCACAACGCCGTCGAGCTTCGCGATCTGCTCCATCGCGAGCAGCCATTCCGCGTCGGTGTCATCGTTGGTAATATCACCAAGCCCGAGGACAGCCTGCATATTCTTGCTTTCCGCATTCTTGACGAGCCAATCGTAAATATCTGCGGTGTAGCTCGTTCCGTTATTTACGTCGTATCTTGTGAGCTGCTGGGTATCGCCGATAACAGCCATTGAGTAGGCGTAATCCTTCGGGGGATTCGGATTTTCCGTAAGCCAATCCGCCTCGGGCGGCTCGATATTATAGCCGTTCGGTCCGAGGTCCTCGATCACGGTGTCCGAGGTCTTGACGGTGGAGAGATCGTAATAGAGCATAAGGTTCTCCGCACTCGGATCGATTGCGAGCATATCCGCCCTGATCTCCTCCGCGGTGCGTGCATCGGTATATGCCGCAAGATTCATCATCTCACCCTTGAAATACTGCACGTTGTTTGCACGCAGGTCGCCGCCGAGGACGAAGTTGTATTTTAGCGGAGTGGTGCTGAATCCGCCGGTGTACGCCATATTCGAAATGACCTCACCGTTTTTGTAAAGAAGAACGTGATCGTCGTTCACAACCACCGCGAGGTGTACCCAACCGGTGTTCTTAATGACGAGGTCATTGCCGTTTTCATCCTTGAAGATGAGGTTTTGCACACCTCCGGCTTCATTTCTGAAGTAAAGCTTGATCGCTCCCTTTGCTCCAATCTCGAAGTTGAAGCAATGCGAATCCTTGTAGTTGCCGAAGAAGATACCGGGGCGGTCAACGTCGGGAACATTGACCCAGGCTTCGATCGTCCTCGGAAGCTCGGTGAGCGGCTTGCTAATTTGGCGTACGCTCGCGTCAAAGGTAAGTCCGGGCTTTGCCGAGTAGGTGAGGTGATGCCCGTTGCCCGAAAGATCGTTGAGGCAAAGCGGGAAGGGAGCCGTCATATCAAATCCGAGAATCATATCCTCATCATCCTTATCGGTCGCCGCTGCAAGACATTCCGCCTCGGTGCGCTGATCCGCGTACAAAGCTACGTCGAGGATGGTTCCGATAAATGCGGTTGCATTTCCCGAGCGGTGATCTCCGCCGACCATATATTCCTTATCAACGGTGAAGGTGGTAGGGAAGGGCTTTGTGGGAGCCTTCGTTTCCTTTTTGATGAGGTTGCCGTCAAGGTCGGAGATATAGCAGGTGGCGTTTCCGTTCGCCTTGTCCATAACGACCGACACGCGCACCGGCTCGTCACCTCGGACGTCGAGGTTGGTGAATATGATATCCGCCGCGGTGTCGTTCGTGGTTTGAATAAACAGACGGGGTCTGCCGTATTGGTGAATCTCAAGGCTGTATGATCTGCCCGAGGCACCGCTGTAATTTGAGAGCACAACGCCCACACGCGTCGTGTCCGCGGTGGATTTCGGGACGTGGATGGTTGCCGAGATGGTGTTCGGCTCGGTCGTCACTTCACCGCTCGCTGTGTAGGTCTCGGTTTTTGTGAAGGTCGCGCCGTCGCCTGCCGCAAGGACGTTGACGGCACTCATAAAGGTGCAGCCCACGAGCATCGCGATAAGCAGAAGGTAGCAAAGCTTTCTTTTCATAATATCCTCCAAAGTAGAGTTTGAGTGGTTTAACTCAACTATATTATATATCACGCGGGCGCAGGACTTCGTTACGGATTACGGTCAAAACTGTATGAAAAATCCACAAATAAAAGCCCCGCTGTGATCAGCGAGGCTTTCGGCTCTATTTCTTATGGCTTGCACGGTATTGCTTCGGCGGACAGCCGACCTCGGCGAGAAAAACCTGATGGAAGGTGCTGACGGAGGAAAAGCCGCACTCCATCGCGATTCGGACGTTGCTGTGATCGGTGGTGACGAGCAGGTGCTTTGCGTGATTTATGCGCATTGAATTGAGCACGTCACGGAAGCCGAGATCGCCGAGAGCGCGGAAGCAGTTGGATATGTATTTTGGGCTGTATCCGAGCTCGGCACCGATGGAAGCCTGCGTCAGTGGCTCGGTATAATGCTCTGACATATAGATGAGGATTCGCGACAAGGTGTTTTCGGCGGATCGCCCCGCGATCGCTGGTGCGGCGCGGAAGTATTCGGATAAAATAAGATAGACGATCGATCTTACCCAATGAATCCTGTCTTTATCCGTCACCGGATCGTAAAGACTGGCGAAGGAGGAGTGAAATCCGTTCTCGGTAAGGTATCTCCACAGCGGCTCGGGCGCGTGAAAGACGCAAGCCTCGCGCGAGCGGCACAGCTCATCGTACGGCACCGACTCGGGCAGAAAGTTGTTTGAGAAAACGAAGATGGTAGCCCTGACGTATTCGGGCGTGTAGAAGGAATGGAGCTTGAAGGGCGGTATCACGGCAAGGTCACCCGGGCGCGCAATATGCCTTTTGCCCTCGACGGTGATCTCAATCTCGCCCTCGAGGATCATTTCCATTTCCAAAAATTCGTGAATGTGATCGTCGCTGTTGTGCTTACCGTTCGGGTGACCGCACCTCACAATCGACTGATCGCCGAAATTATGGTATTGAACGAACATAGCCTCTCCGCAAATGTAGAATTTTCATATTGTGATTATATCATACCTGCGGCGAGTTGTCAACGGGTCTATTGCTCCGTTGCGTCGGCGGATCTTTCTACCATGATCCTGCTTCCGCTATGGTCGATGAAGCTGCATTTGATCGAGCGGAGGGGTGAAATGTCCGTGTCGGTGAGCGAAAGCTCGGGCGTTATGCCGACGTGCATCGGGGCGTGCGTCGGCAGGTTCTCGATCCTTCTGGTGAAAAGAAAGCTTGCAAAGCTTCCGCGCTCGGATTTTTCCGAGCACCATATCCATTTTGATTTGTCAATTTTCATTTTTCACTCTTCACTTTACCAAAAACCCCACCCCGTGTTAAATTTCGGGGTGGCTTTGTCGTTTTGGTGTGGTTGGGTTTTGCCGGTTTTGGTTGGTTGTTTGTAAATGGTTGTTGTCATAACCAAGGTTTACTCCCCGTGGTTTATGACGTCAACGCGAATGTTGCTCGGTGCGGTGATCCTTGCGGGGGTGGCACGGGTCATTTCTATCCGCACCACGCCGTTTGGCGTGGGAATCTCGACCGTCGCGTCCGACAGGCCGAGCAGGCGCGGGGTGAGCCTGATATGCGTCATGCCCGCCTCGAGAATTTCGAGCGAGCTGAGTGCCATCGGCAGCGAGTAAAGCGGCGTTCCGCCCCAGGCGTGCGAGTGGTCGAATACGTACCCGTCCTCCGGCGGAATGAACCCTTCGGGCAGGCCCTTGGCGCACTGCTTGATCGGCTCGCGCCAACGGTCGAGAATAGGCATAAGGTACTCCGCATCCAGCCCCGCACGATGAATCGCCCCGAGGACGAAGTGCGCGAAATACGGCTGATAATCGCAGAATTGCGGGTCATCCAGCACGCGTTTAAGAATCTCCCTCGCCTCATCGCCATCAACGACGCCGCAATAGACCGCGAGGGCGTTGGTGTTGATTCTGAAATAACGCCTGTCGGTGTTTTCGGGCATATAGTAGCCGAGCCTGTCCTTCGGCGTCGGGGTGGTCAACCCCTCGCAAAACAGACCGCGTCCCTCGTCGTAGAGGTGATCCTTGATACATCTTTTAAGCTGCTCTGCCTCCCGCCGCGCCTCGTTGGCAGACTCCCCGTTGCCGAGGGTGTCGTAGATATTTGCCGCCGCGGTCAGCGCATCGTAGTAAAAGCAATTTATTACCCCTTGTCCAAGCGCCTTGGGCGGGTGGTGAAGGGAATGACCGTCTACCGTTATCCAATCAACGAACATGAATGAGGGCGGCGTGTCGATAAGCCCCTCCTTGCCGAGGTAACCCTTGAATACGCTCAGCAGAAGGGTGAGCGCGTCCTCGCACTCGCGGAGCAGGGTGACGTCCCCCGTCCGCATATATACGTTATGAAGCATTCGCACCCATATCAGGCTATACGTCGGGTGGAACATTTCGCCGCCCTGGTGCTCGAGTAAGCGCGCCGTGCGGATAAGGTCAAATGCGGCAAGCGCCATATCACCGAAGGAGAAGGCCTCCATCTCGCTCTCAATGAAGTAGTCGCCCGTGCAGGCGAGCGGCTCGCAATGCTTCGGGCTGTCGAGGTGGATATACTGCCTGCAATATTTCAGCGTGTGTGCCGCCACGTCGAGAATTTGGTTCAGCCCATCGTCGGAGGTCAGGGTGCGACATTCCTGCGCCGCGGGCAGATACGCCTCGTTGATTCCAATATTAACCGTTGCCGCACCCGTGCCTCGGTTGGTGATATGCGCGCGTAGCATTCCGACGCCGTACATCCTCACGCCCGTGTACTCTCCGCTTCCGTTAAATACGAGGTGCTCGCTTTTTGCGACCGTGTCTGCCCCGGTTTCAAGGATATCGAGGATTATCTCTACCTCGCCGTCGGCTATGACATCCGTCCTCGTAAAGGCGGCGTAGATTTTATCATATTCCACCGTCACCGTCCGCTCCGTGGCAGGCGCTATCTCAAATTCATGTTCGCCAATCGGCGCGCGTGGCCGCTCCACCCTGTGCGGCAGGGGAGAGCGCGTGGGCATCCATATATCGGGTGTCGGCACCGCGTGGGTCGTTACCCGACCACCCCTTTTCCCGGCGTCATAGCCTGCCGCGCTTTCGTATTCGGGGCATAGGGTTGCCGTCCAATTCTCGTCGGTCTCGATTTGCTCGCTCGTGCCGTCTGCGAAATACACGCGTGCAAGCATAGCAAAACCACCGTGCCCCATCGAAAACTCGCAGATTTGCACGGGGTCAAGGCGCACCCGCGCCAGAATCTCTAACTGCTTGCCCATCTCGGCAAGCGACAGCCGACCGTTGAGCGGTGCATCCTCGCCCTGCGACAGGCTGAGCGTGGAGAAGTATCTGTTCCTCCTCGGTCGGTCGTTTCCGTAGAAATCACCGCCGATATTCACGGGTCCCGTGCCGATGAAGCGACCGTTTACCCATATCTGCGACACTCCGTCGGAGGAGTAGGAGAGCTCGATCCGTTCAATCGCCCTTGCGTAGGTCACTTCGCGTCGAAACTCGACAACCGTACCGTTGTCGCACTCTGCCGACCAATCGCCCGTAAGGCGTGAGGTCTGTCTATTCGGAAACTGCTCGGGGTCGAGCCATATCCACCTGCCAATATATTCGGTGCCGTTATTCATGTTGTTCATTCTTGATCGGCCTCCTTCCAAACGAACCTCGTTGGTTCCTTTTTATATGAATATGTACTACCCCGTGTTAAATTTCGGGGTGGCTTTGCTGTTTTGACGTGATTGTGTGTAATTGGGTTTATGTAAATAATTGTTGTCTTTCTTTATCTCTTCCTTCGCATCCTCTTCTCGATACGTATGCCCGTCGGGCGACCTTAAGTTAGCCCGAAAAGCCCTCGAAGCACTTGTCAAATCCAACCTTCTTCATACAGGCAAGATAGTCGGAAAAGCTCCACCCCTCGCCAATATTGCAAACGAAGTGGTTCTCGCCGCGTACGCTCTCGGTCTGCCACTCAATGTGATAGAATCCGCAATACCTCTCGGGCAGGAAATCGAGCGTCGCTTTGCCGTCGGGCCCGACCTCCAGCTCGCCCGCCGAGATGACCGTCCCGTCACGCAGGTCGGTGACGGCGTAGGTACCCCTCTGGTATTCGCGGCCGTCATTAGCGGCAATAAGCTCGATCCTTCCGTCCACGGGCTCGCGGCAAATGAGGCAGAGCGGCGCCTGCGAGCGCTTGATGTAGCTGTACGCCAGCTTTTTCGTCCCGTACCAGTCGACGATGGCGTCGGACACCTGTGGCCAGCCGTCGGCAACGTTCCACCAGAGGATGCCCGTCTTGCGCCATTTCTCGGCGCGGAACATCTCGACGAAATACTTTTTTGCCTCCGCCTGCGAGATCTGCGACATCATCGCAAACTCGTCAAGACTGCCCTCCGCACTGCCGAAGATGCGCTCAACGTGGCTTATCATCAGGGGCAGACGATAGGCGTAGGGGTTACCCTCTACCGTTTTGACCATTCCCGCCGCGTGTATCAACCAATCGGGATTGGTGCATATTTCCTTTATATTCTCCTTCGGCAGGCTCGCCTCGGGGATAAATTTCCTTATCGAATCGGGCGACGGACAGCCGTGATAGCCGATCTCGGATGCGAAATGACACTCGGGATGGAGGTAGTACTCACCCTTGAAGAAGTCGCGCGGGCCCCAGATGTGGTCCTCTGCGGGTTTACCGAGCAGGTAAACTACCTCGTCAAGGTAGGGCGAGCTAGGCAGATAGGGGCGGGTCGCGTCGTGATTGCGCAGCTCGCGCGGGATGGTATCCCTCGTCAGGCGGTTGAGATTGGGGTCGAGGAAGGAGGGCGGCTGACCCTCGGCGCGCTCGCTCTCCCAATAGGGAACGACGAACACGTCGCACTCGTTATCCCCCGCCCACAGTGCGAGCGCGGGGTGCTGTCTTTTCTCCTTTACAATGGCGCGGACCTCCTCGCGCATCAGGCGCTGTATGCGCTCGTCATCGGGGTAATGCCCGCAAGCGAGCGAGAAGTCCTGCCATATCATAATACCGTGCTCGTCACAGTAATCGTAAAGCAGCTCGGACGGGTAGAGATTACCGCCCCAGCAGCGGATCATATTGCATCCGAGGTCGTTTGCCATCTCGATATTGCGTATCGTATATTCGTCGTGGCGGGAGGGCAGGGCGTCACAGGGCACCCAGTTGGTACCCATAACGAAAATGCGCCTGCCGTTGACGATGAAGCAGAAATCACCGTCCTCACCCGAGCGCGAGGTGCGCTTCAGCCACAGGTGTCGGATGCCAAGGCGGTAGGACACGCGGTCGCATACCTCTTCCCCGTGAAGGAGGGTCACCGTCACCTCGTAAAGGCTCGGCTCGCCGTAATTCTTCGGCCACCAGAGCGCGGGGCTGTCAACCACACTCCGAACGCGGATGGAGGCGCAGTAGGGGTGATATTCGGTGCGGAATTTGCTCTCGCCGCAGACGCCCTCGATAATCACGCGGTATTCGTTGATGAAATCCGCCTCGGTCTCAATTCGCATTGTTGTATAGAGCGTCGCCGACGAATAATCGGGGGCGAGGTCCTGCGTGTAGGTGTAGGGGTCGCATATTCGCGCCTTCGGCAGGTATTCGATCTCCACCGACCGCCAAAGCCCGCCCGAAACGATACGCGGCATAATATCCCATCCGAACATATATCCCGGCTTGCGAAGCTGGATTGCGTCCTGATTGTACTCGAGGCCGAAGCACATCGACGGCACCTCAAGCCCCCGTGAGTAGATGGTCGCGGGGAGAATGTGCACGGTTATCTCGTGCCGCCCGTCCGAAACCCCCGAAAGGGGGAGGTAATGTGGGTGAAGCATATTCTCGACGAACAAAACGCGCTCGCCGTCGAGGAATATCTCCGCCGCGGTGTCAACACCGTTGAGGGCAAGGCGCGCGTCGTAGCCCTCACGCGCCTCGTAATCAAGCTCGGCGAAATAATAGAGGTGCAGGTTCTCGAATTTCTGCGTTTCGTAGCTACCCGTGCCAAAATAAATGTCGGGCAACAGCCCCTCGCGCATGAGGTCGAGCTCAATGTTTCCGGGCACGGTCGCCTTTACCGCGCGGATGCCCGCACCGATAAGGTCCGCACTCCTTCGGATGTCAAGTCCGCGGGCGCGTAGCTCACGGTTTTCGATCCAACCGACCTGCCAGTTGTCAACGGTTTTCGTAATTTTCATGGAATATACCCCCGTTTGCTGTTTTTCAATCCTATTATATATTATCTTTCGCGAATTGGCAAGCGGTTTTTGAAAACGCCCACGCGATTCGTCACCTCCGCGGCTATTGACAACCCCGCCGGATTGATGTAGAATGTAAGAAAAACCATCGGAGAGCGAGATGTATAAATATCAGCTGCACACCCACACCACCCCGACCAGCAAATGCTCGCACATGACCCCCGCCGAGCTTGCCTTGGCGCTCCACAACGCGGGCTATGCGGGATGCGTGGTGACAAATCATTTTATGCACGGCAACACGGGAATCGGCCGCGACCTTCCGTGGGAGGAGTTCGTTGCCGCCTACGAGCGCGACTACCTCGAATGTAAAAGAGAGGGAGAAAAATACGGCCTCGACGTCATCTTCGGCATCGAGGAGGGGATAGGCGGCCCGTACGAGGTGCTCTGCTACGGTGTGACGCCCGAAATGCTCTACGCCCATCCCGAGCTCGCCGAATACAGCGCCGAGGTATGGTATCGAGTGATGCACTCGCTCGGCGTCCTGGTGATCCAGGCGCACCCCTATCGCGTCGTTACGGGCGTGCCCGACCCGCACCCCATCTCGCTCGACCTCCTCGACGGCATCGAGGTCTACAATCACGGCAATCGCCCCGAATATAACGAAAACGCGCGCCGCTTTGCCGAGGGTCACGGGGAGCTCATCCTCACCTCGGGCGCGGATACCCACACACCCGACACCGTCGGCTTCGGCGGCATTCTGACCCGTGAGCGCATCACCGACGGGGATATGCTCCGCCGCGTGCTCCTCTCGGGCGACTACGAGCTGCTCACCCCGTAATTCTCACCCGTCGCGGGCGTAAACGCAACACAAAATAGCAAAGCAAAACCACCCCGAAATTTAACACGGGGTGGCTTTTTTGTGCGATTTTGTATTGTTTGTGATGCCGTTTTCACTTAAAGGGCGTCGTCTGTCAGCAAATTTTCAATTTCTTCTTCAAGCCTTTTTTGCGGTCTGACAAAGGTAAAATGCAAAAGTAAGAGCATAAACGGAAACAGGACGACGGTCAGCAATGATATTAAATAAAAAGGGGCAAAAAGAATCAGAACAAGTATATGCATTCTTGTTGTTATTGATACGGTTGTTACGTCACCGTTTTCAACAATTGTGCCCTTTGCTACGGGCGCAAAGGAATTTCTCGTATGTATAAAATCAGAGTGCTTTATGTTCTTTTCTCCAATAAAAAATCCGCATTCCGAAGCACTTCCGTAGTAGTCGGTATACTTGTCATTTGCAAATGATTTAACTCTGTCAAGTATTTGTTGTTTTGACAGATTGGTTCGAATGCTGTATTTATGAAAGAGAAAGAGCCTTTGAATAAACTTCTTCATATCCCTTTATCACTTTTCTTCCCCGTCAAGAAAGACCTTCTTTATTGCCTCGAGATATCCGTAGCCGTTAAGCTCATCGGGGAGAAGATAGCTTGTTTCGGTCCACTCGTTCCAGCTGTTGACGGTAACCAGAGGAGCAGGCAGGTCGTGGGAGTCAACGTATTCCTTTGCGATACGAAGAGCCTTCTCAAAATTCTCGGGGGTGTTATTGTATGCTACGTCAGTACGATATTTTTTGTATCGCGGATTGTTATCCCAGCCGACTGAAACGTGGGGGAAATAGCAGATGTCGTACTCTGCCATCTTATCGTATTCTCGCTTCGCGCAATCCGTCATTGCGGTGTAATCGGTCGGTGCCTGGAAGGATACCCATTGATAGTGGCTTGCGCTGTCGAGACCGAGGTAGTGATAAATCGGACGAACGTCGCATTTTTCACCGTCAAGACCGCTATAATTCTCAGCGTTGATATCCCATAAAACGATTTGCAGATGGAGTCCGGGGAAACCTGCCTCTTCCGTCTTTCTTCTGAAATATTCAAGTCCTGCCTTCGCCGCAGCAAGGTCACCCTTGAAGCCCTTTATGAAATTGGCAACGTCGTATATCATAAACACGGGCTTGCCGTTTATTTTGTAATATGACGGGTGAGAAAAATACTTATCTATCCATCTGTCGACAAGCTCGCGGAAGGTCTCGGGCGAGGTAAAGCCCTGCCATATAGTATCCTGCCAGCCGATTGAATCGGAGTGTTCAATATTCCACACCTGCGGAACGTCGTGGTTTGCCCACATTATGTAGAACTTCATTTTATCGCAATTAGATGCTTTAAGAAATCCATCGCCCAGACAGTTTTCAAGGAAGGGGCGGTTGTCGTACCAATACCAATCGTAGATAAATACGTTTACTCCGTGGCTAACCGCGCAGTCAATATGCTTTTCCATTACCTTCGGGTCTGCCTCGTTAAGGTAACCCCAAAGCGGCTTGCGCTGCTTCCAGGTTTCATACCACTCGGGCTTAAATTCGCGAGAGTTCTCCTCGGCATTCTTAACACTCTGCCATTCACCGTTGCCCTCTGCCCAGAACATTCTCGTTCTTATCTCGTCACCGGTATATGCCGGCCAAATATATGCTGCTATATCGTATTTTTTCATACAATCCTCCAAAGAATATATCGATGCCTTAATTCTATCATTCGATTGCTTAAAAGTCAACAACTTTTTATTGTCGGACCGCCTTGTTATGCGCTTCGCACCCATCGGATCGGATAAAAAGGAGCACCGAAAAATCGGTGCTCCTAAAGTTTATGCTAGTGCATTCATCTTGTCAAGTAGGTCTTGATAATTAGTTACATCCTCATATCTTTGCACAAGCTTTATGATATGATTGCCAACAAACTTCAAGCGCGACGCAGTCGCTCATAACTGCGGGCATTCGCGAGCATCAAAACTCATTCCCATTCGATCGTGCCGACGGGCTTCGGGGTCAGGTCGTAGACCACGCGGTTGATGCCGTCGACCTCGGCGGTGATGCGGGCGGTGATCTTGTGAAGGATGGGGTAGGGGATATCCTCCACGGTTGCGCTCATGGCGTCGACCGTGTTGACCGCGCGGATGATGGCGGGCCAGCCCTCGTAGCGCTTGCCGTCCTTGACGCCGACGCTCTTGAAATCGGGCACCGCGATGAAGAACTGCCAAACGTGCTCGCTAAGGCCCGCAAGGTCGAACTCCTCACGCAGGATCGCGTCAGCCTCGCGAAGGGCGTGGAGCCTGTCGCGGGTAATCGCGCCAAGGCAACGGACACCGAGGCCGGGTCCGGGGAAGGGCTGACGGTAGACCATTGCGTGCGGCAGACCAAGCGCCTCACCAACGACCCTCACCTCATCCTTATAAAGAAGCTTCAAGGGCTCGACGAGGGCAAACTGCAGATCCTCGGGCAGGCCGCCGACGTTGTGATGCGCCTTTACGCCCTTGCTCTCGATGATGTCGGGATAGATGGTACCCTGTGCGAGGAACTCAATACCGTCGAGCTTGCGTGCCTCCTCCTCAAAAATGCGGATAAACTCCGCACCGATGATGGCGCGCTTCTTCTCGGGGTCGGCAACCCCGCTCAGCTTGTCAAGATATCTGTCGGTCGCGTCGATGTAGATAAGATTGGCGTCCAGCTCCTTGCCAAACACCTCGATAACCTGCTCGGACTCTCCCTTGCGCATGAGGCCGTGGTTGACGTGCACGCAGACGAGCTGACGGCCAATGGCCTTGATAAGAAGGGCGGCAACCACCGACGAATCCACGCCACCCGACAGGGCGAGCAGGACGCGCTTGTCGCCAACCTGTGCGCGGATCTCTTTCACCTGCTCGTCGATAAATGCGGCGGCGAGGGCGGGGGTGGTGATTCTTTCCATATTCTCGGGTCTTACGCAATCGTACATAGGGTATCCTCCCGTTGGTAATAAATTTACACGTTGATTATACAATAATTTTTGCCGTATTACAAGATATTTTTTCACATTTTTCCCTCGTTTGAATAATTTATTTTTGAGGAAGAAAGGAGAAACGTATGCTCGTTACCAAAAGCTACAACAGACAGCGCGCCGTCGATTATGCAAAGAGGTATGCCTTCTCGCAAAATCCGATATTCGGCAACTTTCGGGGAATCGGCGGCAATTGCACCAATTTCGTGTCACAGGCGATCTACGCCGGCAGCTGTGTGATGAATTACACGCCGACCTACGGCTGGTATTACACCTCGCTCGAGGACCGCGCACCCTCTTGGACGGGGGTGGAGTATTTTTATAACTTCATGACGACCAACACGGGCGTCGGTCCGTTTGGACGGGTGGTGTCGGCGGATATGATGGAGGTCGGCGACGTCATTCAGCTTGCAAAAAACGAGGGCGGCTTTTACCACACCCTCCTCGTCGTAGGCTTCGACGGCGAGGATATCCTCGTCGCGGCACAGACCGACGATGCCTACGCCCGCCCCCTGTCCACCTACACCTATGATTATTCGCGGTATATCAAGATCGACGGGGTGCGCCTAGAGGTCGCCGACGGCACCGACTGCTTCGAGAGCGTGTATAACGGCATTGCCATCGTTCCGAGTGCGGGTGGATAAACGCGCGGACGAAATGCGAGCGCGCGGCAAAAGGGCCAACGAATAACCGAAAACTAAATTACCCCATACCCGTGTTAAATTTTACGGCAGGGCGGCGCACTATTTTGTGCCGCCCTTTTGCTTGCTATATGTAAATCATTATTTGCATTTTACGCCACGGCAAACGTTTTTTTCGCCCGCGTGTTGCAACTGCACGCGGGATGTGATATAATAAATCTGTAACTAAACGAAACGGGACACGCCTGACCCATGCCAATCACACCAAACGGAGGATATTATGATAACCGATTGCTATGACGATAAAACACGGCCGATAATCAGCCTTGCCGCCTTTTACGGCGAGCGC
Organism: Eubacteriales bacterium; assembly: GCA_045596865.1. Lineage (GTDB taxonomy): Bacteria > Bacillota > Clostridia > Oscillospirales > CAG-272 > UBA1740. The sequence continues at coordinate 46,266 of JAZODF010000006.1, forward strand.
CGACGTATCCTCGACGTCTGCCTGATCATCTTCTCGCGGGAGATACACGACCACCTTCTTGCAAACCACGAGTGCGCGCAGATTGGCGAGCTGACCTCCTGCAACGGCAACACGCCGATATACAAGCTGACCCAAGGGGGCAGGGATATCGCTTTCTATATGTCGGGCATAGGCTCGGCGGTTGCGTCATCCGAGTGCTACGAGGTCCACTGGCAGACGGGCGCGACGAAATTCGTGATGTTTGGCTCGGCGGGCAGTCTTGACCGTGCGGCAACCGACGGCAAATTCATCATCCCGAGCGCGAGCTATCGCGGCGAGGGCAGCTCCTATTATTTCGCTCCGCCGTCGGATTACATAACCGTGAAGAACGCGCCTCGCCTCGCCGCCCTCTTCGACGAGATGGGCGTGCCCTACGTCACGGGTCGCGTGTGGACCACCGATTCGATGATACGCGAGACGGTCGGCCTCGTCGAGGCGCGCCGCGCCGAGGGCTGCATCGCGGTTGAAATGGAGCTTGCGGGAGTGCAGGCGGTCTGCGACTTCTACGGTATGGAGCTGTACGATTTCCTCGAGGCGGGCGACGTCCTCGATGTGAGCGGCTATGAGGTCGAGGGGCTTAACGCCGCTAACCACAACCTTGGCAAGCTGTATATCGCGCTGAATATCGCGACGAAGATCTAGCCGCGATCGATGCCACTCACAAAACGCGCGGCGATGCCTTTCTCGAAGCGCTCGATGGTGCCTTGCATAAACTACGCGACGGTGCCTTACACAAAATACTGCGCGGGGCTTGTATTCACGCGCATGATATGTTAAAATGTAGATAGAAAATGCCCGAGCGAGCCATTCTCCTCGGGCAGGGTAATAAGAAAAGGAGAAAGAATATGAAGCGCATAATCTCACTTGTACTGATGCTTGCCATCACGCTTTTGTCGCTGACCTCCTGCGCACGTCTTAGCGCGGCAATGGACCTGCAGGACGCATATCCCACGGATGAGCAGGATTATACCGTCAAATCGGAGATCGATTTTGACATTGACGACAAAAATATCATCTCGCTTTATCCCACCCTCGCGGGCGACGTGAAGACGACCGCAACCAAGTGCGGCGAGAACAAGAAAACGGTTATCGAAACACCGATAGAAGGCAGAAGAATGGTCAGCGAGCAGACCCTCGTCGGCAATACCTATTATATCAAGGCATCGCTCACCGCGGCGGGCACCGTCCTCGAGTCCCAGCGTCTTCGCATCGAATTGACCGATAGCCAGAGAGAGGAGATTTTCGCAAGCGAGGGTAGCGAAACGGGCTTCGGCATCGGCGACTTCGGAAGAGTGAAAAGGGAAAAGGTCGACGGCGCCGTCGTCTATACCCTAAACGAGTTTAAGGACGGCTCGGTAAGCGGGCTTGAGGACCTTGTCCGCGGCTTCCTCTCCTCCGTTGACGCGGAGGTAAAGACGGTGAAGATGGAGATAACCCTGACCCTCGTTGACGGTGTTGTCAGCACCGAAACCGTGGAGTGCGAGTTCAGCATCCGCGACGGCAGCTACGAGTTCAATCTCCCGATGACTATGGTCAACACCTACACCATGAACCCCGACGAGATCACCGTTCCCATCAACGCATCGAATTATCAGCTTATCCCCTACGATCTTATCTTCGGCGAATAATCCTTGGCATTAACGGGCGGACGTTATCGCGTCATCTGTGGGCGAAAAAGGGCGGTTTGCCTTGATACACCCCACCCCGTGTTAAATTAAATCGAAAAGCGGAGCGAAAAATCGCTCCGCTTTTTGCATGCGTTATGTAAACAACTGTTTGCTATTTGTTGCTTGTAACCGCTTTGATTTGCCTGCTATTTGCTAAGCTTGCCCGTGATAACCACGCGCGCACCCGTACCGAGCAGGTCGTCGACAACGCACTCACCGATCGCAAGGTCATCCCTCGCCGAGAGCCCGTTGATGACGCCCATCGCCTCGAAGAGCAGCTCCTTCGGGATAGCCCTGTCCGTCTTTACGGGATATACTCCGCCGCTTTTTGCACGGACGGTGCTCGTCAGAGTACGGACGGGGTGGGTGCACTCGGCTACCGCGTATGCCTCGCCGCGCTTGCAGGTGTGTCCTGCGACCGATTTTACCTCGCCGCCCTCGCCGAGGGTGACGGTGAGCTCACAGCCCTTCGGGCAAATTATGCAGGTCATTTTTCTTACCGTATCGCTCATTTTACCGCATCCTCCACCGAAATTCTGATTTTTGCTCCCGCGCGCCCGATCATGTCCGCCGTGAGGGTCACGGTCTCCATTTCACCGGGGGCGAGCTTCTGCTTCTTCCTCTTGACGAGCACCTCGTCACCCGCACGGACGACGATATACTTGTCGCGATATACGTCCGCTACGCGGAAATAAATGCGCGTGTCCTTCTTCTCGGTCAGCCTCTGGGGCACGGTGTAGCGCACCCTGCCGTCGACCTCGATATGTACGTCGGCGTCCGACTTGTTCTCACCGCGAAGGAATCTTACCGCACTCTCACCCGCGATGACCGCCTCCTCGGAAACGTAGTCAACGAGGTCGTGAACGTGAAGCACGTTTCCGCAGGCAAAGATACCGGCAACCTCGGTCTCTCTTTCGCCGTTTACGACCGCACCGCTCGTCACGCGGTCAAGGCCGATTCCCGCCGCCTTCGTCAGCTCGTTCTCGGGGATAAGTCCGCAGGAAAGAAGAAGGGTGTCGCACTCAATGCGTCTTGCCGTCGACATGATGGGTCGGCGATTTTCGTCAACCTCTGCCACGGTGACCGCCTCGACGCGGTCCTTGCCGTGTATTTCAACAACCGTCGTGGACAGGTAAAGCGGGATTCCGAAATCGTTAAGGCACTGCTCGATATTTCTCGCAAGGCCGCCCGAATAGGGCATCAGCTCGCAAACCGCCTTGACGTGTGCACCCTCGAGGGTCATTCGCCGCGCCATAATAAGACCGATGTCACCCGAGCCGAGGATAACCACCTCGCGACCGGGGAGGTAGCCCTTCATATTAACGTACTTCTGCGCCGTTCCCGCGGTGTAGATACCCGCAGGCCGCCTGCCCGCGATGTTGAGCGCGCCGCGCGGACGCTCACGGCATCCCATTGCGAGCACGATTGCACCCGCCTCAATGACGAAAATGCCGCACTCCTTGTTCATTGCGGTGACACGGCGCTCGGAATCGACGTCTATAACCATCGTGTCGGTCATAAACTCGATGCCCCTCTCGCGCACCATCACCTCGTAGCGGTGGGCATACTCGGGACCCGTCAGCTCCTCACCAAAGCGGTGAAGGCCGAATCCGTTGTGAATACATTGGCGCAAAATGCCGCCGAGGGCGACGTCGCGCTCCAGAATGAGAATATCTCTCTCGCCTGCGTCATACGCCGCGACAGCCGCCGCCATTCCCGCGGGGCCGCCACCGATGATAACGAGGCGCACCTTTCTAATATTGTCTGCCATAATTACCTCACTTCGTTTTACCGACGTTGATGGGCGAGCCCTCGCCCGACTTCGTCACGTCGAGATAGTCGATGCCGAGCTCCTCCGCGAGCAGCTCAACGATATACGGCGAGCAGAAGCCACCCTGGCACCTGCCCATCATTGCGCGCGTTCTGCGCTTCACGCCGTCGACGTCGCGGGGGCGGGGGTTGGTGCGTATCGCCTCGCGTATCTCGCCCTCGGTCACCGTCTCACAGCGGCAGATAACGTGCGCATACTCGGGATGCTCGCGGATGACCGCGTTCTTCTCCTCGATCGACATCTCACGGAAGTAGTGCATCGGGTGTCGACGGGGGTTGAAGTCCGCGCGCACCGACATCCTGACACCCTCCCCCTCGAGCAGCTCGGCAACGTACTCCGCGATTGCGGGTGCGCTCGTGAGACCGGGGCTCTCAATGCCCGCGAGGTTTACGAAATGCGGCGCGGGAATACCGATGATGAAATCACCCGTTGACCCCGTGGAGCGAAGCCCCGCGAAGGAGGTGATGACCTTGCCGAAATTGATCCCCTTGACCTGCTCGCCTGCCTGCGTGCGTACCTTGGCAAGGCCGTCCTGCGTGGTCTCGGTGCCGCGCTTGTCCTCAATATCCTCTGCCGTCGGACCGAGCAGGAGGTTGCCGTCAACGGTGGGCGACACGAGAATGCCCTTGCCCATCCTCGAGGGACAGCGGAATACCGTGTGGGTGATAAGCCCGCCGCACTCCTTGTCAAGGAGCATGTACTCGCCGCGGCGGGGGTTGACCGTGAAGTCGGCGTCATATACCATTTTCGCAATATCGTCGGAATAAACGCCCGCACAGTTGATGACGTAGCCTGCCTCAACCGCCTCGGTCGCCGAATGAACGCGGTAGCCGCCCTCGATGGGCTCGATGCCCGTTACCTCGAAATTGAGGAGAAGCTCGGCGCCGTTGTCCATCGCGTTACCGACCGCCGCCATACAGAGCTCGTATGGGCAGATGATGGCACCCGTGCCCGCGCGAAGCGCGACGGTGACCGTGTCACCGATGTTCGGCTCGATTTTGAGTAGGGCCTCACGGTCGAGGATCTCAAGCTCCTTTACGCCGTTTTTGATTCCTCTTTCAAGAAGGCCGCGAAGGGTGGCCTCGTCCTCCTCGCCAAAGCCAACGACGAGCGAGCCGTTGCGCTTGTACTTTACGCCGAGCTCGCGTGCAACCTCCTCCATCATCTCCGAGCCGCGGACGTTCATCCTCGCCTTGAGGGTGCCCTCCTTGGCATCGAAGCCTGCGTGCACGATCGCGCTGTTTGCGCGGGTCGCACCGGTTGCGACGTCATTCTCCTTCTCGAGGATAAGGACCGAGAGGCCGCGCCGCGTCAGCTCACGGGCGACAAGCCCGCCGACGACACCCGCGCCGATTACAACAATATCAAACATTAATCTCTCCTAATGCCCGCGTAAAACGCGGTTTTTCACTATGAGTATAGCATAAATACGTCGCCGTGTCCACCCCCGCGGATAATTTTGCGCGCGAAAAATTTTGCCATACTCACCCTCACCCATCGTTTGCCGAGCTTGCGCGACGGAAGAAGGGGCGGTCGGACTCTGACGGAGGGGAGGGGGCTACCGCAAAAACGGCATTTACCCCGAGCGGTGGCGCCCGCGTGCGTGAGGGCGGGTTTATTTGACACAATCCGAGTGTGGGTATTGCAAAACGCGAGCGCGTGTGCTATAATTAAAATGAACTAATATGCGTTATTCGGCAAAACGAATAGGGAGATATATAAAATGAATACTCTCAAGTCACGTATCCTCGCACTTGTGATGCTTGTCGCGATGCTCGTTTCCTTTGCCCTGCCGACCTATGCGGCGGGTCAGCCCTCGAGCTACTCGAGCAGCACGAACTCGGGCGAGCGCGACGTCGTCTGCACCACCCTTGACGGCACGACCGCCGCGGGCTACTACACGGGCTCGTATTCCTACGATAACCTCTCGTCGCAATCGTCCTCGGCGCTTCTCCAGTCGCTTCGCACGCTTATGACAAGCACGCATAAGCGCACGACCTCCTACGCCGATTGCAAGAACTATGCAAACTCGACCGACTGCGAGAATAACAGCGGTAAGCTCGTTACCCTCTACACCTCCTACACCACCTACTACAACGCCTCGACGATAAATCGCGAGCACGTCTGGCCGAAATCGCTTGGCGGCTTCGATACCGAGGGCCCGGGTGCCGATCTGCACCACATCCGCCCGACCGAGATCACCCCTAACAGCAACCGCGGCAATCTCCGCTACGGTGAGGTTACGGGCGGCAAGAACTCCACGGGTAACGCCAGCGGGCTTCCCGCGGGCACGTACGGCTCCTTCTTCGAGCCGCTCGACAACGTCAAGGGCGACGTTGCGCGAATCTGCCTTTATATGTACGCGCGCTACGGCGGCACGGCGGGCTACACCTGCTCCAATATCACCAAGGTGTTCCAGAGCGTTGACGTCCTCCTCGCCTGGTGCGAGCTTGACCCCGTCGACACCTGGGAGATGGGACGTAATGAGGTTATCTATTCGATCCAGGGTAACCGTAACGTGTTCATCGACTATCCCGAGCTTGCCTGGCTCGTCTTTGGCAAATCCGTTCCCACCGATATGCCCACCCCCTCGGGCAGGGCATCGAACGGCACCGCGGGCGGCAATACGGGTAGCGGCGGCAATGGCGGCGGCACCGATACCCCCGCCCCCCCTCCCGCTGATGAGGGTCCCTTCGTCGACGCGACCCCGAGCGTCGGCACCGCGTACAAGTTCGGTATGCTGCAGGAAAATCTCTCTGAAACCTATTATCTTGCGGGCGGTATGAGCGGCTACTATATGGCAACAACCACCGACCCGGATTCGGCGATCGACGTCTATCTTGAGGCGGTGAGCGGCGGCTACTATCTCTACACCAAATCCGGTAGCACGAAGCAGTATATCAATATGGTCGTCAGCTCTGACGGACAGCACGTAAACGGCGAATATTCCCCGACGGCAAAGACGGTTTATACCATTGACCCGAACCTCAAATCGGTTGTCGCAACCGTCGACGGCGCAGTCTACCACTTCGGCACGAGAAACGATAAGACCTATGACACCGTCGGCCCCTGCAAGGTCAGCTACGCAGGCTTCGTCTGCCAATTCTACACCGATTCGGGACAGCCGTCGGGATGCACTCATTCCGGCACCGTTGTGAAGAACGCCGTCACCCCCACCTGTGCTCAAAAAGGTTACACGGGTGACACATATTGCGCCAAATGTAACGAATTGTTGACATCGGGACAGGAGCTTCCCGTGACCGAAAACCACACCTTCACCGCGTGGGAATCCACCGCGGGCGGAAAGCAGACGCGCGAGTGCACCACCTGCGGCAAGACCGAGGAAAAAACGGTCGGCTCCACCGATTGCAAGCACGAAAATACCGAGGTAATAAATGACAAGCCCCTCTGCTCCGAGGGCGCGTATACGGGCGACACCGTCTGCGCCGACTGCGGCAAGGTCCTCGTCGAGGGTATGTCCCTCCCGCCGATGGGTCACGATTTCGTCGACGGCGCGATAATTACCGAGCCGACCGATACGGCAAAGGGTATGCAGGAGCAGACCTGCTCCTACTGCGGCACCGTCAACGTCAAGGTCATCCCCGCACTCAAGGGCAGCTCGGGTGGTGCGAACGTTCCGCTTATCGCCGGCGTTAGCGGCGGCTCTGCCGTTTTGCTCGTCGCGGTGTTCCTCATTATTCGCAAGCGCATTATCTGATTCATGGGGAAGCCGACATCCCTATAATATTCGATCCGCAATCATTACGCCGTGACCCCTCTCGGGGCCACGGCTTTTCTTTCGCGCCGATTTTCATCCCGCGCGAGGGGGCGCGCATAATATTCCTTGACAACCCACCCGCGCGGGTGTATAATATCCGTATAAATGACGCTCGGAGGCAGATATGACGGTAAAGGATGAATTACTCACCAAATATATGATAAGAAAAACGAAGGAGCAGAAGACCGCCTTCATCGAATACGCCCGTGAAAGGGCGGGCACGCTCGGCTATCCCTGTCGCGTCGAGGGTAACGGGGACAAGCTCCGTAATATCGTCATCGGCGACCTTGAGGGGGCGCGCGTCGTCTACACCGCGCACTACGATACCCCGCCCGTGATGCCGTTTCCGAATTTCATCACGCCGCGCAATTTCCTCATATACTTCGTCTACCAGATGGCGATCGTCCTGTTGATGCTCCTTGTGCCTGTGGGAATCGCTCTTGCTCTTCGCTATACGGTGTATGCGGGTGTCGATTCGACCGCACCCCTCTTTGTTTTCCTCGTTCTCTATTATGCCGAGCTGTTCTTACTCCTCTACGGCCCCGCGAACAAAAATAACGCCAACGATAACACCTCCGGCGTCCTCACCGTTTTTGAGATAATGGAGCGCCTTTCGGGTACGGGAATGCCCGTTGCCTTCGTCCTCTTCGACCTTGAGGAGCGCGGGCTCGTCGGCTCGAAGGATATGGCAAAACGGCATAAGGCAACCCTCGCCGACAAGCTGATCGTCAACTTTGACTGCGTCGGTGACGGCGATAACGTGCTTTTCGTCGCACGCAAGGGGGCCCGCGCCGATATGCCCGCGTTCAGGGGCGCATATACCGCCGATGGCGGCTTCACTCCCGACTTTGCCGAGCGCGGTGTATTCTACCCCTCGGACCAAAATTCCTTCCGCCGCGCCGTCGGTGTCGCAACCTTCAACCGCGGACCCCTTGGCATACTTTACACCTCCCGCATCCATACGGCAAAGGACACCGTCCTTGATGAGAAAAACGTAATCTACCTCGCCGACGGTGCGGTGCGCCTCGCCACCGCGGTTTGCAATAACACCGACCACGTGTCAAATTAAACGCCCTAATGCAGGGTGGCACAACCTGGGCGAATGACAACAACTATTTACAATTTTCTATATACAGGAGGTCAATATGACCGATGAAAAATTGATCACCCCGACGGATGAGGAGCTTCTTGGCATCGCCGTCGAGGTTATGACGGAATATAAAGAAGCGCTGGAGGAGCTGGCATGATCACCCTCTCTCTTGCTATCCAAATACACCACCGCGTTGCCGCGATCTCGGGCGGTGACGTCGGCATTCGTGACGAGGGGCTACTGCTCGGTGCGCTTGCCGCCCCCTACCAGACCTTCGGCGGTTGCGAGCTGTATCCCACCCCGCTTGACAAGGCGGTCCGCCTCGGCTCGTCTGTCATCCGCAATCACCCCTTCGTCGACGGCAACAAGCGCACTGGCGTCGTCCTCATGCTCACCCTACTTCGCGCCCTTGGCGTAAAGCCCGCCCTCACGAACGCTGACGTTGTGAAAATCGGACTCGGCGTCGCCTCGGGCGAAATGTCGGACGCGGAGCTTCACGCCCTCCTTTCCTCGAAGATCAACTGACTCTCAAAAGTCATTCCCTTGCTAACACAAATCGATAACGCACAAATCAATAGTACAGGAGTTTTCACACATGACAGATTCGGATAGAAGAAAGGCCGCAAAATCCTTTGCAGATTATTGGAAAGACCGCGGAGATGAGAAAAGCGACTGCCAATCCTTTTGGCTTGCTCTAGTGCGTGACGTTCTGGGCGTTGCAGAGCCTGAAAAATTTATACTTTTCGAGGAACGTGTAAAGATTGATCACACCAGCTTTATAGATGCTTATATTCCCACAACACACGTTCTTATAGAACAGAAAAAGAAGGGCCTTAACCTTCGTACCCCGATTCGACAATCGAATGGAACCCTGCTTACCCCGTTCCAGCAGGCACAGAAATACTCCGCCGGATTGCCGTACTCACGACGTCCGCGTTGGATTATTACTTGCAATTTTGAGGAATTTCTCATCTATGATATGGAAAAGCCTACGGGCGAGCCGGAGAGCATTATGCTCAAAGACCTTCCGAAAGAATACTACCGCTTGCAATTTATGGCTGAGGAAAAGAGCGAGCTTTTGCACCGAGAGGAAGAGATTTCCATCAAAGCCGGTGAGCTTGTCGGATTGCTCTACCAGGCGTTTTTGAAGCAGTACGTGGACCCCGACAACAAAGATTCTCTCCACAGCCTTAACATTCTTTGCGTGCGCCTTGTTTTCTGCCTTTATGCAGAGGATGCAGGCATTTTTGGCGAGCATTTACAATTTCATAAGTATATCAAAAAGATTGCAGATAAGGATATTGATGACGTAAGGGAGGGATTGATAAACCTGTTCAAGGTTCTTGATCGGCCGTTCTCCGAAAGAGATCCATATTTGAAATCTGACCTTGCCGCATTCCCGTATGTCAACGGTGGCTTGTTCGCAGACGAAAACATTGAAATTCCCAACTTTACGCAGGAGATAGTTGACCTTCTCTTGCGCAAGGCGAGCAAAAACTTCGATTGGTCGCAGATCAGCCCCACTATTTTCGGCGCGGTGTTCGAGTCAACCTTGAACCCCGAAACCCGTCGTAGCGGCGGCATGCATTATACCTCTATTGAAAACATCCATAAGGTTATTGATCCGCTGTTCCTTGATGAACTTCGTGAAGAGCTTGACGCGATCAAGGCGTTGAAGGTTGCTAAAATCCGTGGCGATAAAGCCGAAGCCTTCCAAGAAAAATTATCAAGGCTGATCTTCCTCGACCCTGCCTGCGGCTCGGGAAATTTCTTGACAGAAACATATATTTCTTTGCGCCGTTTGGAAAACGAGGCTATTCGTATAGCAATAGATTCTAAGCAGATACAGGGACAATACACCGTGGGATTCGGTGATGTTGGAAATCCGATAAAGGTTTCCATCGCTCAATTTTACGGAATTGAGATCAACGACTTTGCCGTAACCGTCGCGAAAACCGCTCTTTGGATTGCGGAGTCGCAGATGATGAAGGAAACCGAGGAAATTATGAATATTAACCTTGATTTTCTCCCGCTGAAATCCTATGCTAATATCGTTGAGGGTAACGCGCTACGCACCGAGTGGGATACTGTCGTGCCGAAGGGCAAGCTTGATTATATTATGGGTAATCCGCCTTTTGTCGGATATTCTTTGCAAAGCGAAGATCAGAAGAAAGACATTCTTTCCATCTATGTTGACGAAAAAGGCAAGCCGTATAAAACCGCAGGAAAAATTGATTATGTTTCCGGTTGGTATTTCAAAGCGGCAGCTTTAATGGAAGGTACTCATATCCGTACCGCTTTTGTATCGACGAACTCTATCACACAAGGCGAACAAGTCGCAGGCGTATGGAAACCGCTTTATGACCGTTTCAATATTCACATCGATTTTGCCCACCGCACATTCCGTTGGGATAGCGAGGCAAGTATCAAAGCGCATGTGCACTGTGTAATTGTTGGATTTAGCACTGCATCCAACTACAAACAAAAACAGCTTTATTATTCTGAAAGAATGCAACTCGTGGATAATATCAATTTTTATCTTATAGAAGCTCCAACTGTTTTTGTGGAAAGTAATAAAAAACCTATTTCCCAAGTGCCCGAAATGCTCAAAGGAAGTAGTCCTGTTGATGATGGAAACTTCTTTTTTGATGATGAGCAGTATGCAGATTTTATTAAAATCGAACCACAAGCGCAAAAGTACATAAAAAAGTTCTATGGTGCAAGAGAATATTTGCATAATATAAATCGCTGGTGTTTGTGGTTGGAAGGCGTTTCTCCTGCGGAGTTAAAAAATATGCCTAATGTTATGAAACGCATATCTGCGGTAAGAGATTTTCGCCTTGCGAGTTCAAAGGAAGCAACTCGCAAATACGCAGATTATCCTACTCGTTTTATGGAGGTGCGCCAACCAACGACGGATTACATCTTAATACCCCGACATACTTCTGAAAATAGAAAGTATATACCATTTGGGTTTATGACAAATGATGTTATTTGTGGAGATGCAAACAATATGATTCCGCAGGCAACATTATATCATTTTGGCATATTGACTTCCAATGTACATATGGCGTGGGTAAGAGCCGTTTGTGGTAGAATCAAAAGCGATTATCGTTATTCAAATGACGTTGTGTATAATAACTTTCCGTGGTGCAAACCCACTGCAGAACAGAAAAAGAAAATCGAGGAAACCGCCCAGGCCATTCTTGACGCACGCAAGCTTTATTCGGAGTGTAGCTTTGCTGAAATGTATGGCGAAAAGATGTATTTGTTCCCAAAACTTTTGCAGGCGCATCAAGCGAACGATAAAGCCGTTATGCAAGCCTATGGTTTTTGGGGCAAGTTCAACACCGAATCTGCGTGTGTTGCGGAACTTATGAAAATGTATAAGGCATTGACAGAGGGCAGTAAAAAATAATCTTCACGGGATATTTCCGAACGCTATGTCAAGTCGGGGTAAATGTGAGTCCTCGCCCACGCACAAAACAAAAAGAGAGGGAAAAATATGCGTTTAACCGAAATATTGAATACAGGCAAGCCTAGCCTGTCCTTCGAGGTGTTCCCGCCAAAAACCGACACCGCCATCGAGAGCGTGACCCGCGCGACCGAGGAGATTGCCGTACTTGGTCCGTCCTTTATGAGCGTGACCTACGGTGCGGGTGGCGGCACGAGCAAATATACGCTTGAGATCGCGCGGAATATCGAGGCGACCTACGGCGTGCCGACCCTCGCACACCTTACCTGCGTGTCCTCGACCCGCGACACCGTGCGCCGCCGCCTCGCCGAAATGCGCGAGCTCGGCATCTCCAACGTAATGGCGCTGCGCGGAGATATTCCCGCGGGCTTCACCGACGCCGACCGCGCCCGCCTCGAGTACCGATACGCCGTCGATCTTATTAATGATATCAAGTCGCAGGGCTACGATTTCTGCATCGGTGCCGCCTGCTATCCGGAGGTCCATCCCGAGAGCCTCTGTGCGGCGGATGACCTTCGCCACCTTCGTGAAAAGGTGGATGTCGGCGCGGACTTCCTCACCACGCAGATGTTCTTCGACAACGACCTCTTCTACTCCTTCCTCGACCGTGCAGAGGGCGCGGGCATCACCGTGCCGATCGTCGCGGGAATAATGCCTATCACCACGGGCACGCAGATAAAACGCGCACTCGAGCTCTCGGGCTCCTTCGTCCCGCGGCGGTATATGGCACTCGTCGAGCGGTTTGGTGACGATCCCGCCGCAATGAAGCAGGCGGGCATTGCCTACGCCACCGACCAGATCATCGACCTGTTTGCCCGCGGGGTAAATAACGTCCACGTCTACTCGATGAACAAGCCCGACGTCGCCGCAAAAATAATGCAAAACCTGAGTGAGATTATTAGAAAATGATTCCTACCACCGACCTCAACCTCTCGCCCGTCTGTGAGCGCGAGGTGTTACGATATATGGGCATCCGCGGAAACGCCACCGATGTCGAGCGCGCGCTTATTTCCGCCGCGGCGGCTGACGTCCTGCCCGCCCTGACTCCGCGTGCCTGCTATGCGGTGCTTGACGTGGCGACCGGGGGCGATGTCGTTAATATCGGTGGGCGCACCGTGCGATCGCGCTCGCTTGCCCGTCTGCTTTGCGGTGCCACCCGCGCCGTGATTTTTGCCGCGACCGTCGGCCCCTCACCCGACAGGGCGGTGAGGAAATTTGAGCGCCTATCCCCCGCCACCGCCCTTGCGGCGGACGCCCTCGGTAGCGAGCGGGTGGAGGCTGCCTGCGACGCCCTATGTGCCACTCTGTGTCGCGATTTCGGGGCTCTTGGCTACAAATTGACCCCGCGATTCAGCCCCGGCTACGGCGATTTGCCCCTTGATTTTCAGCGGGACGTCTTTGACCTCCTCTCGCCCGATCGCCGAATCGGCGTCACCCTCGGGGCGGGGTTGCTTATGACCCCGACCAAATCCGTCACGGCTATCCTCGGCCTTTTGCCCGCCACCCCCGCGAATGGGTAAACTCGGGTAATGCCACGATGCCGCTATGCAACGGTGATCTCGGGCGATCTGTCCTTGCCATAGTTAACCCGCGAAACGGGTACGGGTGGGCGGCGCAATGCCTATCAATGACGGCGTGAAAGACCCAACCGCAATCAACGATTACCAAAGCGGGCTATCCCGCGAAAGGAAGTAATATGAATTTTCGTGAATATATGGGGAAGGGGATGATCCTTCTCGACGGTGCGATGGGAAGCCGTCTGCAATCCGCGGGGCTTATCCCCGGTGAGATGCCCGAGCGCTGGTCGCTCTCCCACCCCGACGTAATTGAAAATATTCACCGCGAGTATATCGCGGCGGGCGCAAACGTTGTCCTCACCAACACCTTCGGTGCTAACCCCCTCCGCATGGAGGACGGCGAGCTTTGCGAGGTTATCACCGCCGCCGTCGGCTGTGCCCGTCGAGCGGTCCTCGCATCGGGCAGGGAGGACGTCTTCGTCGCGCTCGATATCGGTCCGTGCGGGCGCATGCTCGCTCCTCTTGGCGACCTCGATTTTGAGGCGGCGGTAGCCGCCTTCTCCCGCGTTGTTACCCTTGGTGCATCGGCGGGATGCGACCTTATCTTTATTGAAACGATGGGCGACGTCTACGAGGCGCGCGCCGCGCTCCTTGCCGTGCGTGAGGCCTGCTCGTTACCCGTGCTCGTTTCCTGTGCCTTCGGTGCGGACGGGCGTCTGTTTACGGGTGCGACCCCCGCGGTCGTTGCGACCGTCCTCTCCTCGCTCGGTGCGGATATGATCGGCGCAAACTGCTCGGTCGGCCCGCTTGAGATGGTCGCCGTCCTCTCCGAAATGGCGAAATATTCCACCGTCCCCCTATTTGCAAAGCCGAATGCGGGCATGCCCTCCGTCCGTGACGGGCGCACTTTTTACGACGTGTCCGCCGCCGATTTTGCCGCCATTGCACCATCCTTGGTTTCTGCGGGCGCGTGCGCCCTCGGTGGCTGCTGCGGCACCGACCCGACCTATATCGAAGCGCTCTCGCAGGCGGTGAAAAAACTCGATAGACCCACCCCCGTGTCAAATAATCGCACGGTTATCTCCTCCTATACCACCGTTTGTGAGATCGGGCGTGACCCCGTCCTCATTGGCGAGCGCATCAACCCGACGGGCAAGCCGCGCCTCAAGGAGGCGCTCCGCACGAAGGATTACGGATACCTCGCCGCCGAGGCAATTGGCGAGGAGGACGCCGGCGCACACGTCCTTGACGTCAACGTCGGCCTGCCGGGTACGGACGAGGTCGAGCTTATTACCCATGTCGTCCGTGAGATTCAGGGCGTGACGACCCTCCCCCTGTGCATCGACACCGCCAACCACATAGCGATGGAGGCGGCGCTCCGTCTATATAACGGCAAGGCGCTCATCAACTCGGTAAACGGAAAGCGAGAGAGCCTCGATTCCATTCTTCCACTCGCTAAAAAATACGGCGGCGTGCTCATCTGCCTGACCCTTGACGAGCAGGGAATCCCCCCGACCGCCGAGGGCAGATTTGCCATTGCCGAGAAAATTATCGCTGCGGCGCGCGAGCACGGAATCCCCGAAAGCGAGCTTGTCTTTGACCCGCTTTGCCTCGCGGTCAGCGCGGATTCGGGATCGGGCAGGGAGCTGCTCCGCGCGCTTGAAATGTTCCGCGCGGCGGGCCTTAAAACCTCGCTCGGTATCTCGAACATCTCCTTCGGCCTGCCCGAGCGGGATGCCGTCAATTCTACCTTCTTTGCCCTCGCGCTCGGCGCGGGGCTGAATGCCGTGATAATCAATCCGCACTCGACCCGTATGATGGAGGTCTATCACACCTTCCGTGCCCTCTCGGGCATTGACGAGGGCTGTCGCGATTATATCGCCGCCGCGACGAATGGCAATTTGAGGGCGTGCACCTCCGCGACTGCCGTCGACGGGAAAAACGCGCCTGCAATCGGTGCGAAGTCCGACCCTGTGTGCGAAAACGGGACAAGCACCCTCGCCCAAGCGGTGAAGCGCGGCATGCGTGACCGCGCCCGTGAGCTGACCCGCGCTCTCCTTGATAGCCTGCCTCCGCTCGAAATCATCGACCGCGAGATCATCCCCGCGCTTAACGAGGTTGGCGTGGCCTATGAGAAGGGAACCTGTTATCTTCCCACCCTCCTCCTCGCCGCCGAGGCGGCGTCCTCCGCCTTCGAGGTGATAAAATCGGTAATGACCGCCGCCCCGACGGGCAGGTGCACCGTCATCCTTGCAACCGTGGAGGGTGACGTCCACGATATCGGCAAGAATATCGTCCGCCTCCTTCTCGAAAATTACGGCTTCACCGTCGTTGACCTCGGTCGCGACGTGCCGCCCGACGCGATTCTTTCCGCCGCGCGCGAGCACTCCGCACCCCTCGTCGGCCTCTCCGCCCTTATGACGACCACCGTCCCCGCAATGGAGCGCACGGTCGCCCTCCTGCACTCCAAGCTCCCGGGGGTCAGGGTCATGGTAGGCGGTGCGGTCCTGACACCCGAATACGCCGCGGCAATAGGCGCGGACTTCTACTCGCCCGACGCGATGGGCGCCGTCCGCTATGCCGAGCGGGTCTGTGACGAGCCCGAGAATAGGTAACACGCGGCACCAAACCTTCGCGCCATTTTCGCGATACCCCACGCCTACCTACGAACGAAACAACCGCGTTTGCTTCGAGATAACGCCTCGCTTACCCCCGAGTTAAAAACCGCGTTGATTTTGCGATACCGCCGCGCTTATCCCTAAGCGAAATCTCGCGTTAATTTAACACGCCCCCGCACTTATCTGCGTTTTTTACCGCAATAACGCCTTACCCCGTCCTTCGGCGGGAAAAGGAAAAGCAGCCACGGCTTTTTGCCGTGGCTGCTCTGTTTTTGTAAACAAATATTTACTTTGAAATTCTGTAATCATCCCCAAGGAATTGCAGAACACGGTAGTCCGTGCCGAGTATTCGGGAAACGATGCGCCCGTCGTACTTTGCCGACAGCTCGCCCGCCTTGAGGTTGGTGGAGATAATGGTGCTAAGCCCTTTATTTTGTCTTGTGTTAAGCAGATTGTAGAGGGTGGACACCGCCATCTGGTTGGTGAACTCGGTGCCGAGGTCATCGATGATAAGCAGCTCGCACTCAAGGTACTTGTCGCCCTCCTTCTCCCTCTGGCCGTAGCCCGAGTGGAAGCGGTCATCCTCAAACGCGCCGAAGATGTTCATTGCACTGTCGTAAAGGACGTCGTAGCCCTGATTGATAACTACCTTCGCAATCGCGGTGGAGATGTGCGTCTTGCCCGTTCCCGTGTTGCCAATGAGCAGCAGGTTGTCGCTGTGCGAGGCGAAGGTGGTTGCAAATTTCTTTGCCACCTCGACGTTTTTCTTCATTCTCTCATATACCATTGGATCGCTCTTGAAGCGGTCGAGGTCGAAATTCTCGAACGACTGCCTCTCGATAAGCCGTCCCATACCCGAGGACTTGATGTTCTTCATAATGAGGATCTCCTTTAAGCAGGAGCACATCTTCGTGCCGACGAAGCCCGTGTCAGAGCAGGTCTTACAGGTGTAATGCACGTCGGTGTAATCCCCGGGGTAGCCGAGGCCCATTATGATCCTGCGGCGCTTCGCCATCAGCTCCTCGTTCCTTGCGCGAAGGGGTGCGATATCCTCACCCGCGCAGGCGAGCCTGAACAGGGTCAATCCCGTCTTGGTCAGCTCCGCGTCGATCTCGCGGATCTCCTCCGACGCCTCGCGAAGCTCGTTGTTGCGCTCGTCCGCCGTCGCCTCTGCGAGTCTGCGGCGCTCTGCGATCTCCTCCTTTGCGAGGATGTAATTTTCTCTTGAATACATATCCTTTACCGCCTTTTACGTGTTTTCCTCGTCACCGTCGCCGTAGCTGCGCTTGAGCGCCGCCATCAGCGCGTCCTCGGTGTCGAAATCGTTGTATTTTGCACTCTTTTCGGTCTTTGACCTCGGCTTCGCTCCGCCCGCGGCGGCAAGCTCCGCCTCGCGCTTCTCCTTCTCGGCCGCCTTGTATTCCTCGATCTTCGCGATGCGGTACGCCTCGCCCTTGTCAAGACACTCGGAAACGGTGGTGCATCCCGCCTCGTGCCAGGTTGCAAGAATGCGGTCCATCTTCGAGTATGGGATATTCTGTGAGGTGGTCTTGGTTGCCACGCCGTACGCGGCGTAGATGATCTCGATGGAGAAGCCGAATTCACGGTACCACCGCTCGACGTATTTCTTCTCGGTCGGTGACAGTACGCGGAAATAGTTGAATTTCTGTCTGAACTCCCACTCCTCGGCGGAGGTGCGTTCAATTTGTAATATATGCGCCTCGAGTGCCTCGACCGTGTCGATATTCTTGCGAAGCAGGCTCTGCACCTCGAGGGTGAGGTTTCTGGGGGTCACGTTCCTCTTTCTGTCGATGAGGTGCGCGATAAGCACCAGCACGTACTCGGTCGAAACGCCGAGGTCGGTGATTATGTATTCGAGGTCCTTTATCTCCTCGGTGCTAAGGGCGGGTATGCCCATCATCGTCGCACATTCCTCGAGAAAGGCGGCAAGCCCCGCGTCACGTACCGATGCCGCAACGCTCTCCGACGGCTTGTCGTATCTCTTTTTTGTGTCGCGGCGCTCGGTAAATTCGTCTATCACCGTCGCCTCGGTACCATCCTCGACGAGCACGCCGCACTCCTGCCAGAGAACGAGGGAGGAGCGGCATCTCGCCACCGACACCCCTGCCGCGCGTGCCAGCTCCTCCTCCGAGGCAACCGCCCCGCCAAGAGAGATTAGCGCAAGAAGAACGCGTAGCTCCTCGCGGCTCGCCTCGGCAAAGCACTCCCGCTCGGTCAGACCTGCGTGGTTAATTTTAAACGTCATTTTCGCCGTCCTCTTCCTCGGCGACGCTCGCCGACTTAATCTCGTAGCAAAGGGTCATGAGCGAGTCACCGAGGTGTATGTTCTCGATGATAACGCCCTCATAATTCGACGACAGCTCTGTGGAGGCGTAGTTCCAGATTCCGCGCACTCCCGCGTGAACGAGGGTCGCCGCGACCGAGTGTGCCGCCTCCTTCGGTACGGTGAGCACGCCGATATCTA
Source organism: Eubacteriales bacterium (assembly GCA_045596865.1). Lineage (GTDB taxonomy): Bacteria > Bacillota > Clostridia > Oscillospirales > CAG-272 > UBA1740. The sequence continues at coordinate 64,766 of JAZODF010000006.1, forward strand.
CCGCGTGCTCCTGACAGTAATCGTGAAGGTCGTCAATGCTGTAAACCGGCATACCGTAGATCTCGGTGCCGATGATGGATTCGTCAACGTCAAAGAGGGCGAGCTTCTTCACCCCGCGGCGCTCGAACATTCTGCTGCCTGCCAGCGCCTTGCCTAGGTTGCCCGCACCGATGATAACGGCGGTGAAGCCCTCGTTGACGCCGAGCAGCTCGCTAATCTTTCCGTGGAGGTACTTGATATTGTAGCCGTAGCCCTGCTGACCGAACCCACCAAAGCAGTTGAGGTCCTGTCTTATCTGCGACGCGGTGACGCCCATTATCTTCGACAGCTCGGCCGACGAGATGCGGAGTCTGCCCTCGCGGAGCAGCTCGCCGAGGAATCTGTGATATCTCGGCAGTCTTTTGATGACCGCGGGGGGTACGGTTGCCTTGACCTCGCTTGGTCTGCGGTCAAACGTGCCGTTAAGCTTGTCTATGCTTTCCATAATTACCTCCGTTAATTTATACCGTCGTGCGCGCTCGCATTGAGCGACGTGTCGGCGAGCTTTCCGCTCATAAAATCGTAGTAGCCCTGTGCTCCGATCATTGCCGCGTTATCGCCGCAAAGTGACACGGGTGGCATGTAAAGGCGGATTCCCTTGGCCGCCGCCAGCTCTGCGAGCCTTCTGCGAAGGTGTGAGTTTGCCGCCACGCCGCCCGAGAGGACGAGGTCGTGGTTCGGGTATCTGTCACACGCGAGCGAGAGCTTCTTTGCCACGCCCTCAACCGCCTCGTAGGTGTATCTCGCCGCGAACAGCGCGCGGGGCAGGGGAATGTCCTTTTGCTCGTATTTGTGGATAAGGTTTATTGCCGCGGTCTTAAGACCGGAGAAGGAGAAGTCGAGCGAATCGTCCTTCACGGCGGGCGAGGGCAGGAGCATGCTCGGGTCGCGATACGCCTCACTCTTTTTGTATTTCTTATGGAATGCCACGGGGTCGCCCGTCGCCTCGATGAATCCCTCGGTCGACAGCTCGTCAAAGCCGCGTCCCGCGGGGTAGGGTATGCCGATGATACGCCCGATCTTGTCGAACGCCTCGCCAATGGCGTCGTCGCGCGTGGTGCCGATCATCGAAATATCGGTGTAATCGCGGACGTGGTAGATGGCGGTATGTCCACCCGAAACGGTCAGCGCGATAAACGGCGGCTTCGGCGCGTCCTCGAGAAGGTAGCAGGCGGCAATATGTCCCATAATGTGATCAACGGGGATGAGCGGCTTGCGGTTCGCGAAGGCAAGCGCCTTGGCAAAATTCACCCCGACGAGAAGCGCGCCGATAAGCCCGGGGTTCGCCGTCACGGCAACCGCGTCGATCTCGTCCATCTTGACACCCGCCTCCTCCATCGCCTGATAGGTAATGGAGCTTATCGCCTCGATGTGCGCGCGGCTGGCAATCTCGGGCACCACCCCGCCGTAGAGGCGGTGGGTGTCCACCTGGGATGCGATAATATTCGATTTTATCGTGAAGCGGTCCCCCTCACGGCATACCACCGCGGCAGAGGTCTCGTCACACGAGCTCTCAAAGGCTAAAATGTTCATACCCTATGCTTGTCCTTTGCTGTTCCCCACGGGTCGGCACGCCCGTGCGTGCCCTTCCCGCGTGTATTACTCTACGGGGTGTAAATGCCACCCCGTGTTAAATTCTTTTGCTTCTCTTGCGCTTTTTCGCGCTCATATATGTAAACTACTGTTTACCGTTTGCCTGTGTTTCGGCGCGTCAGTTCATCATATCCGCGCGACTCGCCTTTAGCATAACGATGGCGTCGTCGGTGGGATCGCGGTAGTAGTTTTTGCGAACACCTATCTCCTCAAAGCCGTACGCGCGGTAGAGTGCGCGCGCCGCGTCGTTCTTCGAGCGCACCTCAAGGAAGAGCGTTTCAAGCCCGCGCCCGCGGGAGGTCTTGACCGAGTAGTCGAGCAGGCGATAGCCTATTCCGCGCTGTCTGTATGCGGGGTCAACCGCCACGCGGTATATCTCGCCCTCGGGGGCGATGAGCCGCCCGACGACATATGCGATAACCCTCCTGCCCTCCACGGCGGTAAAGCACATTCCGCCCTCCTGGCAGATGAGGTCCTGTATATCCCGCTCACTCCACGGGTCGGGGAAAATAAGCTCCTCGAGCGCCGCAATACCCGGCGCGTCAAACGGCGTTGACCGTCTGAAATCCATCACTCAGTCCTCCGCGCCCTCGTCCTCGGCGTCCGCCTTTTTCTCGGTCGCGGGCGAGTCGGTCTTTATCTCCTCGAGGATGCGTGCAATTCTCGCACCGTGCTCGATGGAGCCGTCCTTAACGAAATTCAACTCGGGAGTGATACGAAGGTTGAGCGTCACCGCCAGATGATGGCGGAGCATACCCGTACACTTCTTGAGGCCCTCTGCCGCCTCCTTCCAATCCCCCATACAGGAGAAATAAACGGTCGCGTATTTGAGGTCGGGTGCAACCTCTGCGCGCGTAATGCTGACGAAGTTGTTGATCACCTTCGGCTCGCGCACGTTGCCGAGCGCGATTGCCAGCTCCTTCGCTACCGCGTCGTTGATTCTTCCGCGTCTGTATTTTGCCATTTCTATGTCCTTTCCCTCGGGCTGTGCCCGGGTCCTTTTTTATTAGTCTGTGCCGCAAATCGGCGTTTTATTTTCTCGCGTATCGTCGCGTGATTATCTTACTTATTCTTGCTTTGGCTTGCCTTCGTTGCCTTGATTCTTTTTCGTGGCTTCGTCCGCTTGCCTTGCTTACGTCCTGATTTACCCGCGCTATGCGCGGCGCTTGGTTATGAATACGTAATCGGTGCCGTCGCCCTCATCGGTAATTGCCCGTTCGGCAAGCGTCGCACCGACCGCCGCGGCGTCAACTATCCGCTCGATCCCGTGCCGCCGTCCGACCCGTCTTAGGTACTCCTTCACCGATGAAAAATGCGTGCATCCGAGCACGAGTGTGTCCGCACCCTCTGCCCGTGTGACGAGGCGGTCGAGGTATTCCGAAGCCTCGCGGGGCATATCACCGTCCCTTACGCCGCCGTCGATCATCGACACCAGCGGCTGCGCCTCGATCTGCCTGACCCGTCGGCCGTTTATCTGTCGGGCAAACTCGCCCGAGCGCACCGTCGCGCCCGTCGCGATGACCGCGACCTCTCTTTTACTCACCCGCTCGGCAACCCTCGCCGCGAGGCCGAGTATGGGATATACCTCCTCGGTGTCGGCAAGGTCCCGATACACCGTACACGCGGTGCAGCAGGCAATGATTATCTTCTCCGCTCCCATTCGTTTGAGGGTGGCGATGTTTTCTTCAACAATGTGGCGAAGCTCGTATTCCCGCTTCGTCCCGTAGGGCGAATTTGCCCTGTCGCATAAAAATATTACGTCGTCGCGATTGTTTCTCAGTCTTGCATGGCGGAGCAGGTTGTAGCCACCCTCCCCGCTGTCGAAGATACCGAGGGTCACTCGCCGCCCTCCGTCGCATCCTCTATGAGGATGTCAAAGAGCTCTCGAGGCTCTATCCCCGCCGCCTGCATCATCCGTGGGTACAGGCTGTCTCTGGTAAACCCGGGCATCGTGTTGACCTCGTTGAGGAGCACCCGCCCGCTGGAGAGGAAGAAATCGACCCGCGCAGGCCCGCGAAGCCCTATTGCCTCGACAAGCGTGCGTGTGTATTCTTCGATTTTTGACGCGCTCGCGCGATCAATATCCGCCGCGGTGACGGTTTTCGTGCCCGCGTGGTATTTGCGCTCGTAGTCGTAAAAGTCTGCGCACATCACCTCACCGACAGGGGAGAGCATCACCCCGTCGCGCGTGGCAAGCACGCCTATTTCAAGCTCCCTTTTCGGGGTAACAAGCTCCTCGATGAGCACGTCGCATCCGTACCCCGCCGCCCGATGAAAGGCGTCGGTTATCTCGCCATCTCCCGTTGCGGGGGAGGCACCGATAGAGCTGCCGAGGCGGGTCGGCTTGATGAAAACCCGCTCGCCTATTTCTCTTGCCGCCGCGATAATCTCGCCGTCGGTCGACCGCCGCGATAGGGTAACACCTCGCGTGACGGGTATCCCAACCGACGCGGCAAGCGCGCGTGTGAATGCCTTGTCGCTCGCCACCGCACCGCACGGTGTGTCCGCCCCGATAAAGGGTATTCCCGCGGTTTCGAGCGCGCCCTGCACCCGTCCGTCCTCGCCGAAATCCCCGTGCAGCATCGGTATCGCACAGTCAACGGGTATCACTCCGCCGTCGGTGTAAAGACCCCTCCGCCGCCCGAGCCGAATGGGAAAGGTGGGCGTGTACTTTCGCCCGCGTTTTAGGCTGAACCCTCCACCCGTGTCAAGAAAAACGGGTATTATCTCGTATTTTTCGCGGTCAATTATTCCGCTCACGTACTCCGCACTCTGTACCGACACCGCGTGCTCACGCCCCGCGCCGCCGAAAAGGAGTGCGATCCTCTTTTTACCAAATGCCATTTTCATCACCTCGCCACATTCTATGACGGCGGCGCGGGATGGGTTACGGCGCTTTTGGCTGCTATGTTATTTTCTGATTACTGCTACGCGGTCATTCCCGCCGTAGTCCTTGATTATCTCGATCTCTCGTCCGTGCTCCGCGGCAATTGCGCGCAGGGCGTCCGCCTGATCGTATCCAATCTCCAGCGCGACGAAGCCTCCTTCTTTCAGAAGCGACAGGCCAAGCGGCACCAGCCGACGGTAAAATTCCAGCCCGCCCTCCTCGGCAACCAGCGCGATGCGCGGCTCGAAGAACAGCTCGCCCTCGAGTGCGTCATACACCGACCGCTCAATGTACGGCGGGTTTGACAGGACGGCAAAATACCCGCCCTCGCAAGGCGTGATTTCCTCCGATAAAACGTCGCATTTTGCCAGGGTCAGCCGCTCGGCGACCCCGTTTCTCTCGGCGTTTTCACGCGCGATTTTCAGCGCGCCGTCCGAAATGTCAACCGCCAGCGCGGTGGTGCCTCTCGTATTTTTTAGCGTGGATATGGCGATACAGCCGCTCCCCGTGCAAAGGTCGAGAAACTGCTCGCCCGCGGGGATATGCCTGACCGCATAGTCGACGAGGATCTCGGTGTCCGACCGCGGTATCAGGCAATCGGGCGATACGCGATATACCTCGCGGTAAAAGCCCACCTCGCCGATGATGTACTGTAACGGCTCTCTCGCCGCGCGGCGGCGTATCGCCGCCTCGACCGTCTCTGTTGCGACGGCGCTTGCGGGTATGAGGGCGTAGGGCTCCCGCTCACCGCCGAGCCGACCGAAGATCTCCCTCGCGTCATACTCGGGCGCGGGCACACCCGCCGAGCGGAGCAGGGCAATAGCCTCGTTAAGCGTCATCGTCCGCATCCGTCGCGTCGCCCTCCCCGTCGGGGGCGGCGTCGCAATTTGTATCGTTCTCGCCGACACTCGCATCGGCGGCGTTCCTGCTTTCCTCTACGGCAACCTCGGGCAGGTCGTGTGCCTCGCCCTCGGCGGCGATCACCGCGCCGTCTGCCTCGGTGATATCCACCTCGGTGCTCTCGTCTGCCTCGGTGGGCACGCTCTCGTCGGCGCTCTCCTCGGCGTTCTTTGCCGCCTCCTTCGCCTTTTCCTCCTCGGTCTTCCACTCCTCGTTCTCGTAGAACTCGCGGTACTCGGGGAACTCGTCGCGAAGCGCGCACTTGATGGAGGTGATCGCAACCTCGAGCATGTCCTCGGTCGGCTCCTTGGTGGTCAGCCTCTGCACCCACAGACCGGGCGCGGAGATAATACGGGTCAGCAGGTTGTCGTGCTTGCCCGCGAGCATCAGTATCTCGTAGCCAACGCCCATCGTCAGGGGGAGAAGCAATATCTTGATCGACGCAACCGTCAGGTTGTAAATCCCGTCGGAGGGGAAGAGCACCTTCGCAGGGAGGATGAAGCGCACCAGCATACCGAAGAAAATGCCGATTGCGATCATAAGGAACATGAAGCTCGTTCCGCATCTCGGATGGAATCTCTTGTGCTTCATTGCATTGGCGGGGGTCAGCTCTTCACCCGCCTCGAAGCAGGCGATCGACTTGTGCTCCGCACCGTGGTACATAAACGTGCGGCGAATATCGGGCATCAGTCCGACGAGCGCAATGTAGGCAAGGAAGATCGCGATCTTCACAACGCCGTCGATGATGGCCATAGTCACCTCGCCGAAGGACAGCATGTTAAACAGGTTGACGCAAATCCACTCAATGCCGCCGGCAATGAAGGTGGGAAGGAAGAAGAACAGCGCCATCGCAAGCCCGAGACCGAGCACCACGCCGAGAATCATAACGATGTCGACCGTGCCGACCGTGCTCTTGCCCTCTGCCGCTCTCTTTTCCTTTTTCGCCTTCTCGGCCTCGTCCTCGATGTCGAGCGCCTCTGCCGAGATTTCGAGCGTCTTTATCGACAGCTTCATCATCTCGATAAAGTTAACGAAGCCGCGTATGATCGGCAGGTTAAGAAATTTCTTCTCCTTCCTCACCGACACGAATCTGTCGTCGGTCACGACGATGGTCCCGTCCTCCTTGCGACAGGAGGTCACGGTACGCTCGCCTGCCTTCATCATAACGCCCTCAAGGACGGCCTGTCCGCCCACCTTGTTAAGGCGACAGGTATCTATATTTTTGCATTGTTTTTTGCTCATTTTGGGTCTCCTTCGTTGCCCGCCGCTTGCGGGCGCATATTACGCGATATTATATTATAGCATACGAAAACGCAAAAATAAATAGGTTTTATAAAAATTTAAAAAACACCCTGCGCGCGACCCCTGCACGCCTTGACATTTTTTGACCCGTGGGGTATAATTGGATTAATAAATCAAAGGAGTCAAGAAATGGAAAAAATATACAGACTTACCCCCGCGACCAAGGATAACCTCTGGGGCGGTAACAAGCTCCGCGAATATGGCAAGCACTCGGACGCCGACCGCATCGCGGAAAGCTGGGAGCTCTCCTTTACCAAGGGCGGCGAGGCTAAAATCGCCGACGGCAGAACCCTCAGCGAGGCGTTCGGCAGGGAGTGCTGGGGCACCAATTGCGACAAGTTCGAATTTTTCCCGACCCTCACCAAATTCATCGACGCGCGTGAAAAGCTCTCCGTGCAGGTCCACCCCTCCGACGAGTACGCCCTCGCAAACGAGGGACAGTACGGCAAGACCGAGATGTGGTACGTCGTCGAGGCGGAGGAGGGCGCGGGTCTTTATATGGGCCTCTCTCGCAAGAGTAGCCCCGACGAATTCCTCGCCAAGGTGAACGACGGCACCGTCGAGGAGCTGCTCTCCTTCGTTCCCGTGGGGCACGGCGACGTCTTCTTCATCCCCTCCGGCACCATCCACGCAATCGGCGCGGGCGTCCTCATCTACGAGATTCAGCAGAACAGCACGCTGACCTATCGCCTCTACGATTATATGCGCCGCGACAAGGACGGCAACCTGCGTGAGCTCCACGTAGACAAGGCTATGCTCGTTTCCGACCTCGACGTGTATAACGGCGGACCCCGTGTCGCAAATTCGCCCGAAATCATCGGAAAATGCGAGTATTTTGAAACGGCAAAATATAAACTAAACTTTACAAAAATGACCCTTTCGGTCGGCTCAGAGTCCTTCCTTGCTGTGACGGTCGTCGGCGGCTCGGGTAGGGTAGGCGGCGAGGCCGCCTCCCTCGGTGACAGCTTCTTCTGCCCCGCGGGCGCAGGCCTGATCGACATCGAAACCGACGGCGAAATCGAGGTCATCACCGTACGCATCCCTTGATGGCTCTTTTACCTACCGTTATGTGTATTTCAAGGGTGGGCGCGATGAAACGCGCCCACCCTTTCTTTGTTTTTCGCCGCGGATTGAATATCTCTCGCTATGTTTGTCAATCCTTTTTGTGACGGGCAACCGCCCGATGAAAGGAGAAAAATTATGACCCTCACCACAAAGGAGACCGACATCCTGAAGGACCTCAAGGCGCAGGAGGAGCTCTGCATCAAAAAGTACGACAAGTACGCCACCGCCGCCTGCGACCCCGCCCTGAAGGGACTGTTTGCCGAGCTGAAATCAAACGAGCAGACCCACCTCGACACCATCACCCGTATTATGTCGGGCGAGGAGGTGAAAATGCCCACCGCGCCGAAGCCCGCCTCCGCCGCGAAATACGACGGTGCACCCTCTGCCTGCAGCCTCATCGACAAGGAGAATGACTCCTACCTCGTCAAGGACGCCCTCTCGATGGAAAAGCACGTCTCGGGCGTCTATAACACCGGCGTTTTTGAATTTTGCTCACCCACCCTGCGCGACACCCTCGCCCATATTCAAAAGGAGGAGCAGGATCACGGCGAGAAGCTCTATTCCTACCTCGCCGCCTGCGGAATGTACGCCTGAATCCTCATTCTTGCGCGGCAATAAAAGAAAAGTGGACGGCGTCTGCCGTCCACTTTTGTCGTTAACTAGCTCTTGTCCTCAAAATGCGGGTCAAAGATGGTCGAATCCTTCGTTGGCTTTTTCCATCCGCCACCCTTGTGATGCTTGATGAAGAAATCAATTGACAAAATAACAAGCATCGCACCCGCCAGAACGTGCGGCCAAATTGGGTAGAATATCAGCCAGCATCCAAGGAGGATCTCAACGATGGAAAGTATCAGACGCACCCACCATTCGCGGTCCCCCGTCGACGGCGCGGTAACAAGCTTTACGAGCGTCGGAATGCTCCGTACGAGGATGTAAATACCAAACCACAGGCAGATGCTCGCCGCCAGCGAGCTGCGCACGATTATGATGAATATACCCGCCCCGATGAACACAAGCGTCCTTATTACGTTGAGATAATAGGAAAGGCTCCTGTCCGCCGTTTCAAGGTCAACAACCGTCAATATTCCAACAGCGATGGAGCACGCACCCGCAACGATAAGCAGGATGTCAAGCGCCAACGGTGCGAAAAACGGCAAAACGATGAATGCCAGCCCAAACACAAGGCAAATTATCGCGTAGCATAGGGGCGTGTTAAATTTTCGCAATGAATCAAGGAATTTTCTCATAACTCATCCTCTTGCAAAATGTAAATAATTATTGACATTATTCGGGGTCGTCGGTCACCTCTACAACCGTCTTCGCGACCGCCTCGACCGTATCTGCCTTTTCCTCGGTAGCCTCTGTCACCTCGGCTCCCTTGGTGGCACCCTCGCCCTCGCTCTTTCCCTTGATTGCCTCGTCATCCTCGTCAATACGGCGGGTCAGGGCACTCGACCAGAAGGAGGCGAGCAGGTTGTTCACACCATCAACGGCGAACAAAATTCCCGACAGAACTGTGAGCGTCGTGGGATTTTCGGGCGTGAACTTACAAAGCAGGAAGGAGCAGATAATAACCGTCACCGAAACCGACAGAATGATCCACCAGCCGAAGAAGGAATACCGCCTCGACATGATCGCGAGCTGGAGCTTGAACGCCCCGTCAATTATCAGAAGAAGGAAGAATATATTAGCGATTACGAGAATCGCCGAATCCTGTGTCAGCGCGGTCACAACGCCGCAAACGATACAAATAACCGAGAACGCGATTTTTAGTCCGAACAAAACGCCGCGTCCCTTGCAAACGAACGCGTTCACAAGAAATCCTATGCCAACCACGGCGAGGATTATTCCCATCGTGATCGCCAGCGTGGTAAACGCATCCTGCATGGAAATGAAACAAATGCCCACCGCCAACAGCAAAACGCCAATCAGCACGTAGCCCCAACTGAATTTCTTTAATCTCTCTAACATTGTAACCTCCCGTGTGTCTTTTGTATGTCGTATTTTATCATATTCCCCCGCACCTTGTCAATATTTTGACCCTCCGCACGCGCCCCTTTGAAAAAAAGTTTACATTTATATTATTTTCCCCCTCCGTGCGAAAAAGCGGCGGGATCGCCGTTAAAGTTATGTGAGAAAAATAAGGGAGGATATTATGCCTACGATAAATGAATATAAAGAAAAATATTATGCGGCGCTCTTGGCCTGCCTTGACGCCGTGTGTCTGAGCGACGCTCACGTCGATACCGAGGAGGACGACGGTCTTATCGAACAGATCGATGCCGTCATCGCCATAGCTCGGGTTGACGATACCGAAGCGGAGATTATCGCAAGCCTCGGTGTGGAGCAGGGCGAGCTTCTTATCCTCGACTGCCTCGAGCGCATAGTCAACGTCGAGCGTGACCGCGACAGGTACTTCTTCCGGGAGCGGCTCGAGCGGCTTAAAAACCTTCGCGCCATCCGTGTCCTTCGCCCCACCGAAACCGAGCTGGAGATAACCCTCTCTGATAACGGCGAGTTTGAACAGATCGATATAACCAACGCCGACGGCGAGCGCATCCCCTTCGTCAAATCCGGTCAGATCCGCTATAACGGCTCGGTGTATATCGAGCTGTCGGTAAACGACATGCGCAAAATCGGACGTCCTCTCCGCCATTACCTCGTCGACCAGGACGCGGGCGGCATCGTTCTCCGCCTCGTTGAGGATATGGAGCTTAGCGACCGCCTCTACGATATCATCGAGCATAAATTCTACTAAACAGTCCTCGCTCAACGGGGGTGATCTGCGCCGCGCCCTTACGCACAAAAAACACAAAAACACCTACCCGTGTTAAATTAACGCGGAGTAGGTGTAAATAAACATTTACAAAAGTGGCGCACCGCAGGGTGCGCCACCTTGATATATCTGACGGGATGAGGGGCGACCGACGCCGCGCGTCAATCCTCGTCGTCCTCGTCGTCCTCGTCCTCTTCCTTAGCCTGGGTGTCGAGGTCGTCGTTGAACAGGCTGATGTTGCGTGCATTGAGGTAGTAGGAATCCCCCTCCGCGGAAATGAATCTGTACTCATCGTCATCCGCGTCGTACATCTCGCCGCGTGCGTCCACGCTTCTCGCCGCGCGGCAAAGCACCTCGAGAAATTCGTCAACGTCAAACTCGTCAATCTCGATTCCGTAGTCATCGTTCGAGAAGGTAAAGTAGGTTTCGCCCGTGCTGCCTACGGTATCGTAATCGTCATCGTAATCGAGGAAATCCTCGTCCATTTCAAAGAAGTCGTCTAAACCGCCACCCTGAAGAAAGGACACAACCTTTTCCAGTTCCGCCTTCTTGCCGGTGAAGGTTATTTCAAAGTATAACTCGTCGTAAAGCGTCATATTGATCTCCAAACGTATAAATTTCGACATAAGTATATCACAGCGGAGTGGCGTTGTCAATATCCTTTCTCTCCGCCGCATTTCTTCCTTATCAATATATATACGCGCGCGGAAAAATGTTCCTTCCCGCGGTCTATTGACAACTCGCCCAATATGTGGTATTATGAGCGTAGAGAACAAACCCCGAAAGGAGTATATTATGGATAATAACGTTATCACCACCGAAACCACCCCGAAAAAGAGCAAAGCGGGCCGCGTCGTCCACCTGACCGCGGCGATCGTCATCATCGCCCTTGCTACCCTCGCGGTCATTGCCGCAATGTCATTCGCGGTTGAATTTTTCAACCTCCGCGCACTGCAGGATAGCCTTGAGGGAACCTCCGACCAGCTTGGTAACGGCCTTGGTCAGGCGTTTGCCATCGTCTTTGCGCTTATTTTTGGCGTTATCGCGCTGGCACTCTCGGTTGTTTCACTCGTCCTCTCCTCGACCGTCTGGCGCTATCGCACGGGCGGCGCGCGTGTGTTTGGCGTCATTGCCACGATCCTCTCGATCGTTTACATACTCGGTCTCCTCGCGACCTTCGTTGCGATCCTCACTGTTACGCGGTAATCTGCCCGACATTATCAAATCGTGAGATTGTCTGCACGTCGGATATCATAACAAGAAGCCTATTTCCGTAGAAGCCGGTTTTCGCGGATATAGGCTTTTTTCTCTGAAAAATAGCCTGCGGATTACGAAGCCTGTTGAAAAAGCTTTGACCTTGTGATATAATATCATCAGCTTTGTCTTTGACTCATTCAGCTCCCGAAAACGGACGAACACAATTATGCGAGGTGTGAAATGTATCTGTTCTTTGCCTTAACTTTGCTTATACCGATGCTCGCGTTAAAGCCGCGGCGTGATGGCGATGCGGCCATCCTTGACCCGAAATCAACCACCTGCATCAAGGGAATTCTTTGCATATATGTTATGCTTCACAATCTTGGGCTCGATCTTGAAAACGGGGTGTTGAAGGAGATCGTCTGTGAGCATTCGGGCGGTGTCGGGGTCGGACTCTTCTTCTTCCTTTCTGCCTTTGGCATCGTCAGATCATATCAGGCCAAGGGTAACAAATACCTTCTGAAGCTCTTGTTTGTTCATATACCGAAAATATGGGCGGTTGCGGTTTTCATCAACGCGCTAACATACTTCTCCTTCCAGCGCGGCGCATACGAGCCTGTCGATGCGTGGCTTCGCGTCCTGAATTTTGATATTTTCAACAACTACCATCGAATCAACCGTCACGGCTGGTACGTTGCAACGATAATTCTGCTTTACATAATTTTTGCGGCTGTCTATTTCCTTTGCAGTAGGCTTAAAACCGAAAAAAGAAATATTATCGCGGCTATCATCACCTGTGCCGCGCCGCTTACCTTCTTCCTCGTCACCCACATCCTCGACAATGGCGGAATGTATACGCGCGAAATTCTTACCTTTGCTATCGGTATTCTTTACGCCACCTTTTACGATAAGGTCAACTCGCTTGCGAAAAGATTTTTCATCCCGGCGCTCATCGTTTGTACGATTGCCTTTGCGATAGGGTTTATAGTTTTTGAGGAAATGGCGACCTGGTCTGCGGCGTTTATTATCATCCTCGTGTCGCAGAAATTCACCTATTACAACAAATACACCTTCTTCCTTGGCAAGATCTGTCTTGGTGTCTATCTCTTCCTTCATTATTCTTCGATCGTTTTGCAGGATTTCCTCGATCGCGAGTATCTCTGGGTGCTTACCAACGCGGGCTTCATCATCCTCGTTGCCACTATGATTTACGCGGTGCAGTATTCGGTTGATTTTGTTATCAATCGCATTGTTCTTTGGCATCGCTGCCGCAAAAGCCGGAATTCGTAAATCCACACAAAGGGTTGTGCCGGGATTTATCTCCGTTTCTTTGCATCCGGATCACGGGATCGGAGCAACCCATCATAGCTATGCTCGGATTTCGTATAGTATATAGGTTGGTGCCTTAAGGACGGGTTTTTGCCCATTTTCTGCTATTTTGCCGCAGAAAAAACAAATTGTTAATCCTATACAAAATTTTTGAAAAATTTTTTACAAAAAGGCTTGACTTTTTTTCTCGAATGGGTTATAATATCAAAGCGCGTAAAACGAAGGGATAAAGCATCCGCTGAGTGAAGCGCACTTGATCATTGAAAATTGAACAACATTGAAAATTTTTGCACACTTAATTGGTGAAGAAATGAACTGAATAAGTGCGAAAGATTCTCGTTAATACACTTTGAAAAAAGAAACTCAAAAAGTAAGAAGAAGCTAGATTAA
>JAZODF010000007.1:0-2545 GCA_045596865.1 Eubacteriales bacterium
TTTCATTATTCATCATTCATTATTCATTCAACGGCATTAATGAATAATGAATAATGAAGCCGCTGCGCTGATGAATAATGAATAATTGGGTTGCGCTTACAAATCTTTTTTGATATTTACAAGAAGCCGACTTGGATCATCCATTCCAAGTCGGCTTGAATTTATATGTTTTTCTTCTTAAAATACCTGACCGTAACTACGAGCGCGATGATACCGATCAGAGGGAAGACTGTTGTGAGCAGCATTCCCGATTTCATTCCGATCTGCTCGGAGGTGAGTCCTGTTTGAGTTGCGAGATTGGCAGCGAATGTGGATGCGGTCACTTTATCGACAACGATGCCCATAAGCTGCGGGGCGATCGATGCGCCGAGGTCTCCGCCCGATGCCATAAGTGCATATGCCGCTACCCCCGCGCCGGGGAGCTTTTCTTCCATAAATATCAATGCGCCGGGCCATAGCATTGAGGTGAACATACCCGTGAGCGCACAGGATATGAGGGCGACAACTGCGTTTGTTGAAATCCCAGCAACAAGATAGCAAGCAGCGGCACCGATCATTCCGATAAAGAGCACAGGGGTAATGCTTTTTCCAAACTTCGCGTAGACCATTCTCGTCAGCGCGAGAAGAATTGCGAACATTGCGGTTCCGAGAATATCACCGATTGCCTTGTCGATGCCGAGAGCGTTTTCAACGAATCCCGACGACCAGTTTGACATCGTATTCTCCGCACAGCTTCCAAAGAAGATGCAAGCAACGCATAGGGCAAGTCCTACGGTGTATTTCTTTGACTTCTCGCCGCCCTTCGATGCCTCCGAGGGGGTCATATCGGGCAGGGGCGATGTCATAAAGAGTACGGCGGTAATCAGCGGAAATGCGGCGAAGATGAGCGTCAGCCAACTCCAATTTTCGCTTCCGAAGATTTTAAGGAAGAGCGTGCTTATAACGATGACGGAAAAAGCTCCAACGCCGAAGAGCGAATGCAGGAAGCTCATATCGCGTCCCGGGTTATCGGACGGGATCGCCGCAACAACGGGGCTTACAAGCACCTCCGAAAGTCCCGCGGAAACAGAAAAGATAATCGTTCCGATCATCAATCCGACGAAGATCGAGTTCGGGAAAAGCACGGGCGTGAAGGCGTAAATTGCAAGTCCGCACGAGGTTATGATCGGCATAACCCTGACCAAGAACTTTTCATTGAAATACTTTGAGAAGAACGAAAGTATCAGGTCGACCGTAAGCTGGGTGCAGAAATTGGTCAGCACGAGTGTTCCGAGAAGTGTGTACGAAACACCGTACATATCGTGGAAGGTCACGAAAAGCAGCGGAGGCAGGGAAAAAGCGGACGCCATCGTGACATATGCGGAATAGCAGGCGAGTTTTGTGCGTTTATAGTTCATTATTTCAGTTCGTCAAGGAAGTATGCTCTCGAATGTGCGGGCTTGCCCTTTTCGTCACGGATGGTGACGCGGACGTAGTTGTCGGTTTCCTTGAGTTCGAAGGTCGCTTCGGTGATGGGAGTGCCGTCGCCGTTTCCAAAGTAGCCTGCGTGGCGTGAGCCTGTGCTGAATGCGATGGTGGCAACGGGGGAGGTCTTAACGGTCACTTTGCCGTCCTCATAGCTGATCTCGGTGAAATCGGGGCCCTGAGATGCGTAATAATTGCCGTTTGCCATTGCATCTGTGATAGCCTTATAATCGAGCTTATCCGCCTTGATGCAGGTCCACGCGCCAAAGGAATCCCACGTGACCTCGCCCGGATGCTTGTTGTGGTTATCATCGGTGCCGAGGCATCCGATGCGATCGCCCGCGAGGAGCATATCGCCGTATACACGGTCGTTCTGTTCGGGATGTCCGATGGCTACGCAACCGAAGTTGCAGATCTCCATAGCATCCATACCGTGGTACTTGGTATAGCGGGTGTAATCTTCCTGCGACCAGGTGGGATGATTATATGTAACGAAGAATCCCGCTTCCTTTACGCGTGCAATACACTCGTTGATCGACTCGGGAGTGTATTCGGGCTTGAACTCGGGTTCGTCGGCGCAGTTTGCTTTATCTTCGTTCTTGTTGAAATGCTTGCGGTGGAACCAGCAGACCTGCCGTGTGTTGTCGGGATCCTTCGCGATAAAGCACATGTGGCAAACGCGCTTAACGTTGCGGATGGGATCAACTTCGGGCTCGGTGAAGGTGATCTCCCAGCCGTTGAGGGCGAGAAATTCATCATCGGAAAGCTCGGCGTGGTGGGGGATGAGAATGTCGTGATCGGTATAAGCAACGACGGAATAGCCCTCGTTTTTATAGATCTTTTTGACCTCTTCGGGGGTCAGACAGCCATCCGAAAGGACCGTGTGACAGTGAAGATTTGCCTTGTAGAAATTGCCCGATTCGGGGAGCAGGTACTTTTTCATTTTGATTCCTCCATAATTTGAAAAAGTCCGCAAGCCTGTGCGACTTGCGGATCAGATTTATTCCGCATTTTCGGCGGGTTGTTCAGTTTTCTTTTTGGGTTTGATGATGATCTTTATCTGTGACCAGAAGATAGTTGC
>JAZODF010000008.1:0-18046 GCA_045596865.1 Eubacteriales bacterium
TCTTAGGAAGACAATGGGTCTTACCAACTCCTTGGCTCACAGAACGACATGGCTACGATCCGACTTTGCACTCTGCCCGCCCTTTGCTTGCACTCTGCCCCCTTCGCTCACGCTCTGCCCGCCCTTCGCTCGCACTCTTCCCGCCCTTTGCTTGCACTCTGCCCGCCCCCTTCGCTCGCGCTCTGCCCGGCTTGTACCCGCGTTTTGGCGTCAATCCTGCATCTTTTTGCAATGTTATCGCACGAATTTGCCGTTCATATTGCAAATATTGCTATTTTGATAAAAACCACTTGAAAAAGCCCGAACGCTGTGCTATAATAATTCTCGCTTTGAACGGCACGATATGCACCTCTAGCTCAGTTGGTAGAGCAACTGACTCTTAATCAGTGGGTCCAGGGTTCGAGTCCCTGGAGGTGCACCAAAAAAATACCGAGAACGTTGTTCTCGGTATTTTTTTATCCAAGCCGCAGGCGTGGTATGTAATCGCCGTCAGGCGTTGTTATCCGTCGCAAGGCGGGATGGCATCACCGAAGGTGTATCCCCCTGCGGCTTGATGACATCCAATGCTACGCATTGATTTCATACCGCAACGGGTTGCGAATCACATCCACGGCTCCGCCGTGATTTGGAGGCGGGTGGCAAGGCGTCCCGCTAATGGCAAAAGAGTATTTTCGCCCTGCCCCCTTTTCCCTAACTGCTCCCTTTTCCCTAACCGCCTTCTCGATCTATAATCACGAAAAGGCCGTTGATAATCCACCAACCGAGGTAAGCATGAAATATTTATGTGATTTTCACACGCACACGAGCCATTGCGATGGCAAAAACAGTCCGCGAGAGATGGCGGAGCGGGCGCTGGCGCTCGGATTTTCGGCATACGGGTTTTCGGGGCACGGTGGTGCGGGTAGAACCCCGACCAGCCAGATGAGCGCCGAGGCGGAGGCAAAATATATCAGCGAGGTCCTGTCCCTGCGGGATGAGATGCGCGGGCGGATGGACGTCCTGCTCGGCGTGGAGGAGGAGCTTGACGGCAAGAAATACCGCACGCGGCGGAGTGACCCATCCTCGCCGTTTGACTACGTAATCGGTGGGGTGCACGTCATCGACGTGGGTGGCGGATTTGCGCCCATCGACCTATCCCCCGACAATATCACCGATGCCACCGAGCGGTATTTCGGCGGAGATTTCGAATCGTTCGCGGAGGCGTATTTCAACAAGGTAAAGAGGATTCCCGAGGCGGTCGACGCGACATTCATCGCGCATATTGACCTCGTGTCAAAGTACCGTGATATCCTGCCCCTCACATTCGGAAAGAGGTATTACGAGGCGGCGTTCGACGCGGTGCGCGCGCTCATACCGTATCATATCCCGTTCGAGATAAACGTCGGCGCGATCAGCCGCGGCTATCGCACCACCCCCTACCCCGACGAGCAGATCCTCAGATACATTCGCGCTCTCGGCGGCGAGGTGATGGTGAACGGCGACTGCCATTCGGCGGGGATGCTCGGTCGGTATCTCGACCTCGGTGAGGAGCTTGCGCTACGGTGCGGGTTTACGCATAAGGTTATCATCACCCCCGATGGGCTCGACAAGGTCGAGATGTAATCCACGCAAAGGGGCGCACCGCAAAACCCGCCAAGGAGTGTGCCAAGGAGCACGCCGCAAGGTTGAGTGCGAGGCACGCAAAAGCCTCACCCGCGTGGCGAAGGAAATGCCGCCCACCACAAAATGTAAACAAATATTAACACCCACCCTGCGAAAATTTAACACGGGGTGGGTGCTTTTTATTTTAAGAGAAATTCACGTCGGTAGGTGACGGGGCATCAAGCGGGGCACCAAGTGGGCGACGAGCGGGCACCAAGCGGGGCACCAAGCGGGCATCAAGCGGGGCACCGAGCGGGCGACGAGCGGGGCAAGCGGGCAACGAGCGGGCACCAAGCGGGCACCAATCAGGCACCAAGCGGGGCAAGCGGGCGCGGCGCAGGGGCAAATCCCGTCATTAATCAAAGCCGATACGGTCGGATTCGTTGATCCAGTGGAGGACCTTGACACCCGTGGGGGCATCGACGTCGGTCCAGACCTTGCCGTTCTCGTCACGGCTCCAGCGGACGGTGACTCTGCCACTTGGGAGGTCGTACCACGCCTCGGCAAAGTCGATGTCGCGGACGGGACAGGGGCTGACACGGACGGTCTTGTGGTCGAGGATATCGAGGCTGGCAAGCCGAGTCATAAACCAACGGGCAATATCACCGAGGAAATGGTGATTTTGCGACACGGGGTACGGGGTAGCAGAGAGAAAATGCTCGGGAATAGCGGTGTAGCCCTCGTCGATGAGGCGGGTGTAGGACGGGAATTTGTCGCGGGTGATCATACGGTAGGCAAGGTCGGACTCGCCGATATCCGAGAGGACGTGGAATATGCAATGCATGCCGATGAAGCCGCAGTCGAAGGTATCGTCCTTTGCGTGAATTTGGCGCAAAAGGTGCGCCGCGGCGGCCTCCAATTCATCCTCGTTGAAAACGCCGTAGTAGATGGCGATCGCCTGCGAGGACATGCAATCCCCCGCGACGAGCATATCCGGCCCGACGAGCACGCGGCGGATAGTGTCGCGCATATCACGGTAGATTTCGTCGGCGAACGCCGCCCTGTGCGTGTAGCCGACGGCGGTGAGCATCTCGCACGCCTTGCGGGCCATGTCCATCACCATCACCGAGTCGGTTAGGGCGAGCGGTGCGTCGTATCTGTCGGCGGGCTTGTCAACGGGGACCCAGTCGCCAAGGCCGATCGCGACCGTGCCATCGGCAGAGCGGCGGCCGAGAATATACTCAAGGTAGCGGAGCATTGCGTGGGCGTTCTCGCGGATGACGTCCTTGCAGCCGCGGAGCTTAAAGAGGGCGTAGGGGAGGTTGAACAGCGCGCTGTCCCAGGTCGGGCCATTGCCCCACGCGAAGCCCCATCCACCCGTCGGCACGATGCCGGGGAGGGCGCCGTCGGCGCGCTGTGCCGCGCGGATATTCGCGAGCCATTCGCGGTAGGAGCGCTCGGTATCAAAGAGAAGCGAGGTATGCGGTGCGGAGAGCGACGCGTCACCCATCCAACCGTTTTTCTCGCGGTGGGGGCAGTCGGTCGGGAAGTAGAAGAAGTTGGAGCGGTCGGAGTTCTTCACCATTCGGAAGAGGCGGTTTATTCGCTCGTCCGAGCATCTGAAGCCGCCAATCTCGCGAAGCGAGGAGGACATCACGCGGTAGGTGAGGAGGTCGGGGGTTGCCTGCTCCTCGGTTATGCCCTCAACGAGGACGTAGCGGAATCCCGAGTAGTGGAAATGCGGCTCGTAGATCTGCTCGCCCGCGCGGCAGGTGTAGCGGATAGTCTGGTTATATTCGTCGTAGAATTCCCTGCCTTCGCCGTAGAAGCGGATGTTATCGTTATAGAATTTGCCGTCGACAAGCTGCTCACCGTGGTGGAGAGTAATCTTTTGACCGTCGGTGCCGTTAATATGCAGGCGGGTGACACCCGCGCTGTTAAGCCCGAAGTCGTAGAGGTAGGCGTCCCCCTGCCGCGTGATGGCGACGGGGGTGATTTCGCGGTAGCATTTTATCGGCTCGGCGGTGCATTCGCGCATTTGTCCGCGGGGAGGCTGTGCGGGGATGGCGGGTGTCCATCCGCTCGTATCGAAGTCGGGAAGATTCCAACCGCATATCTCGCGGCGGGCATCGTAGATCTCACCGAGGCGAAGGTCATCGAGCAGGATCGGCGAGGGGTGCGTGAGAAATTCGGAGTCGGCGTGGAAGGAAACCTCACCCGACGGGGTCGCGGCGGTGAGCTCGAGTGCGAGCATTGGTGCCGAGCGGTAGTCGACCTTATCAAAATCCCAGACCGCGCCGCCGGGGCAGTTAAGGAAGCCGTTTCCGAGAATGACGCCGATGACGTTCTCGCCCGCGCGGAGGTAGGGGGTCAGATCGTAGGAGTCGAAATAGCAGTAGTGGTCAGGGTTGGAGATATAGGGGGCAATATGCCCCTTGGTAATATTCTCACCGTTTATATACAGGATATAGAAGCCGAGACCCGAGATCGAAATTCGCGCCGAGGTGGGCGCAGAGTCGAGGGTAAACGACCGACGGAGATAGGGTGCGGGAATATGACGGGTGAGGGTGGAATAGTCCTCGGTTGCCTTGATAAAACGCTTTTGCATCGTGATGCTCCTTTCGCGGTTGTCAATTGTATTTTATCATTAAACGCGCGCGAATGCAATAGGGGAGGAGAAAAAAGAGAAAAAGGGTGGGGGGGAGGGAGGAATGATGGAATGATGGAATGATGGAATGAGGAATGATGAATGATGAATGATGAATGATGAATGATGAATGATGGAGTGAAGGATGAGGAATGAGGAATGAGGAATGATGGAATGAGGAATGAGGAATGATGGAATGAGGAATGAAAAATGAAAAGAGGGGGCGGCCCGCGGTAGCGGGTCGCCCCTTCGCTCGCCGCGAGGCGAGCGGGTGTTATTCAATCTTTTCGCCGTCGGGTGAGCGGGGTTAGCCTGCTTTGCCCGATTGCCGTCGGGCGAGCCGTCGGGGCGCACGCTTCGGTGCGGGCGGGAAATAATCAGAGAAGGTAGATCGGCATTTCGTCGCCGATGCGATAGAAGGACTTTTCCTCCGCCGCCTTTTCGGTGATTTTTGCCGCGGTTTCGGGCGCGGTGGGGATAGTCACGGCGCTCTTCGGAGGTCTGCCGCGACGGCGGGGTGCGTTATCCGAGGCGGGAGCAGAGGCGGCCTTCTTGGTCGCGGTCGTCTTTTTGGCGGGTTTTTTAGCCGTGGTGGGCTTTTTCGCGCCGTCATTTGCCCCGTTTTGCGACACAGGGTCGGGCTTAGCGGTGTTTTTTGCCGTTTTTTTGCCCTTCGCGGCTGGCTTAGCCTCCGCGGGGGTGGTTTTCTTGTTCTTTGAGCCGGGCTTTCTGCCGCGTTTTGGCTTGTTTTGCGACACAGGGTCGGACTTAGCCGCGGGTGCGGGTGCCGCCGCGGGTGATTCGGCGGGTGCGGGGGCGGTGGTATTAACGGGTGCCGCCTTTGCCTCTGCGGGTGCGGGGACGGGTGCCGCCGCGGGGGATTCGACGGGGGTTAGGATCACGCTGTTTTCCATATCGGGTGCGGTGGTTTTGACCGCGGAGTAGCCGTTGTTGGTTACCCGCTTCAGGGAATTTTTACCGATCGGCATATTTCATAATCTCCTTTGCAAGCTTGGTGTATTCTACCGCGGAGCGGCTGTATTTTTTGTAGTTGACGACGGGTTGGCTGTTATCCTGCGACCACTCGATGGTAGCGTCAACGCGGATGTAGGTTTCAAACAGGCGCGCCGCCTCGAACTCGCGGAGGGTTTCGAGGGTCTGCTTAAAGTAGGTTTTGCGCTCGTCCGCCTTGGTTATCGCGATGCCGAGCACCTCGAGACGGGGGGCAATCGTGCGCACCTTGCCTATAAAGTCGAACATGTTCGCAAGGCCGAACAGTCCCCACGGGCTTGCCTCAACGGGGATGATGACGTAGTCGGCGGCGCACATAATGTTCATCACCCAGCCGCCGAGGGTCGGGGGTGCGTCGATAAGGACGTAGTCGTAGTAGCCGCGTGCAATGATGGGGGCAATGCACTTTTTGAGGATGAGCTCGCGCTGCCACTTGGTGAACAGGTCAAACTCGATCCCGCTCATCAGCGTGGAGGACGGTATGATGTCCAGCCGCTCGATACCCGTCGGGATAACGCAGTCGGAGAGGTCGCGCTCCTCCTTTATCGCCTTGTATATATTCTTCTCGCCCTCGGCAAGGGCGAGCGATTTTTCCTCGTCGAAGAAGGAGAGGGTCAGATTCATCTGCATATCGCCGTCGACAAGCAGGACACGCTTGCCGAGCTTTGCCATGGCGGCGCCGATGTTCGAGGTAGTGGTGGTTTTGCCGCTACCGCCCTTGTTGTTTGCGAAGGTGATTACCGTCGTTCTGCTCATTTTTGCTCCTTTCGCGGTGGGTCCCCTGCCCTTTTCCGCGGGTTAATATTTAGTCTATGGGTGGCAGCTCGGGGTCGCCGTCCTCGCGCAGGTATTCAAGCAGGTCGCGCACCCCCTCGCCCGTGTAGGCGCTGAGCGGGAAGATCCTCTTGCAGCCCGCAAGGCGAAGCCAGCGCTCGACGCGCTCCACGTTTGCGTCGGGCTTATCGATACCCGTGATGATGCCGATTACCTCGCGATTGACGAGGCTGGTGATGCAGGGCGAGAAG
Source organism: Eubacteriales bacterium (assembly GCA_045596865.1). Classification (GTDB taxonomy): domain Bacteria; phylum Bacillota; class Clostridia; order Oscillospirales; family CAG-272; genus UBA1740. The sequence continues at coordinate 6,265 of JAZODF010000008.1, forward strand.
ATGGAGTACGGCTCATTCGCGCTGAGGACAAGACCGACGATGTCCGCCTCGTAGGAATAGAGGGCGAGCGCGCCCGAGGTCTGCCTAAGCTCGGTGTACTCACCCGGGGTGTCGATGATGGTATCGAGGTAGTTGACGTACTGCGTCTTGTAGTAGTGGATATCCTCACCGCGAAGCGCCTGCGTCAGGGTGGTTTTCCCCGCGGCGACCCTGCCAATCAGAATTAGCTTTTTCATTTTCTACCTATTAATTTAGTTGACCGACAAATAAGTCGTCGGTGCCATAGCGTATCGGTTAGGTTTTCGTCAGCTCACAGCAGGTGTAGCCGAGGCGGTTGATAACGTACTCACGAATCGCACTGAAGGCGGACTCGACGGCGGAAACGCTGCCCGAGATGATAAGCGTGCCCGTGAAGCGATCGACGAAGCCGAGCTCGGCACCCGAGGATTTAAGGGCGATATCCGCGGCGATGACCGCGCTCTCCGCGGGGGAGATGGTAAGCACACCGATGGCGCTACGGCTGTAATCGGTCTTGGGATCAAGGCCGAGCTTGGTATAAAGCACGTCGTCGGGGTTTGCAATAATGTGGCAGAGGGTCACCTGCTTACCGGGGACCAGCTCCTGCACTATTCTCATTTTATCACGAAGCTCCATTTAAAACTCCTTTTAGCGCATTTTGAGCGTATTTTCTAACTATTATTTACATTTACGCGGCAATTTTCGTCGCGGAGGGGTTGCCGAAATACGGCGTTAATTTAACACGGGGTGGCACATATTGCCCGTTTTGCCCGCGGGGTGCGGTGAACGTCGCGATATACGGGTTCACGGGGCCTTTTGTGCGGTTTTGCGCCCGCGTCTGCCCGACGGAGCTTAGCCGCCGATCTGACATTCGAGGCCCGACTCCTCCGCCACGGAGAGTAGGTGAAGCATCCTCTCCTTCGAGGGTGGCTCGATTTCGGGGAGGCTGTACCGTCTGCCAAGGCCGTCGTATTTATCCGTGCCAAGGCGGTGATACGGGAGAAGGTGATGCTCACGCACGGTGCCGAGCGAGCGGGCAAACATCGAGATTGCACGAATGTCCGCGTCGGTATCGTTGACCCCGGGGATAACGGGGGTGCGGATTACAAGCTCGACGCCGCTTGCGGCAAGCAGGCGCGCATTTTCGAGGATGAGCGCGTTATCGACGCCCGTGTATTCCTTGTGCCGCACGGGGTCCATGTGCTTTACGTCCATAAGGATGAGGTCGAGGTATGGGAGCAGCTTTTCAATTTCGCGGTATGGGAGGGATGCGGCGGTTTCGATCGCGGTGTGCAGGCCGTATTCCTTCGCCGCGCGAAGCAGGTCGCGGGCAAAATCCGCCTGTGCCAGCACCTCGCCGCCCGAGAGGGTGAGCCCGCCGCCGCTACGGCGGTAGTAGGGCATATCGGCGAGGATTTCGGGCAGGATCTCTTCGACGGTGACGTCGCGACCGACCGTCTTTTGCTTGCCGCCCTCTATCATCTCTTCGATCTCGTATCTCTGCGACTCGGGGTTACAGCACCACGCGCACCTAAGATAGCACCCCTTGAGGAACACTATCGTGCGGATTCCCGGTCCGTCGTGTATTGAAAAGCGTTGGATATTGAATATCCTGCCGACCGTATCGTAATGGCTCACGGTGCTCCTCCTTTCGGGTGTTTTTTCGGGCGGAGCAAGGACGTCCGCCCGCGATAAAGGTTAGTTAACGTTGGTTAAGGTTAGTTAAGGTCGGTTAATGTTAGTCAATGCAGGTTAATGTCAATTATTATTTACATTTTCGCCGACAACGATTTGTCCACGGCAACCCGACAAGTCCGACCCTGTGTCGCAAAACGGGGCGCTTTGTGACGAATTGTGATAATTACACGCCGCAAAATTCTCTCGTTTTTTCTCCACCCCCTTGGAGGGAATTTCGATGGAGAGTGCGGGTTCTCCGACCCGAAGCCGTAGTAACCTACGGCGAGTTTTGGTCACAAACGCGTGCTATCCGCGAAATTCACCCAAGGGATACTCAGAAGCCCTGCTGGGTACGGTTGATTATATCATCCTGCAAGGACTTTGACAGCGTGGTAAACAGTGCCGAATAGCCCGCCACGCGGACGACGAGGGTCTTGTACTTTTCGGGGTGCTGCTGTGCGTCGAGGAGGGTCTCGCGGGTTACGACGTTGAACTGCATGTGCATACCCTTCCGGTCGAAGTAGGAGCGGATGAGCGCAGTAAATTTAGTCAGACCCGACATACCCTCGAGCGCGGAGGGATGGAATTTCTGGTTTAAGAGGGTGCCGTTAGAGGCGACGCCCTGTTCAAGACGGGCCACCGAGTTGGCGGTAGCGGTCGGACCCTTGACGTCCCTGCCCGAGGCGGGGCCGATGCCGTCGGCAAGAGGGGTATATGCCAGCCTGCCGTCGGGGGTTGCGCCCGTCGCGGCGCCGAGGGGCACGTTTGCGGATACGGGGTACAGACCCGCCTGGAAGATGCCGCCACGGGGGTTGCGGTACTTCTCCACCTCGCGGGTGTAGGTGTTTGCAACGTCGCGGGCGAGCATGTCGGCCGAGTAGATATCGTTACCGTACTTCGGGCAATCCTCGTCTATTGCGCGTTTGAGCTCACGGTAGCGCGCCTTGGTCTCGGGTGAGAGCGAGCCGCAGGTGGTGACCTCGTTGTATATGATCCTGACCGCGGCGTCGTTGATCTCGATGCCCTCGCGGGCGAGCTCGGTCGCGATCTCGGTGGTGAGCTTCTCTGCCGCGCTTCCCGAGAGGCCGTAGCCGAAGTTAGCCTTCAGCGCCTCCCTGACCTCGGCGAGGGTGTATTTCTTCTCCTCGAAGACGAGCTTTTTCATAGCAAGCAGGCCGTCGGCGTTGTTCGCGATTCCGAAGCCCTGCGGGCCGGTGAAGTTGTAGATCGCGCCGCCCTCCTGCAGGGATTTACCCCTGCCGATGCAGTCATCGACCATACAGCTCTGGAACGGGAGGGGACAGCGTACCGCGTGCGCCATATCGATGGCGTTGTTCGCGTTGACGAGGAGCTTTATCATATAGCTCTGCTGAGCCTTGTAGGCATCGTACAGATCGTCAAAGGATTCCATCTGTTCGACGGGCTTGGTATCGACGCCGATCTTCACGCCCTTATCGAAGCCCTGATTGAAGGCGAGCTCCATCGGGCGGCACATGTTGAAGAACGCCGCATCGTGCCAGCCGTCGGTCTTGTGCGGTGCCTGCGGCTCGACGCAACCGATGATGCAGTAGTCGCGTGCGTCCTCGAGGGTGAGGCCGCGTGCCATGATCGAGGGGATGATGACCTCGTCGTTGTAATATGCGGGCAGGCCCGTGCCAAGACGGGTGAGCGCCGCCGCCTTTAGCATAAGGCTCTCGGGGGTGCCGTTCCAGATACGGATGGAGATGGACGGCTGGGGGAGGGGGACGTGCATCGACGCCTCGAGGCACATATAAGACAGGTCGTTGGTCGCGTCCATGCCGTGGATATCCTGACCGCCGACGATGAGATTCTGGAACATGCCGTAGCCGGCAAAGCCGTCAGCGCTCGCCGCGTCGCGGACCTTGTTGATATCGTTGAGCTTGACCCAGATGCAGTCGATGAGCTCCTGTGCCTCCTCACGGGTAATCCTGCCCGCGTCGAGGTCGCGCTTGTAATAGGGGTACATATATTGGTCGAAGCGGCCGGGGGATATGGAGTGACCCGAGGACTCAACCTGAAGGAGGAGCTGAACGAACCAGAAGGACTGGCAAGCCTCGTGGAATGACTGTGCGCCAAATTCGGGCACGCGGGCGCAGTTGTGGGCAATGGCCTCGAGCTCGGCACGGCGGACCTTGCACTTCTCTTCCCTCGCGAGGTCACGGGCAAGACGGGAGTAGCGGCGCGCGTACTCGATGACCGCCTCACAGCTCTCGATAACCGCGTATAGGAAATTGGTACGGCTGACGTAGTCGGGGTCGGAAACGTCGAGGCAACTCAACGCCTCCTGTGCCTCGTTGATGATGCCGCGATAGCCGATGGCAAGCACCTTGCCGTAATCGACACAGACGTGGCCGATGCCGTTATAGAAATAGTTACCCGGGGTGAATACCGAGTGCTTCGTAAAGGCGGCGTACGCCTCGGGTGCCATGTTCGCCCGCGCAAGGTCGGAGCAGGTCCGCCCGTGCCAATAGGGGTAGATGGCGCGGAGGGTGGCCTTATTTTCCTCGCTGATATAGAAGGGGTCGGCGGCACGGGTGGCAACGGTATCAAGCTCCGCCTCGAGCCACTCGTAGGAATACTCGGGGAACACCTGACAGCCGCGGGGTGCCACGGTTGCGCTACCGACGACGAGCTCGCCGTCGCGGATAACGATGGGAATATTTTTGAGAATGTGGGAGAAGGCGGCGCTGCGGCGGCGGATTATCGGAAGATCCTCGGTCGCCTTGTAGCTCTCGGTAACGAGGACGCCGCGGGCGGTTTCGATCTCGGGCATTTTCTCGTAGAGCGCGTCGATAAGGCGCGGTATTCTCTCACTCTTTTCAATTACAAACTTAATGTTTTCCATTGTCTTACCATTCCTTTTCGGTCAAAATAAGATTCACGTTTTCTTCGTCACGCGGGATATATACCACCCCGTGTCACTTTTTTGATGGTTTATGTAAATAATTGTTTACGGCGCGTTATTACAGCTGCCCCCAGAGCTCATCGTGCGGTGCGGCAATGACCGACACGGCGGAGAGGGATGCTACCGAGCGGGCGTAGTCCGCGGCGGCCTCGGCGGCGGCGGTGACGTCGCCGATCTCACCAACGAGCAACAGAACACCCTTGCCACCCATTCCGCGGGAGACGCGGAGGTCGAAAATCTCGACGCGGGCGGTCTTTACCGCGATGTCGGCGGCCTTGATCGCGCTGGCGGCGGAGAAGGTCTCCACGATTCCGAGCGAGCCGCGGGCGGGGGTCGCGTGCGTGCTGAAGAGGGCGGCTATTACCTGCTCGTCGATGCGACCCATAATGGAGGAGTCGATGACGTAGCCCTCGAATTTCGCCGTGACGTGATTCACCGCGGCGGTGATATTGGAGATCGAGCCGGAGAGGATGATCTCATATTTTCCCGGGCAGGAGGGGTGCGAGGACACCATCTCGACACCCGCGCTCTTCAGCGCGGCGTCGGCCGCCTCAATCCCCTTCGGGATACATTTTAATTCTATTACACCAATTGCCTTAAACATATTTTACACCCTATCAATCATTATTTCGGTATCCGAGACGGTGACCCGACCGTTTATCGATGCGGCGAGGCTGACCGACAGGCCGTCACGCGCAACCGCGACGATCTGGCCGATTTTTACCTCCTCGCCGTCGCGGACGACGGGCATCGCAGGTGAGCCGATGAAGCGCCCGAGGGGGAGCTCCACACGGTCGAAGTCGTTTATCTCGCCTATATATTCCGCCACCCTGTCGAAGCGGGCAACGCCGAGCGTCGCCGCCCATTTCTCGGACGGTATTTTTCTGTATTCTCTTTCGTATCTTGCAAAGACCTCGTTATGCTCGACGAACTTCATTTTGTTTTTCGCGAGGAGGGTCTTGTAATTCGCGATGACCGCGCGGGGGGATATGCCCTGACTGCAGGCGAGGCTCTCGCAAATGCCGCACCCACAGCATAGCGTGGCGGTGAGGACGAGCGCGGGGTCAGCCTCGGCGACGGTCATTGCGGTGCGGACCATCCGATGCGGCTCGAGCGGGTAGCCGAGCAGGAATCGCGGGCACATATCGGTGCACCGCGTGCATTGGCAGCAGGCGGTCTCGGCGCGCTTTACCGCGGCGCGTGGGTTGACGAGCTTTGCCTCGACGGCGCGGGTGTCCTTTGGCAGGACGAGGATGGCCTTCGTGGTTTTGCATATCTCGGCGGTTTCGTGGTTGATGACCTTGCCCATTGAGGGACCGCCCTCGAGGACGGCGTGGTTTTCGTCCACCGTGATGCCGAGCCGCGCGAAGATGTCGCGCACGAGCGTGCCGATGGGCACGCGCATTACCACGGGGCGGTCGATATCACCGCCGATGGTGAGCCACTTGACGGTGACGGAGTCGCCGTATTTCATAGCGCGGGCGAGGTTATACATCGTCTCAACGTTGTAGACGATGACCCCGACGGTCAGCGGGAGATTGCCGGGGCGCACGAGCCTGCCCGTCGATTCGTAGATGAGGGTGATCTCGTCACCCGCGGGGTAGGTGTTGCCAAGGACGCGGGCGTATATCCCGTCGGCGAGCCGCTGTCCATCCTCGAAGCCGAGGCGGGTCGCGGTATGCCCCTTCACGGTGAGCAGACCCCGCCCGATATGGCAGTAGTCCATGACGGCACGCATTCCGTGGAGCACCATGGGTAGCTCGCGCTTCAATATCGTGTAGTCGGTGTAGAGGAGAGGCTCACATTCACAGCCGTTCACCACAAGGGTGTCGGCACCCTCGGCAAGCTTGGCGTAGGAGGGGAATCCTGCCCCACCGTCACCGACTATGCCGCTCTCCTTCATCAGTATTTTCAGATCCATTCGGTTTCTCTTTCTCCCCCGCTTGCCGGGGGTAGGCTATGCCCGCGAAGTGGGAATACCACTCTGCCGCAGGCAACGTATTACTTCACTCTTGCGTCAACAAGAATATCACTTCGCCATCGGCGAAATATCACGCCGCGTCAGCGGCATATCACTCCTGCACAGCAGGAATAAAATTTAGTCCACGATACCGACGATTACCGCGTCGGCGGGGGCGTTAGTGTTACGGAGCGCGAGGCGCGCCGAGGAGCCCGTGGTGATGAGCACGGTTTCGCCGATGCCCGCACCGACGGAGTCGATGGCAACCATGAATTTGCCCGTACGATTACCGTTTTCGATAATCTCGACCTCCATGAATTTGCTACCAACGAGGCTGTCCTGCTTTCTTGTCGAGACGATGTGTCCGATGATAATTCCCTTTAACATATTTCTACCTCACTTTTTGGGGTTATTTAATCCTTTACGATACGGACGCGTGATCCGTTGCCGATGCCGACCGCGTTTGCGTCGTCGGTGTCGACGTGCATTTCAAGACGGAAGTCGCGATGCACCCTGACCTGTACGTCATACCAGCGGGTGCGGCGGGTGCCCTCGACGTCGACGGTGACGTAATCGTTGTCACGCACGCCGAATTTACGGCCGTCCTCCTCCGACATGTGGATATGTCGGTTTGCGATGATACAGCCCTCGGAGAGGGTGACGACACCCTTCGGCCCGACTATGGTGATGGGGGCAGAGCCCGCGATCTTGCCCGACTCGCGCACGGGGGGCTTCACCTTCAGGGTGTAGCTGTCGGTCTTGGATATCTCGACCTGCGAGGCCTTCCTCACGGGGCCGAGCACGCGCACGCCCTCGATGGGGCGGAGGGAGGGGCCGATGATGGTGAGAGTTTCCTTGCAGGCGTACTGACCCGGCTGGGACAGCTCCTTAAGGGGAGTGAGCTCATAGCCCGCGCCAAAGAGCGTGTCAACGTCCGCGCGAGAAAGATGTATATGACGGTTGGATACGCCGACGGGGACCTCGCTTGCACCCACGCTCGCGCAAGCGCTTACGCACCCGCTCTTGCAATCCGAGCAGGAGCCCGAGGTGCCCGCACCCTTGCCCGCGGCATTCCCCTCGGTCATACCCGCGAGGACCTGTCGCACTATTTCGGCGACCTTCATTTCAATATTATCCATTTTGCGTTCCTTTCCTTGGTTTCGGTATCGGGGGCGTGCCCCGTTCATTTCAGATACTGCATAACGGTAAAGAGTTGTTTACATTTCCCGCATATATTAACACGCGTGGCGGGCGGGATAATTTAACACGGGGTGGGTGTTACGGCGGTTTTGCCTTGTCGCTTGTCTTGTCGACTGCCTTGTCGCTCAAGCGGACGATTACCTTGTCGCTTGACCTGTCGGCGCCCCTGCTCTGTTCTTGCCCTATTCCTTTGCCGCTATGCAGTATCCAAACCCCACGAAGGGGTTTGGGTACCGTTCCCTAACACAGTAAATTAAATTACTTGATAGAAGGGAGAAGCTTCTCAACGTCTGCGTGAGGTCTGGGAATAACGTGGGTTGCAATAACCTCGCCAAGCGAGTGTGCAGCAGCAGAGCCTGCCTCAACGGCAGCCTTAACCGCACCAACGTCACCGCGTACCATAACGCTTACGAGTCCCGAGCCGATCTTCTCGGAGCCGATGAGTACGACGTTAGCAGCCTTAACCATGGCATCAGCCGCCTCGATAGCAGCTACAAGACCTCTGGTCTCAACCATTCCAAGTGCTTCCATTTTTTGTTCCTCCTATAAAAATTTTTTTGATAAACTAAGGTTAATATATTTCCCGGGCTATTGCCCAAAAAATCGAGTTTTCATTGCGTTTTCTTGACACGGGGGGTGGGGGTCCGCACTCTCGCGAAGCGAGAATATCACTCGCGTCAGCGAATATCACTCTTGCGTAAGCAAGAATATCACTTCGCCATCGGCGAAATACCACTCGCGCCAGCGAATATCACTCGCGTCAGCGAATATCACTCTCGCGAATGGTCCTTAGCCCGTTGTCAGAAACGCCATCACGTCCGGGTGGGGTCTTGCGATAACCTCCCGACACTTGACCTTGCCAACCTCGGCGGCCGCCGCCGCACCCGCATCAAGTGCGGCGCTGACGGCAGACACCTCGCCCTCGACGACGACCGTTACCAGCCGCCCGCCGAGGCGTTTTTCAACGTGAATCAGCCGAACGTCGGCCGCCTTCACCATAGCGTCAAGGCCTGCGATCGCGGCGACCATCGCCTGAACCTCAAGCAGCGCTATTGCCTTCATAGCCCTAGTCCCCTTTTACTTGATAGTGGGGAGGAGCTTCTCAACGTCGGAGTGAGGTCTGGGGATTACGTGAGTAGCGATAACCTCGCCAAGCGAGTGTGCCGCCGCGCTTCCTGCCTCTACTGCCGCCTTTACCGCGCCAACGTCGCCACGGACCATGACGCTTACAAGACCGCTACCGATCTTCTCGGAGCCGATGAGGACGACGTTAGCCGCCTTTACCATTGCATCAGCCGCCTCGATAGCCGCTACGAGACCTCTGGTCTCTACCATTCCAAGTGCTTCCATCATTTTCTTTTTCTCCTTATATAAAATTTTTATCTTAATTTATCTCTGCCGAGCGCGGACAGGTGGGCAAACCACTCGATCTCCTCGCTCTGCCTTGCTATCACCTTGTGGGTGATGTAAAGCTCTCTTTTCTCTGCCTCGGCCTTGCCTGCCATTATTGCCGCCTCGACTGCCGCGGCACTGCCCTCGACCTTTATCGCCATGACGAGAGGAACGCGTGCGGCATCCCCCGCGGCGGGCTTGTTTTTGTCGATGGCAACTACCTTGACCTCTGCCGCCTTTGCCATTGCGTCAGCGACGACGATCGCGGTGGCGAAGCCGAAAACCTCAATCATTCCAAGTGCCATAGGTTAGACCCCCGTCACTCGGCGACGTAGCAGATCTTGATTCCCTGCTGGGAAACGTTGACCTCCATTGCCTCGTTCAGCCGCTCAAGCGGGAAGGAGTGGGTGATCAGCTCCTTTATCGGGATGTTCATCTCGCGTGCCTGACGGAGGAAGGCCATAGTGGTCGGGTAATCGTCCGCACTGTAATCCCAGGAGCCGACGATGGTGATCTCCTTGTTACACATTGCGAAGTGGGGGTTGACGGTGTATTCGCCGTTGTTGACGAAGAAGCCCATCTCGCACATACCGCCGCCGCGGCGGATATACTCGTAGATATCCTTTGCCGCCATGGGCGCGCCCGTGCACTGGAAGGCGAAATCAACGCCAACACCGTTACAGACCTCCTTGACGAGGGCGACGCGCTGCTCAAGGGTGGTGATCTCCTTGAAGCTGATTACCGTTTTCGCGCCGAGCTTCTTCGCCATTTCGAGGCGGCGGGGGGTGCCGTCGATAGCAACGATATGGTTAACGCCCGCGGCACGGAGCACCGAGATCATAACGAGACCAACGGGGCCAAGACCCTGGACGAGGACCTTTGAATTGAAGTTGATAAGACCCGTGGACTGTGCCCTCTTGAGTGCGTGAACGCAGACGCATGCAAGCTCGAGGAGCATTCTCTCCTGCAAATCGAGGTCGTTGACCACGAAGTAGGTCGAGCCCTTGCCACGGATGAGAAGGTGGGATGCAAACCAGCCCGTCAGCGGCTGTGCATCCGAGTGGGGGATGAGACCGAACACGCCCTGCTTATCGCAGAGGTTGGTGTTCGCGGGGTGGTTACGGCAGACGTGGCACTCGCCACAGCTGATAACCGAGGTAACGATCTTGTCACCGACCTTGATGGGCTTGCCCGCGGTGTCGGTCTTGACGTTCTTGCCGAGATAGACGATCTCGCCCGTGCCCTCGTGTCCAAGGGTTACGGGAATGATGCCGAAGGGGTCGCCCTTCCACTCGTGGACGTCGGTGCCGCAAACGCCGCATCCCTCAACCTTGACGAGGATATCGTCGTCGTTCAGGGCGGGAACGGGAAATTCCTTTACCTCAATCCTTTTCTGTGCGGTGAGCATTGCGACCTTCGCGGTTTTGGGCACGCCGCCCGCACTCTTCACGGGTGCGGTGCTACCCATCTCACCGAGGATTCGTCTTACGATGCTCTCCACCTGGCTGGATGAAATATTCATATTCTTTCCTTTCTACCTCACTTAGATTATACGGAAGCTCTCCGAGAGGACGCAGCGGCGATATCTCGTGAAGCTACGCGCGCTCGTGATTCCCTCTCCCGTCGGGCCCGCTATCGTGAAGGTGGTGTGTCCCTCTCCGCCGAAGCCGATGCCCGCGTAGGAGGGCGCGTTCTTGACGAAGATGGTGGTCTCCACCGCCCGCGCAAAGCGAGTGAGGTGATCAATATTCTTTGAGTGCATGTGTGCGGTGTGACGGTTGCCGTGCTCTGCCTTCACCGCGAGGTCGATTGCCTCGTCAATGTCGCGTACGCGAACGATGGGCAGAATGGGCATCATCAGCTCGTGCTGGACGAACGGGTGGTTAAAGTCGGTCTCGCAGATGATACATCTGACCTCGTCACCGACCTTGATGCCGACCTTTTCGAGCAGGACCTTCGCATCCCTGCCGACGCACTCACGGCTGACGGTCTTGGATACGACGCCCGTTTTCTTGTTCTTCACGTCGACGAGGACGATCTCGGCAAGGCGTGCGGCGGTAGCAGAATCGATCTTGTACGCGCCCGCGGCGATCATTGCCGCCATCAGCTCGTCCGCGATATTCGCGAAGGCGAACACCTCCTTCTCCGCTATACAGGGGAGGTTGTTGTCGAAGGAGCAGCCGTCGATGATGTCCTTGCCCGCCTTTTTGATATCGGCGGTATCGTCAACGATGACGGGGGGATTGCCCGCGCCCGCGCCGATTGCCTTCTTTCCGCTGGAGAGGACGCTTCGTACGACGCCGGGGCCACCCGTACAGACGAGCAGGCGGACGTCCTTATGCTGATACATAATATTCGCGGTGTCGAGGGTCGGCTTGACGACCGATGCGACGAGCACCTCGGGTCCGCCCGCCATTTTGGAGGCACGGTTTACGAGGTCGACCGCGTAGTTGGAGGTTGCGATAGCACCGGGGTGGGGGTTGAATACAACGCCGTTGCCCGCGGCGATCATTCCGATTGAGTTACAGATCACCGTCTCGGAGGGGTTGGTGCTGGGGGTGATGCTTCCGACAACGCCGAAGGGCGCCATCTCGGTGAGGGTCAGGCCG
>JAZODF010000009.1:0-62055 GCA_045596865.1 Eubacteriales bacterium
ACGTTGAAAACTACATTAAGCGACTTCAGAAGCTTGAGGAAGTTGCAGGCGACTTTGAGGGCGTAGAAAAGACCTTCGCCATTCAGGCGGGCCGCGAGGTCAGAATTATGGTCAAGCCCGAGGTTGTCGACGACGATAAGATGAAGATCCTCGCTCGCGAGATCGCGAAGAAGATCGAGGGCGAGCTTGATTACCCCGGCCAGATCAAGGTCAGCGTTATCAGAGAGTCGCGCTTCATCGACTACGCAAAATAATCAAAAACAATAAAAGGGCAGGTTCTTCTGCCCTTTTTTCTATACCCGTGTTAAATTATTCGCGCATATTGGCAAAAAAGCGCGACGGCGTGGCGGGTGCGGTGCGGAATTTGTTGACAATCCTTCGCGCGTGTGATATAATTTATTTAATGAAGAAAACCGCTTCAAAAACGAGGTGAATTAAATGAAGAAAAAGATACTGCCGCTGCTCCTTGCTATCCTTACGCTGGTGCTCGGCGTTTTCTCCCTCTCGTCCTGCAAGGACAAAAGAAAGGTTGACATCGACCTTCTCAGCTTTTATGAAAACGGCACCGAGGTCGTTTACGACGACGGGCAAATGACGTTGAGGTTTTATATCGACCCCGATTTCGGCTACGACGTCACGGATTTTGAGAAGGTAAAAATAAAATTCAAATACGATAGATCGAGCGAGACCGTCACGGTAAAGAAGGACGCCCACGTCCCCGACGGTGCGCGCGGCAACCCCGAGCTGCAGTATTTCTACGTCATTCTCGATAGCATGAGCATTGAGGAGGACCGACCCGTCAGCGTCATGAGCGCAAGCGGGGTCTTCACCGACCGACTCGCCGAGGAGGATGCGGAAAAGCAGGGCAGATTCACCGTCTTCGGCACCTTTATGCTGGGCCTTGGAATGCTCGTGATCGGATTTGGTACGTTCTACTTTGGATTTAGCGTCAGGGATGACAGGCGCGGACAGATTTTAATGGCCCTTGGCGAGCTTCTCCCTATCATCGTCAACGTCGCCATTTACACCTGGTGGGGTCCCGGCCGCGGAATCATCATTTCGATATTCTGTGCGCTGAACATCGCCGCCGCCATCTTGGTAATGAAACTGCTTGATTAAAAACAAAGCCGCCTCGGTTGAGGCGGCTTTAATTATCCAAATCGATCTCGGGCGAATCGAATATCTCGTCGTCGAGAAACTCGGTCAGCGTCATTCCGAACCCACGGGCAATCATAATAACGGTGCTGAGGGTAACGGTTTTATTTCGCCCGTTCATAATACATTGCATGCTTCCGTGCTGAATGCCGGAATTTTGCTCCAAACGGTATTGTGACATATTCTTGGCTTTAAGCAGTGCGGAAATACGCATCGCAACCGCGTCGTTTACGGTCATTCCGTCTATCCCCCCTCTTGTGTAGATTTAACTCCGTAGTTATACATACATATATTTTAGCAACAAACCGTTGATTTTATAAGAAGGCACACCTACATATTGTTGATTTTTTCCTAGTTGTATGTTAAACTAAGAAGGTACACCTACATAATCAAGGAGGGAAAAATGGTTATTGCTTTCTGCGGACATTCGGAGATATACGATATATTCGAGCTTGAGGTACGGGTGCTCGGCTTGCTTCGCAATTTTGCGGATGGGCACTCTGTTGAAATGCTGATTGGGGGATATGGCGATTTTGATGATCTTGCATATCGCTGTGGCAAGAGGTTGAGGGATGATGGTGGGGCGGTATCGTTAATTTACATTACGCCTTATTTGAACATGGCCGAGCGCCGTGCGGGCTATGACGTAACGCTCTACCCAGAAATCGAAGACAAGCCACCGAAATTTGCGATAGTTTACCGAAACAGATGGATGGTGGATAAGGCGGACCTTGTTATCGCGTATGTTAATTATAGGCGCGGCGGTGCGTACAAAACCTACGCGTATGCAAAGCGAAAGGGAAAAACGGTAATTAATTTTGGTGAGCTGTGTTGATGCGCCCCTCGGTGATGCGTGGCGAAATTTTACAAAGCACTTGCAAAACGCGCGCGCGTGCGATATAATAAATGAGAGGGACCCGATTCGTAAATGAGCCGTTCGTTAATGGGTGGCGGGGCGCGGTCGGGCAATTGCTCCATTAATCCTAAACATAAACACGGAGGTTTACCATGGGATTCGACAGACAGATCGCAAACGATATGGCACAGGCAATGAGGACGCGCGTTATTGACGACGTGCTCGCCTATTCGGGCAAGGGCACGCATCCGCGTATCTTCCTCACCGCGAGCGAGTTCGAGAGGGTTCGCACCTCGGAGGACGAGGTGTTTGTCCGCGGGCGCAGATACGTTATCTCGCGCGCGACCATGTATCTTGACAAGCCCCTGCTCGTCTATAATATTCCCGACGGAATCCGCCTTTTGCAGGTGTCGCGCGATATGCTCGACCGCTCGCTCTACCTCGGTATGGCATACCGCCTGACGGGGGATGACAGGTTTGCCGAGAGGCTGTGGAGGGAGCTCGAAAACGTGGCCGCCTTCAAGGATTGGAACCCCTACCACCACCTGGACGTCGGCGAGATGTGCAACGCCCTCGGTATCGCGTACGACTGGATCTACGAGTATCTTTCGGAGGAGCAGAAGCGCGTCGTTACCGATGCGCTTGTGAAAAACGGCTTCGAGGCGACGATGGATGATTACCTCGACCGCGAGAGAAGGAGAAGCTACCGCTGGTATCAGGATGACCCCGGCGACAACTGGGTATTCGTGTGCAACGGCGGCGCGACGGTTGCCGCGCTCGCAATCTGCGACGAGGAGTGGATGGACCGCGAGTATCTCGAGGGCATTTTTGGCTACGCCTTCTCGCGAACCTATCGCGCGGTGAGGGAAATGTACCTGCCCGACGGCTCGTATGCCGAGGGCTTCACTTATTGGAACTACGCATCCGACTATCTCGGATGTTATATTACCGCGCTTCGTAGCGCGGCGGGCAGCGAATACGGTCTTTGCGACTACGAGCCTGTGCACAGGTCGGCGTATTACGTCAAGATGATGTGCGCGAACACCTTCCGCTCGTTTAACTTCGGTGACGCGATCGAGACCTTTATGTGTCCCGAGGTTATGATGTGGCTGGGCAAATTCTTCGCCGACCCGCGTATCACCACGATGCGCCGCCGTGAGGTAATTAGCGAGAAGAACACCATCTCCACCGTGCGCGACATCATGTGGTACGAGCCCTGCGAGGAGGTCTCGCTCGAGGGAATGGCGCTCGGATTTGGCTCGGTCGGCGGGGATAACGCCGCGGTGCGTGCCGGCTTTGCCGAGGATGATCTGTATGCCGCGATCTGCTTTGGCGACAACGACGCCTACCATGCGCACGCGGATATGGGCAACTTCGTCGTTGAGTGGAGGGGCAGGAGGTTCTTCTGCGACCTCGGTCAGGATAACTATAACGTCAAGAATTACCGCAACGCCTACCGCTACCGTGCGGAGGGGCACAACACGCTGGTCATCAACCCCGGTGACGGCGAGGATCAGGAGCGGTTTTGCATCGTTCGCATCGACCGTTTCTCCGACGGCACCGAGTGCGAGGCGTGCGCGGTTGCGGATATGTCGGTCGCGTACCCGGGTCGTACCGTCAAGAGGGGTCTGAAAATAACCGCCGACCTTGGTGCGGTCGTTGTGCAGGATGAGCTCGGGCTCGTCGCGGGCGACGAGGGGTATTGGTTCGCCCACACCGCGGGCGAGGTCAAAATTGCCGAGGATGGCAGAAGCGCCGTTGTCGAGATTAAAGGCGAGAGTATGCTTGTCAGCCTGCTTGCGGGCGGCCGCGGATTCGAGGTTATGCCCTGTATTCAGATGAATGCGGCGCACGTCCAGGAGCACCAGCGGGATAACTCCGCGTTCACGCGCCTTGCGGTGCGGTTCGGTGCCGAGGACACCGTCCTCGCGGTACAGTTTACCCCCATCGTTGACGGAAAGCCCGTCACGGGTGCAAGCGAGATCAAGCCGCTTGCCGAGTGGTAAGCAGACCGAAAAGGGCGAAAAACAACCGAGAAAAACAAAGTAAAAAGCCAAAGCGGAATCAAAGAAAAGAACGCAAACCGCAAACAAGTGCCACCCCGTGTTAAATTAAAGCGGAGTGATGTGAGGGTGCGTTCGTGTTTGGTCGGTAAATAATAGTTTACATAATTGAATTCAACGGCGCAGCCGTATAGAAAAGAGAAGATTAATGAGGATACTGTGCATTGGGGATGTGACGAGCGCGGGTGGAATCCGCCTGCTTTCCGAGCGGTTATGGAAATTCCGCACCGAGCGCGGCATTGACCTATGTATCGTAAATGCGGAGAATGCGGCCTTTATCACGGGGGCCTCTCCCGAAAATGCGGAGGCGCTGTTCTCCGCGGGTGCCGACGTTCTGACGGGCGGCAACCATACCCTGCGAAACAGGGCGTCGTGGGGTTATCTTGACACGCACGAGCGCATGCTCCGACCAATCAATTTCGGCGATGCGGCGGGGTCAGGGTATTGCATCATTGACTGCCTTGGCTACCGCGTTATGGTAATATCCGCGATGGGCAACGTGCATATTGAGCCGACGCTTGATTCGCCGTTTGGCTACATTGACCGTCTGCTCGCGCGCGAGGAGGGGAGGTATGACCTCGCCATCCTTGATATACATGCCGAGGCAACGGGCGAGAAGCTCGCCGTCGCGCATTGCTATGATGGGCGCATCAATATCGTGTTTGGCACACACACCCACGTGCCGACCTCCGACCTTAGAATTCTGCCGCGTGGCACGGGCTACGTCACCGACCTCGGTATGTGCGGTGAGAGCGGGGGTATCCTCGGTATGGATGCCGAGTGTGTGGTCGCGCGTATGCGCTCTCACCTGCCCCTTAAATTCGAGGCGTCGAAGGGCGCACCCGAGGCGGACGGTGTGATATTCGACCTAAACCCCACGTCGGGCAGGGTCACGCGTATCGAGCGGGTGAAAATCAAATAAAAGCAAACCCGATATCGGCCAAAACCAAATAAGTGCCACCCCGTGTTAAATTTTTCGCGGGGTATTGCATCGATTTCTTCTTAATTCAATATCAAGATAATATAAACAACTGTTTACATTTACTGTTCAAAATGGATAAAAATACAGGAGAAGGGAGGGAAATGCGATGAAAACGCGTATTGCCGTAATAGGTGCGGGTCACGCGGGAATTGAGGCGGCGCTTGCTGCCGCGCGTATGGGAATAGACACCGTGCTTTTTACCACGAATCTTGACGCCGTTGGTAATATGCCCTGCAATCCGTCGGTTGGCGGTACTGCGAAGGGGCACCTCGTTTTCGAGATCGACGCCCTCGGTGGCGAGATGGGCTATGCCGCCGACCGTGCCACCATTCAGTCGCGTACCCTCAACCTTGGAAAGGGTGCGGCCGTCCATTCAAAGCGAGTACAGGCTGACCGCGACCTATATAAAAGAGTAATGAAGAAAACGCTCGAGGGTGAGCCGCATCTTCGTCTTGTTCAATCAGAGATCGTGGATATCCTGACGAGCGAGGCCGACGGGCACGCCTGCGTTTCGGGTGTCCTCACCAACCTTGGCGAGGTCTGGGAGTGCTCGCGCGTCATTATTGCGGCGGGTACCTTCCTCCGTTCCGAGATATTCGTCGGTGACAAGGTCTATCCCGCGGGTCCCGACGGTATGCTTCCCGCGGGCTCACTTTCGTCCGCACTCGAGCGGCTGGGAATACCGCTTCGCCGTTTCAAGACGGGTACACCCGCACGCGTTCACGCGCGTTCCATCGACCTCTCCCGCCTTGAAAAGCAGTCGGGCGAGGATGCGGTGGTACCGTTCTCCGCACGCACGGGCGAGGTGGATGCGGTCTCCGTCAACCTCGTTGACTGTCACATCGTTTACACTAACGCCGAAACGCACCGGATAATTAACGATAATCTAGACCGCTCGGCAATGTACTCGGGCAACATAACCGGCACGGGTCCGCGCTACTGCCCGTCGATAGAAACCAAGATCGTTCGCTTCGCGGGAAAAGACCGCCACCAGCTCTTCGTCGAGCCCTGCGGTCTTGAAACTGACGAAACCTATATTCAGGGCTTCTCGACCTCGATGCCCACCGACGTGCAGTACGAGATGCTGCGCTCGCTCGACGGCTTTGAAAATGCCGAGGTGATGAGATACGCCTACGCCATCGAGTATGATTCGGTCGACCCGACCGAGCTGTTACCCACCCTTGAATTTAAGCGGATCGGCGGCCTTTACGGCGCGGGTCAGTTTAACGGCACCTCGGGCTACGAGGAGGCGGCGGCACAGGGCATCGTCGCGGGAATCAACGCCGCCCTTAAAGAGCAGGGCAGAGAGCCGATGATCCTCACCCGCGACAGCTCCTATATCGGCACGCTTATCGACGACCTCGTCACCAAGGGCACCGAGGAGCCATACCGTATGATGACCTCGCGTAGCGAGTACCGCCTCCTGCTCCGTCAGGATAACGCGGATGCGCGCCTGACCCCCATAGGCCACGCGGTCGGTCTTGTTGACGAGGCGCGGTTTGCAAAATTCGAGGAAAAGCAGGCATTGATCCGCGCCGAGGAGGCAAGGATTGAAAAAACAGTTCTCCCGCCGTCCGATAGGGTCAATTCCTTCCTCCGCGCACACGGTTCGAATGAAATCACAACGGGGGCGAGGCTCTCTGAGTTGCTCCGCCGTCCCGAGCTATCCTACGCCGCGCTCGGCGAAATAGATGATGACAGGCCCGACCTGCCGCGCGGAGTGCGCCTCTCTGTCGAGATCAACGTAAAGTACGAGGGTTACATTCGCCGCGAGCTCGCGGAGGTGGAGCGTCAGCGCCGCCTGGAGGAAAAGCGGCTTCCCGCCGACATCGACTACACGAAAATTGCGGGTCTTCGCCTCGAGGCGATTGAAAAGCTCGAGCGCATCCGCCCGACGAATATTGGTCAGGCATCCCGCATCAGCGGCGTCAGCCCCGCCGACGTCAGCGTCCTGTTAATCTATCTCTCCACAAAGCAATAACAACGAACAAGTCCGACCCTGTGTCGCAAAAACGCTACTTTTGTCGGGATTTTCTGTTCTCTGTCACACCGTGTGCGCGCGTCGCATAGAATGACAATGGGGAATAGTAGCGCATGAAATGTGCCCGCGCCACTCCTCCCTTTGGAAACACCATGTGTGAAAGGACATATTATGAAAATTGTGGTTGTACGCTCGCCGCGGGTGCTCTCCCGCCTGCTTGCGCGGGTGTTTGGGGTTGATAAGAAATAGGGCTTTGCGGGGTAATCCCTCGGCATAATCCTCATCAAAGGCACCTCGTATGCGATGGGGTAAAGCTCCACGCGAGGATACCTCTCAAGCCGGAGAAAAGCGCCGCAAAGGGATCCCCGATAAGTAAAAAATGAAAACCCCGATAATTTGACACGATATCGGGGTTTTGAACACTTGTGTAAACATTACTTTACAAAAAGCGCCACGAAATCGCGGCGCTTTCTCTTTTCTCTTTGCTTTTGTGCTTTTGCTTCTGCTTTTATGCTTTTGTGCTTTTGCTTTTCAATGTTGGCTTGTTTCTACCCGACGGTTATGGGCTTGTCAGCCGACGGAAATGCCTGTCAGTTTACGAAGCCGATCTTGCGGCGGACCTTGGACATGGTGCGGCGTGCGTAGCCGTAGGCGTCCTGTGCACCTGCCTTCATAACCTCCTCGAGGTATGCCTTGTCGGCGATGAGGCGGTTAAACTCCTCCCTGACGGGGGCGAGGCCGTCTGCACACGCCTCACCTACCGCGAGCTTGAAGTCGCCGTAGCCGCGACCCGCGAACTCCGCCTCGATCTCGTCGAAGCTCTTGCCCGTGAAGGCGCGGTATATGGTCATAAGGTTGGACACGCCGGGCTTATCCTCCGAGTAGCGGACACAGGAGTCCGAGTCGGTGACGGCGCGCTTGAACTTGCGCATAATATCGTCCTTCGAGTCGAGGATATATACGACGGCGTTCTGGTTGGTATCCGACTTCGACATCTTTGCGGTCGGCTCGGCGAGCGACATGATCTTCATCGTATCGGTCGGGATATAGCCCTCGGGAATCTTGAAGGTGTCGCTGTAGATCTGGTTAAAGCGCATCGCAACGTCGCGAGCGAGCTCGAGGTGCTGCTTCTGGTCGATGCCGACGGGTACGATGTCGGTCTGGTAGAGCAGGATGTCCGCCGCCATCAGGGCAGGGTAGGTGAACAGACCCGCGTTGATGTTCTGCGAGTGCTTTGCACTCTTGTCCTTGAACTGCGTCATACGGGACAGCTCGCCAAACATCGTATAGCAATCGAGAATCCAGCCAAGCTCGGCGTGCTGGGGCACGTGCGACTGAACGAACAGGGTGTTTTCCTTCGGGTCGAGGCCGCACGCCATATAGAGTGCGAGGGTCTCGTAGGTCCTCCTGCGCAGCTCGGCGGGCACCTGCCTTACCGTGATCGCGTGCAGGTCAACAACGCAGTAGAAGGTCTTGTATTCCTCGGAGAATCTGGTGAAGTTCTTAATCGCACCGAGGTAGTTGCCGATCGTGAGATTTCCCGACGGCTGAACGCCGGAAAATACGATTTTCTTTTCGTTTTCTGCCATATTTTTCTCCCCTCGGGTGGCGGTGTGCGGGTCGCGGTGCGGTTTTGTCCGTTGCCGTTGCCTCGCGGTCGGTTTTCGCCGCCCGTTTTGGTAATTTTTTCGTTTGGTTTCGTATATATGCAAGATTGTACCACCCTTTTCGCGGTTTGTCAAGGTGAAAATGCGACCGCGGAGGGTGAAAAACGGATTATTCCCGCATTTTTGCACCTCTTTTTATCGGTGAACGGGTGCCCGTGCCTAAAAAAGCGGGTGGGTGTCGCATTAAATTTTAAAATATGTTATTTTGTTAATATTTTATTTACATTTGTGTGCTACAATATTACACTAGCGTAGTGTGCGCATACGTACGCAGGTGGATGCGCGGTGCATCGGCCCCTCCGACACGCTCGAAAACGCGGGGGAATGCACGGGTAAACGCCAAGTCGAACGCAAATAAGCGTCAACAAACACGAATAAACACACGAATATATACCGAAAGGACGTTGGGAATCCCAACGGGTTTTGAAAATGGTAAAGGTTGAAAATCTTGTAAAGAGATACGGCACGAATTACGCCCTCAACGACGTTTCGTTTGAGATCGACGAGGGCGAGATCGTCGGCCTTCTCGGCCCGAACGGCGCGGGAAAGAGCACGGCAATGAATATAATCACGGGATACCTGTCCTCCACCTCGGGGCGGGTCACCGTCGACGGGGTCGATATGCTTGAGGACCCCATTACCGCGAAGAAGAATATCGGCTTTTTGCCCGAGCAGCCGCCCCTCTACCCCGAGATGACGGTTATGGAATATCTCAACTTCGTCTACGACCTCAAGGGCTGTGAGCTCGACCGCGAGGCTCACCTCGGTGAGATCATCGGCGTGACGAAGATCGCCGAGGTCAAAAACCGCCTTATCAAAAACCTCTCGAAGGGTAACAAGCAGCGCGTCGGCATTGCACAGGCGCTCATCGGCGACCCCAAGGTCGTTATCTTCGACGAGCCGACCGTAGGCCTCGACCCGAAACAGATCCTCGCCGTACGCAACCTGCTCCGTACCCTTGCAAGACGGCACACCGTCATCCTCTCGACCCACATCCTCGCCGAGGTGCAGGCGGTCTGCGAGAGGGTCATCATCATCAACAAGGGGAAGATCATCGCCGACGAGCGTACCGAAAATATCGTGAAGACGATCGAGGACGGCTATCGCTACCGCTTCAAGATCTGCGGTCCGCAGAAGGAGGTGGAGGCCTCCCTCTACCGCCTCCCCGGTGTCAAGCGCGTCGAGTGCGGCACCGAGCGCGACCTCGATTCCTACTCCTACACCGTTGACAGCGACAAGGGCGTCGACGCCCGCAAGGCGATCTTTAACCTCTGCGCGTCGAAGAACTGGGCGATCATCGGCATAGAGGCGGTCGGAACCGACCTTGAGAGCGTGTTCATCCGCCTTGTCGACCGCTCGGACGGTATCGTCGACACCCCGAAGAAGAAAAGAAGATAAAGGAAGGGTCAAACAATGCTAGCAATTTTCAAAAGAGAGCTTAAGGGATACTTCACCGGCGTTATCGGCTACGTATTCCTTGTAATATACCTTGCCGTGGCGGGGATTCTGTTCAGCTACACTACGATGATGTCGATGTCCTCGGACATGTCCTCCTACTACACCTTGATGCTCGTTTTCTCTGCGGTGACGCTCCCGCTTCTGACGATGAAGTCCTTCTCGGAGGAGAGGAAAATGAAGACCGAGCAGCTAATTTTGACCGCACCCGTGTCGCTTCCCGCGATGGTGTTCGGCAAATTTCTCGCATCCTACGTTATCTTTGCGGGTGCGACCGTGCTGAGCTCGCTCTACTTCCTGCTTCTTCTGCCCTACGGTGAGTTCAAGCTCGCCGTCCTCCTTGGCAACGCGCTCGCAATGCTTCTTGTCGGCGGCGTGTTTATTGCCATCGGACTCTTCGTTTCCTCGCTGACGGAGAATCAGCTCTCCGCCGCGATCGGCACCATCGCGATCATCCTTGCATTCCTCGGAATCGGGCTTATCGCCGGTCTTTTCCCCGCGAATTATTGGCTCCGCTTCCTGCTTGACGCGTTGTCCATCTTCACGAGGTTCCAGACCTTCGTAAACGGATATTTCGATCTCGCGTCGCTTATTTACTACCTCTCGGTTGGCGGTGTTTTCATCTGGCTGACCATCCGCGTCTACGATCGCCGCAGATTCAACTAACCGTAAGAGAGGATAAAAATGAAAAAGTTTATGGAAAGGGCAAAGGCGTGGCTCACGGGTCACTCGGGAATGGCGTTCTACGCCACCGTCCTGCTCGTCGCCGTGCTCGTATCGCTTAACGCGGTCGTCTACGCCCTGACAACGCAATATAATCTGTACCTCTACTCGCCCGATAGGGAGGACGCCGCGGTTTCCGCGACCAGCGATCTCTACCTCGCCCGCGCTATGACGGGCGGCAGGCGGGTCACCGTCACCTTCTGTGACGACGAGGAGGACGTCAAAAAACACGACACGGGGTCCTTCGTTTACACTACCGCCAAGGCAATGGCGGAAAAGCACCCCGACTTTATCACGTTAAGATTCGTCAACGCCATCACCGGCTATGATGCCGAGGGTAATTTCGTTGACCTGAGTGTTTACACCGACGGCGGCACCCGCCCCGTCAACACCACCTCGGTCATCTTCGAGTGCGAGGGCAATTACCGCCTCCTCTCGGGTGGCAGGACCGGATACGAGGATTTCTTCACCCTCACCGCGAGCGGCAGCGTCTATGCCTACACGGGTGAGGAGGTGCTTGCCGCAATGATCTGCTGGGTCACCGAGAGTGAGCATAAGACGGTCTACTTCACACAAAATCACGGCGAAACGGCTGATATTTCCCTGAACGCCGCGCTGGTTTGTGCGGGCTTCTTCGTCGAGACGGTCAACCTGCGTAAGGACGCCGTGCCCGACGACGCGGCAATGGTCGTTATTTCCAACCCTATTGCCGATTTTGAGAAATCTGCCGACGGCTCGTCCGCAACGGCGGAGCTTGACAGGCTCGCCCGCTATCTTGAAAAGGGCGGCAATCTCTACGTCGCCATCGACCCGTATGCAAAGCGGCTCCACAACCTCGAGGGCTTTCTTGCCGAGCGCGGCTTCGAGATCGCGACGGTCAAAAAGGATGACGGAACAGAGATGCGCGAGATCGTGCGCGACGATGTCAACGGAATACCGCCCGACGGCTATTCCTTCCTTCTGACCCCCGCGGATAACGAGTACGCAACACCCGTCTTTGAAATGATGGAAAAATACGTCGACGGCCGCGTGTTCGTCAGCAACACCTCGCACCTCCGCCTCTCGAACGGTGCGGTGCCCCTTCTCTCCTCCTCGGCGGCATCCGTCGCGGCGAGCGGTGGCGAGCAGGTGAGCTCGGACGGCTCCTATACCGTCGTTGGCTACAACCGCCTGACCTTCGAGGACGGAAGGACGGCACAGATCGTCGTAACCCCAACCGTCTACCTCACCGCGACCGACGCGATGGTCAACAACTCCTACACCAACAAGGCGTTTCTTCTCTCGCTCTTAAACGTGCACTTCGATTCGACGAGTGCTCCTATTGGTGCTCACGCGGTCATGTATGACAGCACCCTGCTCGAGGACTTCACCCTCGGGCGTGCGCGACTTTACACCGCGCTTATTCTCGCTATTCCCGCGGCACTTGCCGTCACGGGAACGGTCATAATCATCCGAAGAAAGAACAGATAAAATGAAAAAATCGCTATTCAGGGGGAAAAGCACCCATACGAAAATATACACCGCGATAACCGTCGTCGGCGTGCTCTTACTCCTTCTTCTAAATATTCTATTCACCCACCTCGGTGCGCGTAGGATGCTGTTCGTCGACCTCACGCCGGAGGGGCTGTATCAGCTCTCCGACCTTATGGAGGAGGTGTGCGACGAGGTAATGGACCTTCCCGAGGGGAAGGAGATCAAGATCACCTTCTGTGCCGACCCCGACACGCTCGTCGATACCTTTGCGACCCGCGTGCCGTACTACATGGCGCTGGCGATGGATATCCGCTACGGCAACCTGACGGTCGAAACGCATAATATCACCTACAACCCGACCGCCGTCGCCGCGTACAAGACCACCTCGCGCACGCAGATTCGCCCGACGGACATGATCATCTCCTACGGCAACAAGTACAGGATAATCAACTGCTACTCGCTCTGGACGACCTCGCACGATACCTTCTACTCCTTTAACGGCGAGTACAAGCTCGCCTCCGCGCTTGCATCGCTGACCGCGATCACCCTGCCGCGCGCGTATTTCCTCACCGACCACGGCGAGAGCTACTACGATCCCGCAAACCCCGACTCGGAGATGAGCGTGACCAACGCGGCGTTTGCCGACCTGCTTGCCGACGTCGGAATGGAGATAAGGACGGCGAAGCTGTCCGAATGGGACAGGGTGCCCGAGGATTGTGCAATGCTTATCATCAACCTGCCGACCGTCGATTTTGCGCCGAATGACGATAAGTTCAACACCCTCGGCTACGTGTCTGACCTCGAGAAGCTCGACCGCTATCTCGTTGACGGTGGCGGCACTCTTCTCGTCAACAAGGCGTATGACGTCAGCCTCCCGTATTTTGAGACCTTCCTTGCCGATTGGGGCATTTCGTACAGCAATTCCTACGTCATCGATTCGGAGAATGCGATAGGCGAGGGGGAGGGGACAACCTTCGTTGCACAGTACGATTCCTCCGAGGAGAGCTACGGCTACAATTTCTACGAGGATTTCGTCAGCCTTGCATCTGCCCCGAGGATGGTATTTTCTGACACGGGGTACCTCTATTGCTCCTACGGCGACGGTGAAAGCCGCTCCGAGCCCGGTTACCAAAATGTAAACCGTCGATTTGCAACCTTCATCGGTACGCACACCACCGCAACCGCGAATACCGCACCCGGCGTTGTCGAGAGCGAGGCGGGCTACAAGGCGCTTGCCGCCATCTGTGCTCGCACCTCGATGGACTCGCATTCCGGTGAGACCACCTACTCCTATATCTTTGCCGCCGCGTCGCCCGATTTCTTCTCAAACGAGCTGCTCGGCAATCCGTCCTATGCTAACTACGAGCTGACCCTCGCCGTTCTTCGAAACGTCTCGCGCACCGACCGCTATGTGTCCACCGACCTTGGCGGCCTGTCCCGAAATTCCTCGAGCTTCGGCGGAAAGCTGCTCGTCAACACGGTCCTCTCGACCGATAATACCACCGTCTACCGCGGCGACAAAACCACGGTATACAAGGGCCTCACCGCAGGTGCGCGCAACGCGTCTACCGTAGTGGTGATGATCCCCGCGGCGCTCGCCCTCGTGATGGGTGCCGTGATCTTCATCAAGCGCAAATTCTTATAAGGAGGCAGGATGAAAAGAGTTGAAAAAAGACGGCTGAATCCGAATCTCGTACGCCTTATCGTCCTCGGCGTGATGCTCGTCCTCCTTATCGGCGCGTATTTCGTCGTCCGCTCGGTGTCCAAAAATCAGACACAGGGTGGGGGCACGGCTGCCGATCTGCCCGATATTCGCGAGGAGCTCGGCGAGTCGAGCTACGTTAACGTGCCCATTGCATACCCCAGAATTGAGGAAAGGTATATGGACTACCTCCTCGTCTTCAACAGGGACGACGAGGGACGTCTTCGCACCTTTGACCTGACCGCCCTCTCGGACGGCAGCTTCATTCTCTCCTACTCGCTTGACGGCACCACCAAGGAGATGATACCCTACATTCCCACCATCGTCGGGGCGGAGGGTGACTTCGATTACACCAGCCTCTATGCAATAGAGTCGAACGACTCATACGGCAGGATATACCTGCTCACCTATCTTTGTACCGCGGTCGGTACGCCCTATTTCTCTGAGAGGATCGACCTCCCCACCGATTCTGCCGAGCGGGACGAGATGCTCCTGCGCTTTGGCCTTGACGAGGCGAGCGCCTCGGGCGTTGCCTTCACCTACAAGAACGCCGACGGCACGAAGGGAAGCCACAAGGTTTCCATCGGCAAGCGCGCCCTCTCGGGCAGCGGTTTTTATTACATGGTAGATGACCGCAACGTCGTCTACTATACCACCAGCAACTATTTTGAGTACGCGCTCCGCGGCTTTGCCGATTTCGTCAACGGCCGCCTCGTTGCTAAGGGCCTTGATTCCGACTATAACTTCGAGCCGTATCTCACCACCGACTACAAGCAGTGGGTAAACACCGAGCATAAGACCGAGGGCGAGCGGGTCACCGCGGGCTCTACCGTTATCGTATCCGGCTCTGCCGCGCTCCCGATTGCTGCGGGCAGCGAGTACACCCCGGATTCGCAGGGCGGCTACTACGTTGACGACGGTACCTTCACGTTCTCCTCGGACGATCTTCGGGACCATACCGATTTTCGCCGCTTCGAGAAGCACTTGACCGAGCTTACGGTAGGGAAGTATGACACCCCCGTAAGGCTGACCCTTCTTGACGAGCTCGGCTCGTCCTCCTCCTCACTCATCACCTTTGGTGATGGCGACGAGCTGAAATACACCTATAAGATCACCGCGGTCGAGTCGGTCATCACCGACACCCGCGAGATTACCGATCCCGCCGCGCTTTCGGGGGTTGATTACAGCCTTGTCAAGCTGACCTACGACCTCTATATTGACGGCGTGAAGAAAAATGAAATACCCCTCCACGGCGTTATCGACCTTGCGGGCGGGGTGATTACCGACGCCGATGCCGACGCGATTCGCGCCGTTGGTATTGGTAATACCGACGTCACTCTTGACGTTACCTACACCCCCGACAACTCGTTGAAGGCGACCGAGACGCTGTACGTCAGCGCAATCACGGGCATCTTCTCGCAAAAGGGCGAGCTGCTCGAGAAGGTTGCCGCCGATTCCTTCGTCACCTTCGTTTACTACGAGATCGTCAACGGCTATCGCACCTCCTCGCGTAGCATTACCCTCGACCTCTCCGCACAGGACGAGAGCGAGCGCTGGAGCGAGCTTCGGGACAAGATAGTAGGCAAGAAGATCGGAAACGAGCTCGGCCTGAAGCTCTACGAGCGCACCTACTCCTACGAGGTGATGCGCGACTTCACCGAATACCGCGTTGACGAGGTTGTTGAGTTCATCACGGGCGAGCTCGTCGTGTCCTTCCGCTACGTCAACAAGCCGGAGCAGGACCCCTTCTACGGCGAGAGCGTGTATGAAAACACGATGGACGAGCACAAGGGCTACGAGCAGTATGCCATCTACGGCGTTGACGCGACCGCCTGCCAGAACGTGCTTGCCACCCTCGGCGGCGTTGGAAGCGACGGCACCACCACCTCTGCGGGCTACTCGGGCGTGACGGTCGCACTCGGCCTGACCCACGACGTCATGCGTGAGTATCACCTATACGATAATACGATCTACCTCGAGCTGCCGAGAGGGATTTACGACCCCTCGGACTACGATACCGAGATCGACAGCTCTGAGGATATGGGCGGCCTTGCAAGCTACGCTTGGTACGATACGCTCGGCTTCACCCTTTACGTCAGCGACGAGATTGACGGCTACCGCTACGTCGGCTCGGATATGTACGATCTCGTGGCGCGCGTTCCCGCGTCGGATTTCACCTTCCTTGACCACTCCTTCTCGGAGCTTTGGGCGCGTAACAGCTTCCTGTTTATGGACGTTACCAATATCAAGGAGATCGATTTCGACTTCAACATGACCGACTACTACGGCTCCTACGATTTCACGGTGAGCCGTGAGACCTGGTACGTCGGCTCGAATGAGCTTGGCGGCTTTGCCAACCCCAAACCGTTCGAGGGCGGCACCCCCACCACCCGTCTTTACGTCGATATTGCGTCCGCACCCGGCTCGATGCCCACCGAATACGAGCGGATAAAGACGGAGAAGGGGCTTGAAACCCTCTCCGTGTCGAAGCTGTATAGCGAGCTTCATAACGGTGGCAAGGATTATTACGCACCGAGCTCGCTTGACACCGTCGGCGTCGTGAATTACAAGGGCCTGTTTGAAAAGCTCTTCCTCACCGCTTATCAGGACCGCATCCTCACCGAGGCTGAGAAGGCCGCGGCACTCGCCCGTCCCTCTCTTATGACCATGTCGGTAAAGGTGTACGAGAACGACGGCTCCATCCGTCCCGGCTACTACACCTACGATTTCTACTACGTCGACGGCTCTCGCGTGATGGTGTCGGCATACCGCACGGACAACTCGGGCAACGTCATCACCGCCCGTGTCAGCGACTTTACCATATCCAACTACGCGTTTGAAAACATCGTTCTGAGCGTCTTTGGCATCCTTAACGGAGAAACGCTTGACGATAACTCGGGCTACATCGACAAGAAGTGATAAAACACCGAAAATCACCGAAAAACCGTACCCCGTGTTAAATTAAACGCAAAAATGCGAGCGGCGCCCCTGCCATACGGCGGGGGCGCTGTTTTGTGAATTGGGGGCGCCGAGGGGAGGATAATTACGCTAACGCGTATGAATTGCCCTGCAGGCATGATTGATGCTTCGCGCATGATTACGCTAACGCGTATGAATCGCCCTCGGCGCATGATGGATGGGAGAAGGGAGGTTTTTTGGGCTTTGTTCGCCCTGCGATTGTTCGTTTTAACCAATATCCGCGCGGGTTTTATTCTAAAAACAGGGTGTTCTTCATATAAATAAAAATATTTTTAAAAAAATAGAAAAAACATTTGCATTTTGAAAAATAGTATGTTATAATAGAATGCACATCTGTGTAAAGGATTAAAAAATAATAATATATAGAGGAATCAAAATGAAAAAGAGAATCATCAGTCTCATCATCGTTCTTGCTATGACTCTCCTTACTCTTTGCAGCTGCTCGTTCAACTATGCAAAGAAGGATATGTCTAAGTACACCTCCTTCAACTCCACCGAGTTTGAGAAGGCGCTTCTTGCTCTCGTTATCGCTGACGGCGATTTCGGAACTGACGAGGACGTTAGAAACACCAAGGTGCTTGACACCATCTTCGGCGCACTCGCATCCGATGCGGGCACCGACAACAAGATTACCGACGGTACCGCCGGTAAGTACGACGTGCTCTACTACGGCTACTATGTAACCGTTACCAAGGACGTCACCGAGAAGGATGCCGACGGTAAGGAGACCACCACCAAGGTTACCTACACCGTTATGACCGATTGCATGAACCCTGCCAAGCCCGGTAGCGTTCAGTACGGTCTTCTTTCCAACGAGGGTGTTGCAAAGCTCGTAGAGGAGCTTGTTGGCACCAACAACATCAAGGATTACGTATACGGCGCTACTGCTGAGGGCACCACCGAGCTTAGCGACACCATCTACGTCTCCTACACCAAGACCTACTCCGTTCCCGTTGTTGACTCCGAGGGCAACCCCGAGCTCGACGCAGAGGGTGCACCCAAGTACGAGTCGAAGAAGGTTACCGTTAATTACGGCGTTGTAACCCTTCCCGACACCGTTCCCGGTCTTAGCACCGACGAGAACGCAGGCACCGACTCCCAGGCTGACGGCGACACCGACACCGACAGCACCACCAAGCCCGAGATCGTAAAGACCTTCCTTGAGAACCTCGTCGGCCAGAAGGTTGGCAAGGTTTCCGACTACAAGGTTAAGGAGACCATCGACGGCGAGGAGAGAGAGGTTACCTACTCCGGCATCAACATCCATTGGATCGTTGAGTCCGAGGGCAAGGAGATCGGCACCGTTGAGGATACCACCTACACCACCACCAAGAGCGTGAACGACGTAAACGGCAAGTCCGTTGAACTCAAGGATGCGGTTCTTACCTACCACATCTTCCCCATGTATATCGTTGACGTTGCTGACGAGCTTTCTGCCGAGGTCGTTCTCAAGAAGCTCCTTGGCACCGATACCGACAAGGACGGCTCCGTAGAGAGCAGCGAGAAGGGCTCGCTTGAGATCTTCACCAGCGAGACCTACAAGAATGGCGACAAGACCCTTAAGACCCTTGTTGAGGAGCTCACCACCGCTTACAACGAGCTTGCAAAGGCTGAGAAGGCACTCGTAACCGCTGAGGAGGCCGCTAAGAAGGAGGCCGAGAAGCAGGAGTCCACCGCTAAGCCCGCCGAGGAGACCACCGAGGGCGAGACCGAGAAGGAGCCCACCGCAGTCGAGAAGGCACAGGCCGACGTCGAGGCGAAGCAGGCTAAGGTTGACGAGCTTGTTCTCAAGGTTCTCGGCGCAACCGACGGCACCTACGCCGTTGAGGTCGTTCTTGTAACCAAGTACACCGAGGCTGTTTACGAGAATCTCGAGAACAGCTACGTCTCTACGATCAAGACGAATGTCGCTAAAGAGGTGTTCGAGCTTGCAGAGAAGTACGTAACCATCAACGAGCTTCCGAAGCGCGCCGTTAAGAACGCTTACGACCACATCGAGAACGTACACAAGTACAACTTCTACCAGGGCAACTACAAGTCCTCCAGCTCCACGAGCAGCTCTTCCTCCACCGTTACCAACTACGTGTTCTACAACGGCGACTACGAGGCATACCTTAAGGTTGCTCTCGGCCTTGCATCGAGCGCAAGCGTTGATGACTGTGAGGCAAAGATGACCGCACAGGCAGAGGACGCAGTTAAGGAGCTTCTCATCATCTACACCCTCGCTGACTACTACGGCGATGAGGTCGAGCTCACCAAGGAGCAGAAGAAGTCGGTTAAGAACAACATCTACGTTGTTTATCTCGGCGTTTCCGAGGAAGACCTTCTCCACTCCATGCAGTGGGATAACATCATGAACTACATTCTCGAGGTTGAGGAGAACGAGGAGGGCAACAATGTTGTCTTCAAGCGCCTTACCTACACCATCGACGAGGATGCAGAGGACGAGGGTACCACCGATGAGGGTACCACCGACGACGATCACGACCACGATCACTGATTTTCCCGAATAACACTCGCGTAAAGTGCAAACTTTATGATAAAAGGGCTGTACTTCATTGTTACAGCCCTTTAAATTTAAAAGCGGCGCTCGCTCGTTGCGGCGCCAACGGATAAAGGACCAACACCCGCACTTGGAGGAAAAATGAAAGAGGTATGCCTATATACCGACGGCGCCTGTCGCGGTAATCCCGGTCCCGGCGGCTGGGGTGCGATTCTCGTTTACGGCAGGTATGAGAAGGAGCTTTCGGGCGGTGAGCCCGAGACCACCAATAACCGTATGGAGCTGCTCGCCGCTATCGAGGGGCTCAGCGCCTTGAAGGAGCCGTGTATCGTCTCCCTGTATTCCGATTCAAAATACCTTTGTGACGCGTACAACGAGGGCTGGATCAACAGCTGGCTTGCAAACGGCTGGAACAAGGGCAAGGTAAAAAACCCCGACCTCTGGCAGCGTCTGCACGCCCTGACCGAGGTACATCGGGTCACCTTCATCTGGGTGAAGGGGCATAACGGTCACCCGTATAACGAGCGGTGTGACAAGCTCGCGACTAGCTTTGCGGACACCTTTATCTGATACGTCGGGGCAGCCCGAACAAAACGCAATTAACTAATTTGGAGGCCAAAATGGCAAAGAAAAACACCCCCGCGGTAACTCCCGCAAAGAACACCCCCGCAAAAAAGAAGATTGACGGCACTAACCTGTTCCTCATCATCTTCGCAGCGGTTGCACTTGTCGGAATTATCACCGCGCTTATTTTTGGAATCGTCGGCTCGGCGAAGAAGCGCTCTGTCGACTATATGAAGGACAACCTCGGTAAGTATATCTCCCTGTCCGCCTCGGATTACAAGAATTATGACGTGCTCATAAACCTCGATCCCGTTACCGACGCATCCATCGAGAACGAGATTATGAAGCTCCTTTACAATAATAGGAAGGAAACCGACAACAAAAACCTCTTCGGTCAGACCATCAAGGTTGGTGACACCGCAAACATCTACTACTACGGCTACACTCTTGACAAGGACGGCAACAAGGTGCCCTTCGACGGCGGCTGCAACTTCGCGGGCAGCGTTACCGCGCTCGGCATCGGCTCGGGCTCGATGATCCCCGGCTTTGAGGCGGCCCTCGTTGGCAAGAATTCCGCCGACTACGCATCGATGACCAAGCGCACCGACGGCGTTGTCGAGGACGGCAACCTCCTCTATATCACCTACACCGCCGTTTACTTCGACGGCGCAAACGACAAGGACGCAACCGCGATGGTTGATCTCTCCACCGACGTTGATGCCGAGTGGGGTGAGGGCTTCAAGGAGTATCTGCTCGGCGCCACCGTTGGCAAGGAAATTGAGGGGCCCCACTACCGCAATACCGTCGTTGACGGCGTGACCCGCTCCGACGTGTTTACCAACATTACCGTAAACCGCGTTGTCGAGTTCTCCGAGGGTGAGACGCTCACCATCGACGTTACCTTCCCCCGTCCCTACCCGAACTCCACCGAGCTCGAGGGCAAGGAGGTAAAGTTCGATATCTACATCGTTACCTCGGTTAACTACGATACCCCCGAATTTGATGAGACGTTCATCACCGAAACTCTCAAGCTCACCGCAGAGGACCTTGCAGAATTCGAGGGCGAAACCCTCGTTGAAAAGTACCGCGCAAAGATCGTTCGCGACCTCAACGGCACCTACGATGCAAACGTCGACAACGCAATTGAGGAGCAGTTCTGGGCACACCTTCGCTCGAAGGTAAAGGTTAAGAAGCTCCCCGAGAGCGAGATTAACTCCTTCTACCGCAACTACTACAACGAGATTGAGAGCTACTACTCGACCTACCAGAGCTACTTCACATCCTTTGACCAGGCGGCAAGACAGTATCTCGGACTTGGCACGACCGACGATTGGCAGGCGGCTCTTCAGCAGAAGGCAGAGACCGCCGTCCTCGAGAAGCTGATGTTCTACTACATCGTCCGCGAGGAGGGACTCACCCCCGACGAGGCTAAGTACAACGAGCTCTATGAGAAGGCATACAACGATATGCTGAACTCCTACCTGAAGCAGTATGACGTGGATAGGGAGGACTTTGATTCCGACGAGGATTACGAGAAGGAGGTCAAGGTTTACCGCGACCTCATCGACAAGAACTACGGCGAGGCCTACTTCCGCGAGAGCGTGTACTTCGAGTACGCGATGGAGGCACTCCGCGCCAACGCTCATCTTATCTACGCGACGAGCTCCACCCCCGACGGAATAACCGATTAATAAAAGGAGCAAGCAGAAATGCTTGCTCCTTTTTCGTTGCCTTTTGTATTGATAGGCATCGCGGTCGGTTTGGCGTTTTTTTGCGTTTGACCGACCCCGTGTTAAATTATCGCGCAGTATGTGTAAATAGTTGTTTGCAAATACTGTCTACTCTCCCGTGTAGGAGAGCAGGGAGGTGAGGTATTCCTGCGAGCGGCGGTAGATCTCGGCGTTCTTCTTTCTGCCGAGCATGGCGGAAACCTCGGAGTTTATGCGTATGCAGATGAGCGTATCCTCGGGCAGCCCCGCAAACGCGGGCAGGGAATAAAGGGGCGTTGAGGATAGGTAAACCGCGTTATCCCCCTCGAAAACGAAGGAGTTCCCCTCGGGGCAGTAGCGGCTAATGGGCGCGAATATCTCGGTGCCCGATCGCTCGTGGTAGTTGTCGTAAACGTGCTTCGAGATAAGGAGGACGTAATACTCGCTGTAGGCCAGTCGGTCGCTTAGGGTTTTCGTGTCCTCCCTCATCGAGGAATAGTCGGCATCCGACCCGAAATCCGCGTACTCCTCGGGCGACATTATAAACAGATCGGACAGCGCGACGGATACTCGCCCGTCGCCGTCGTAATCGTCCGCATGCTCGGCGAGCGCGTTCGTCAGTCGATTGTACTCGGGGATATCGCCGCCCTCGCTCTTGCGTGAGATGGCCTCGCCGCCCGCGTACATGATATACACGTCGTACTTCTCCTGCGTCACGAATTGTCCGATTATGATCGCGAGAATGAGCACCACCGCCACACCGACGATGGTGTGCCACTTGTAATGGTACCAGAAATTTTCCACCCGCTCTGTAAACGGCGTGGATATCCTTACCTCGCCCTCAATTTTATCCTTCTTGTTTTCTTCCATTGCTTTGTCCTTATTGTTGCTGTAATTCATCGGCGCCTTTTTGTTTTGCTCCGCATCTTGGCTTGAAAGTGCGTCGATTTCACCAGCACCGTGCGGCAGTCCGCCTTGTTATCTTTTATCCTATTGTACCATATCCGCGCGCTAAAATCAATCCACGTGGGCAAAGTTTACATACAGTTTGAAATTAACGTAGATGTCGCCCACCATGGATTAACTCGTTTTTCTCGCGGCAGCTGCTCCGCGCCGATGAAAACGAAACAGGCACCCGCCACGGGTGCCTGTTTTTTATTGTGATTGTTTTGCTCCGTCCTGCGATTAAACCTCGGGCTTCATCGTGGGGAAGAGGAGGACGTCGCGGATGGAGGCGGAGTCGGTGAGGAGCATAACGAGGCGGTCAACACCGAAGCCAAGGCCGCCTGTCGGGGGAAGGCCGTACTCGAGTGCGGTCACGTAATCGTAGTCAACCTCTGCGTTGCAGTTGGGCTCCTCCTTGCGCTTTGCCTCGACCTGACGCTCGAAGCGCTCCTTCTGGTCGATGGGGTCGTTGAGCCCGGAGAATGCGTTGCCGAACTCGGTGCAGTTGAGGAAATACTCGAATCTCTCGGTGAAGAGGGGATTCTCGGGCTTTCTCTTTGCAAGGGGGCTATTCTCAACGGGATAGTCGTAAATAAATGTCGGTTGAATCAGCTTGTCCTCGACGTACGCGTCGAACAGCTCGACAAGAACGGTACCCCGTGTCGCGTTTTCGGGCACCTCGACGTGCAATCTCTTTGCATCGGCGCGTGCATCCTCGTCGCTCTGCCAATCGTTGTAATCAACGCCGGCGTACTTCTTAACGGCGTCAACCATCGTGAGTCTTTCCCAGTGGGCCATATCGATCTCGTTGCCCTGGTAGGTGATGGTGGTCGAGCCGCAAACCTCGAGGGCGAGCATCTTATAAAGCTCCTCAACGAGGTCCATCATGCCGTAATAGTCGGTGAACGCCTGATAAAGCTCGATGGAGGTGAACTCGGGGTTATGCTTGGTATCCATACCCTCGTTACGGAAGATACGGCCAACCTCGTAGACCTTGTGCATACCGCCGACGATAAGACGCTTGAGGTAAAGCTCGGTCTCGACGCGAAGGTACATATCAATGTCGAGGGTGTTGTGATGGGTTACGAAGGGGCGCGCGTTTGCGCCGATCTCGAGGGGCAGAAGGATGGGGGTATCAACCTCAAGGAAGCCCTTACCGTCGAGGTAGGAGCGGATGAGGGAGAGGATCTTCGATCTCTTTACGAAGGTGTCCTTGACCTCGGGGTTGACGATGAGGTCAACGTATCTCTGTCTGTATCTCTGCTCGAGGTTAGTGAGGCCGTGGAACTTTTCGGGAAGGGGAAGGATCGCCTTTGCAAGAAGGGTGATCGAGGTCGCGTGGACCGAGATCTCGCCGGTTCTCGTTCTGAAAAGGTGGCCCTCAACGCCGATGATGTCACCGACGTCCCACTTCTTGAAGCCTGCGTAAACCTCCTCGCCGACGCCGTCGCGGCTGACGTAGAGCTGGATCTTGCCCTCGCCGTCGAGAAGGTGGGCGAAGGACGCCTTGCCCATCACTCTCTTGCCGACCATTCTGCCCGCAACGCGGACGGTGATGGTCTCGCCCTCTGCGAGGCTTGCCTCGCGCTCGGTGAACTCGGCGATTGCCGCGGGTGCGGTGTGGGTCACGTCGTACTTGGTGATGGTGAAGGGATCGTTTCCTGCCGCCTTAAGGTTAGCGAGCTTCTCACGCCTTACGGCGAGCTCGTTGGTTGAATTGATTTGGTTGTCCATTTTAAACTCCTAACTTGATTAGGCTTCCTTCGCTCTCGACACGCTCTTGATCTCGAGGTGCTGTACTCTCACACCCTCGACGGTCACGGTCTCGCCAGCGCGCGCACCGATAAGCGCCGCACCGATGGGAGAGGAGTCGGAGATCTTGCCGTTTGCGGGGTCGGACTCGAAGGAGCCGACGATGTGGTAGGTGAACTCTCTGCCGCGCTCAACGTTGTAGAGCACGACGATGGAGCCGATGCTTACGCGGGACTCGTCGATTTCGGACTCGTCGATAACCTCTGCGTTGTTGATGAGGTCCTTAAGCTCAACGATTCTTGCGGCGATGATCGCCTGCTCCTGCTTTGCGGCATCGTATTCGCTGTTCTCGGAGAGGTCACCGAACGCACGCGCGGTGGAGATCTCCTTCTTGTTCTCTTCTTTTCTTACGTTCTCAAGGTAGTAAAGCTCGTCAAGGAGCGCCTTGTAGCCCGCGGGGGTATATTTCTTCTTTTCCATTGGTCCTGTATCTCCGTTTCTTGTAATTGCGTTTGGCCGCCGCCGTTTCACCCCGTGAACACCGTATGTGCGGGGGCGTGTCGCGTTAAACGCGTGTTTGTGATATATTTTGCCTGTTCGGCTTGTAAACTATGCTTTACATTTACCGTCGGTGGGTTAAAGACCGCCGCCGTTTTCGGTGATCATCCTTTCGATTTCGGCGATTGCCGCGGCGAGCTGGTCATCCGCCTCACCTTCGTTCGTTACGGGGTGGTTTGGCACAACGCCGACACCGTCGTAGTTGATGTCACACGGGGGGTTATAGAATGCGACGGTCAGCTTCAGGGCGTAGCCGCCCGAGAGCTCGTAGGAGGTCTGCATAACACCCTTTTTGTAGGTGGTCTCGCCGACGATAGAAACGTCGAGCACGCCGTCCTTACCGTAATCACGCAGTGCCGCGGTGAACAGCTCACCTGCCGAGGCGGTGCCGCCGTTGCAAAGCACGGTGATGGGCAGGTCGACCGAGTGCCCGTCGTTCGCCGTATATACGGTGGGGCTCGATTTGCCCATGGTGAAGGAGGCGATGCGCACTCCGTCGGGCGCAACGTAGTCTATCATTTCGACAACCGCGTCGAGAAGTCCGCCGGGATTGCCGCGCATATCAAAGACGATGCCCTCTGCACCCGCGGCGAGCGCGGTGTCAACCGCCGCCTTGAATTTCTCGGGGGTGTTTGCCTTGAACTGCAATACCTGAATATAGGCGATCTTGTTATCCATCATCTCGTAGATGACCGATACGTCGGAAATCTGCGTCCGCACTGCCGTGAGGACGATCTCATCCTCGCCGCGAAGCACGGTAACCTCAACCGTCGAGCCGATCTCGCCCGCGATAAGGTCCATAAGGCCGTCGATGCCGACGTCCTCGATGCGCGATCCGTCAACCGCGATGACGTAGTCACCCTTCTTGACGCCCGCCGCCTCGGCGGCAGAGCCGGGGAGCACCGTCGACACGCGGAGGCTGACCTGCTCGTAGTTTGCGGTCACGATAACACCGATACCAACCTTGGTGGTGTCGCCCTCGAGCTCGCCGAGATACTGCTCGTATTCCTCGGGGGTGTAGTAGTAGGAGTAGGGGTCGCCGACCGACGCGGTGTAGCATTTCAGAAGGGCGGTGGTTACCGCATCCTTGTCGCTAAGGTCGATCTCATCGTAGAAATGCTCGATAAAGAGGGTGGCGACGTTATAAGCGAGCTCGCCCGCGGGGGGTGTCTCCTTATAATAATAATATGAATAAACCAACTCGACGTCA
Source organism: Eubacteriales bacterium (assembly GCA_045596865.1). GTDB lineage: Bacteria > Bacillota > Clostridia > Oscillospirales > CAG-272 > UBA1740. Next base: position 26,278 of record JAZODF010000009.1, read on the forward strand.
CGGACCTGTCGCTTGTTGAAAACGAGGCCGTATCTTCCAAGCGCCTCGGTGACTGTCTTTGCATCCGAGACGTCGGTCGACTCAATGATCTCGTCCAGCTCCGCCTTCGGCGGAGTTTCCTGCCGTCCGAACAGCAGCGCCGCTCCGATGGCGATCGTGACGATGAGCACAATGCCTGCGATGAATATCCACAGGCGCGTCTGGTCTTGTGTGCGCTTGTTTTCTGTCGTCATAATTTTACCTTTTCATATAACAACCCTGCGATCGCTCGCAGGGCTATGTATATTCTGCCGTACCGTGTTTTAGAACTTGGTGGGCTTGGAGGTGAGGTACTTCTTAACCATCAGGGCAACCTTGAAGGTAACCGCGTGGTCAAACTCACGAAGGTCGAGGCCGGTGAGCTTGCGAATCTTCTCAAGACGGTAAACGAGGGTGTTTCTATGTACGAAGAGCTTTCTCGAGGTCTCGGAGACGTTGAGGTTATTCTCGAAGAACGCCTGAACGGTCATGAGGGTCTCGCGGTCGAGCGACTCGAGCGATCCCTTCTTGAACACCTCCTGAAGGAAGATCTCGCAAAGGGTGGTGGGAAGCTGATAGATAAGACGGCCGATGCCGAGATTCTCGTAGGACATTACGGGGCGCTCGATGTCGAACACCTTGCCGACCTCGAGGGCGATGCGCGCCTCCTTGTAAGCCTTTGCAAGGTCCTTGAGCTTGCCGACGACCGAGGAGATACCGATAAGGAGCTTAGCCGCGTACTCGGTGCTCGCGGTGCGGAGGATAGCCATTGCATCCTTCTCAAGCTGCTCGGAGGTGGTGCCCTCAGCAACCTCCTTGACGATTACGATATCCTGCTCGCTGATGTTGATGACGTAATCCTTGTTCTTGTCGGTGACGATGTTCTGAATGATCTCGTAGGGGGGGAGCTCGGTCACACCCTGGAATTTAACGACGATTACCGCGCGGCTCTCATCGTTATTGAAGTGAAGCTCGTTGGATTTGATGTAAATGTCGTTCGGGAGAATGTTGTCAAGGATGATGTTCTTGATGAACGAGCCCTTGTCATACTTCTCGTCGTAGAGGCTCTTGATCGAGCCGAGAGAGACGGCAAGCATCTGTGCGGTTCTGTCGGAATCCTTGTCGGTGCCCTCAACGAATACGATGCAATCGTTCTTCGCCGCGGTGCTGAGGAAGCGATAGGTGTAACCGTCGATGATCGCGCTCTCGTGCGAGAAGGCAAGCTCCTCTCTGATACGCTGCTTGGATTCGCCGATCTTGCCAAGCTCGGAGCAAGCAACGACGATGCCGTTTTCATCGATGACGCCAATCGTGCGTCCGACGACCTCCTTCATCTGATGGATAACGGTCTGGAATAAGCGGTTTGACATACAATGTTCCTTTCTTTTGTTGGCTTGGGGGGGCGCTATGCGCGGTACGGAGCCACGGTCCGTTTCTCACGGCAGTCCCTAGGCAGAAAAGAAACCAAACCACGAAAAAATGCGGCTCGGTTTGCTAGGTCGTGATGTCGGGATTACCTCGGGGGGCGTCGATTTCACCACATTTTGCTACGGTGAACAACGCGTTTTGTTTATACTGTACTATATTGTAACTTATTTTTGGCTAAATTTCAATAGTTTTTTGAAAAAATATTGCGAAATATACAAAAAAGACACAAATTGTTTGTTAAAAATAACATTTTGCGCCTTTTTCTATTCAAAATCGGTTACACGGGGGTAAAAGTTGACCTATCACATTTCAAAAAAGCAGGAAATTATCGAAAGCGCGTAGTCGGGCGCGGTCTCGCAACGCAGGATCCGCGGGCCGAGCGTGACGCAGGCTGCACCCGCAGCGGCGATGGCCTCTGCCTCCCTTTCGGAGAAGCCGCCCTCCGCACCGACGATGACCGCGATATCGGCGGGTATGCCGTCAAGCGATTCGAGCGCGTGGCGGATTGTGTGCGCCTCCTCTCTTTCGTAGCAGAAGAGGACGAGCGAGTGAGAGGGAATGAGGGTGAGCAGTGTCGCGAGGGTTATAGGGCGCTCGACGGTCGGCAGGATCGCCCTGCCGCATTGCTTTGCCGCCTCCTCCGCGATGCGCGAAAGGCGGGCGGTCTGCTTCTCCGCCTTCTCGGGGGCGGGTCGCTTGATGCAACGCTCGGATTCGAAGGGCACTATCCTCGTGGCACCGAGCTCGACCGACTTTTGCACGACGGTTTCAAGCTTGTCGCCCTTCGGGTAAGCCATATATAGCGTAATCTTCGCCGGCGGCTCGGCGCGGCTGGGGGTTATCTCCCGCACCTCGGCAACGCACTCCTCGTCGCGAATACGCGCGAGGGTGCAATGATACTCGGCACCGCTCCCGTCGCAGACGGTCACGCCGTCACCCACCGCCATCCGCAGCGAGCGCGCAATGTGTCGGGCGTCATCACCCGCTATGATGATCTCTCCGTCGGCGATAGCCTCGGGGGATACGAAAAATCTTGGCATGGTTTGATTCCTTTCTTGCTTCGTGGGAGTGTGCCTCTCGTCAGCGGCGAGCCAAACTAAAGCCTTCCCCGGGGGGGAAGTGGGACCGCAATGTTGCGTAGCAACTGCGCGGTGGATGAGGTGTCGATGGTAAGCTAACCTACACCGCAAAATTAAGTACGCTTATCGAAAGGCTTCGGGCAAATAAAGCGAGAACACCTTGACGTATTTTGCTATTATCGGCAAGGCCTCTTTTGCCAGACGCTTGTAATCGGAGTCGGAATGGGGGATAAATGACATCTCGGTTTTTATCCAGCGAGTGTTGTCGCTTTTTGCACCCTTGTCAAGCCATTCGGGATTGAATCCGAGTGCCGACTCTATTTCATCTTTCTTGGCAATCAGCCTGTCGTAATAGCGGGTCTTGGAATCGTTAGGGATGTAAATCGCTACACGGAATATTCCGTTTTTTACGAGGAAATCCAAGGCGAGCCATACCTTGCTCGTGGCTTTGTTTACACTAGCCGAGGTTTTTGTTGTGGAATCTATGGTGAATCCGCTGTTATTGTTGGTAATCTCTTTTTCGAGTATTTCAAAGAAGGTTAGCGCGGCTGCTTCGGCGCTGCCAATGGTAGCTTTTGCGCTATATTTTGGTGCGGATGGACGAGGTGAGGGCGCAGTTGCGGCAGTGGGGGCTTCTTTTTCGGGAAGAGCCGGCGCATCTTTGCTTATGTAACTCTGTATTGAAATTAAGCATTTTTCTAGTCGAGGCAATATTTCTTCTAGGTCCACATCAGACAAGATGATTTTAGGAAGTTGAGTTCCTGCGTCTAGGTGTATTGCGTTGTTACAGGTTATGCGTATATTGTTGAGGTCAGAGATGGTGAGATTTGATAAGAAAGGGGATAATCTTTCCCTGTTCATTTTTTCTGCCAATTTGCTTTGCTCGGGGGTGGATTCGACGTTTTTGGTAGCCCAAAAAGTGCTCATAAGCTTTTCTAAGTGGCAACGAATTCGTAATCCGCAAGAGCGGCTGGCATTTCCAAATCTATCATCCAAACTTTTGGTTACTTTTGTGACGATTTCCTTTGGCAATGAGCCATTGCCAAAATAATTGCGCTTGATTTTTGGTATATCTTCTTTAATTTCGGTAAATATCTCGTCCATTTGGATGCCTCCTTAATTTTTATTCAAAACACCTCATACGCTGCTAGGGGACGCTTATTTTCTCACCATCAGGGCGAGCCAATCGTTCTCGCGCTCCTCGCGCACGACGGTGAAGCCGTTTGCCGCAACGGATGCGCGGACGTCGTCCGCGCGCTCGGAGATAATGCCCGAGAGGATGAGGGGCGCGCCGTCCTTCAGGTAGGCGCCGATGTCGGGCATCATTCGGATGATGATGTCCGCGACGATATTAGCCACGCAGAAATCGTACTTGCCGCCCGTGAGGTCAACCCCGCGGAGCAGGTCGGACACGCCGACGGTGATATTGGTGCATCCGTCGCGCTCTGCATTTTCCTTCGCCACCTTAACCGCGACGGGATCGATGTCGTATGCGTTACAGGTTGCGGCGCCGAGCTTCGACGCGCAGATTGAGAGAATACCCGAGCCCGTACCGACGTCGAGCACGCGCTCGCCGCCCTTGATCTCGTCCTGCATTATCCGCATGACGAGGCGGGTGGTCTCGTGCGTACCCGTGCCGAATGCCATTCCGGGGTCCATCTTGATGACTACCTCGCCGTCCTTTGCCTCGTACTCCTCCCAGGCGGGAACGATAGTGACCTTGCCGAGAGGGATGGGCTTGTAATACTGCTTCCAGCTCTCCGACCAGTCCTCCTCGTTCATTCCCTCGCACTCGATGGTCGCCGAAACGCCGAGGGCGGCAAGCCGCTCGGTGATATACGAGCGATATTCGCCGAGATTTTTCTCCTCGGGGACGAAGAGCGACACCTTTACGGTGTTCTTATCCGCGTTGAGGATGGAATCGTCAACGAGGTCGCCGTACATCCCGTTGAGGGTGAAGTCGGAATAGTCCTCAATCATCAGCCCGTTATCGAGCATCGACATTACCGAGGTTATCGTGTCAAGGTCGCGGGTATGTCCCACGACGGTTAATTTCGTCCAATTGCCTGCCATTTTGCACTCCTTGCGATCGCTCTTGCGCGCTCTGCGTCGCGGTCGATCTGTGTTTTTAATTCAACGGGGGAGGGGAAGACCTCCTCACCGCGTAAATATTCCAAAAAGTAGATTTTTACGGTCACACCGTACACCTGCTCCGAAAAGTCGAGAAGCATGGTTTCAAAGTGCTCCTCACGCTCGGCGAAGGTCGGGCAAACACCGAGGTTGGTGACACCCGTGTAAAATTTCTCGCCGATTTTGACGGCGGTCGCATACACTCCGCGCGGTAGCGGAACGCCCGAATCGCGGGCGGTATTTATCGTCGGGAAGCCAAATCGCCTGCCGTCGCCGCGCCCGTGCACGACCGTTGCGCTGACGTGGTACGGCTCGCCGAGCATTTCTGCCGCCGTTTGGCAATCGCCGTCTGCGAGGGCGGCGCGAATCGCCGTGGTTGAAACGGTCACGCCGTGCGATCTCTCCTCGGGCAGGATGAGTGCCTCGCCGCCGCACTCGATCATAAGGGCGGTCAGCATTTCGGCATTGCCCTGTGCCCTCGCGCCGAAGCGGAAGTTAAAGCCCGCCGCCGCTAACCGACAGCCGAGCCTTGTAACGAGATGCTCGCGCACGAAATCCTCCGCGCTAACGTCCGCAACGGCGGAAAAGTCGGTGACGATAAGATAGTCAACGCCGAAGGAGGCAAGGATACCGATCCGCTCGTCGGTCGGGTAGAGGCGGGTGACACCTCGTTTTAGCCCCTCACCCTCCGATTCAAAGGTAAAGATGGCGGTTTTGAGACCGCGCACACGCGCGACGGAGAGCATCCCGTCGATAAGGTGGCGGTGACCGATATGCACCCCGTCAAAGAAGCCGAGCGCGATGGCAAGCGACGGCGGATTGTTGTCCCCGTGCATAAGCAAGTCGAGGACGGGGGCATCACTCGGGTATTTGATTATCTGCATTGTCGGCTCCTTTCTCGCGGTGCTATGACCGCGTTTTGCGCGCCCCTGTGCATCGGCGGTAACCAGGCGGGTGCGCATACGTAATAATTATACACAACTCGGGCAGAAATGTCAATATATTAATGCCGACTCGCCCGTAGCCTCTCGCCCCCCGCAAAACCGTCCCGAAAGTATTGACACCGCAGCGCGGGAATATGCCGCCAATCTATCGCATGGGTGCCGATAATTTGACACGGGGTGGCACATATTTTCTCAAACCGCGCAAAATGACAATTATAATTTACATTTCGACAGGGCGCGACGGGGAAATGCGACACACTTTGCACACGGTGGGGAGTATAATCGAAATAAAAACGGCAAAAAGCCACTTTGGAGGGAGAATGGACAAATCCACCACCGCGCACGCGGAAAAGGAAAAACGGGGAATCGGCGCACGCCTGCGCTCCGCGTTTGATATAAGAATGAAGAAAAGGGAGGAGCCAATATACGACCTCGTTATGCTTGCGGTCGCGTTTCTTCTCTCGCGGACGCACGTCGTCTTTGGCGCGCACCCGCTCGGTATTGCGCTCGTCGCGCTTCTGCCGCGACGGGTATGGGTGGCGACGCTCGGTGCGGTGCTCGGCGGGCTGACCCTCGGCAAGAGCGGGGTCGTCTACGCGATGATATCGGTCATCGTCGTTTTCCTGCGCGTGATAATCTCTGGCACCTCCGATGGGGAAAAGCGCACCTTCTCCGAGGGGCTGCTTCTTCGTATGTCCTCGGCGCTTATCGGCGGCTTCGTTGCCGCGGTGTACGAGGTCCTGCTGTCGGGTTTTTCACTGACCACGGTTGCCTTTGGCGCGTCGATGATCCTTCTGCCGCCTGTTGCGGTTTTCGGTGCGTCGGGTGTGCTCGACGGGCCGTCGGTGCGCGAGCTGTTTCTCGGTGACGCGCGGGTGCTTTCGCTCTCTGGCAGGCGGGACGGCGAACGGTACAACCTCATATTTTATCAGTGCTCCGCGCTGATTTCACTTTTCGTGATTTCATTCTCATTGCGCGAGTATTCCTTCATCGGCATCTCGCCGGGATACGTTCTCGCGGCGCTTGCCACCCTCGTCACGGCGCGCAGGCTCGGTGCGATGCGTGCGCTTGCGGTCGGGTTTGCGATGGCGTTGCCGCTATCCAGCGCGTATTCCGCCGCGTTTGCTCTCGTGGGCATTGCCGCGGGGATGCTGTTTCGCATCGGAACCGTGTACGCGCTCGTAGGCGGCGGGGTCGTGCTTGCGGCGTTTTCCGCCTATGCCGGGGGCCTTACGGGTCTGCTTTCCACCCTGCCCGAATATATGATCGCGGCGTTGATCGCCACCCCGATCGTGAAACACCTCTCGCCCGAGAAAACCGAGGAGGAGGGCGCCTCCGCCGAGCGGGAGATAAACGATATGATCGGCACGGTCGCCCTGTCCTATAAGAGCAAGTACACGGGTGCGCTTGACGCGCTCGGGGTATCGCTGTCCGCCCTGTCCGCGGTTGTGGCGCGTCACACCGACCTGCCCGACCCGCCGCGCGAGGGCGAGGTCCGCTCCCTCGTTTACGAGGTTGCGACGCGGTATCTTAACGAGCGCGACCCATACGCCGCTGTGGACAGGCCCGAGCTGCCCGACGCCCTTTGCGAGCGGATAACCGACCGCGTGATGAAGAACGAGCGCGTGGGCACCGAGGACTTCGTTGACTATCCGTCGCTCGCCCCGTATGCGGAGGGGATTGCCGACACGGTCAATCGCGCCGCGTCCATCCTTCGTGCTGATAATTTCAAAATGCGCCGCGAGAGCGGCTACGCCGAGTATCTTGAGCTGCTTGCAAAGCTGATCTCCGAGGCGCGCCTTGCCGACGAGCGCGAGAAGGCACCGAATGACGAGCTGTCACTATCCATCCCGACCGCCCTTGAGGCGGCGGGACTGACCCTCGGCTCGGGCAAGGTCTTTGGGACGCGGGTGCCGCATTTCATCATCGCGGCGGAGGACGAGTCGGGCAAGCGCATAACCTCGCCCGAATTGAAAAACGAGCTTGAGCGCCTGTCCTCTCGCAAGCTCGGCACGCCTGAGTTTTACCGACGCGGGCGAATGGCGCTGATGGAGGTTTCGGCGAGAAAGGCATACGCCGCGAGCGCCGCCTTCACGGGCAGGGCGCGTGACGGGGAAACGGTGTCGGGTGACACGGTGCGCCTGTTTGAAACCGACGGAGGAGTTTTCTGCGCGGTCATTTCCGACGGCGTGGGTAGTGGCACGGATGCCGAGCGGGCATCCCGCTTCGTTACGGATTTCGTGTCCTCCGCGCCGCTTGGGCACACCGCCCTGCGCCTGGCAAATCATATCATCCGCAAAAGGGGTGAGGAGTTTGCCGCCACGGTTGACGCGCTGACCTTTGACCTCTACACGGGCGAGGGATATTTTCTCAAAAGTGGGGCGTGCGCCTCGTATATCAAGCGCGGCACGTCGATATTCCGCATAAAGTCGCGCACCTCACCCCTCGGTGTTTTGAAAAGCGCGGAGTGCGAGAAAATCAAGGTGGAGCTCGAGGACGGCGACATCGTCGTGATGACCTCCGACGGCGCGGTCGGCGGGGATGACACCCCGTGGATATACGAATTTCTCTCAAAGGAGCCCGTCGTCAGCCTGACCGAATATGCCGACCTGATCTTGAAGGAGGCGACAAGGCATACCGCATCCACCGATGATACGACCGTCGCCGTGGTAAAGGTAACGCGGAAATAAGGGTGCACATCTCAAGGACCGCGCTCGCATCCGCACTCGCATAGAAGGCCATATCCCTGCGCGAAAATCGCATAAATGCCACCCCGTGTTAAATTTTACTGTATTTTCGTGCAGATAATGGTGGGCGGATTAGTAAATAATTATTTACATAAACAAAAAAGACCGACTTGTGTCGGTCTTTTTTGTGCTTACCCGGCTCGACGGGGTGAAATGTGCGAGACGGGCGAGGGTTATCACTCTGTTTGGAAAAGAGCGGATGTAAACGCAATGCTGATTGGGAGCTTTTTGCCGAAATTGGCGGGTCGGTGGGGAATATTGGTAAAATACCGCACGAATATTCCGCCATTGGTGGGGGCGAGTTAGCCGTTTGTGCAGTTTTGGCGGTTGTTGTGGGGTGTGATACCCAAAAAGACACCCCGTGACGATTAATCTGATGCCACGGGGCGGGGGTTATTTGTTTGCTTGCATTAACCTTGTGGGTGCTATGGTTCGTGCGTTAATGCAAAAACCCGAAAAAGTGGGGATAAGCGGTGCGAATTATTCGCAAAACCGTTTGTTTAATGGGGATTGTGTGCCAATTCGCCGTACATTCTCTTGGGAAAGTGGGGGATATTACCCGTTAATACTCCGCAAACGGGTCGAATCCGCTGAAGGAGATGGGCTTCAGCCTGAAGCTGAACGAGATTTCCTTCTCGTCGATCTGCATATCCTTCGCAAGGCGGGGACCGCAGGAGTTCGAGCCGACCGCCGAGTTGCGGTAATCGATAATCAGGGTGACGTTCTCCTCGGGAACAAGCTGCCAATTGTAATCCGTGCTCGTCAGCTGCTCGGGCGAGAGGTGGGATGCGGATAGCGAGAAATCGCCATCGTAAACCGAGCTAATATACAGTCCGATACCGCCCGCGTTTTTCAGCATTGCCCACTTGCATCCGCAGTGTGCGCCGTTTTCCTGCGGCTTGATGTACGGCTCGTAATTGTCGGTTACGGTGGTCTTGTGGCGTGTGACGTAGCTTGCAAGGCGCTTGTCCTCGTACGCCTCATACGGTCCGTAGCCAAAGTATTCGAGCCATTCATATTCCTTTGCCAGCTCGGTGCGGAAGCCAAATCGCGGCAAAAATTCAACGCGCTCACAAAGCTCGGCGTGCGCGGTTACAACTACGCCCGCGCCCTCGGCAATATGGTAACCGAGGTCAAGCTCGCCAAGGTGCTCGCCGCCCGCCGTCATATCGAGCGTCGCGGTGATACAGGCGCCGACCTCGCTCTCCTTAACCGAAATTTCGCGGAGGATTGTGGTCATCTTATCAAGGCCCGCCGCCTCCCATTCGCGGCGCACGTTGCGGTCATTGTCGGTCGGTGCGCGCCATAACGTCGGCTCGATCGGGCGAAGGAGCATCTCCCGTCCACCCTCGTTTATCGAGGTGACAAGGCCGCTCTCGCGGCTCACTCTGACCGTAGTATTGCCGGCGCGGACGAGGATGTCCTCGCCGTCCGTGATCTCATATTTTCCGTAATCGAACGCGGGCTCCATTGTATCGGAGAGGATGAACTGCGTCCGTCCGATCTCGTCGCCCGCCGCCGCGTAGGGCGTGTCGAAGCCGTACTTGCCGATGACGTTCAGCGTCACGAGGCCCTCGGGAATCTTGTATAAACCGAGGCTAACGCTCTGCGAGCGCTCGGGTGCGAGGTTGAAATGAAGCCTGCCCGTTTTCACGATCCTGCCGTTTACCTCGACCGTGTAGAAGAAATCAACGTCGCGAAGGTTCTCGAAATGGCGGAGCGAGGTGACGGTCAGCCTGTCGCAAAGGCGGTTGTAGTCGACGCGATAGGGCTTCAAAGCCTCCTTCAGCTCGCGAAGGCCGACGTGCGGCGTGCGATCGGGGTAAACGAGTCCGTCAACACAGAAATTGCCATCGTGCGGTGTGTTGCCAAAATAGCCGCCGTAGGTGTATTTCGGGTCGGTGTAGATATCACCGATCGCCGCGGAATGGTCGGTAAATTCCCAAACGCATCCGCCGAAAACGCAATCGTTTGCGTAAATGTAGTCCCAGTAGTGGCGAAGGTCGCCGGGGCCATTGCCCATCGCGTGCGAGTATTCACACATGAAGAAGGGCTTGTCCGTCCTGTCGGAAATATAGTAGTCGAGCATCGCGGGGTCGGGGTACATTCTCGACTCGATATCGTAGGTCGCGCGGTATCTCTCGAAGCTGTCGGGCTTCGCATTCTTGATGCTGTTTTTGCCCCACCCCTCGCCGAGGATGCCTGCCGCCTCGTCGTCGAGCCATTGCGCGTTGCGGGATTCGTCCTCCGCGTGCACAAGGCGGGATGGGTCGCGCCTGCGGTAGTAGTCGGCCATTGCGGCGTGGTTCATTCCCGCGCCCGACTCGTTGCCGACCGACCACATGATGATCGACGGGTGGTTTTTGTCGCGCTCGAGCATGAGGCGCGCACGAAGGAGATAGGACTCGGTCCACTCGGGCGACGCGGTCAGCGGGCTCTCGGAGCCGACACCCATTCCGTGACACTCGAGGTCCGCCTCGTCAACGACGTACAGGCCGTACCTGTCGCACAGCTCGAGGAAGCGGGGATCGTTCGGGTAATGGCTGGTGCGGACGGTGTTGATATTGTTTGCCTTCATTATCTTTACGTCGCGCTCCATGTGCTCGTACGGGGTCGCGTGACCGAGCAGGGGGTGCGAATCGTGGCGGTTGACGCCCTTTGCCTTCACCTTCTTGCCGTTGATGAGGACGGTCTTGCCTACTATCCTTATGGACTTGAAGCCGACCTTTTGCGCGATCGTCTCCTCCTCCGCGTCGATGACGAGGTTGTAGAGGTAGGGGTTCTCGTCGCTCCACGCGTGCACCGACTTGATGCGCTCGAAGGTGACGGTGGTGCTATTCTCGACGTGCACGTATCTTTTCTCGATCTCCTCGCCGTACTTGTTCAGAAGGCGGAGGGTAAGGTCGATGGGCGCGGTAACGTCAATGTCGACCGAGAGGGTACCCGACCTGCCCGTGAGTGTGGGGTGCAGGAAGACGTCGCTGACCCTTGCCATCGGGCGGCGGAGAATATATACGTCGCGGAAAATACCCGAGGCGCGGTACATGTCCTGGTCCTCGAGGTAGGAGCCGTCGCACCATTTGAGCACGAGGACGGTGATATCGTTCTCACCCTCCGTGACGTGCTCGGTGATATTAAACTCGGAGGTCATGTGACTGACCTGGCTATACCCGATAAATTTGCCGTTGATGAAGAGGTATAAGCAGGAGTCAACGCCTTCAAAATTGAGAAGCAGCTCCATTCCGTTCTTCTCTACCGTGAATTTGCGGTGGTAAACGCCGCAGGGGTTCTTCTCGGGAACGTTCGGCGGGTCGATGGGGAAGGGATAGTTGACGTTCGTATAATGCGGCGTGTCATACCCGCGGCCGAGCATATACTGCCAATTCATCGGCACGGGGATGGTCTCGGTGAAATAAACCTCGCCAATCGAGGGTGGCAGGTCGGTCACGCTCGGGTAGAAATGAAAGTCCCAATCACCGGTAAGAAGGGTCAGCCTCTCGCTGTATTCACGGGCGAGATTGAGCGCGTCACCCTCACAGGCGTGGGGGATGAAATATGCGTGCTCTTTTTGGGCTCCCACCCGACCCGTGTCGAGTTTTTTGTGATAATCGGTAATTCCAAACGGCATTTTTCTTTACCTCGTAATGTAAATAATTGTTTATATTTGGTTGATTTTAAGACTGACGTCACCGCTTGACAGGCGCTCCTCTGTGCCGTCGTCATAACGGACGAGCAACGAGAGGTCACTCTCCACTCGAACGGCGGTTGCCTCTGTTACCGTATCGCCGCGGATTATAGTTATCCGCCTGCCACCGATGATGGAGTGTGCGATATATTCCTCGGCAATTTGCGGGGAGCAAAGGTGTTCAAGCTCGGCGAAGATCTCTGTGGTGATGCCCGCGATAACCTCGGCGCGGGTGGTTGGTCTGCCCCCCTCGGCGTCGGTACTCGTGGCAATTCTGTTAACCTCGCCAAGGTCGGCCTCGTGCAGGTTGATTCCAATGCCGATAACGGCGTATTCGAGCTCGCCCGTGGGGCTGAGGCGCCCCTCGGTCAATATACCGGCAAGCTTCCTCTCCCCGTGGTAGAGGTCGTTGACCCACTTGATGCCTGTGTCAAGGCCCGTAAGGCGCAGGATGACCCGCCTCGTTACAACCGCGGCAAGCGCCGTCAGGCGCAAAGCATCGCACGCCCCCGCCTGCGGGTAAATTAGCAGGCTCATATACACGCCCGCACCGCGCGGACAGGCGAAGGATTTGCTTAGGCGGCCTCTGCCACCCGTCTGCTCCTCCGCGACGATAAGGGTGGGGATACCGTCCCCCGCCATCCCCTTTGCCTCGGTGTTGGTCGAGCCGATCGTATCATGGCAGAGAATGCGAAAACCGTCGGGCAAAGCCTCGCTAAGTCCGGTGACGTGTCTGATTTTTGCCTCTGTCAGCGGCTCCGCATCCCACTCGGGCACGCTTTCCGCCTTGTGTAAATTGTCAACAAAAGTTGTCATTACTTGTAATTCCTCGCCATGCGGAGGATAATGAGCTTGTAAACCGCGCGCGGGTCGCGGAAGCCAAGGTCAAACGAGCACTCGTAGAGCTTGAACGCCCGCTCACGGTTGGTCGGAACGCCAAGGCCGAACTCGTTGATACAGCCGAGGGTGTAAATACCCTTCGCGTGACCCGCCTTTAAGCAGGCGATGAGCACGCGCTCCGCCTCGGCAAACTTTCTCATGTGGATGAGCTCCATGCCCATCGCGTACGCGGCGCGCGCCATGTGCTTCTTTTTGCGCTCGTAAAGGGTGCGTAGCTCGGCATCCGCCTCGGGCGAGCCCATGCGCTTCGCCATCTTGAGAAGCTCGACCGCCGTCTTGAAATCAAACGCGACGCCGATGCCGCGCGAGTAGCAGAGCGCGAGGGGGTAGATCGCACTACGATCCCCGTTCTCCACCGCCGCCATGTACCAGCCGTGCGCCTTTCTTCTGTCCCGCTTGGTACCGAGCCCGAGCTCAAAGCAGCGGGCAAGCCCCTTGTATGCGGGAACGTAGCCCATCTCTGCCGAAATGGCGTAGCATCTGAAGGCCTCGGTGTTATCGACACCGTCGGCGGCGATCGCCGCGCGGTGCATCCGCTCTCTCGTTTCTCTTATCTCGGTCGCCTTCGCGCGTGCACTCTCGTAGCCCTCCGCGGCGGCAAGATCGTACATCTCAACCGCGCGGGTGATGTCCTTCGGCACGAGTCTGCCCTCGCGGTAAACGTCGCCCATGCTCTCGTATGCGTTCGTCATGCCGAGATTGGCGGCAAGGCGGTAGTTCTCGAGCGCGAGCTCAACGTTCACCTCGACGATACTGCCCGTGAGGTAAATGTCACCGAGCTGCTTTGCCGCCTCCTTGTTACCGTGCGATGCCGCACTCGATAGAAGGAGGATCGCCTGCTTCGGGTTCTTCTCACAGCCGACACCCTCGGCGTAAAGCATACCGAGGATCATCCGCGCCTGCATATCGAGGCGGTCGGAGAGAAGCGAGCAAAGGTAATGATACGCCGTAAAGAAGCCGCAATCGTGCGCCTTGGTTGCAAGACGGCGGAGTAGCTTGTCGTAATCCTTGATCTTCGGCTCACCGGGGTTCTCCGCGCGGGCCGAGCGGAGCCTGTACGCGAGCTTTATCGCGTGGATCGGCGGGATTGCCAGGCGGTCGAGATACCACTTCGCATAGGCGTCGTTTTTCTCACAGCCGATCCCCTCGTAATATCTCTTTGCCATCGTGACGATGCTGTCGGTATGGTCGCAGGCTGCCGCAAGGGCGTAATAGTAGTTCGCGTTCTCGTCGTCACCCTCTCGCGCGAGCTTGTCCGCAAGGTAGGGAAACGCCTCGATACAGCCGAGCACCGCAGAAAAACGGAGCCAGAAATCCGCCGTGCGCTCGCTGTGCCGCTCGGCAAGTCGGGCGTATCGGAACGCGGCGTAGCCGTCGTATCTTTCGGCGGCAAGGCAGAAATATTTCATCGCGGCGTCAAGGTCGCGCTCGACCCCCTCGCCGTGCTCAAGAAGGGTGGCGTATTCTCTCTGCGCCTTTACGTCCCCCTGGTCTGCAAGGATGTGAAGGCACTCCGCCGCGAGCTCGTAATTGCGGTCCGCATTCGCCTCTTCGGCTCTCATGCGAATCTGCTCGAGTTGAACGTCACCTAGGACGATGGGGCGATGACACCCCTCGCATACGGGTCCCGTATAATTGCCAATGTGGCCACATTCTGCACATCTGAACATTGTAGGTCTCCTATATTTAAAAGTCTTTTTAATTATTTTACAACAAATCGCGCGCGAATGTCAACCGATACACATAATTTATTTTGACGGTGGAAAACTATCGGTGGCTCGCGGGGTCGAATTTGGTTGCATTAGGCAGAAAGCAGGTTGCCGTTTTGACACGCGTGTCTTAACAAAAGGAGAACGAAATATGTTTATGAAAAGCGAGAAAAGAAAGAAGAATCCCGCCCTTATCATGACCGTCGGTGCACTTGCGGCGGTCGGCGCGGCGAGCATTATCCGCACGGGACGCGCGGTAATCTCATCTATCGGATGTAAATTAAAGGGCGTTGTCAGATTCCCCGAGGAATAGCTCGGGGTTTTCCCTTTCTCGGGCATTGCTCCCCATCGTCAATTTGGGGCAATCTTTTTGGCAAAATGCCCGTTTTGCGACACAGGGTCGGACTTGCAGGGGTGAAAATGGGCAATCCCGCACAAGGATGCGCGAGTGTGCATATAATAACGTAGGGCGTATTATGCCCTGTGCCCGAGCGGGGCGAAGCATACTCCCTCGGGTAAAACCGACCCTAGGAGTAAATAATGACCATTATTACTTACGAAAATGGGAAAAGGGCGGGGGCGTGTCGAGAAATCGTCGCATCCTCGCCCATTCTCGACGGCTACAAAATGTTAACAATTCTTCCCATTCCGACCACGCGCGACGGCGTGACGGTCGCGGGATGCGACAAAACGCTCGATTCGCTCGCAAGCGAGGCGGAGGAGGGTGAGGTCTACCTCGGATATATGCTACCCGGGTGGCTCGCGGATGCTTTGCGCGGCGCGGGAGCGGAGGTAGTTGACGCCGCCCTTGACGAGGAGTTTCTCACCGAGAATGCCCGCCTCACCGCCATTGCAACACTCGGGATCATGCTATCGGATTTTGAGCGGGCACCGAACGAAATTTCCGTAGGCATCGTTGGCTACGGGCGCATTGGGCGCGCCCTCATTCGCTTGCTTTTGCCCCTTGGCTATGAGGTGACGGTTTATTCCACCCGCGGCGCGGTTGTTGATTGCCTTGGCGCCTCGGGCGTGACGGCCGTGCTCGTCCGCGCCGGTGACTGCTTGCCCGTTTGTGATCTGCTGGTCAATACTGCGCCCGCGCCCCTCTTTGACTGCTCTCACGCGTCACGGGAAATGCCGATATACGAGCTTGCGGGCGGCGGCAATTTCAACACCGCGGACGGTGGCACACCGCAGGGACTTCGCCCCTTGCCATCCCTGCCCAACCGCTATCTTCCTTGGTCCGCGGGGCGCGCCTACGCCGCGGCACTTCTTCGCGCGCTCGGGGGTGAGGCATGAAGATTGGCTATTGCTTTACCGGCTCTCATTGCACGCTTGAGCGGGCGTATCTCGCCCTGTCCCGCCTTGTCACGGCGGGGCATACCGTCCTGCCGATAATGAGCGAGAACGTCTATTACACCGACACGCGTTTTCAGCTCGCCGAGGAGTTTTCCCGCCGCGTCGAGGCTCTGACGGGCAGGGCGGTAATTCATACCATCCGCGACGCCGAGCCGCTCGGTCCGCGCGAGCCGCTCGATCTGCTCATCCTCTCTCCCTGCACGGGCAACACTCTTGCAAAGCTCGCAAACGGCATCACCGACACCGCCGCAACGATGGCGGCGAAGGCGCACCTGCGCTCCGACCGACCTCTGCTCATCGCCCTCGCGAGCAATGACGCAATGTCGCAAAACCTCGGTAACCTCGGTCGGATGCTCACCCGTCGCGGTGTCTATTTTCTCCCGATGCGACAGGATGACCCGCTAATGAAGCCGCACTCGCTCGTCGCCGAATTTGAGCGAATGGAGGAGGCGGTCGCCCTCGCGGTGGACGGAAAACAGCTCCGCCCGTTGTTTGTGTGAGCGTTTCAGAGGGCAAAAACCTTTATTAACCAAGGTTGGATTAGCCCAAGGTGGGGCATCCCTAAAAGCAAACTCCGTCAAATATGACAGGCAATTGACAATCCGCGTCGCGTGTGATAAAATTATATAGAATGAAGGGCGATTGATTCGCCAATAAGCACCGCGCGACGGTTTGTCGCGTGAGAGTGTGGGAGGACGTATGAGAAGAAGGGATGCCCTGCCGGAGCTGCTTGCTCCTGCGGGTGATTTTGATTGCCTTGTCGCCGCCGTGCGCGGCGGGGCGGACGCGGTTTACCTCGGTGCAAAGAGCTTTGGTGCCCGCGCGTTCGCGAAGAATTTTGAGCTCGACGAGCTTCGTCGGGCGGTCGTGTACTGCCATCTTCACGGCGTGCGCGTCTACGTTACTATAAACACGCTTCTGACCGACGGCGAGATGGGCGACGCCGTGTCGCTCGCGCGCGAGCTGTACTTAATAGGCGTTGACGCCCTGATCGTTGCCGATCTCGGTCTTGTTTCGGTGCTCCGTCGGGTGCTACCGGGGATGGAGCTTCACGCCTCGACGCAGATGTCGGTCCACAATTCGGACGGTGCGGACGTTGCCCATGAGCTCGGTTGCACGCGCGTTGTTCTTGCCCGTGAGGTCAGCGGCGCCGATATCGCGAAAATCACCGAGAAATGCAAGCCCGAGATCGAGGTATTCCTCCACGGTGCGCTCTGCGTTTCCCACTCGGGACAATGCCTGTTTTCCTCGCTCGTCGGGGGCAGGAGCGGCAACCGCGGCGAGTGTGCCCAGCCCTGTCGCCTGCCGTATAAGCAGGGGTATCAGCTCTCCTTGACCGACCTCTCGCTCGCGGGGCATATCCCCTCGCTGATTGCCTCCGGCGTTGCCTCGCTGAAAATCGAGGGGCGAATGAAATCGCCCGATTACGTTTATACCGTTACGTCCATATACCGCCGCCTCCTTGACGAGAGGCGCGCGGCAACTAGGGAGGAAGAGGAACGTCTCGCCCGCGCATTCAGCCGCGGCGGGTTTACCGACGGCTACTACGTCGGTCGTCTTGACAAGCGCCGTATGCTCGGCATCCGCTCCGAGGAGGATAAGCGCGCGAGCGCCGCATCCCGCGGCGAGAGCGCGGGGGCGGACGGTGACATTTCAACGCCCCGCCGCGTTAGGGTGAGAGCTTCCGTGACAATAGAAGAGGGCGCCCCTGCAAGCATGACCCTCCGCCTGTCCGTGGGCGGCGCGGAAACCTCGGTAACCGTGTCGGGCGAAACACCCGCGCCCGCCATGTCCCGCCCGCTTAACGACGCGGACGTGCGCTCCCGCCTATGCAAGATGGGCAACACCTTCTTTGAGCTGTCGGGCGAGGGTATTGATCTGACCCTTGACGAGGGGCTCAACCTCTCACCCGCGTCGCTGAACGCCCTGCGACGCGCCGCCTGTGACGCGCTTGAAACGGCGGTCGCTCTTGGTGACCGTTCGGTCGAAAATGCCGCAAATTGCGACACATCCCCTGACTTGTCAGCGGACAATAGTGGCGCCGCCCTTGAAAAATCCGATATCCGTGACGGCGGACTATCTGTAAATGATAGTTTACATAACCGCGCCTTTGAAAATCACGGTGAGCTTGCCTTTTTGCCCGAGGTGCGACGCACCGCACTGATGCTTGACCCCGCCCTGTATAACGAGGTGGGCAACCTTGATGGGCTTATTGACCTCGCTTTTATCCCACTTTGGCGAATTGGCGAGGCTACGCGCGACGGCTTCGGCATAGCAATGCCGCCCGTGATCATGGAATCCGAGTGGGATGAGGTAAACGGTCTCCTTTGCGCGGCGAAGGATAGGGGCGTGAAATACGCCCTCGTCGGCAACCTTGGACAGCTTCGCGCGGTGCGCGAGCACGGATTGATCCCTCTTGCCGATTTTCGATTCAATATCACGAATTTTAACACGGGTGCCACGCTATCCGCGCTTGGTGTAAATAACTGTTTACCTTCGCCCGAGTTAACCGCGCCGCAAGCACGCTTCTTTCGCGCATCCGCCCTCGTTTACGGGCGCGTGCCGCTTATGCTGACCGAACGCTGCTTTATGTCGGATAACGGCGGGTGTAAGGTTTGCTCCGCCTGCTCGCTCACCGACCGCAAGGGCGTGTCCTTCCCGATGCTTCGTGAATTCCGCCATCGCACCTTGATTCTCAACTCCGCCGTCACCTATATGGGCGACAGGACGGACGAGCTTCGCGGCACGCGCGGCGCACATTTCATCTTCTCTACCGAGAGTGCGAGGGAGGCGCGAGAGATTGCCCGCGCTTATAAGAGCGGTGCGAAATTCCCGCTCGCATACCCCCACCGCCGTATGGGCCGCCGCACCGTGAAGTCAAACTGAATTCGTTCAAATAACTAACCCTATCCAGATCTAATTAATAAAGAAAGGAGAGAAAAATGCCGCTGTACTTTGTTAGTGAGAACACGTTTATTAACGTTTCTCTTCGTGTGACGAACGATTCGTGGCGTCGCGATGATAAGCTGATTTATCTTCCCGCACCGACCGCCGAGCCGCCGTATTTCCGTCTGCCCAAGCGCGTTCTTCGCTCCTATTTTGAGGACGTCCTGACACTCACCCGTGAGCGCGGGGTAACCTCGGTTGCGGCGTATCTCCCCGTACCGCTCGACAACGGCAACGTTTACTCCTTCCTTGATGCCGACCTTGGCGGGCTGATTCTTTCCTACGACATTGACCTGTATATCATCCTCCGCGACAGAGAGCGCGAGGTCCTCCGCGATATTCCAAACGACCTGCCCGACCTTCCGCTTTATTCTATGGATCACGGTCGCGCGTCCTCCGCCACGCCGCCGAAAATTCGTCGCGTGCGCCGAATGGATACCGAGGATAATTACTCGGCCGCAGATGATTACTCCGCGGACGGCTTCCTTGACTCGTCTGCCGAGCTGTCGGCTTCGCCTATGTGCGCGTCCTGCGAATCTGTTTCGCCGTTGCCGCCGTCACTTGTCGCGTTGCTTGAAAACCTTGACGAGGGGTTTGCACTCACCCTCCTGCGCCTCATAGATGCGCGCGGGATGAATGACGTTGACGTCTACAAAAAGAGTGGTGTGTCCCGTCAGACCTGGTACAAGATTATGAACGACCGCGACTACCGCCCGTCAAAGCGGACCGTCCTCTCCTTCGCCATCGCGCTCGAGCTCAACCTAGAGGAAACGCACGCACTCCTTGCGACTGTTGGATTCACCCTGTCGCACAGTCTGCCGTTTGACGTCATTGTCGAATACTTCATCACCCGCGGCAGCTACGACGTTTTTGCGATAAACGCGGTGCTCTACTCCTGCGACCTCGAGCCGCTAGGCGGCTAAAAATGTCAATCGTCAATTTACCAAAAGCAAAATCGAATATGCTATGATAAGGTCACAGGTAACCCCTGTGATCTTATTTTTTGGAGGTAAATATGCAGGAAGAATACGTTGAGCTTTGCGGTGGTGTTCAGCCAACCGTGGCACCCGAGATGGGTACCGAGGATGATTTTGATGAAGAGAAAACCCTCGTCTGTTGTGGCGGATTGCCTTGCCCCGAGCCCTGTGACAGGGAGGATAAGGAGTCGGTGACTTCTTCGCGCCGCGCCGATAACGGCATTACCGAGCTGGTGTTCATTCTCGACAAGAGCGGGTCGATGTCGGGGATGGAGGCGGATACGATCGGCGGCTTTAACTCAATGCTCGCTGAGCAGAAGAAGGGTAGTGGCGAGGTGCTCGTGACGACCGTTTTGTTTTCGAGCAGGATGGAGATTCTGCACGACCGACTGCCGATTGCAAAGGTCGAGCCGTTGACAGAGCAGGATTATCGCGTGGGCGGCTCCACCGCGCTATATGATGCGATTGGCAAAACGGTGAAGCATATCGAGACGGTTAGGCGGTATATCCGCCGCGCCGACACGCCGTCGAGGACCTTGTTCGTTATCACAACCGACGGCGAGGAAAACGCGAGTCGGAGCTACACCCGCGCCGAGGTGAAGAAAACGGTCAAGGCACAAGAGGAGGCGGGATGGGAATTTCTTTTTCTCGCCGCAAATATCGACGCCTTCTCCGCCGCGGAGGGAATCGGAATCAAGCGCGCAAACGCCGCCTCGTATTCGGTGGCCGATGAGACCGACTTGATGTATTCGGTTGTATCCGATGCCATAACCTGTTACCGCTCACGCGGCTGCTTTGAGGACGGATGGGCGTCCGACCTCGGCGACTGACCGAACTGTCACCGCGATAAACGGGGATCGATTGACCCTGGAGTGTGGGCGAATATCCTTGCCCGCGTTTGACGGCAGATGAAGAACGCCACCCCGCAAAATTTAACACGGGGTGGCGCGTTTTGTGTCTTTGTAAACAACTATTTACAAATTATTCGCCATTTGGAATGATTACTAAGGAAAACTCGCCCCGTGGGTTGAACTTGCGGTCGAGGTGTGGTATAATGTAGTTAAAGCAATTCAAAAAAGGGGGGTACCTGCCGTGAGAGAGTATATCGATAACACACTTGTAGCATGTCGGCGGGTTGCCGTACTGTCGGATATTCACTCGAACTATCACGCGCTTGCCGCCTGCTACGCCGATGCGCTATCCCGCGGGGTGGAGGGGTTTATACTTCTTGGCGACTACGTGTCCGACCTTGCCGAGCCGCGTCGGACGCTCGACCTCGTATTTAAGATTGTTGCCACACATCCGACTGTTGCTTTACGCGGGAATCGTGAGAGGTATATGCTAGAGTGTCACGACGGTGTGACATCGTTTGCTCCCGGCTCGCGTACGGGCTCGTTTTATTTCACCTTCACGCGTCTTTGCGCTGCGGATCTTAATTTCTTTGCCTCGCTCCCCTTTTCTTCAACCGTGAATATCGGCGGTGTCCGTGCGCAGATTTCACACTCGTCACCCGATAGCGACCGCTACTATTTTGATAGCGAGGATGCGCGCATTTACGGGGTGATGAATGGTATGTCCGAGGGCTACCTCATCGCAGGGCATAGCCACCGTCAGTACACCTTCTCGCATGGTGGTAAAACGGTGATAAACCCCGGCTCGGTCGGCGTTCCTCATAACAACGATTCGCGTGCCGACTATGCGATGATTGACGTAGTCAACGGAAATTTGATCACAACGCTTCGAAAGGTTTCCTATGACATTCCCGCCGCAATTCATTCGCAATTTGACTCGGGTCTTGTTGCCACGGCGCGGTATTGGGCAATCGGTATTCTCTACGATATAATAACGGGTGGTGCGGTCGCCCTCGACCTTCTACACACCGTGCGCGAGCGCGGCGATGCAGGCGACGAATCCCTCTGGGACACGGTTGCCGCCGAGCTTGGACTTAAATCCACCGAGGCGGAGATGCTCGACTTTTATCGTGCCCACACAGCCTCGTTAATTTAACACGGGACGGCATTGACAGGGATTTTGCATGAATCTGCTTGATTTTGATGGAAAGGCATGATATAATATAGATAAATAAAAAAACGGAGGGAATATGCCGAATTTATTCTTGGTTGATGGCGCGGCCGGTAGCGGCAAAAGCGCGCTTTTGAGGTTCTGCTCGGAGAGCCGTCATGATTCCGATTTCGTCGTAAAATACACCACCAAGCCAATGGATGTTGACGGTGTTGCGAGAAAGGATCTTATCTATTCCAGACCCGAGGATTATGATAGAAACAAGGATAATTATTTTGTCTATAACTACCCCTCGTTCTCTACCTCTCAATACTTTATTTCCAAAAAGGATATTGAGGACAAGCTCCGCGTAAACAAGAACGTTTTCCTCATTATCCGAAGTGATAAGCTGATTGAAAAAATCAGGGCATATTACTCTAAGTATGTTAACGTCAACGTGGTATCCATTTTCGTTTATAGCGATAATTCGATATTGAGAAAACGGGCGGAAAAACAACTGCAAAGGGTTTTGGAACCCGGAGAATCATTGAGTGACGAGGCGGCGCAGGAAAAGATCGAGCAAAGGCTAAGACGAAACGAGGAGTGTCTTCGTTCCTATATTCAATCTCTGGCGAGCGAGCGACGGATTTACGATCACGTTATTCTTAATGACGTGTCAAAGGATGAGTATTATACTTGTATTAACAACATCGTTGATCAGTATTCCTCGTTCGATGACAAGTTTGATCCGCCTACCGCATTTATCATAATGCCCATGCCGCAAAACCGCGAGAGCGCTCATTTCTTCAACGTTAAGAACGAGATTGTTAAGGCGGCGGAGTCGGTTGGAATCAAGGCACAAAGACAGGATGACCGTACGCCGAACAGCGAGACCATCTACTCCAACATCCGCAATTCGATAAAGAACGACAGCATCTTCATCGTCGATTTGACTAACACGCGACCGAATTGTTATTTCGAGCTTGGTCTTGCGTACGGAAAGGGCGATGCATATACCACTCATAACACGCTAATCCTCTCGGAAAAGGGTACGCCTGTTGAGTTTGATCTTGCGGGAATAGAGAGACACGAGTATTCCTACAACCCGAAGAATAATGATTATAGCGATCTTGGCAATATCGTTACCCGTTGGCTTGTAAATTATATCAAAGAGCATGTATTCGTTACCGAAAAAATGAGAAGCTTCATTAATATCTGATGCTGTTAATTTAACACGGGGTGGCATAAATCTATATTTCGTGTAAACTCTTATTTACATATAAAAAGCAAAAAGACGGCGGGAGCCGTCTTTTTGCTTTATTTGATTGCTTGGTTTTGTTTCTTCGTAATTTTTGTGGGGGCGACTGAGGCTTTGCCTGTGGGGGCGATTGCTTATTGATTGCCTATTGGCGTCGGACGGGTGGTGCCCGTTTACTTCAAAAACACCTCGATGACGGGGACGGTGACGTCGGGCTTAACGAAGGGAAGGGCCATAAAGACCATGTCATCGCCCTTTGACTGTCCGTCGCTGAAATGGTTCGTTTTGCCCTCGGTGAAGAGGATTTCCGAGCCGTCGTGAAGGAATTGCGCGTACTCTATTTTGCCTGCAAGGCCCCTGATCTCGAGGAATTGGTAGGGGTAGTCGAAGAGGTGGATGTAAAGGCGCTTGCCATCCTCCGACTGCGTGTATCTCGTGCCGAAGGGAACTGTCGGGAGCAGGTCGGGCTCGGCCATCGTACAGCCGTAGATGGAGCGACCGTTGTGCTTCATCCATTCGCCAAAGACGTCGAGTGCGGCGCATGCGCGCTTGTCAAAGAAGCCGCGCGCGGTCGGACCCACGTTCATAAGCAGGTTGCCGCCACAGGACACGGTGGTGATCAGCATACGGATGAGCATGTCAGGCGACTTCCAGGTCGCCTCGTCGCGGTGATAGCCCCAGGAGCCCGAGAAGGTCTGGCATGCCTCCCAGGTGACGAGCTCGCCCGTCTCGGGGTGGCGCGGCCATTCGGTGACCTGATACTGCTCGGGGGTGCGGATGTCGCCCTCGACACCCGTGCGGTTGTCGATGATGATGTCCGGCTGGAGCGAGCGGACGAGCGCGATAAGACGCTCGGCCTCCCAATCTTTCTTGCCCTTGCCGGGCATTCCACGGTAGGAGTGATTCTCGTAGGAATAGTCGAACCAGATAATATCGATCTTGCCGTAGTTGGTCAGCAGCTCGGTGACCTGATTACGCATATACTCGGCGTAGCGGGTCATGTCGCGTCCACGGTTGAATTCCTCGGGGTCGCTATCGTCGCGGCGCGGGTGCGTGACGTCGAGCGTGAAGTCGGGGTGATGCCAATCGATAAGCGAGTAGTAGAAGCCGACCTTCAGCCCCTCGGCGCGAAACGCCTCGACGTACTCGCGGACGATGTCCTTGCCGTACGGGGTGTTCATAACGTTGTAGTCGGTGTACTTCGTGTCAAAGAGGCAGAAGCCCTCGTGGTGCTTCGTCGTAAGGACGGCGTATTTCATGCCTGCCGCCTTTGCGCGACGCGCCCATTCCCTTGCATCGTACATATCGGGGTTAAAGTGCTCAAAATACTTCTGATACTTTTCCTCGGGAATCTGCTCATAGGATTTTATCCACTCGTGCCGTGCAGGCAGGGCGTAAAGACCGAAGTGAATGAACATACCAAATCTGTCGTGAACGAACCATTCGGTGTCGCCCGCGGTTTTTCTTCTAACGTAGCCGGACATAGTCTGCCTCCTTTGGTTTTTCTACCTTTATTATATATCCCCGCGCGCGGCGGGTCAATAGGGAAAACAAACATTAATCTTAACAAAACATATGTTTGTTAGTGGTTATAGTGTGGTAGTTGTCTTGAATGAATTTGTTTGTGTGGTTGGCAAGTGGTGTAACAAGTATCCAGCCTGAATGTCAACATGTTGACTTTGATGACGATTTGATGTATAATCAGTATATATTAATTCTAAGGGGGAGTCATGAAGGTATTAATCTTTGGGGCGGGGAGTACGCTGGCACAGGCCATCATTGATAAATTGGTAAAAAATGGAGACGAGGTTTGTGGAGTATTGCACGGGGACAAGCTAGACACCTTGATTAACATACCATATATTAGCAACATAGATGTTAGTGATCAATCACAAATGCTCACTCTCGAGCAGATGATTAGAGAGCAATTTGGCGTACCAAATCACGTAATTAATTGCGTGGGCATAAGCGAATATCACGATTTCGTAAATGGAAAACTTGACGATTATTATAGGGTGTTCAGGGTTAATTATGACAGTTCGGTAAATTCATGCTATGTGGGAGCTAGGATGATGGCCACTCACGGTGGGGCGATAACGCTTGTTGGGTCTGGATATGGTCATCGTCATATCCCTCTTCTCTCCTCTTATTGTGCATCCAAAGGCGCCTTATCTTCCCTAGTGAGAGTTCTTTCTGTCGAACTTGCGATGGTTGGAGTAAGGATTAATTTGGTCACTCCCGGCATTTTTCCTTCTCAAATGACTGAGCCTTTTTTGTCTAACGATAATTACACAAAACAATTAATTAATCACATCCCAGACCGCAGCTTTGGATCTGCGGAAATGGTAGCTGAAGCAATTTTGTTTTTGGGATCCGATAAGGCTACGCATATCAATGGAACTGATTTGGTTATTGACGGAGGAATGCTCAATTTAATAGAGGGAGGAATAACCAGATGAAATCGTGCTATTTTTTGGTCAATCCTCTTTCGGAAAGCGTAAGGCAAAACAAGGCACGAATTGAGGAGTGCATATACCATATTGCAAAAAAACTTCACGCGAAAGTGTTTCGAGAAAAATGGGAAAGCATGGACACTTCAGTTTCTGATTGGTCCGAGGTGGACCGTCAGCTGAATGAGGCTGTGAATTATGAAGTTGTTTTTGTTTTTGGTGGAGACGGAACACATGCTCATGTCCTTGAAAGGTTGGCGTTTTTGAAAAGCACCACCGCTTTTGTTGGCATAAAATGCGGAACTATGAATATAGGCACGCATTCAAATTGTATGGAGAGCTGCTTTAATTTCACTAAGCTTCAAGAAAAGTGGATAGATGCGATTGTTGCTCGCAAAAACGGCCGAGTAATTGGTTATTCGTTTATCGATTCTGTAATAACTACCACGTGTGTTGCAAGAGTTGATGGAAAAATTGCGCAGATAAGCGCTAAAGGAATACTGAATGGCACTAAGGAGTATGATATCCCGACTTCAGTTGGCGATACAAATACTAAGATAACGGTGTACCGTGAATTTGATACGGTGGAATTTCCGGCGATGAGGAAAATCAGCACCATATCAGCAGCTTTTATCCCTTCGGAATTGAAGGCCAAGGTTTTGGCAGGCGGAGCGGATCCAGCAAGTTGTTCTGGATTTGTGTGGGGAATTGTGGTGTCCGATTTTCCGTTGGTTTGGGCAGATGCTACCCAAGCCCAAATAGCGCAAAATGTAATTACGAGCAACTTTCTGCCGCTATTTGATAATGATAAGGCGATTGTTTCGGGATTATCATCAACGGCGGTATTGGTAAATGACGGAAACGCCATAGACGCTATCGACAATATTGAGTTTTCGTTAGAGAGAAACTCAACAAAGATTTATGTTTTGCTCTAAGGAGGCGATACAATGAGAGACACCGGAGGAAAAAGGATATTTGCGTTTATTACCAATAGATGTACAAACGCCTGCAAATATTGTTTTGTTTATGACGGAAGACGAATTGAAGATATGTCAATCGAACAGTTTGATAAATTGTGTCGGCAAGGAATCAAAGATTACTCATACATTACGTTTATTGGTGGTGAGCCTTTGTTGCATCCCGATCTACTAACGTTGATGAAGATTGCGATAGATTATGGATACAAAATATCTATCTCAACATCTGGCATAAGTGATTATGGAGAGAAGACAGATGCGATTTTTGCACTCCCAATAGATGATGTTACCATTAGCTTGGATTCGCATGACGAGAAGACTAACGATAGTCAAAGATGTACGGGGTCGTATACGAGAGCGATCGATACTGCAAAATACTTGCATAAGAGAAATATCCCCATAAGATTTACATGTACAGTGTGTGATGCCAATAAAAACCATATTTTAAAGCTTGCAGATTTAGTATATTGTTTAGGGGCAGAGCAGCTGGATATTCATGTTATGTCAAAAAAAGGTCGCGCTAGCGGGAACGATGCTATGGAGCTATCACCCAAAGAGTGGCTGAGAATAAGACGCATGTTGGATGAAACTCGTTTTCCATCTCCGTTTCAGATTTCTTATCCGCTTATGTGGTATGAAGATGGTGAACTTGATTGCTTACAATATTACTGTGATGCCAGTACGGGCCAGCGGTTGAGTGTTATGTCAAATTGCGAATGCTACTGTTGTACTATAGCGATAGGGTTTGATGATGCAAAGATTCTGTTGGATGAGTCGCCGGTGGATAATTGTCCTTCGCTGTATTCGAAGAGCGAGGGGATGTGTTTTGCCGAACAACGAATACTAACAAAGAATGATGGGCTACAATATGTTTGTCGTTTTATAAAGAGGCGAACACGGTTTATTGAGGAGGAATAAATGAAAAAATTTTCACAGTACCTTGGCTGGCTTTCGGGCGTTGTAGGTACTATTTTGGGTATTGTTGGTATAGTTGAACTCTTCGAAAATCAATCAGTAATCTTCAAAGTGATATTGGTTGCTACACTGTTCTTGCTAATTGCTGCCGTTTCCGTTTTAATGACTGTTGTATCCAACAAAAAGGACAGCAGCCTGGAAGACGGGTTTGTGGGTGATGGCAGTATTATGATACAAGAAAACAAGAAGTATTTGACATCGATGTATAAAAACAGAGAGTACAATGATGTATGCAATATAGGGGCTGTGTTTAGCAGGGTGTTTTATATTGCCGCTGCATATAAATCTAGATTTGCGATAGGGATAATGATATTTAAATCGGCCGATTATCTGAAACGGTACAAACTCTGTGCAAGTACGCTTTTGGATCTTGGATGGACCGCATTGCTTATTGGAAGAAAAAAACAAACATCTTTTGAGCACAATGGCATTAATTACGATAGCCCGGACGATTTCTTTCATCAAAGTATTGTTTATGCAGAAAAAATTGGTGATGTTTCTATTGTTTCTAAAGCTAATAGGCACCTTAGTGGATATTATCTATCAATGTGGGATTTTGTACAAGCACAGAAATATCGACGACTTTCCGAAGAGTATTTATCGATGATGCCTGAGGGATCGGATAAAATGATTATGATAGCCAACTTGGTTTATGCAGACGCGGAAACTGCATTCATGCAAAAAAAATACGATGAAGCTAGAGTACTTTGTTTAAAAGCGGACGAATTAAAGCAGGGCGTTGATGATGAAACACGCGAAATAAGATATTATGCTCAGCGCGGAAAAATTGAATTTATGTTGGGCAATATTTTTTGTGCTGCAGAGATGTTTACTAAGGGTTTGGAGTGCGCGAAGAGATTGAAAAGAATAGACGAAATAACAAAAAATACATACGGTTACGCGATGTGCTTGATGTTGAATGGTCAAAAGCACGAGGCAGAAACGTCCGTAAAGGCATTGCATAAAAAATACGGCGATATACCGCTCTTTATTTCGGACCACTTTTTTAAAACGGAGTATGAAAGAATGAAAAACAAAGGCGAAAGTGAATAAGGAGGCTTGACTGTGCACGAGGAATTGATAGATATATATAATGAAAACATGGATTTGGTAGGTCAAAGAAGGAAAAAGGATGCTCAC
Source organism: Eubacteriales bacterium (assembly GCA_045596865.1). Lineage (GTDB taxonomy): Bacteria > Bacillota > Clostridia > Oscillospirales > CAG-272 > UBA1740. Next base: position 55,001 of record JAZODF010000009.1, read on the forward strand.
AAATACGGATTTTGGCATAAATCGATTCATTGTTGGTTGTTTTGTGAAGAGGGGGACAAAAAATATGTGATAGTTCAAAGGCGAGCCTCCTCAAAACTATTGATGCCAAATTATTATGACGTTTCTGTCGCAGGCCATTATGAACTGGGAGAGAGTGGCGAAGATGGTTTGCGCGAACTAAAAGAAGAGTTCGGAATATCCGTGCCGAAAGAATCTTGGAGATATTTGGGGATTAAGTTTGATGTAGGAATGTCGGCAAATGTTGTAAACAAGGAGTTTTGCGAGGTATACTTTGCAAAAACTAATGTTGATTTGCGTTCATTTAAAATTAATCCAATTGAAGTCGCCGCGGTGGTCAAGGTTGAGGTGAAAGAAGGATTAAGACTATTCGGTGGAGAACAAAACGAAATATTAGCTACTGGAATCGTTTGGAACGAAGAAACCAACTCAACGGAAGAAGCTACTATTAAACTTACAAAGGCGGAGTTTATCCCGAGAATTGACAACTATTATAGTAAAATATTTGCAATTGCAGATCTGTATTTTAAGGATTATCCATATCTATATATTTAATTCTGGAAACAACAAAATCGCTGGGGCGTGTCAAATTAATAACCTATTGATGTAAACAATTAGTTACATAAACGATTGATAATTGGAGGAATGAAAATGAGTAGCTTTGAGAATTTGAGGATAGTTGACAACTTTTATCAGACGTCGCTGTTCTTCCCGATGCCGACGGTGATCATCAGCACCCTGTGCGAGGACGGGTCGACGAATCTCGGTCCGTATTCCCTGGTACAGCCGTATTACGTAGCGGGCAAGGATTATTACGCGATGCTCCTTTGCTGTCGCAACTCGTCCAACACCGCGCAGAATATTCTCTGCAACGGCAAGTGCACCCTTAACTTCATCGACGATAAGCCGTCCACCTTCAAGGAGGCGGTGAAGCTCTCCTGGCCCGGTGACAAGCCGTCGGAGAAAATGCCGAAATGTAAATTCAAAATGGAGAAGAGCATGATCGAGGAGGAGACGGGCGAGGCGCGTCCGATGGTCCTCACCGACGCTATCGAGGCAATCGAGTGCACCTGGATGCGAGAGCTGGACGGTGCTGACAAGGACCTGCCCGGTGAGCTCAACGGCTACGAGGGACCCTACCACGATTTCAACGGTATCACCAGCAAATTCGGCGCGCACTTCATTCTTCGCGTTGATAAGATACTGATGAAGAAAAAGTACAGCGACGCCATCATCAACGGCGTTCGCGCCTGCGATTTCCCGCCGCTCCCCGTTGACTACGGTTACAGGGATTCGAAGAATTTCTGGTTCCACCGCAAGCGCAGAATGCGCGCCGAGCTCCTTCAGATGAGAAAGGCGTCGCTCGAGTCGGTCCGCTACGCCGCCGACCGCGCAGACGACAAGGTGAAATTCACCGACGAGGCGCTCATGACTGTCCTCGCCGTGCCGAGGGTATTCCTGCCCCTCGTGCTCAAGGGCTGTGTCGACTGGGCGAAGGAGAACGGTGTCACCCTCGTCACCGCTGAGCATATGCAGATTATTCAGGACAAGCGTGCCAAGGAAAAGGAAAAGAAGAATAAGAAGTAACCCTCCGCCGCGCTTTGCTTCGGTGCTCTCGCTAACCGATTACATTAACTACCGTTAATAAGAAAAATGCACGCCCTCGGCTATACGGTCGGGGGCGTGTTAAATTTTACAGAGGCAGAAAGGATGCAAACGTAAATAGTTGTTGACAAAGCGAAGAGGCGGGATTTGAGCAAGGTGGCGCGCACGTTGGGTTTTGTTGGTTGGTTGGAAGGTGGTCTGCGTTTCGCTCATCTGCTGTTTTAGGTGAGTTGTTTTTTGTTGACAGACGGGCGAATTTACTTTGTTTATTGCTCTATATAGAGCAATTTGCTCAAAAGGCGGGCGGAATTGTTGGTGGAGTTGGTGATTTACTTTTATAAACGCCGAGTGGTATAATTGTGTTAGATTATTAAAATATTTTACAATTCAAACAAAACACTCGAAAGGGAGCGAACAATGAATGTTAAGGGAAAAATCACGGCTTTGCTGCTCATGCTTGCTATCGCGGTGGGTGTTGTGCCCATGGTGAAAACGAATGCGGCGGCAAGCGCCGAGCCGAACGTTGATAAAAATCTGCCCATAAGACTTTGGTACGACGAGGAGGCGCCCTACGGCCAGGAGAACACCTCCTTCGGTCAGGGTCATTCCCCCAACGATCTTAATGACGGATGGGAGCGTTGGTCGCTTCCGCTCGGTAACGGGTATTTCGGCGCAAACGTGTTCGGCCGCACCGACACCGAGCGCATCCAGCTAACCGAGAAGACGCTCGCCAACGATTACGGCAGCAGCACCTATAACCCCGGCGGACTTAACAACTTCTCCGAGACCTATCTTGATTTCGGCCATACCTTCGCCGACACCTCCGAGTACAGCCGCGCGCTTGATCTAAGGACGGCGATCTCCACGGTTGATTACGTCTACGGCGGCGTGCACTATACCCGTGAATATTTCACCTCCTACGAGGACTACTGCATGGTTATCAAGCTCACCGCAGACACCGCGGGTGCGCTTGACTTCGTGCTCCGCCCGACGATCCCCTACCTTCAGGACTTCGTGTGGAATAACAACAACCAGAGCCAGGGTCGCATCGACGGCGTAACCAAGCACGGCCGCGTCACCTCCTCCGTCGGCGCTGACGGCGCGGTTATCAACCTCTTTGGTAACATGGGACAGTACAACGTCGACTTCGAGGCCGAGTACCGTGTATTCACCGACGGTAGCGTAACCGCGGGCAGTTGGACGCATACCTACAACACCTGCGTCGATTCGAGCGTTGCCGACCCCTATTCCTCGGGCGTGCGCGACGACGCGGCACAGACCATCACCGTAACCAACGGCACCCTTGAGATCAAGGATGCGACCGAGGCGTATATCGTCATCTGCCTCGGCACCAATTACGATCAGTCGAAGGGGGCGGGGAACAGCTCCATCTACACCACCTCCTCCAAGACCAACAAGCTCGACGCCGCGGGCGTCGACGCCAAGGAGGCAAATACGGCGAGAATGAACGCCGCCCTCGCAAATTCCTTCGACAAGGCAACTAGCCTCGCCGAGGGCTACGAGCTCCTTCGCGCGCGCCATGTTGCCGATTATTCCAACCTCTTCGGCAGGGTTTCCTTCAACCTTGAAATAGACGATGAGGACCTCGGGCGCACCACCGACGAGCTGCTCACCAACTATCAGAAGGGTGTCGGCCTCGGCCACTATCTCGAGATGCTCTACTACCAGTACGGCCGCTACCTGCTCATCGCATCCTCGCGTGAGACTACACTCCCCGCAAACCTGCAGGGCACGTGGAACAGGTACAACTACGCACCCTGGGGATCGGGCTATTGGCACAACGTAAACGAGCAGATGAACTACTGGCCCGCTTTCAGCGCCAACCTCGCCGAGACCTTCGAGGCGTACGTCAATATGCAACAGGCGTATATGGAGCAGGCGCGTTGGAACGCGAAGGTCGAGCTCTCCCGCTCTCCCTTCAATTACACCGGCTCCGACACCGGCTTCACCCTCGGTATCGGCGTGTTCCCGTATAGCCTCGGCTCCTCCAAATCCAGCGGCGAGCTCGGCTTCACCACCCAGCTCTTCTGGGAGTATTACCAATACACGAGGGACGAGCAGATCTTGAGAGAGATCGTCTACCCCGTCCTTTACGAGGCGGCACAGTTCATCACCAAGACGGTTGCCTACGACGACAGCGAGGACGCATACCTCTCCATCTACTCCTACTCCGCGGAGCAGTTCAACGGCGGCTCCTCCTGGTATTATACCAAGGGCACCACCTACGCGCAGTCCTTCGCATACCTTAACAACCTCCACCTCCTCGAGGCGGCCGAGATCCTTGGCATCGCGGACGACGCTCTCATCACCGAGGTAAAACGCCAGATCGATAAATACGACGCCATCCTCGTCGGCTATTCGGGACAGGTCAAGGAGTTCCGCGAGGAGGATTACTACGGCGACATCGGTGAATATGCACACAGACATATCTCCCAGCTCGTCGGTCTTTTCCCCGGTGAGATGATCAACGCCAACACCCCCGCGTGGCTCGACGCCGCGAAGGTCACCCTCACCGAAAGAGGTGATAAGGCAACCGGCTGGGGCGTCGCACACAGACTTAACCTCTGGTCGCATACCAAGGAGGGTGATCGCACCTACCTCCTTCTTCAGCATCTTCTTAAATCCAACACCGCCACCAACCTCTGGGACCTTCACACCCCGTTCCAGATCGACGGTAACTTCGGCGGCACCTCGGGTATCACCGAGATGCTGATGCAGAGCCACGAGGGCTATATCGAGCCCCTTTCGGCTATCCCCTCGGGCTGGTCGAGCGGCTCCTTCTCCGGCCTTGTCGCACGCGGTAACTTTACCGTCGGTGCCGAGTGGGTCGACGGCTCGCTCACCGAGATGACCGTCACCTCGAACGTCGGCGGCACAGCCCGCCTGCGCGCCGAGAATATCGCCTCTGCGACCGTCAGGGATTCGAGCGGAAGGAAGGTGAGCGTCACCGTTATCGACACCGATACCGTGGCTATTGACACCACCGTCGGCGAGACCTATACCGTGTCGGATATCCCCACCCGTGTCAAGATTTCGGCGGTTTCCGACCTCGCCGTGACCCAGACCGCGCGGGGCGATTTCGCACTCACCTGGACCCCCGTTGCAGAGGCGGCGTCCTATAACGTCTACAAGGCGGTCGGCGATGCGCCCGACTACACCCTCGTCGGCTCGACCGAGGGAGCGTCCTTCGTATATACCACCCTCCCAGAGGAGGAAAACGCGCGTGTGACCTACCGCGTTTGCGCCGTCAGCCCGACGGGCCGCGAGAGCATTGGTAGCCTCGTTTACGTTAACCCCGCCGACGTCGACGTAACGCAGACGCAGGCCGTCCTCCTCGCCGACGGAAGCCTGCAGGTCGTCGCCGCATCCAGCGAGCCTGCGAATATCTACACCCTCTATAAGTACGACACCGCGGAAAAGAAGTGGGTTCCCGTTATGGAATCCGACTATCCCGTTATCATCTACTCCGAGTATTCCGAATCCGACCGCTACGCGGTCTCCGCGACCGTCGGCTACTTCTCGGGCGAGCTGCGCGAGATCACCGAGATCGGTCAGGTCGGCGTCGGCGGCGAGCTTATCGAGGATCCCGATTACAATATCTTCACCGGAACTACCGCCGCGGACGTGACCCTGTCCTCGAATGCGGGTGTCGGCGTATATCCCGCATATCCCGTTATCAACTGCTTCGACGGCGATCTTAACACCCGTGTCGCGCCGACGGATAAGCAGAATGCACCCTTCGAGATCGCGGTGAATCTCTCCTCCACCTACAACCTAAAGACGGTCAGGATCTACGATTTCAGAAACTACAACGAGACCACGGGACGAAGCAATAACACGAAAATAGAGGTCTTTGCCGACGGTGTATGGACCACGGTCATCTCGGGTGCGAGCCTTGAGCGCGTGTCGGGCAAGACCTACGCCGAGTTCGACCTCGGCTTTGCCAAGGCGGAGCAGATTCGCTTCACCTTCGAGAACACGGCGGCTCCCTCATCCGCATCTCTTTGGGAGATCACCGCAACCGCGGCGAAGCCTAACTCGCCCGACCGCACCGCCCTGCTTGCAAGCGTGAGGGAGGCAAAGGCGGTCGACACCTCGCGCGTCGACGTGGCAAGCCGTACGAGATTCACTCTCGCGTACAACTCGGCGTTGAAGGTGCTCGGCTCGGCACAGACCGACCGGTTTGCGATAGACACCGCCCTCGCCGAGCTCACGTCGGCTATCAACAGCCTGCCGAGCGGTGATGACCTTGACCTCGGTATCGACGATTCCTCGAGATACGACGGCTCAAAGGCGCTTGAGGGGCTCCCCACCGTGGGCGGAATCGGCGGCAAGACCGTGGATGACCTCGCCTACATCTTCAACCAGCCGAAGAAGCAGAGCGTCAACGTCTATCGCAATGCCTCCGACTACGGCAAGGACCATACCGTTGAGTTCAGCGTCCTCCTTGAGGAGAACGCAACCTTCTTCCTCTACACCAAAACGATCGTCACATACGAGGACGGCGCGCTCGGTGTCGACGGATGGAACGGCGGCCCGCAGATCGAGATGTCGGGCGGCAGGATCAGTGTGAAGAACGCGACCCTCATCGCCATTGACGGCGTGCCCGTCGGCGGTGGCGTCAACCTCTGTGAGTACAACCCGAACGAATGGTACCGCATCGCGCTCGTTACACCCATCACCCTCGGTGAGAGGGTAGAGGCGGTTGACGTCCTCGTTAACGGCACCTGCTACACCATCTCTGTATCCAACCCGTTCTACGGGCTGTCCTACCCGCAGTTTGAAAAATCCAATTCCACCGCACCCTGCGTATATCTTGACAATATCGTCAACCGCTCGGGCGCGGATGCGATCCATTATGCAAAGCGCGATTACCCCAATATACTCGTCAGCGACGATGGTGGGCTTGCTACCGTTACCGACGGCGAGATCCGCGTTAGCGGTGCCTGCACGGTTGGCGCGCTGAAGAATGCGCTCTCGACCGATATTCGCGTATATGCGGATGCGACCTACGCGACCCTGCTTGCGGATGACGCGCGGCTCACGGGCGGCGAGAGGGTAGTGACCTTTGCGAAAAACGGCAGAGCCTACGAGCGAGTATATAAGTATTACAATATTGAAGCCCCCGTCGGTCACGATTGGACGGACGCCACCTGCGAGACGGCAAAGACCTGCTCGACCTGTGGCAAGACCGAGGGTGATGCCAAGGGACACAGCTGGGGCGAGGCGACCTGCACCGAGGGTGCGATATGTACCGTCTGCGGTGCGACCGACGGTGACCCGCTTGGTCACGATTGGACTGACGCGACCTGCGAGGCACCCAAGACCTGTGCCACCTGCGGCGCGATCGCCGGTGACCCGCTCGGCCACGATTGGACTGACGCGACCTGCGAGGCACCCAAGACCTGGGG
>JAZODF010000010.1:0-30428 GCA_045596865.1 Eubacteriales bacterium
CCCTCCGCGGTGCCCGAGGGCTTCTGTGCACCCTGGCCTGAGCACGCGATCGTCCTCGACGAGGACAAGCTCCGCGCCTCCGGCTACGTCGCCTGCGAGCAGGTGATGCACAACTCCAACAAGGCGTATAAGTTCTACAAGGCTGACGGCTCGACGAAGGTTATGCTCCCCGCGATCCTCACCCTTACGGGCTACGCAAAGAAGGCGTAAACGCGCTCGTCAGACAAACCAAAACGAATTACGCGGATAAGGCGTAATCGCGCCGCCGGACAAACCAAAACGAATTACGCGAATAAGGCGTAAACGGACCCGAAAAGACGCAATCCGTTACGCAAGGACGGCGTAAGCGGCCCCACGCAAGGGTATCACCGTCCTCCGCCGCGCGTAGAATGAAATTATCCTACAGAAATAATCCGTGTCGGCGTGCGACGAGCGTTTTTCTCGCGTCAACCGACCTTAAAGCCGACCGAATCCACCAAACGAAGGGAGGGGCGAAATGTCCTGGGTATGTCCTGTCTGTTCAAATAATAACACCGATACCGACGAGAGCTGTCTGCTCTGCGGCACGGCTCGCCCCGCCCCCGCGAAGGAGGATGCCGTCTGCACCCTGACCGCACGTCGCGCCGCCGAGATGGCGGGTGGCGACCTCTTTATCCCGAGCGAGTTTAACGTCATCGGCGAGGAGGCGTTCAAGGGTAGGACGGATATCACCGCCGTCTACATACATTCGGGCGTCCGTAATATCAAGCGCTCGGCATTCGAGGGCTGTACCATGCTCTCGAAGGTGCAGTCGGATGGCAAGCTGAACTCCATCGGTGCACGCGCATTCGCGGGCTGTACCTACCTCTGCCCCGAGCGACGGGCAAGCGCATCCCGCGTTGCCGCCGATGCCTACGAGGGGTGTAGCGCAACCTACTGCGACCCGCCGCCTCGCCCTGCGATAACCTCGCGCCCTGCCTCGACGAAGCCGCGCGATACTTCATTGCGCTCCTCGGGCGGCTCGGGTAGCTCCCGCAGCTCGTCGGGGATCGACACCTCGCTTCGCAGGCCGACCTTCGGCATGGGCACGTCGGGCTCCTCCTCGGTAAGTAAGTCGACCTCGACGTCGACCTCCACCTCCTCGGGCGCGACCCGCACCTCCACCTCCTCCTCATCCTCGAGCGCGACTCGCACGTCTACCTCGTCGGGTGGCACGGCTTCTACCCGCACCTCGACCTCGACGTCCACGTCGACCCGTACCTCCACACCGTCGGGCGGCTCCTCATACGGTGGCACGCGCCCGACCTCCTATTCGACACCCACGCGCACGGCACCTAAGCCCCCGTCGCGCTTTGCAAAAATGTTCTCCTGGTGGACCGATAGATATACGAGCTCCGTCCCCACCGTCAGCCGCGGTAATACCTACCACACGGTCGACTACTACGGTATGTATATCCTCGCGGGGCTCATCGTGTTTGGCCTCGCCCTCGGTGTCCTTATGAATTTCGGACGGGTGATGGACGCCTCCGCATGGCAGGGTGCATTCTCCGTCCCGCTCGCCCTCGGCACGGTTCTGTTCACCTACCTGTTTCTCGTCGACTGCGACTACGACCGCCTGCCGATGCTTTATGCGGGCGTCGTCGGGGTCAATTCCTTCGTCATGCTCATCTTTGCCGAGAGGGCGATTGAATTTATCTCGGTTGTCGCGCTTGCTACCGCATTCTCGGGCATCTGTGCCACCCTCGCCGTCTTCAATAACGGCGACGATAAAAACGGCTTCCGGGTCCTCGGTCTCTCGGCACTCAGCCTCGCAACCCTCATCTACCTCATTGCCGACGGATGGTATCTCATCGATGCCGAGCATTGGCAGCTCCTCGTTTCGCTCCTTATCGGAATGGTCTTCGTCCTCGTTATGGAGCGTATGGCGGGCAACGATTACCTCGAGTATGAGTACACGGTCGCCGTGCATATCATCCCGCTTGTTGTCTCTGTTATCCTCGCGCTCGTCCTGCGCGACAGGCTCGCGGTCGTCACGACCGTCCTGCCCCTTATGATGTGCGCCACCTCCTCGGTGCTCTCGGGCGTTTGTATTCGTGAGTACGAGGGCATCATCGGCGGCGTGCATATATTCTTTGCGGTGCTTGACGCCGCGCTCGCCGTCTGCGTTCAGCTGTTCTACGCTTGATCGCGGGCGAATTCCGTGTACCGTTACCCCGCGTAGCCGCCAGGAAAAAGGGAAGGGAAATCCCCACCTAACCACCGTTAATTTCACACGGGTCGCCCCTTGACCCGCAATATTGCCCCATCCCGACGGGGTGGGGCACTTGCTTTGATAATTCCTCGGGACTCGCCCGAGAGTACGTATTTGTTTCTTTCGCTCGGGCACACGCCCGAGATAGCATAACCTCGACTAACCCACGGGCACACGCCCGAGACAGCATAACCTCGACTAACCCTCGGGCACCCGCCCGAGATAGCATAACCTCGACTAACCCTCGGGCACCCGCCCGAGAGTGCGTATTGGCAGGGAAGGGCAACCTTGTATCACCGCCTGCCCCGACGCCGTGATTTTCATTCGCTCGCCCCCGATGCTATGATTTCCATTTGACTTTTTACGCGCTCGGCGCGAAACCACCAAAGGAGGATAAAATATGTGGGTATGTAAAACCTGCGGACAGATCAACGAGGATACCGAGACCGCCTGCATGCTCTGCGGCTCGACCGACCGCGAGAAATATGAAACCGCCCCCGCACCCAAGGTGGTCATCCCTCCGCCCGAGGAGCGCGTCGCGAAAAGGCCTGCCCCGAAAATCGACACCTCGCTGAAGCGTCCAACCTTCGGCACGGGCAGCACTACGAAGACTACGGGCACCGGTGGCTCGACCCGCACGGGCTCGGGCATCGATACCACGATTCGCCGTCCGTCCTCGACGGGCTCGACCTCATCGACTCGCCCAACCTCGACCTCCTCGAGCGCGACCAGCACCTCGTCCACCTCGACGGGCGGGGGCTACACGGGCACGTCGTCAACCTATACTCCCGCAACCACTCCCGTGGCGGTGAAGCCTTACCGCTGGTGGCTCTCGCCGCTGATCTTCCTCGTCGCATCGCTCGTCGGCTTCTACCCCGTGGCGTCGCTCGCACTGAATAAGGGTGTTTCCGCGATTGCCCCCATTGCCGTGGCACTCCCCGTTATCGCGATCCTCTGCTTCGTACAGCGTGCCTGCTTCCACCGTGGCGCGGGCGTGCTCGGATTTTTGTATCAGATTGCCCTGACCGTCGGCGGCTTCCTATATATTGATCACCTCTTTACGGACGTTTACGACTCGGACATCGGGCTGTATCTTCTTATGGCGGCGGCAATTTTCGTCGGCGTCCTCGTCCTCAAAATCCGTAGCATCGTTCGCTTCTTCCGCGCGGGGAGAAAGGGCTTTGCAATCCCGCTCATCTTCCTTGCCACGGGCGACCTCTATTTCTTCTTCGCCGCGTTTATGAACTCTATCCTCACGCCTATCTGACGGGAAATTTACAATACTCGCTCGGCGTTAATTTAACACGGGTCACACGTTTTTGGTGATTACACAAACAACTATTTACATTTTGATAGGTTAACGGAGGTATTATGTCCGACCGTATAAAACAGCAAATCAAAGACGACATCCTCGCCTTCAAGCCCGAGATAAATACCGCGGGCTATGGCGCACCCGGGATGTTTGAAACCGTCCTTAACGAAAATCCGGAGCTGCTCGCCTACGTCGCGGGCTATTCGGTCAGCTCGCCGCTCTTCTCGCGTGGCGTCATCTTCAAGGTGCGGTATCATAATACCGACGTCCCCGCGAAGGCCTTCTTTAGGGTAAACACCGACGCGGAGGTGGAGGACGTATTCCACCGCGCCATCGGCTCCTACTATCCCGCGGCAATCGTCATCGCGCCCCGCGGCGTCAACGTGTCCGCCGCCTACTCCTCCTTCAACGTCGCATACGACGGCTTTTACTCCAACCTCATCGCCCACCAGCTCTCAAGCTGGGAGATGTCAGCCTCCCCATACCGCTTCTACCGTCTTGATTTCAAATACCGCATCGGTCGGGTAAAGCTCATTATGATGGAGCGCGACGTCGATAAGGAGGTCGACCGTCTCGCCCGTATTCTCTTCGCACCCGATATGCCCCCCGAAACCAAGGCATATCTCGCGCACAACTACCTCGCCCGCAACGTCGAATATTGGCTGAAGGAGGACGCCAACAAGCTCGAGATGTCCTACCGCCAGTCGGCATACGGCGCGCTCATTAATAAAAAGTGCGTCTGCCAGGGCTACGCCGAGGCGTACAAGCGCCTCCTAGATACGCAGGGCATTGAAAACTACGTCCTCTGTGGCAAGGTAAAGGGCTCAACCGTCCACCACGCGTGGAACGCGATCAGCTTCAACGGACGCGACTTCTTCCACGTTGACGTCACCTGGGACTCTCGCGGTGGCGGCCTGTCCTCGCACACCTATTTCTGCAAGACCGACGAGGAAATGAAGCCTACCCGTATCTGGACCCGCCGCCCGGGCGTCTATTGTAATTCGAAGGAAAATATCCACGCCATCGCCACCGCCGACATCTTCCGCAACAAGGCAAAATACATCGCCGCGGGTATCGACAAGGCGAACTTCTAACCCTCCTAACGGCAAGTGCCCAGCAACCGCTAATCGGCAATCGGCGGCGCGATCCTTTCCCCTTTCAAGCCGCAAAATCTCACCTTTACATAAAAAACGGCGACCCCGTGTTAAATTTCGGGTCGCCGTTTTCTTTTTTTGCTCTTTGGTTGTCCCTCGCCGCGGGCGGCGGGATAATGTAAACCGTTATTTACATCTACGCCTGCATTTTACAAAGAGGGGGGTCGGCAAAATGCCGACCCCCCTTGGGTTTTGTTCCTTTTTGCTTTTGATTATTTGCCTGCCGCGATGTCGTTTACGTAAACGAGAACGCTGATGGATGCAAGGGTAACGCTGCCGCCCTCGGACGTCTCGATAATCGCGCTACCCGCGGTCGTGCCGTTTGCAACGAGGTTCCAGCTACCCTCAGCGAGAGTGTAGGGAAGGGTGGTTGCGTGCGGGTTGATAACAACTACCGCCTTACCGCCGCTTTCGTCGGTGAAGGTAACTGCAAGAATACCGCTACCGAGCTTCTCGGTCGTTACGGTGGTGGTGGGATCGGTGAAGATGCCGTAGGTCTTTCTCATCTCGATAAGACCCTTGTAGTAGAGCATCGTGTTATACTCTCTCGAGCCCTCCTTGAGCACCGACCAGTTGATGTTGTTGATCTCGTCGCTCGACTTGTAGGAGTTCTCGTCACCGTCCTTGGTACGGAGCATCTCCTCACCCGCCTGCCAGAAGGGCGTGCCCTTCGCGGTGAGAAGGATCGCCGCACCGAGGTTGTTCATCTTGTTTCTCTTATCGTCCGAATCGTCGGGATTGGAGAGAAGGAGCTTATCCCAGAGGGTGTTGTTGTCATGCGCGCTCATGTAGTTGATTACCATTGAATCGGTAACCGCCCAGCCAATGCCCGTGCCAACGCCGCCCGACATGCCGAAGACGACCTTGTTCACGTTGAGTGCGGGTGCGCCGGAGATGTAGCCCTGCGATACCTTATCAAACACCGAGCCCTTGAGACCGTCACGGATAGCATCGTTGAATACCGCGATGGCACCGATTGCACCTGCGGTGGGGGTAATCTTGCTGATGTTGCCCTGGTTTGCCTGCGGGCTGCCGTCGGAGGTGGAGCCCATGGTCCATCCCTCACCGTAGATGATTGCCTCGGGGTTGATGGTGTGAACCGCGCTCTCAACCTCCTGCATGGTTTCGAGGTCGTGAAGACCCATGAGGTCGAAGCGAAGACCGTCGAGCTTGTACTCGTTTACCCAGTAGGCGGTCGACTCTACCATGAACTTACCGTACATGTATCTCTCGGATGCGGTGTCGTTTCCACAGCCGCTCGCAGAGGAGTTAACACCGCTCGAGGTGTATCTGTAATAATAGTAAGGAACGATTCTGTTGAAGGAGCTGTTCGCATCGTAGGTGTGGTTGTAAACGACGTCCATAATAACGCCGATGCCCGCCTCGTGAAGCGCCATTACCATCTCCTTGTACTCCCTGATTCTTACCTCGCCGTTGTACGGGTCGGTGGAGTAGCTACCCTCGGGAACGTTGTAGTTCTTCGGGTCATAGCCCCAGTTGAACTCGTCCTCGGGGCTGGTCTCGTCGATGGTTGCGAAATCGTAAACGGGAAGAAGGTGTACGTGCGTGATACCGAGATTTACAAGATAGTCAACGCCGATCGGAACGCCGTGCTCGTTGACGAGGCCGCGCTCGGTGAAGGCGAGGTACTTGCCCTTGTAATTGGAGGACGCGATCTTGTTGGAGAAGTCACGGACGTGGATCTCCCAGATAACGGCGTCGGAGTAGCTGTCAATGCCGCTCGAGAAGGAGTGACTGCCCCATCCCTCGGGATTGGTGAGCGAGAGGTCAACGACCATTCCGCGGTTTCCGTTGACGCCCGCCGCCTTGGCATAGGGGTCAACCGCCTCCTGCGTGCCGACGGAGGTCGTAACGGTGTAGGTGTAGTAGGTGCCGTGACCGCACGCCTCGGTGTGCGACCAAACGCCCTTATCACCCATAACCATCTCCACGTTCTTGTACGCGTCAACGCCGTCGCCCGCGGTGAAGAGGTTGAGCACTACCTTCGATGCGGTGGGAGCCCATACCTTGAAGGTGGTGTTCTCGCCGTTGATAACCGCGCCGAGGTCGTTTCCGTCGTAGTGGTACATCTCTGCGAAAGCGTCGCTGTCGAAGATGCCGGTGGGCACGACGGGCTTCTCGCCGTAGCCCTCGATAACGATACGGTAATTCTTGGAGAGGTCGAGGTTCTCCTTGGTGGTAATGGTACCGCTGATTGCGGCCTTGCCGAGCGAGGAGAGCTCAGCGATCTCGATCTCGCGATCCCCCTCATAGACCTTGATCTGGTCGAGAGAGGTGATCTTCAGCTTGGGTGTGATGTTGTACTTGATCTTGTTGACGTCGGTCATTCCGACGAGGGCGATTTTCTTAATCATATCGAGGGTCTTTCCTCCGTCATTGCTCGTGTATTGATTCGCATCGCCGGGCTTTAAGTAAACGACGGTTTCCTCGCCCTCGATAATTGCGAATCTGTCCTGGTCATAATCCTTGGTTGCATTGCCCCAGCTGGACCCACCGGGCTCCGAGCAATCGCGGCGGACGATGAATCCGACCTCGGAAATTTCCTCGGGTACGTTGACGACGACCTTCGCGCCGTAGCCACACTCGTGGAAGAGGTAGCCCTTGCCGGCTACGTCGCCCCACCAGATCCAAATATCGCACTTGGAGTAGTCGACGTTAGGCATCGTCCAATAAAGGGTCAGCTGATTGTGTCCTTCAATCTTCTCGAGCCGGTACTCGTCCTCGGGGTTCTGCCCGTCGCCCGTGCCGTCGCCGTTTCCGCCACCGGGGGTGGTGCCGGGATTCGGATCGGGATCGGGTGTGGGAGTGGGGTCACCACTCGGCTTGCAGGAGGTAAGAAGACAGCCGACAATCATTATCATAACCAAAAAGAGAGATAATAAGCGTGTAAATGGTCTTTTCATAAATTCACCTCATATTGTATTTTTGCGCACTCGCGCTCATTAATCCTGAAAAAGCTTCCTATGTCGGGGGATGTGTCGCGTTTTGGGGCGTTTTGACCCGCCGCGGCGCTATACTTGCATTTTGCTAAGTCGGGGGATGTGTCGCGTTTTTGATATCCGCGCACCTTACGCACCTTGGGGCTCGCCGACGGGTTTTCGTTCTTTTAACCCTTTTTTTAAGGTTTTTTGTCTCAAACGCGCTTTGCCGTTATTCCCCTTATTTTACCGCGCGGCCGGTACGCTCGGTGATGTCCTTGATCTTCTTGACGAGCGAGGCGGTCCTGTAACGGGGGTTAAGACGGTAGGTCCAGTTGCCGTCGGGAACGGCGGGGGTGTTCATCCTGCCCTCTGCGTTCGAGAGCTCGAGGTAGTCCTGAATCGGCACTACGGCGAGGTTTGCACGGCTGTCAAGCGCGAACTCAATAAGATCGTAGGTGCGGCTCTGTCCCTTTCTGTGCGGGCACTCGATATTGAATCGAAGAAGCGCCGCGCCCGAGAGATTCTCGCACCAGCTCTTTACGCAATCCGCATCGTGCGAGCCGGGGTAGGCAACGCAGTTGGCGGTGGTATACATCCTCGGCAGGTACTCGTGATCGGGGTCGAAGAAGGCAAACTGCAGCATCTTCATACCGGGGAATCCGGTATCGTCAAGCAGCTCGCGCACGTCGTCGGTAATAAATCCGAGGTCCTCTGCGATAATTTTCGCCTTCGGGAATTTCTCTCTTATCCTGCGGAACAGGGCAATGCCGGGAGCCGAATCCCACTTGCCGTATCTCGCCGTATCCTGACCGAAGGGAATGTTGTAGTAGCCCGCAAATCCGCGGAAATGGTCGATTCGCAGGATATCGTACATACGGAACGCCGCCTTGACGCGTGCGCACCACCAGCTAAAGCCGTCCTCCTCCATAAGAGCCCAGTTGTAGATGGGGTTGCCCCACAGCTGACCGTCGGGGGAGAAGCCGTCGGGCGGACAGCCCGCGACCACCGTCGGGTTGTAATCCTCGTCGAGCAGGAACTGCTCGGGTGCCTGCCAGACGTCCATGCTGTCGTGCGCGACGTAGATCGGCATATCACCGATGAGCAGGATGCCCTTCTCATGCGCGTAGAGCATCAGCGCCTGCCACTGAACGTCGAACTCGAACTGCACCCATTTCCAGAAGCCGCACTCGTCCTTCATCTCGTCCTGTAAGAGGCGCGCCTGCTTGACGTCGCGGTGCTCGGGCGCCCAGGTATTCCACGCGCAGTGATTGTACTTGACCTTCAGCGCCATGAACAGCGCGTAATCGGGCAGCCATGCCGCCGCCTTCCTTGCGAATGCCTTGTACGCGGGGCTCTTCTCGCCGCCCTCGGCAACGAAGCGTGCGTACGCCCGACGGAGCACTACGTAACGGGTGTTGAACAACCAGCCGTAGTCCACCTTTTTCGCGTCGTTTTTATTCTCCGCGAGCTCCTCGCGGGTGATGAGGCCCTTCTTTTTGAGGATCTCGAGGTCGATAAAATAGGGATTACCTGCAACCGCGGCGGGCGACTGATAGGGGCTGTCGCCGTAGGAGGTCGGGTTGAGGGGTAAAACCTGCCAGCACTTCGTCCCCGTCTCGACGAGGAAGTCGACGAAATCGTACGCGCTCTTGCCGAACGAGCCGATGCCGTAATGGGAGGGAAGTGAGCTGATAGGCATCAAAATTCCGCTCTTGTGGCGGAAACCGAAATTCTTGAGCTGTTCCTTCATATATCCGTCCTGTTCTGTGATGTTTGTTTTTTCGCGCGTCTTTCGGATGCCGCGCGGCCTTCTAATATTTTACCACACCCGAAACTGTGTGTCAACTCGCGGGGCATTTGAATTTTTTACCGTTTTCTTGTGCAGAATGTATAAACGCGCCCGCGAGAGGGTGGGGGTCGCTACGCGAGTGGTATTTTGCTACGCAAAGTGGTATTTGCTATGCAAGTGGTATTTCGTCGAGGGCGAAGTGGTATTCGCTGCGCGAGTGATATTTTGCTACGCAAAGTGGTATTTCGCCGAGGGCGAAGTGGTATTCGCTGTGCGAGTGGTGTTTTGCCGGAGGCGAAGCGTTACGGCAGATGAAGGTCGACGCGGCCGACGGTGAATATCCTGCCGTTATCGACGACAACGCCGCCCTGCCTCGTGTGCGTGACGTAGAGGGGCAGGCCGCGCTCGGCGGGCACGCGGGCAATCGACTCGTCCTGGACCGCCTTGAACTCGTAATGCACCTCGAGCGACAGGCAATCAAGATAACCAAGACCGCGGTAATAGCCAAACTCGGGGTAATCGCCGTCGGGGGTCAGGTGATATTCGTCCAGCTGGATGACCGCGCCCGCACTGTAACCGACGATGACGCCGTCCTTTTTTCTGAGGTCTTCGGCAATGCCCATATCCTCAATACGCTCCATCATCCTGTCGGGCAGGCCGCCCGTGAAATAGATGACGTTTGCCCACTCGATCTTCTCTCTTGCCGACTCCGTCGTGTCGGAGAAATAGGAGATGAATTTAATATTCTCCTTCGGTACGCCGAGCGCGCCGAGCGGGTCGATCGTTTCGTAGTAGCAGTTGCCCCCAACGCCGTAAACCCGCTGCCAGCTCTCCTCGTCGTAGACGTAATCGTCGTAGTAGGACAGTGCCACTACGGCAACGCGACTATTTTCGGAAAAATAGGGGCCGAGCTTCTCGGTGAAGTCATCGAGATTCGGGCAATCAAACAAAATATTAACCATTTTTTATTCGCTCCTTTGCCTGTTTTCTAATTCATTATATCACGGAAAAGCGTTGATTTCAACCGCGCACGGAGCATTTTGCACAAAAATGCGCAAATTAATTTATAAGAATAAATAATTGAACTTTTTTCGCGCGAATGGTATAATTATTACGTAAGCCGTGCGCGAGCGGGTGTGTAAAGACCCACACGGGCGGCGGCATGGGTAGGGGCGCGACGTTGTTGGATGCGCTCCTTTTCTTAGCGAATCCCGTGCAATTTTTATAAGAAGAATGGAGAAAGGTATGAAAAAGCCAATCAACCGCATCATCTCTCTTGCTCTCGTGGTGCTCCTCTCGCTCGGTATGCTCGTTGCCTGCCGCGGCGGAAACAAGCCCGATGAGCCGAAGCCCTCGCCGTCCGATACGGTCAGCTCCGACACCCTATACGTCAAGAAGGTGGAGAACCTCCCCGACGATTTCATTATGGGTATGGACGCCTCCGCCGTTCCGTCTATCGAGGCGGGCGGTGTGAAATACTACGATTTTGACGGCACCGAGCGTGACGTTTACGAGATCCTCGCCGCAAACGGCATCAATTACATCCGTGTCCGCATCTGGAACGACCCGTTCGATAAGGACGGCAACGGCTACGGCGGCGGTAACTGTGATATCGAAAACGCCATCGTCATCGGCAAGCGCGCCACCGCCGCGGGTATGAAGCTGCTCGTCAACTTCCACTACTCCGACTTCTGGGCTGACCCCGCGAAGCAGATGGTCCCGAAGGCATGGGTCGGCATGGACGTCCCCACGAAGGCAGAGGCACTCTATCAGTACACCAAGGAATCGCTTGAAAAGCTCGTCGCCGCAGGTGTCGATATCGGTATGGTACAGATCGGTAACGAGACGAACGGATATATGTGCGGTCAGAAGACCTGGACCGACATCGCCCAGCTTATGAACGCGGGTAGCCGCGCTACGCGCGAGGTGTGCCCGGGCGCGCTCGTCGCCGTTCATTTCGCCAACCCCGAGAAGGTTTCCAACTACAAGAATTACGCATACTACCTCGGTGCACAGCAGGTGGATTACGACGTGTTCGCATCCTCATACTACCCCTTCTGGCACGGCACTCTCGAAAATCTCGCATACGTTCTTAACGAGGTAACGAAGAACTACGGCAAAAAGACCATGATTGCCGAGACCTCCTACGCCTTCACCGCCGAGGACACCGACTTCTTCGGCAACACGATCGGCGAGGGCGGCGGAATCGTGAAGGATTACCCCTTCACAATTCAGGGACAGGCAAACCTCGTTCGCAACGTCGTTGACACGGCGGTAAACGCCTGCACAGACTGCATCGGCGTCTTCTATTGGGAGGGCACGTGGATCTCTGCGGGTGGCGCGACCTATGAGGAAAACGCCGCAATGTGGGAGAAGAATGGCTCCGGCTGGGCTACCTCCTACGCGGGTGCATACGACCCGAACGACGCGGGACAGTGGTACGGCGGCTGCTCGGTTGATAACCAGGCATTCTTCGATTCCAAGGGTCACGTGCTCGAATCGCTGAAGGTCTTTGCCCTTATGAAGAAGGGTAACGAGGTTGAAAACGTTGCAAACGCCATCGAGGACACCAACCTCATCATCGATATTAACGGCGAGATCGTCCTGCCCACCACGGTTAACGCGGTAATGCTCGATAACTCCAAGCAGGAAATCGCCGTCGAGTGGCATAACGTCGACTACGATGCAATGAAGAACGGCGGCGTTGCAAAATATACCATCAAGGGCACCGCAGGCGGCATGACCGCATACTGCTACGTATCTATGGTAGAGTATAACTTCCTTCAGAACTGGTCCTTCGAGGAGGATACCGCCGGCACGGGCTGGACTGCCACCGCAATCAAGACCTTTGACGAGCTCGCGGTTGAAAACAAGGTCACCGACTCTATGACGGGTAACAACCACTACCACTTCTGGGGTGCGGGCACCGACTCGGTTGAGTTTACCCTCGAGCAGACGGTAGAGAGCCTGAGGGCAGGCAAGTATAACTACGCCATCTCTACCATGGGAGGTGACGTCGGCACCTACGAGGCGTACGCCTACGTTAAGATCAACGGCGAGATCGTTGCAACCGCCGACGCACAGTTCACCGTATATAACGAGTGGCATACCGCCGAGATTAAAGGCTTCGACGTTGCCGAGGGCGACGTTGTTACCGTCGGTATCTACGTCAAGTGCGGCGGCTCCGGCAACGGCGCGTGGGGCAAGATCGATGACGCCCTCCTTAACTCCGTGAGCGAGTAACCACGGGGATCTTCCGAAAACCGCACACCGCCGAAAAAGGCATTATTAACCACTCCGAAAATCAAATAACCCCGACCCCGTGTTAAATTATCGCACGGGGTCGACCCACGAAAAAATAACAAACGATAAAGAGCAAATTTGACAAAATGAAAAGAATTATTTACATTTTCCTCTGTCTTGTCCTCCTCCTTAGTGCCCTACTACCGCTGGTATCCTGCGGGAATAAAAACGGTGGCGCGGGGGACGACCCGACCCTTAGCCCGATGGTTGACCCCATCGACGATAACTATCGCACCTTCTACCAGATATTCGTCGGCTCCTTCTCCGACTCGAACGACGATACCTTCGGCGACCTGCCCGGAATCATCAAGCGAATGGATTACCTGAATGACGGTGACGTCAACTCGGGCAATGACCTCGGCGTGCAGGGAATCTGGCTCTCGCCCATTTTCTCCTCGCCCTCCTACCATAAATATGATGCAAAGGACTATTATCAGATAGATTGGCGATTTGGCTCGGAGGATGACCTCAAGCGGCTTGCCGACCTGTGCGAGGAGCGCAACGTCAAGCTTATCCTCGACCTTGCCATCAATCACACCTCCTCCTCTAACGAATGGTTCGTCAAATTCAAGGAGGCGCGTATGAACGCCGCCATCGACAGCCCCTACTACGATTGGTACACCTGCGTGACCGCCGAGGAAAAGGCACAGGCGCAGGGCAGGTCGTTCAGCAAAATCGCAACGGTCGACGCGTATTACGAGTGCAATTTCTCCGGCGATATGCCCGAGCTGAATTTTGACAATCCCGCCGTCCGTGAGGAGATGCTGAACGTCGCCCGCCATTACCTTGAGTTGGGTGTCGACGGCTTCCGCTTCGACGCGATAAAGTATATTTACTACGGCGACACCGCGAAGAGCGCCGAGTTCTGGGAATGGTACATGGGCGAGCTTCGCAAGGACTACCCCGATATGTACGCAGTTGGCGAGTGCTGGTCGGGTGACACCGAGATCGCGCAGTATTACGGCTCGATGAACTGCTTCTCCTTCGCTATGTCCACCGCCGAGGGCGTCGTAGTCAAGGCGGCACGCGGCAACTCCAACGTTTACAATTACGCAAACTACGTCGAATCCACCCAGCGCACCCTTCGCGCGGTGAACGCCGACGCAATGCTCCAGCCCTTCCTGTCAAATCACGATATGGACCGTATAGGAGGCGCCTTCGCGAACGAGAATAATCTTCGTATGGCGGCAAACCTCTACATCCTCTGCTTCGGCTCGCCCACCATCTATTACGGTGAGGAGCTTGGCGTCCGCGGCTCTCGCGGCACGGCTAATACCGATGCTAACCGCCGTCTTGCAATGCTCTGGGGCGACGGCGACCCCGTTAAGGACCCCATCGGCGCGGACTACTCGCCGGGTAAGCAGATAAAGACCACCGTAACGAGCCAGATGGCGGACGAGAACAGCCTGTATAACTACTACTGCCGACTTCTCGCCATCCGCCACAAGCACCCCGAGATCGCACGCGGCACCTACAACGCCGTGTCTACGAAGCACAAGAACGTTGCCGGCTTCTACATCGAGCACGAGGGCTCGGTTATCGGTCTGTTCCACAACACCTCCGACGTTGACGAGCTGTCGGTCGACCTCTCCACCCTCTCCGGCCTTGACGGTCACACCTTCTCGGTGATTGCCGATTACATCGGCGTCGGCTCCGCTCGCCTCGAGGGCACGACCCTCATCATCGGCCCGCAGACAAGCGTTGTTTTGAAGCCCTGACGGCGCCGTGGGCGGCACGTGTGCACTCCCGGGGGAAGCAACACGGGCGGCCCGCGCTCCGCGGAGCTGCCCGAAGTCCCTAAAGGTAGGTAAAATTTAACACGGGGTAGGGGGTATGACGGAAAATATGCCAACCCCATCCGATAAGCTCACCCCGCGCATTTCTCCCGCAACGGCGGGAAAACGTAAACAATAGATAACAAAATCATACTAAATAATTGAAAGTAAGAATATGAACAATAAGCTTATAGTCAATATTATCCACCGTCCCGAGCTGTCCCCCGAGTACGCTGAAAAGGCGCTCGGCAAGGGTGCAAACGTCCGTGACGAATCGCTGGACATCTTCCGCTTCCAGCAGGATACCGCCCACAAATACGGGCTGAAAACCACCATCCAGATAACCTACGCCTCGCTCTTCTCGGACGAGATCGTCCGCCTCGCAAAGGAGGAGCATGAGAAATACGGTGACGAGATCGGCCTCTCCCTCCTCGGCCTGCCTTGCCCCGAATTTAAGGCAAAATATAAGACCGAGGACTTCTGCATCTGGATGTTCGACGACGAAACGAAAATGCAGATCGTCGACGACGTCTTCGAGAAATTCTTCGACCGCTTCGGCTTCTATCCCGAATCGACGGGCAGCTACTTCCTCGACGCCTTCACCATCAATTACATTAAGGGAAAATACCCCTCGGTAAAGTGTGCCGTCGCCACCTGCTGGGAGGAGGGGCCGAAGGCCTTCCACACCTGCAACAACTCCTGGTACACCTTTATGGACGGCGGTCCGTGGAACCCGTGGATCCCCTCGCGCACCAACTCCCATTGCCCCGCCTCCTCGGCGGAGGATGATTCGGGCATCGTCGCCATCCCCCACCTCTCGCGCGACCTTATGGCCTGCTTCGACGGCAACGGCTCCAACTTCGGCACCCACCCGCAGAACGTCCTGCGTGGCATGATATACTACAACGACGACGGCGAGTACGAGTATCCCTATCTATACAACCTCGTCGACCAGTACCACCACCTTGCAAGGTACAACGACGGCTTCGCCTACAATATGATGTTCGTCGGTCCGGGCTGGCTCAATCGCCGCGGCCGCTGGGAGGCACCCTACGAGCTGCTTGCCAAGTCCTACGATGACGGTATGAAATACTACGGCAAGCTGAAGAGCGAGGGCAGGCTCGTCGACATGACGATGAGCGAGCTTGCCGATCACTACCGCGCCACCCACCCCGACTATAAGCGCGGCGAGTGCGCCCTCTGGAAGGACATCCTCTACGGCTCGGGCAAGCAGTATTTCTGGTACGCCGACCCCGCAATGCGCGCCTGCCTCGACTTTAATCAGGGCGGTGCGATGATCGACCTTCGCCCCTACGTTGCCCGTATCCCTCAGCGCACGGGCATCGGCACCGAGAACGTCTACGACGCCTCCTATCCCTACCTTATTCAAATTAATTATCGCGCGGGATACTTCACCCACTACGCGGGTGCGGGCACTATCCGCTCCTGCCGTATCAGCCACGGCGGCGAGAGCGCCGACCTCTGCCTCTGCCGCACTATGGCATCCTACGAGCGTATCGACGGCGGCGTGCGCCTGACCGCAAATCCCGTGACCGTGACCGTCGGCGGCCTTGACGTAACCGTTCAGTCGGTGTTCACCTTCCCCGACGGCGAGGGCGAGCTTATCGTCGAGCGACGCATCCTTAACGACCTCGGCGGTGAAAAAATCACGGTGGAGGAGTATATGACCGGTGGCTTCGGCACCACGGAATATCAGGCGGATATGACCGACCTCACCCTCGGCGTTGACGGTGAGGAGATGACCTACTCCTACCACGGCAGGCGCATCGAGCGTAAGGGCGACGTCGCCCACGTCACCATCCCCGCGGTTGACACCCGTGTCGAGCTCGGCGGTGACGCCGACACCCTCGCGGTGGAGGAGGGAATTGCCTTCTCCCCCGTATATCACCTCGCACTTAAGAAAACAATAAGCAAAGGAGCAGTCACATCATGGCTCAGGCTACGAAAGGCAAACTGAATTTCCGCTGTCCGTCCTGCTTTATGAGGGACATCGACATCGATATGTTCTTCGACGGCGAGAAGAAGGAATATTATTGCCTCCGCTGCGGCTTCACGGGCAGCGAGGCGGACGTGCTCCGTCTTAACGAGGCGGCACGCTTCCGTTACAGATTTATGAGAATGCGCGTCGAGAGCTTTGGCGAGGATAACGAGCCTCCCGTGTTCAAAAAGCACGAGGGGGGCACCCAATGATCCTCGGCGTTGACGTTTCCACCTACCTTGAGGAGCTGGACCACGGCGCCCGCTTCACCGACGGGGGCAGGGTCATCGACCCGCTCGACGCCCTCCGCAAAAACGGCGTTGACTTTATGCGCATCCGCCTCTGGTGCGACCCGTATTCCGAGGACGGCAAACCCTACCTCGCGGGCGGCTGTGATATGGACGGCTATATCCGCATGGCGCGCCTCGCACGGGAAAAGGGCTTCTCTGTCCTCCTCGACATCCACTACTCCGACTTCTGGGCAGACCCCGGTAAGCAGATGATACCGAAGGCGTGGCGCGGCATGACCCTCACCGAAATGGCGGACGCGGTGTACGAATATACCCGTGAGGTGCTCCTTCGCGCAATCGCCGAGGGCGTCGCACCCGATATGATACAGATCGGTAACGAGATCACCAACGGCATCCTCTGGCCGATCGGCAGACTCACCGAGCCTGCGGAAAAAGGCGGCGAGCGCGGCAACTACGACTCGCTCATCCTCCTATTGAAGGCGGGCATCCGCGCCGCCCGTGAGGTCCTCCCCGCGGCAGAGCTCGTCCTCCATCTCGAGCGGAGCAATGACGCCGCCGTCTATCAGGAATTCTTCGGCAAGATGGCCGACGCGGGCGTCGATTACGATATCATCGGTGCCTCCTACTACCCCTATTGGCACGGTACCCCCGCCGAAATGCTCGCAAACCTCGACGCCTGCCGCCGCTTCGGCAAGCGGATCATGATCGTCGAGATGGGCTACGGCTTCACCACCGAGGCGTATTCGCAGGGCGGCGAGAAAAAGCGGCTCGTCATCGACTCGGAGCGCGCGTACGTTGCGGGCGTCACCGACCGCTATCCCCTCACCCCCACGGGTCAGGCGGAGTTCGTCCGCGACCTCCTCGCGCTCGCACGCGCGCACGGTATAGACGGCGCCTTTTATTGGGAGCCGCTGTGGCTACCCGGCGAGGGCATCTGCTGGGCATCCCCCGAGGGACAGGAGTACATCGGCGAGGCAGGGAAGTCCACCGCCAACGAGTGGGCAAACCAGTGCCTGTTCGATTACGAGGGCGAAAAATTGCCCGCATTTGATGAATTTCGCGCTTAATTATGCGCGCGAGGGCGTTTGTCAATTGGCAATTTGTTAAAAAAATAATTATTAATTGGTGCAATTCGCCGAAAATGCTTTTTTGTCCTATCTCCCGTGTTGACAAATATGTATAAATGTGTTAGAATTTTAAAGCGCTTAAAGCGACAACAATTTTATTTTATATAAGGAGATATTCTTATGAAGACAAGACTTCTTGCACTCGTACTTGTGCTTGTAATGCTCTGTACCGCTCTTATCGGTTGTAAGCCTAATGAGAATCCCGATCCTCAGCCTACTCCCGGTCCCGGCGAGCAGAATGCTCTTGCAGGCACCTACGACATCACTATGTGGGTTTCCGAGAAGGAAGGCGTTGCCGACCTCTTCAAGGCTCAGATCGACAAGTTCGAGGCTGCTAACCCCGGCATTATCATCAACCCCTCCATCGAGGGCGTTACCGAGGCAGATGCAGGCTCCAAGGTAGTTGCTGACGTTGCTTCCGCACCCGACATCTTCTGCTTCGCACAGGACCAGCTCGCTCGCCTTGTTCAGGCTTCCGCTCTTGCTAAGCTTGGCGTTAACGCACAGGCTACCGTTAAGGAGCTCAACGACGCAGGCTCTGTTGCAGCATCCACTGTTGCCGGCACCATGTACGCTTATCCCATGACCTCCGACAACGGCTACTATATGTACTACGACACCAGCATCATCTCCGAGGAGGATGCTAAGGACCTTGCTAAGCTCGTTAAGGCTTGTGAGGATAACAACCTCAAGTTCCGCTATGCACTTGAGAACGCTTGGTACACCGCTTCCTTCTTCTTCGCAACCGGTTGTGATTCTCAGTGGACCATGGACGCTGAGGGTAACTTCAACGCTGTTAGCGACGACTTCAACTCCGATAAGGGTCTTATCGCGATGAAGGGCATGCAGATCCTTGCTAAGTCCTCCGCATACGATTCCAACGCTGACGAGTTCGTTGACGCAGGTGTAATCGTTACCGGTATCTGGAACGCAGGCGCAGCTGAGGAGCACTTCGGTGAGAACCTCGGTGTTGCTGAGCTTCCCTCCTTCACCGTTGACGGTCAGTCCTACCACCTCGGTGGTTACTCGGGCTTCAAGCTCATGGGTGTTAAGCCCACTAACGATCCTAAGAAGGCAGCAGTTCTTTCTCTCCTTGCTCAGTACCTCACCAACGAGGAGTGCCAGCTTGAGAGATACGAGTCCTTCCAGTGGGGTACCTCTAACAAGGCTGCTCAGGCTTCTGAGGCAGTTCAGTCCAACCCCTCTCTTGCAGCTCTTGCAGCTCAGATCGCTAATCCCAACACCAAGCCTCAGGGCCAGATCCACGGTTCTTGGTGGGATATCGCTAAGGTTCTCGGCGCAGACGCTAAGAATGCAGCTACCGAGGATGACCTCAAGGCAGCTCTTGCTCAGTACAAGGAAGCTATTGACGCTCTCTTCACCATGACCGATGAGGAGAAGCAGGCTTGGTCCGTAATCGGTGACATCTGCAACACCAACTGGGATACCGACTTCCCGCTTACCGCTGTTTCCGAGGGCGTTTGGGAGTCCGACGTTCTCGCACTCAAGGCAGGCGAGAAGTACAAGGTTCGTCAGGGCGCATCCTGGGATGTAAACTTTGGCGTTGACGGCGCTCCCAACGGTGCCGACATCACCGTTGAGGCTGACGGTAACTACAAGGTTCGCTTCGAGTATGACGGTACCACCGCTACCATCACCCTCGTTGCAGCTGAGTAATTTCAACCCGACAAAAACATAACCGTAGTTAAGGGAGCACTCCGCTCCCTTAACTTTCTAAAAGAAGGCATTGTTAGCCGATATGCAATGACTATCCGTGTCTTGTATAACGGTTAACAATGCCTTTTCTCGATAAAAATAATCATAAAAAGAAAGAGTGAATTATGATTAAGACCGAAAACAAAAAGGGTATTGCCGATCGCATCTTCGACCATATGAAGCGCGTCGACGATATCGACCCTATAAAACAGCCCGAGAGAAAGGTCAACGATAAGAAGACCGATCTCGAAATCCTGAAATATAATAAATTTCAAAAGCTGCTTTATAACCTGAAGGTCTTTCTGTGTGCCATTCCCGTATGGATTCTCGGCATGCTTATCAAGATCGTAAACGTCGTTCGCGATTTTGGCCTGTGGATATACGGCGGTATTCTCGATATCATTTATACCTTCTTCAAGGGTAATTGGGCAGTCAAGCTCTCCTTCCTTATCTTCGGATTCGGAAACCTCTATTACGGACAGATCGCACGCGGTATTCTGTTCCTCCTGTTCGAGATCGTATTCATCGTCTATATGATCCTGCCGAGCGGCGGTATGTATTGGCTCGGCAAGGGCAACTGGTTCCAGAAGGGTGAGACCATCGGTACCGTCAGCCCGGTTGAAAAATACGATCCCATCTACGACTCCTACGTTACCGAGTTTGGTGACGACTCTGTCAAGGTGCTTCTTTACGGCCTTCTGACCATCATTTTTGCCATCGCCTTCATCTACACCTGGCGTATGCAGGTCAAGCAGTGCCGTATCTGCATCGACATCACCTCGAAGGGCAAGAAGGTAAAGAGCGGTAAGGACGACCTTCGCTCGCTCGTCGACGATCAGTTCCACAAGACCCTCCTCGCCGTACCCCTTCTCGGCATCCTTGCCTTCACCGTCCTTCCCATTATCTTCATGGTGCTCATCGCCTTCACCAGCTACGACGCCAGCAACGACGGTTATGCAAACCTGTTCTCCTGGGTCGGATTCGAGCACTTTAACGAGCTGACCAACTTCGGCTACGGCGGTCTTGGTCTCGCCTTTGGTGAGATTCTTTCCTGGACGCTTATGTGGGCGTTCTTCGCAACCTTCTCGAACTACTTCCTCGGTATGTTCGTCGCAATGCTCATTAACAAGAAGGGCATTAAGCTGAAGAAATTCTGGCGTACCGTCCTCGTTATGACCATCGCAATTCCGCAGTTCGTTTCGCTTCTGTACGTGTCGAAGCTGTTTACCACCTCGGGCATCCTTGGCAAGCTGATTGACAAGATCCCGTTCATCTACGATTGGCGTACCACAAACAACTTCGTCTCCCTCTGGGATTCCCCCGTTGTTGCAAAGATACTTCTTATCGTTATCAACATCTGGATCGGTATTCCGTACATTATGCTTATGGCAACCGGTATTCTTATGAATATCCCGAACGATATGTACGAGTCCGCCCGTATCGACGGCGCCACCCCCTGGCAGCAGTATTCGAAGATCACCCTTCCTTATATGCTCTTCGTCACGGGCCCCTACCTTCTTACCAGCTTTGTCGGTAACCTTAACAACTTCAACGTCATCTACCTTCTCACGGGCGGTAACCCCCTCAATACCGACATCGGTGTCGCGGGCGGTGCGTCGGTTGGTCATACCGACCTGCTTATCACCTGGTTGTTCAAGATGACCCTCGGAAGCTCTGAGTCGCAGTACTATAACGCATCGATTATCGGTATTCTTATATTCGTCGTCGTCGCGTTCCTGTCGCTCATCGTCTATAACGTTATTCCTTCAACAAAGAACGAGGAGGACTTCAAGTAATGAAAAGCAAAGAAAAGAAAATGAGAAAATCCCTCCTCGGTGTCAGCGCGTCGAGAAAGATCGTCAACACCCTCGTGTATATCCTTCTTGTGATTATTACGGTTGTTTGGCTTTTCCCCTTCATCGGCATCCTTCTTGAATCCTTCAAGACCGAGACGAAGATGCAGACCGGCTACCTCTGGCCGAAGGAATTTGGCTTCCTCCACTATAAGCGCCTCTTTACCGAGACCGACTTCTTGAAATGGTTCCTCAATACCTCCCTCATCGGTATTGCTACCGCAATTTTGCAGACGGGCTTCGTCCTCTCTATGAGCTACGCGCTTTCCCGTCTTCGCTTCAAGGGAAGAAAGTTCCTGATGAACTTCATGCTCATTCTCGGAATGTTCCCCGGCTTCCTTACGATGATCCTTATTTACAAGGTGTTCTATGATCTTGGCCTGACGATGCAGATGGCTCCCCTCGGACTTATCATCGTTTACTGCGCGTCGAGCGCTATGGGCTACTACGTTTCCAAGGGCTTCTTCGACACGATTCCGAAGAGCCTTGACGAGGCGGCAAGGGTCGACGGCGCAACCCGTTGGCAGGTCTTCTACAAGGTCATTATGCCCCTCTCGAAGCCTATCGTAATCTACACCATCCTTATGGGCTTTATGAATCCCTGGGGTGACTTTATGCTGGCGTCCTACCTCGTGCACGAAAACAGCGCGGGTATGACCGTCGCCGTCGGTATGTACGAATGGCTTTCCGTAACGAACACCAACAGCTACTATACAATGTTCTGCGCCGCGGGCGTTATCGTCGCTATACCCGTTACCACCGTATTCCTTCTCCTTCAGAAGTATTACGTTGAGGGTGTCACGGGCGGAGCAGTTAAAGGATAAGGAGATATTTTATGGCTACCGTAAAATTAACAAACGTAAAGAAAATATACGGCAAGGACACGGTTGCGGTTCAGGACTTCAACCTCGATATTGCCGACAAGGAATTTATCGTATTCGTCGGTCCCTCGGGATGCGGTAAGTCTACCACCCTTCGTATGATCGCAGGTCTTGAGGACATCAGCGACGGTACCGTCGAGATCGACGGCGTCGTTGTAAACGACCTTCAGCCCCGTGACCGCGACGTCGCAATGGTATTCCAGAACTATGCACTCTACCCCCACCTCACCGTATTCGAGAATATGGCGTTCCCCCTTCGCCTGAAGAAGGTGCCCCAGGACATCGTCTACGATAAGGTCGTCAAGGCGGCAGAGACCCTCGGCATCACCGAGTACCTCACCCGTAAGCCCCGTGCTCTCTCGGGTGGTCAGCGCCAGCGTGTTGCCATCGGCCGTGCAATGGTCCGCGACTCCAAGGTATTCCTCATGGACGAGCCGCTCTCTAACCTCGATGCGAAGCTCCGTAACCAGATGAGAGCAGAGATCATCCTCCTCCGTGAGCAGATCGACACCACCTTCATCTACGTTACCCACGACCAGACTGAGGCAATGACCCTCGGCGACCGTATCGTTATTATGAAGGACGGCTTCATCATGCAGGTCGGCACCCCCACCGAGGTGTTCGATATGCCCGATAACCTCTTCGTTGCCGAGTTCATCGGCGCACCGAAGATGAACGTCTTCAACACCGATCTCGTTAAGGAGGGCGGTAAGTATTACGTCACTCCCCACGGCGCAAAGATCGAGGTCACCGGTCAGAAGGCAGAGGCCCTCGCCGCTCGCGGCGTTGAATCCGGCAAGGTTATCCTCGGCGTCCGTCCCGAGCACATCACCCTCGCCTCCGCACAGGATGAGGCTGCGATTGCCTGCAAGATCGTCGTAAACGAGATGATGGGTAGTGAGCTTCACCTCCACGTCGTTGCCGAGAATGGCGAGCGCTTCATCGTTCGTATTCCCACCGTGTCCCTCGAGGACAGCGAGCGTCGCAACCTCGTTCACGGTCACACCATCTACGTCACCTTTGAGGGCAAGGTAATGCACTTCTTTGACCCCGAAACCGAGAAGAACCTTCTCGTTTAATTGACACGGGGGCGGGCGGGGCATACCCACCGCAAATACCTGAAACGGGGCGGAGCCACATGGCTCCGCCCCTCTTGTTTTTAAACCCCGCCCGCTCCTCGGTGCTCCCATTCGACTCACCGCCCCGCGCACCCGTTTCGCTCACCGCCCCGCGCACCCGCTTCGCTCGCCGCCCCGTTCTGCCCGCCAAACGTCCTCGTTTTCTCCCCCTTTGCCATCCGCAAAAGTCGGGCGAGAATTTGACACGGGGTAGGGGATGTGCGCGTAATCCCGTACGGACGCGGCAAAATTTTACAAAAACCACCCCTCGGCCTGCGAAAAATATGGACAATCCGTGATTAATATGGTACAATAGATTCGGTAACACGAAAAAACGGAGGAATAATAAATGACCGACACAAAATTCGTCAAGGCACGCTGTAAGAAGACAGGCAAATACTTCGCCCTCGAGGTGAAGCAGTTTGGCTCGGAATGGCGGGTCGTCAACGTTGATGAGCTCGACGCAGATAAGGCGCGCGTCGTCGCCTCCGAGGTAAAGCAGGCGCGCTTCGTCACCAACGACAACCTGCTCCCCTGCTCGCGTTGCGGTGACCGCCGCATCGGCGGCTGCTCCTGCGCGCGACGTATTCTCGATTGCTCACCCCAGATGGGCTATCACCTTGACTGCGCCTACTGCAACAAGCTGGAGATCGACTACTCCGTCCCCACGCGCTCCGACTTCGCGGGCTACGATGGCAAGGCCGTCACCGTCCAGGGCAAGGAGATAAAGGCCGTCACCTTCTCAAACGTCGAGTGGACCCACTTTGATAATATTCAGCACCACGTCAACGGCCGCCGCGAGGGCTACCGTCACGAGCCGCTCGTCCACGTCGAGGCGGAGCAGGAGCGCATCGAATTCCACGGCTACAACGTCAGCCAGATGGACGAGGGCGTTTATTACGAGATCGGCGCAAACGACGATTTCGAGATCGAGTGCAACGTCGACACCTCGGGAATCAAGCCGCACCCCGGCGGACACCTTTACATCAGCTTCGGATTCATCAACGCCGAGATCGATCAAAACGGCGGCAGCTTCTACCTCGAGGGGCAGGCAATCGCCACGGTCGGCTCGCGGTTTACCATGCGCCTCAGCCTCACCGACGAGGGCAAGTACGCCATCTACATCAACGGCGTCAAGAAGGGCGAGCGCTTCAATTACAGCCAGTCGCGCACCAAGATCATCTTCGGCTTCAAGCACGACGGCCACCATTGCGAGCTGCTCTCGCACGCGACCCTCAGCGGGATAAAGATGACCCAAGCCATCGCACAGTAATCCGACTGCAAGGGCATAACCGAACGAAAAAGCAAATTGATTGGTAATTAACAGGTTCTTCTTCGCTTTTTCGTTCTATCCCCGTTTGCTCGCTCGACGTACCCTCGTACGCCTTGCGTTCGCAAACGGGGATTTCTGCTCCAAATTTTGCTAGTCGGGACTGCAAGGGCATAACCGAACGAATAATGTGTATTAATTGGATGGAAAATCTACACTCCTCTTCATTTTTCGTTCTATCCCCGTTTGCTCGCTCGACGTATCTGATATTAATTCCGATAAAAAAGGACAGAGAATTGCTCTCTGTCCTTTTCTTTATTCCTCTGCGAGAAGGGTAATACTGCCATCCCGTGTCGAGAAAATGACGGTGTACGACCCCGCGGGCAGGCAGACGTTGGTGTGTCCGTCGGCGGTAAATTCTACCGCGGTGTCCTCGGTCACTACCTCCGCGCCAAACCACGCGCCCGACTTGTTATCGTATACCTTAAATTTGAAATCGCCGTCGCGCGTGAGGGTGATGGTATATCCGCCCTCGCACTCGGTCATTTTGTATGCCTCGTCATTCTGCCAATTCGTGAAATCGCCGCGAATGTACGGCTCCCATTGCCGCTCGGTGCTGTCCTCGTTGCCGTCGGATTCGCCCTTCTCGAGCGCGCTCTTAAGGGTCGCCTGCTTTGCCGAAATATAGTCGGCGAAGGACATGTTCGCGTCATCCGACGCGCTCGCGGTCTTGCTCAAATCGAAACGAAAATCGCACCACTCGGCGTTCTTATACACCTTCGACGGGGCGGCATCCGCCTCGTAAAGTGCGCGCGCCTCCTCGTACCGTGCGGCAAACGTCTCGGGTGCGAAAATTTGACACGCCCCCACGGTTTTGAGGATTTCGGCGAATTCCGCGACGTAATATCCGCCCGAAATTACACTCTTTGTAAACAATGGGTTACGTTGGCTACCCTGCACGTTGTAGCTGCCAAACGGGCTCTCGGTAGTCATTCCGTTGCCGTAGGGGTTCCACACGTTCACACCAAGCCCGCGGTCAAGATCGTAGGGGATCAGCACCGCCCGACCCGTGTCCGCCATAAAGTAAACGTAGCAGTTGTTGTAATTGTTTCTAAGATCATCGGGATTTCCTATCATATAGGACGCCGCCGCGAATTTGAGGAAGGAATCGACGTCCACCACCTCGGCGTAACCCTCCTTAGTGAGTGAGGAGGAGTTCAGCTTCTCAATAAGGTTTCGGAGCGCCGAATGATCGGTAGTCTTCTTGTTCGTCTTTATATCGTAAATGAAGAACTGTCCCTTGTCCTCGTCCTCCTTGCCAACGGAGGTAAATGAGGTGAAGGTAGCGCCCTCGTTAGTCCAGCCGAGCTTGTAAAGGTCGCCACCCTGTGCCGCCTTTGGCAGATTCTTCTCGAGGAATATCTTGTCGATCGGCTCGTTGATTACGAACAGGCCTGCGTGATCCTCGCCAATGTCCACAGACGCGAGGTT
The DNA here is from genome assembly GCA_045596865.1 of Eubacteriales bacterium. GTDB lineage: Bacteria > Bacillota > Clostridia > Oscillospirales > CAG-272 > UBA1740. The sequence goes on from JAZODF010000010.1 coordinate 26,212, forward strand.
CGTGTGCGGCGCAAGGAGGCCGAGCTCCCTGTAAATATCGTAGCAGTAAATCTCGCGGATGAAGGTCGCATCGTCATTCCTGTTCCAGCGAATATCGATCTTTTCAAGCGTTGCGAAGGTGCGGTCCTTCCGCGCGTCGCGCGCCTCCTCGGAGGCCCAGGTGTTCACGTCCTTGCCGTAGTATTCCTCCTCGTCGAAGGTCTCGCCGAAGCTGAGCTTGAAGTGCACGAGGTTATACATCCCCTCCTCGTCAGAGTAGAAATCGGTGCGCGAGGTGTTGCCCTTCATTCGCACGCCAACCTCGCCGATAACGCGCTCAATGACCTCACCCGCCGCCGTCCTTATCGTGACGTACAGATTCGCCTTGCGGTATATCGGTGACTTCGAGCCAAATGAGCGGTAATTCTCGTAATCCTCCTGAATCTTCTTTAACTCCCCGTCGGGGATGTCGAGCTTCAGGGAAATGTGGTTTGAATAATTGAACAGCGCCTCGAAATCGGCATACTGATCCTCGCCGAGCACGTCATCGGCTACCGTAAAGCCGCCGCTGGTGTTGCCACCCGTGCCGTCTTCGGTGTTGCCACCGTCACCCGTGCCTACGTCGGTGTTACCGCCGTTTCCGCCTGTGCCCCCATTACCGCCGTTTCCGCCGTCGGTTACACCGCCCGTCGGTCCGTCCGCGGGGTCATCCGCGGGACCTCCCACCTGCCCGCACGCCACCGCGCAAAGCAGCACGGAAAGTATAATCATAAGGGGAATTAAAACCCGTAATAAATATCTCATAAAACGCTCCGTTTTCGTGTGAACTTGTGCCCCCCTCCGCCCACGGCGTCGGGATATATTCTATTATATCAAAATATCTCCCCCGTGTCAATAGATTGGGCGTGATACACCCGCATCCCCGGGGGCGTGTTAAGTTATTCGTGATTGCGCGTAAACAATGGTTTACATAATTTGTGTAAATAACGTCGCCCTTGAATTTCGTTTTCTCTTGACCGCGCCTCTTTTGTGTGCTATAATTACTCTGTAAACGGTGGTACCGTCTGGCGCCTTGAAAGGCAGCCGCGCCACCCGAAAGGAAGGACTATGCGAGAATATTTAACCGCTCTCTTTACTGCACAGGGCTATCTGCCCGCCGACGCGGAATACCTCCTCTCGGTCTATGACCGCATCTACGCCTCCTCTGCGGCCGCCGCTATTTTTGACGGCGCGCTCGCCCTTTATGACGCGGACGAAAATTGTAACTACGACGAGATTATCCGCGCCGCCGACGATGTCGCCGCGCTCCTCGCGGTGCACCCATATACCACCGAGCTGCTCGTCTTTTTGTGCATGACCCGCCGCCTCCGCGCCCGCTATGCCGAGCGTGGGTTAGACGAGGGGATATTCTATAACACCGTCCTCGACCTTCGCTACAAGCTCGACGAGTGCAAGCTCGTCTACGGCACCGTCGGCTCCTTCGTCGCGCCCTGGTTCGTCGGCTTCTTCAACCTGACCCGCTTCGCCCTCGGGCGGCTCCAATTCGAGCTCGTCCCCTTCGGCAGCCACTATGAGCGCGACGGCCACCTCCTCACCCCCGACTCCCGCGCCATCAATATCCACATTCCCCGCTCGGGCGAGCCTCTGACCCCCGAGGCCTGCCGCGCCGCATACACGCTGGCAAAGGCGCATTTCGCCTCCGCGGTAACCGACCCCGCGCCCTTCGTCTGCAATTCCTGGCTCCTCGCCCCGTTTCACGAGCACATCCTGCCCCACGGCACTAATACCTATAAATTTTTCGCCTCATTCGAGATACTCGAATCCACCCCCGACAAGGAGGGCAAAAACCTCTGGCGCCTCTTCGACACGATGGAGCGCAACCCCGCACGCCTGCCCGTGGACACCACCCTCCGCCGCGCCTACGTCGCCCATCTTACAGCAGGCGGCAGCATGTCCACCGCCCGCGGCCTGTTCTTCTTCTGACCGAAGAACCTCGCCCCGTCTTCCCCTTAGCGCACCGCACAAAGCAAACAACCGCCCTTGGCTCGCGAGCCAAGGGCGGTTTCACATATCAATGCTTTTTGTAAAAATACCTATAAAGGCGGTTGAGGTTTCTCGCCGACGGGTATATCGACTGCGGGCTGAAAAAGAAAACACGCGGGGCCCTTTCGGATTGATCGCTTTTCGAAAAATTGGCGAAAACAATTGATTTTGTCGCTATAATATTGTCGTAGTGCCGGGCCATGTATTCCATCAAGCGCTTCATCTCGGGCGTGTTAGTTCGTTGGACGCTCGTTGACTCGCTATTCCGTCGCAAGCTCCTTACGGTCTCCGGAGTAATATTTCCGTGCCACAATTCCTCAAGCGTACTTCTCATAAGCTCACCTCCTTGTAGCACCATACTATACCACAGGGCGGGGCATAAGTTCAGATAACTTTTTGTGAACGAAAATGTGCTAACGTGTACAGTAAAAACGTGAAAATGTAACAGTAAAATGTGTTGTAAAAAGTCGTATTTTGTGATATAATTAATTTGGTCGTACAGTAATTGTTTGGTAAAGACATTACAAATATGATTTCACGACAAGATTTTTAAGATAAAAATTTATATCGCAAATAATGTTAATCTTTAAATTCAGGAAAAAGGAGAAAAGATGGGTAAGCAAACAAACCAAAAGGGAAGCCATTTTGGTGGCGAATGGACAATCCAAAAACTAAATATTATTGAAAAATACATCAAAGCCTATCTAACTGCCTTGAAAAATCAAAAAGTAAAAAAGATTTATGTCGATGGATTTGCCGGAAGCGGAATTACAGAGCTTAAAACTAAGGAAGAAGCTACAGCAGGTATACTCGGCGATCTATTAGGCGAAGATAATTCATTTGATGAAGTTTCTAATGTGATTGATGGGTCGGCTATGTTATCATTAAAGTATGATTTCGATGAGTATTATTTCCTGGAGTTGGATAAAGAAAGGATTCAAACATTAAAAAACAACATTAAAGAACGCTATCCCGATAAATATCCTAAGGTTCATTTTATAAGTGGAGATAGTAACAGCACATTATTGGCTGTTGTGAAAAAAATCAATGTATATAGCAGATGCTTAATGTTTTTAGATCCCTACGCTTTGGAATTGAAATGGGAAACGCTAGAGGCTATTTCCAAATGCGGAGTTATTGATTTGTGGTATTTGTTCCCGCTTTCTTTAATTCGTCTAATGGAAAAAACTAAAGATATTCCAAAGGCCAACCAAGATAAGATAACCTCTATCTTAGGTACAAATACTTGGATAGATGAACTGTATGAAAAATCAGAATCACAAATAGATATGTTTGGAGATGTACGGGAAAGTTATAGCAGAGTGAGCTATGATGCAGTGCTAAAGTACATAATGGATAGATTTAAGACGATTTTTCCTTACGTGTGTCCAAATTCGAAGATGCTTTATAACGAGGCTAAACACGCCCCCATGTTTATGCTTTGCTTTATGATGACCAACAAGAGCGTAAAAGCTTGGGGATTGGCGGGTAAGCTGGCGAAAGAGATTATAAGTAGCACGGAGAAAATATAAGTATGCAAAAGATAAAAAGGCAATCTCTACTCTATAAAACAGGAGTTGAATACGGAGATTACACTATCAATCATGTTCAAGGATGCGCTCACGGATGCAAATATCCTTGCTACGCGATGATGATGGCTAAACGTTTCGGTAAAGCGAAAACATATGAGGAATGGTGCGAGCCAAAGCTTGCCGATAATGCTCTTGAAATATTAGACAAGGAAATCCCTAAATTAAAAGATAAAATCAAGTCTGTACACCTCTGCTTTTCAACAGACCCCTTTATGTACGGGTATGATGAAATATCTCGCGTGAGCATAGAAATCATAAAAAAACTTAATGCAGCGGGTATAAAGTGCACCGCACTAACAAAGGGAATATTGCCGATAAAATTGGCTAAACTTTCACTCGAAAATGAGTATGGAATTACATTAGTATCGCTTGATGAAGGTTTTAGAAAAGAAATGGAGCCGAATAGCGCACCATACCAAGAACGTATAGCAGCACTCCGCGCCCTGCACGATGCCGGTTGTAAAACTTGGGTGAGTATAGAGCCTTACCCCACACCGAACTTTATCGAACAAGACCTAAACGAGATACTTGAAGCCATTAGTTTTTGCGATAAAATCATCTTCGGTCGGTTGAATTACAACAAGAAGGTGTCTGAGTATAAGG
>JAZODF010000011.1:0-6307 GCA_045596865.1 Eubacteriales bacterium
GGCAGCCTTAAGAGCATAACTATCCCGGACAGCGTAACTTCGATTGGTAATTGGGCGTTCGAGGATTGCGACAGCTTAACGAGCATAACTATCCCGGACAGCGTAACTTCGATTGGCGCATCTGCGTTCAAGGAATGCGGCAGCTTAACGAGCGTTACAATAGGCGGTGCAATAAATTCGGCTAGTTTTAAAAGCGTATTCTCGAATTGTAACAAACTAACAAGTGTAACAATACTAGATGGCGTAACTTCGATTGGCGCATCTGCGTTCTTTGATTGTGACAACTTAACGAGCATAACTATCCCAGATAGCGTAACAACGATTGGCGAAGATGCATTCTATGGTTGCAACAGCTTAACAAGCATAACTATCCCCGATAGCGTCACCGAGATTGGTGATTATGCATTCTATAGCAGCGATAGCCTTACGAGTGTGACTATCCCCGATAGCGTCACCGAGATTGGTGGTCATGCATTCTATGGCTGCGATAGCCTTACGAGTGTGACTATCCCCGACAGCGTTACCTCGATTGGCAATTATGCGTTCGAGAGATGCACGAGCCTTACGAGTATAAAATATCGCGGAACCCAGGAGCAGTGGAATGCTATATCGAAAGGCTTACTGTGGAATTATGACACCGGCGATTATACTATAACCTATAATTACACCGGAGAATAAGTCTTGCTGTGTAAAAAATAAAGAAATCCGCTTGCGGCGAGTGCCGCAAGCGGTTTTTGCTTGGAAGAAATCTTCCTTATTAATTATTTAGCATAGTCGACGGTTCTGGACTCGCGGATTACGCTGACCTTGATCTGGCCGGGGTAATCGAGCTCGTTTTCGATCTTCTTCGCGATGTCGTGCGCGAGGATCTTCATCTTATCGTCGTTAACCATCTCGGGCTTGACCATAATTCTAACCTCGCGGCCTGCCTGGATTGCGAACGTCTTTTCAACTCCCTCGAAGTCGCCTGCGACCTCCTCGAGCTTCTGAAGACGCTTAATGTAATTTTCAACGTCCTCGCGGCGTGCACCGGGTCTTGCCGCGCTGATAGCGTCGGCGGCCTGGATGATGAAGTCAAGCGCACTCTGTGCCTCGACGTCGCCGTGGTGAGCCTGGATCGCGTGAACGATCTCCTTGTTTTCCCTGTACTTCTGGGCAATCTCGACACCGAGCTCGATATGCGAGCCCTCAACCTCGGCGGTGACCGCCTTACCAATGTCGTGAAGAAGACCTGCCCTGCGTGCCATGGTAACGTCAACGCCCATCTCGTCGGCGATAACGCCCGCGAGCATGGATACCTCGATAGAGTGACGAAGCACGTTCTGTCCGTAGGACGTACGGAACTTCATCCTACCGAGCAGCTTAATAACCTCGGGGTGCAGACCGTGTACGCCGGTCTCAAATACGGCGCGCTCGCCTGCCTGCTTGATGGCACCGTCAACCTCGCGGCGTGCCTTCTCAACCATTTCCTCGATGCGGGCGGGATGGATTCTGCCGTCGCTGACGAGCTTCTCAAGTGCGATACGCGCAATCTCGCGGCGCACGGGGTCGAAGCCGGAAATAGTGATAACGTCAGGGGTATCGTCGATGATGAGATCAACACCGGTAAGCTGCTCGATGGTGCGGATATTTCTACCCTCACGGCCGATGATCCTACCCTTCATCTCGTCACCGGGGATCTGTACGGTGGAAATGGAAATCTCGCTGACGTGGTCGGCGGCACAGCGCTGAATAGCGAGGGAGAGAATGTTTCTCGCCTTCACCTCCGCCTCATCCTTGAAGCGCTCCTCGTAGTCCGCAATCTTCATCGCGGTCTCGTGCTGCAGCTCGCTGTCGAGCCTGCCGAGCAGCTCTGCCTTCGCCTCCTCACGGGACATTCCCGCAATCTTTTCAAGCATTGCGAGCTGACCGTCGAGGGTGGACTGAACCTCGCCGCGGAGCTTATCCACGGCGGCGTGCTTATCCTGGAGTGCCTGCTCCTTGCGCTCGAGTGCGTCGAGCTTAGCATCGAGGGACTCCTCCTTCTGGGTGACGCGTCTTTCAAGACGGGAGACCTCCTTGCGGCGCTCCTTGATATCGAAGTCCGCTTCCTTTTTGAGATTGAATATCTCCTCCTTTGCCGAGATGATCGCCTCTTTCTTGGCACTCTCCGCCGACTTAATGGCGTCTTCAACAATGTGTTTCGCCTGCTCGGTCGCGGAGCCGATCTTTCTCTCGGAAAGGGTCTTATGAACTATAACGCCAACAGCGGCACCGATAATCGCGGTAACCACTGCAATGACAATAGCTAACCAGGGTTGCAAAATACACCTCCTTCTGATTACGTTTTTGTAACCTATATCGTGAAAAATAAAAGTTTATTAGCATAAAGCGCAGGTAAATGTCGCGGAATAACACATAGATGCACAATTATACAGATATATTATATATGATTTCAAGGATAAAGTCAAGATATTTTTTCGGCCGCGCGTATCTCATAACCGCACGCGACGACCTTTTTCGCAGACGTGATAAAAAATGTAGCCAATTTCACAGGCACAAATCCGTCCACATTTTAGCACTTTCGACCCTGATGTGCGAAATGTTAACGATTTGTTCACAAATTTTTAAGCCTTTGTACTTGACACGGGTAGAAAAATGGGGTATATTAATGGTGCAAAGCTTAGCACTCGCCCACCTCAAGTGCTAAAAATCGACAGAAAGGAAGTGAATTTATGAGCGATCACAAGCTCACCCCGAGGAAAATACAGATTCTCAAGGCGATAGTTGACGCTCACATCGCTAACGGCGAGCCTGTCGGCTCCAAGTATCTGTCGACCGAAACGGGGCTCACCTGCTCCTCCGCAACCATCCGTAACGAGATGGCGGAGCTCGAGGAGATGGGTTATCTTGCCCAGCCGCACACCTCCGCGGGCCGCGTGCCTACTGAGCTTGGCTACCGACTCTACGTTGACGCCCTGATTCACCAGTACAACGTCACGCGTAGCGAGATCATTAGCATCAACCGCCAGCTCTCCTACAAGCTCTCCGAGATGGACGAGATTCTTGCCGAGGCATCCCGCCTTGCCGCATCCTCGACCGACTACACGGGCATTGCCTTCCGCTCGGGCGCAACGGGAGCGCGCGTCAACCGCTTCAATTCGGTTTTGCTATCCCCGCGCGATTTCCTTCTCGTGCTCTCCTTCGACGGCGACATCGTCAAATCGAAGACGGTGCACCTCTCCTTCCCCATCGGCGAGGAAACGCTAAGGCGCTTTACCGACGCGCTCAACCTCTACCTCGTCAACCTCACGGGTAACGAGATCACGATGCCGATGATCGTTCGCCTTGAAACCCTTATGGGCACGGCGGCAGAGATGGTACACCCCGCGATCAAGGAAATTTACGAGGCGATGAGCGAGCTCGACTCCGCCGAGGTTAAGCTCGACGGTATCACGAAGTTGCTTCAATACCCCGAATACTCCGACGTGTCGAAATTCCGCGGCCTGCTCGGCGTCCTTGAGGAAAAGGAAAAGCTGATGGACGTTATCTCCACCCACTCCGACGGTTCGGACGGCATACACGTCTACATCGGACAGGACGGTAGCGGCGCAATGTCCGACACCGCAATGATCTTCAAAAACATTACCGTCGGCACAAGCCAGCTGGCAATCGGCGTCATCGGACCGAAGCGTATGAATTACTCCAAGGTCATCGAGATGATCGCGGGCCTCACCGAGGACCTCGACCGACTGTTTGCATTTGATATTGACGAGCTCCCACCGGGGCACTAAGAAAGGGCTATCATGGAAGAAAACAAGAACATTAATGAAGAAATTGACAACGTAGCGGCCGAAGAGTGCGCGAGCGCACCCGAGGCAAGCGAGACCGAAACCCTCCGTGCCGAGCTCGAGGCGGCAAAAGCAGAAATCGCCCGCCTTAGCGGCGAGGTTGAGCGACTCGAAAACGAGGCAAGGGAGAAGGATGACAAGCATCTTCGCCTTGCGGCGGAGTATGACAATTTCCGTCGCCGCTCCCGCGAGGAGAAGGACGCCGCCTACGCAAACGCGATGGCTGACACCGTGGCAGAGATCCTGCCCATCATTGACAATCTCGAGCGCGCCGCGGCATACGAGGACGGCGAGAAGGTCAAGGAGGGTCTGAGGATGATCGCAGGAAGAGTCGCCACCACGCTTGAAAAGCTCGGTGTCGAGGCATTCGGCGCGCCCGGCGACAAGTTCGACCCCGGCCTTCACAACGCGGTCCTTCACGAGGAGGACGACTCGGGCCGTGAGGACGAGATCACCGACGTGTTTGAGAAGGGATATAAGAAGGGTAACCGCATCATCCGCTTCGCGATGGTAAAGACGGTTAACTAACGCAAATAATTGTTTACAATTATATAAAAGACACGGACCCGTGTCAAATTAAGCAAGCTAATTAACAAATTACTATACCCAAAAAGGAGAAATTAAAATGGGAAAAATTATCGGTATTGATTTAGGTACTACCAATTCCTGCGTAGCAGTATTCGAGGGCGGCGAGCCCGTCGTAATAACCAACCCCGAGGGTGCAAGAACCACCCCCTCCGTCGTAGCCTTCACAAGACAGGGCGAGCGCCTTGTTGGCCAGATCGCAAAGCGTCAGGCCGTCACCAACCCCGACAGAACCATCATCTCCATCAAGAGAGATATGGGCTCCGACAAGAAGGTCAAGATCGACGACCGCACCTACACCCCTCAGGAGATCTCCGCAATGATCCTCCAGAAGCTGAAGAGCGACGCCGAGGCATATCTCGGCACCACCGTAACCGAGGCCGTCATCACCGTTCCCGCATACTTCACCGACGCGCAGCGTCAGGCAACTAAGGATGCAGGTAAGATTGCAGGCCTTGAGGTCAAGAGAATCATCAACGAGCCCACCGCGGCCGCACTTGCGTACGGCATGGATAAGGAGGAGCCCCAGAAGATCATGGTCTTCGACCTTGGTGGCGGTACCTTCGACGTATCCCTGCTCGACATTTCCGACGGCGTTTTCGAGGTTCTTGCAACCGCGGGCAACAACAAGCTCGGCGGTGACGACTTCGACGAGCGTATCGTAAACTGGATGGCAGACACCTTCGCCGCAGAAAACGGCGGCATCGACCTCCGCAAGGATAAGATGGCTCACCAGCGTCTTCGCGACGAGGCAGAGAAGGCAAAGATCGCGCTCTCCGGCGTGATGTCCACCACCATCTCCCTCCCCTTCATCACCGCAGACGCAACCGGACCCAAGCACTTCGAGGCTACCCTCACCCGTGCTAAGTTCGACGAGCTCACCCACGACCTCGTAAGAAAGACCATGGAGCCCACCGAGAAGGTCCTCCGCGATGCAGGCCTCTCCGCATCCGAGGTTTCCAAGGTTCTTCTCGTCGGCGGATCGACCAGAATCCCCGCAGTTCAGGAAGCAGTTAAGAAGTTCATGGGCAAGGAGCCCTTCAAGGGCATCAACCCCGACGAGTGCGTTGCAATGGGCGCGGCAATTCAGGGCGGCGTTCTTGGCGGCGACGTAAAGGACCTTCTTCTGCTCGACGTAACTCCCCTCTCTCTCGGTATCGAGACCATGGGCGGCGTATTCAACAGAATCATCGACCGTAACACCACCATTCCCGTAAAGAAGAGCCAGGTTTACTCCACCGCTGCCGACGGTCAGACCTCTGTTGAGATCCACGTTCTGCAGGGCGAGCGCGAAATGGCTGCTAACAACACCACGCTTGGCCGCTTCATTCTCGATGGTATCACGCCTGCTCCTCGCGGAATTCCTCAAATCGAGGTCACCTTCGATATCGACGCCAACGGCATCGTTAACGTAACCGCAAAGGATAAGGGCACCGGCAAGGAACAGCACATCACCATTACCTCTTCCACCAACATGAGCAAGGAAGACATCGACAAAGCCGTTAAGGATGCCGAAAGATTTGCCGAAGAGGACAAAAAGGCACGTGAGGCTGTTGACGTTAAGAACCGTGCGGAAAGCATCATCTTCCAAAGTGAAAAGACCCTGAGCGAGCTTGGCGACAAGGCAGATGCTGCCGACGTTGAAGAAGTAAAGGCTGCTATTGAGAAGCTTAAAGAGACCGTTAAGGGCGGCGACACCGAGGCTATCAAGGCTGATACCGAGGAACTTGAAAAGGCGTTCTACACCTTGTCCGAGAAGCTTTACAAGCAGGCAGGCGCTCAGGGCGCAGGACCCGACATGGGAGCCGACGGCGGCGCTCAGGGCGGCGACGGCACCTACTACAACGCAGATTACGAGGATAAGACAAACGGTTGATAATATTTATTGCGGA
>JAZODF010000012.1:0-18038 GCA_045596865.1 Eubacteriales bacterium
CTCACGTCTGCCGGCAGAGCGAAGAGCCTTTGCCTCACCGGTGGAGTAGCCGGGCATATTGTAGTGGTGCATATATCTCTTGGAGGTCTCGTCGTCGAGTCCCTCAAGCTTCTGAGCATCGGAGAGAGTGCCGAGGGTTGCGATGGTGAGAACCTGAGTCTGACCTCTGGTGAAAAGTCCCGAGCCGTGTACTCTCGGAATTACGCCAACCTCTGCCGCGAGGGGACGGATCTCGTCCATTCTTCTGCCGTCAACGCGCTTCTTGTCAACGAGGAGCCAGCGGCGGACGATCTTCTTCTGAATCTTGTAGATGAGCTCGGGGAGGATGGTCTTGATGTCGGGGTACTTCTCCTCGAAGGTTGCAACGATGTCGTCCATGATGGGCTGCATCTTCGCGTCTCTTACGTTCTTATCGTCGGTGTCGAGTGCCTCCATGACTGCGCTCTCGCAGTATGCGAAGATCTCGTCGAACATATCGTGGTCAAGCTCGCCGGATGCGTAGGCGAACTTGGGCTTGCCGATCTCGGCAACGATGCCGTTGATGAACTTAACGATGCCCTTGATCTCCTCGTGTGCCTTCATGATAGCGGCGAACATGGTCTCGTCGTCTACCTCCTTCGCGCCTGCCTCGATCATAACGACCTTCTCAAGCGATGCGGCAACGGTGAGCTCGAGGTCGGATGCCTTTCTCTGCTCGTAGGTGGGGTTAACAACGATCTCGCCGTCTACAAGACCCATGAACACGCCGCCGATGGGGCCGTTCCACGGAATGTCGGAGATGGAAAGAGCGATGGAAGCACCGATCATTGCGGTGATCTCGGGCGAGCAGTCGGGGTCAACCGACATGATGGTGAGAAGAAGAGAGATGTCGTTACGAAGATCCTTCGGGAAGAGGGGTCTTACGGGGCGGTCGATAACGCGGCCTGCGAGGACTGCCTTCTCGGAGGGCTTACCCTCACGCTTGAGGAAGCCACCGGGGATCTTGCCGACGGCGTACATCTTCTCGTCATAGTCAACCGAGAGGGGAAGGAAATCGATGCCCTCACGGGGTGCGGCGGATGCGGTTGCGGTTGCAAGGACGGTGGTCTCGCCGTACTGAACGAGTGCGGCACCGTTTGCGAGGCCGGCGATCTTGCCGGTCTTAACTACGAGGGGTCTGCCTGCGAGCTCGTAGGTGTAAACCTTGTAGTTGTCAAAGGTCTTGAAGTTTTCTACCATTTTTGTCTCCTTTTCTTTCGAGGAGCGAACATAGCACTTAAGTATCCGCTCAATGCGAGCGCATAATTAACTGCTACTTCCGCCCTCTTTGTTTTATTTTGTTTGTTTTTCGGGGCACCCTGCCCCGTTGGTTTCACTTGGTGGGGCAGCCTGCCCTGTTGGTTCCTTTGGGGGTTGTCCCCCGAACGTGGTATATGAAAAGCGGGAACAGTCCTTACCGCTCCCGCCTTCATATATATCCCGGGAAGTAAGAAATTACTTTCTGAGACCGAGTCTCTTAATTACCGCTCTGTATCTCTCGATATCCTTCTTAGCGAGGTAGTTAAGAAGCTGCTTTCTGTGGCCGACCATCTTGGAAAGACCTCTCTGAGAGTGGAAGTCCTTGGGGTTCTTCTTCATGTGCTCGGTGAGCTCATTGATTCTGTTCGTGAGAACAGCGATCTGAACCTCGGGAGAACCGGTATCTCTCTCGTGTACCTTGTACTCGTTGATGATGGCGGTCTTTGTTTCCTTAGAAATCATTTTCTTCACCTTTCTTAAATTTATTTACCACAAACCGAGTGTCGTGCGGGTGAATGCAAGAGCCACGCAAGGTGTAAAACGCAAACGGAGCAATGCCTGACACGGCACCTGATTATAGGCCGAGTGATATTATAACATATTATTTATTATTTGTAAAGGGATTTTACCAAAAATTTATTTTTTGTGGGATTTGATTCAAAAACCGACCCGTGAAAATCACCTTTTATTAATAAATAACAGATGTTAACGAAAACGTGGGGGTATCCGGACGCGTGGAGGTGCATCGGATTGCCAAGCGCGGGGCGCGGTGCGACGAAGCGCGGCGAGTAATCTGCCGTTCTTTTCCGCCGAGCGCGGGGAGGGGCGAAATGGCGGGTATCAACCGTTCTTTTCCTCCAGCTCGGCGAAGCGGATCGCCTTCGGCAGGTTCCACTTAAAGATGCTGGCGAGCACGCGGATGACGAACACCGTGAGGATGCAAACGACGGTGCTGATGATCTCGCCGACCTCGCTGTTCGGGAAGGCAAGGACGCGCAGGACGTAGTAGAGCGCCGAGCCGATAAGGCAGGCGAGCGCGTAGATATGCTTTCTGAACACGTTGGGCACGCGGTCGAGGAAGAGGTCACGCACGACACCGCCGCCGACCGAGGCGATCATACCCATCATAATGGCGAGGAAGGGGCCCTTCTCGGGGCAGACGTCGAGGCAGATGTCCACGCTGGTGACCGTGAAGGCACCAAGACCGATAGCATCGACGAAGTTGTTAAGGAAGTTTATCTTCGCCTCCTCCCTGACGTACCAGCGCTTGAACGCCGAGGCAAGGATGAAAACGATGATGGAGGTAACCGTGCCGACGAGGACGTAGAGGTGCATGCTGACGAAGAAGGCGGGGGTCCGACCGATGATGAGGTCGCGGAATACGCCGCCGCCAAAGGTGGTTGTGAGCGCCAGGAGCACGACGCCCATAAGGTCCATTTCCTTGTCAATCGCGACGATGGAGCCCGAGATGCAGAAGGAAACGACACCGATGATTTCAATGGCAGTTATAACGTTTTCAAGCATTTTTTACACACCCCGTGTTAAATTTTCGCCAGCAGGGCGGCGAGTGCGCGCCCACGGTGGGAAATGGCATTCTTCTCCTCGTCGGACATTTCGGCGACGGTGCGGGTCTCACCCTCTGCAATGAAGATGGGATCGTAGCCGAAGCCATGCTCGCCGCGGCGCTCGGGGGTGATGGTACCGTACATATACCCCTCCGCGGTGACGAGGCGGCCGTCGGGATAGGACAGCGCCATGGCGCAGGTGTAGTGCGCGCCCTTGTCCTCCTCGTTTTCGAGGAGCGAGAGCAACAGGTTGTTGTTATCCTCGTCGTTGCCGTGGCCGCCGCTGAAGCGGGCGGAGTAGATACCCGGCCTGTCCCCGAGGGCGTGGGCGGTGATGCCGCTGTCATCGGCGAGCGCGGGATGACCCGAGATTGCGGAGATCTCGGTCGCCTTCTTCACGGCGTTTTCCATAAAGGTGGTGCCGTCCTCGACGGTTTCGTGGTCGATGCCCGCCTCGCTAAGCGAGAGGATCTCGTCAAACTTCTCACCGAGGATCTTCTTGATCTCGTAGATCTTGTGCTTGTTATTCGATGCGATTATTAGCTTCATTTTAAGCCTCTGTGTGTAAACAATATTTTACATTAAGCCTTGAAAAACGCGACACGGGTCGCGTTTTTCGGAAAAGTATGTCGTTTTATAAAAATCAGAACAGGCCGACGATTTTTCCGTCGTCGGTGACGTCGATACGCTCGGCGGCGGGCACCCTCGGCAGGCCCGGCATCGTCATAATATCGCCCGTGAGAACGACGACGAAGCCTGCGCCCGCAGAAACCTTCACGTTCTTTATCGTGACGGTGAAGCCGGTGGGTGCACCGAGCTTCGTCGGGTCATCCGAGAAGGAATACTGCGTTTTCGCCATGCAGACGGGACACTTGTCAAATCCGAGCGCGGTGAGCGCGGCGATCTGCTTCTTCGCGGCGGGGAGGACGGTGATACCGTCGCCGCCGTATATCTTCTTTACTACCGCCTCTATCTTCTCCTCGATAGTGCCGTCGAGCTCGTAGGAGTAGGTGAAGCCGGGCTTCTCCTCCTCGCAGAGGCGTACCACCTCGCGGGCGAGCTCCTCGCCACCCTTGCCGCCGTCAGCCCAGACGGTGGAGAGGACGACGTTGACACCGAGCTTCTTACACTCGGCGATGATGAACTCGATCTCGCGGTCGGTATCGGTCGGGAAACGGTTGACGGCAACAACGGATGGCAGGCCGTACACGTTCTTGATATTCGAGACGTGACGAAGAAGGTTGGGGATGCCCGCCGCGAGGGCGTCGAGGTTCTCCTCAGCGAGGGCGGTTTTGGGAAGGCCGCCGTGCATTTTGAGCGCGCGGACGGTTGCGACGATTACGACCGCGGCAGGGGTCAGACCCGCCATGCGGCACTTGATGTCAAGGAATTTCTCAGCACCGAGGTCGGCGCCGAAGCCCGCCTCAGTCACCGCGTAGTCCGCCATCTTCATAGCGGTGCGGGTTGCGATAACCGAATTACATCCGTGTGCGATATTTGCAAACGGGCCGCCGTGGACGAAGGCGGGTGTGCCCTCGAGCGTCTGGACGAGGTTGGGCTTCAGGGCATCCTTCAGGAGTGCGCACATCGCACCCTCGGCGTGAAGGTCGCCCGCGGTCACGGGCCGCTCGTCGTAGGTGTAGCCGACGATGATACGCGCAAGGCGCGCCTTGAGGTCGGAAAGAGAGGAGGCAAGACAGAGCACGGCCATGATCTCGGAGGCGACGGTGATGTCGAAGCCGTCCTCACGCGGGGTGCCGTTTACCCGTCCGCCAAGGCCGTCGGTGACGAAGCGGAGCTGACGGTCGTTCATATCGACGCACCGCTTCCAGGTGATGCGGCGGGGATCGATGTTCAGCGAGTTGCCCTGGTAGATGTGGTTATCGAGCATCGCGGCGAGAAGATTGTTCGCCGCGCCGATTGCGTGGAAATCGCCCGTGAAATGGAGGTTGATATCCTCCATCGGGATGACCTGTGCCCAGCCGCCACCCGCGGCACCGCCCTTGATGCCGAATACGGGGCCGAGCGAGGGCTCGCGCAGAGCGACGGCAACGCGCTTACCGATGCGCTTCATTCCGTCGGCAAGACCGATGGTGGTCGTGGTTTTACCCTCGCCCGCGGGGGTGGGGGTGATGGCGGTCACGAGGATGAGCTTGCCGTCCTTCTTGTCCTTTGCATCGGTGAGAAGAGAGAGGTCGAGCTTAGCCTTATTCGAGCCGTAGAGCTCGATATATTTTTCATCGACGCCTGCCTCGCGTGCGATCTCGAGGATATGGCGGGGTTTGACGGACTGAGCAATTTCGATATCGGTCATCATGTTGCGTTCTCCTTATGCTTTAATGCGCGTGTGCGCATATTCTTACATTGTATATTTTACATCAAAGGGCGCGTTTTGTCAATCAAATTGGCGCATTTTTCCGCACGAATTATGCAATTAAAGTGGCGTTTTCGAGGTGTCGAAAAAAGTTTTCGGAAAAGTAAAAAAAGGACTTGACAAACAAAATAAAACATTATATAATATCTTGTACGACTTTGGGATGCCATAGCCTAAACTATGCCCTTTTGTCGACAAACTTGAATGGGGTGATTGTTTTGAAGCTGGATTTACGGCCACTGCTCGCGGGTGAACGCCTGCTTGAGTTTGACTATGAATTACCGCTTGACGTTGACCCCGAGGACACTTCAAGCTTTCTTTACGGTGTAAGTTTTCCTTCTCCCATGAAGGTTTCGGGTGAGATTACCAACACCGCCGGTTATATGCGGATGACGCTCTCCATGTCGGTCGACTACCAAACCGTCTGTGCGAGATGCTTAAAGCCCGTCGGCGGCTGCTTTACCCTCGACCTTGAGAAAACCGTAGCCTCTAAGGATATGCTCAGTGACCCTGACGACCCCAAATACGACGATTATGCAATCATCGAGGACGGCTTCCTTGATATGGACGAGCCGCTCCGCGAGCAGATCGAGATGGAATTTCCCGTCCGCTTCCTCTGCAAAGAGGATTGCCCCGGCCTTTGCCCGAAGTGCGGCAAAAACCTCAACGACGGTGAATGCGATTGCCCGAAGAAGGAAATCGACCCGAGGCTTGCCTCGCTCGGCCCGTTGCTCGCAAAGCTAAAAGAAGAAGAAAATAAATAAAATATATCCGAGAATGCGTTTGTCGCATGCTCACATAGGAGGTAATCAACAATGGCAGTACCGAAGAAAAAGGTTTCTCATTCGAGAAAGATGAAGAGACGCTCCAGCGTTTGGAAGCTCGAGGCTCCCACCAATCTTGTAAAGTGCCCCAAGTGCGGCGAGTACAATCTTGCTTTCCGCGTATGCAAGGCTTGCGGTTACTACAAGGATACTCAGGTTGTTGCTAAGAAGGACAGCGCTGCTGACTAATTGCACACCAAGCTATCGAAACAAAGGCACGGCGAAATTCGCCGTGCCTTTGCTATTAAGCTATTAAAAAGGGAGAGCTACGGCTCTCCCTTTTTATCGTTAAACGAAGATAAATAATTATTCCTCGTATGTGATTACGATAGAAGTAATTCTAATCTGTCCGGATGCTTTGTTGTTAGCTATCGTTACCGAATTAGAGTTCACAGTTATGGTTTCTTCTGTAATCTCGGTTCCGCCTGCAACGGTAGTATCACCGATGGTGAACGTCGCTCCGCTTCTGGTTGTACCGGAATATGTGATAGCAATTGATACGATCTTCTTGGTAGAGGAGATCGTCAAGGTATTACCAAGGTTATCAGTAGAGTCAGAATAAAGTCTAATCTCACCACCGGTAGAAAGGTATACCTGATTGCTATTATTTGTCTTATCACCTACTGTAAGCGTAAATATTTCACTGCCTGCAAGAGATGTATAAGAGGTAATTTCATCACCGGAAGCAAAAGAATTCATATTTTCGGTTACGTTAGGTGTAAGAGTTACGGTTTTGGTAACCACTTCGTCGTCGCCACCTTCTGTTTCGGTAGAAAGTGTAACGCCGCACACTCCGCAGGTTTCACCTGCAGCTACGTCAGTGTGAGGACATACTGCGCTACAAGCGCAAACGCCGTTAACGTATACGTGAGGAAGAAGATCAATTGCTTCACATCCGCTTGTTACAGTACCGCAGACCGAGCATTTTGTTCCTGCGGTTGCACCGGCCGTGGTGCAAGTGGATGCAACTTCATCAACGACTACGTCGCTATTGTGTCCGGCAAGCTCGCCTGTCGTTGCGCCGCAGACCGAGCAGGTGGCAAGAACCTTGCAGGTTGCCTCGGAATACGAGCAGGTGTGGTTGTCAACAAAAATTCTTGTGGGGAAGTTAGATACACCAATCGTGCTTGAATTATTGCCGGCAATGTAAGAAAGCTTGGAAGCGCTGATGGTGTTAAACGTCTTATACGTACCGATGTAGTAATCAGTACCGTTAACGTCGTTTACGAACACTCCAAGAACCTCGTCAAACGTCCAAACGTCCTTAGTTGAACCGTACTTAACGTTGGTGTACGTGCCGGAAACCTCGATGTAGAGGTAATTCTTTGTTTCACCACTCATAAAGTAAATGTAGTGACCGCCATCTGCATTTTCAAGATAAAGATCAGTTGCTTCGCAAAGCTTCTCGGTTGTTTTGTAGTAGAAACCGTTCATTGCACCTGCGAAGTAAAGCGTCTTGCCAAGATTTGCTTGGTAAAGAGAAAGGTGGAATGCCATGCCTACATCAGGAAGAAGGTAAGCGGAACATACCTCACATTGAAGGTTGGCATCCGCATCCGTGTGGGAAGCAGGAACTACTTCCTTGCCCTCGGTGTAGCCACAAGCGCATGCCTTGTGAGCGGTGTAACCGTCTGTCGTGCAAGTAGCATCAAGCGCTTCAACGTCAACGAGCGTGTGGGAAGCAGGTACTACTTCCTTGCCCTCGGTGTAGCCGCAAGCGCATGCCTTGTGAGCGGTGTAACCGTCTGTCGTGCAAGTAGCATCAAGCGCTTCAACGTCAACGAGCGTGTGCCCCGTGGGTTCTCCATAACTCTCACCGCAATTTTCGCAGATTGCCTGTTCGGTGCAAGTAGCGGAGCCGCCTGTGTGTTCACAGCTTCTGTCACAGGAAGTAACAGCAAGCAACACGAGCAAAAGCATCAGTGCGAACGACACGATTTTCATGATTTTTTTCATAATGTCCTCTCCTTTGTTGAATATACTGAGTAAAGTCTATATTAAAGCACGCAACCACAGAAAACTGTCAACAGCCTCCATATATTTGTGCTAAAATATCGGTAATTTGTTATTTTTGTCATCTATACGTTGTATACAGTTGTCTTAATTGTAGTGTTAAAAAGTTGAATTATTAGGATCGTGATGTATTATTTCGTATAAATCGAGCGGATACATTTTAGCATAATATTTCATAAAAGTCAAGCAAAATCAGGCATTTACAACAAATTTATCGGGGGAATGGCGATTTAGCTACGAACGGATTTAATGACGCGCCGTGAAAAAAATCGCGCGATAAACAAAATAGGAAGGCTCCCCCAAGACGAAGGGGAGCCTTTTGTCACAGGCGGAAGGCGGGGATGGTGAAGATCATGCTGAGCCCGAAGCCGTAGTAGTAGAGAAACATGCCGAGCGGGGTGTAGTGGAAGATGTTGACAAAGTAGAGAATGAAGCAGCCGACAAACGCGATTATCGCGATGGTGGGGATGACCCGCGAGGACATTTTGAGGTCGCCGCGCGCCCGCCACGTGATAAGGAGCATAAGGACGGCGAGGACGACCTCGGTGACGAGGACGGTTATTGCGGACTCCTTGTTTTCCATGGCGTAATGAAAATATTCGGCAATTTCATAGAGGATGCCAAACTCGCGCCCGTGCTCCCAATAGGATGGGTTCCAGGTATAGAGCACGACGCAAAGAAGAATTATGAGAAACAGCACCGCAAAGGAGGTCGTGAGTATATCGGTTACATTCTCGCGCCTTTCAATTTTCTTATCCGTTGTCATATTCTTTCGTCCTTTCTCGGAATGCTCGTAAAACGGTTTTGTAATTATATGTTTACATTTTTGCGGGATATACCCCACCCCGTGTTAAATTATCCGAATTTTGACGCACTGCTAAAACCGCGGCAGGCGAAAGGTGGATCGAGGGCAAAACGAGGGCGCGGGGGTCCGCACGGTGAATATAAGAAAAAATCAAAGGAGGACGCGGCGCAGCTCGGACGGGGTGTTAACGACGTGGGTGAAGCCCGCCTCGGCAAGCTCCGCCGCCGTCCCGTGGCCCCAAGCGACGCCGATGGAGTCGATGCCGCAGATAGCCGCACCCTCCGCGTCAAATTTCCTGTCGCCGACGAGGACGCACTCCGCGCGCCCCGCCGAGCCCGAGGGCACGCCGAGGTTAACGAGGGCGTATTCGAGGACCTCGCACTTTTTCTCCCTAAGGCGGTTTAGGTAATCGTGACCCGAGATGAAGTCAAAGTAGTCCTTGATCCCGTGGAGCTTCAGGATGTCGGTGGCGGTGTCCTGCGGCTTCGAGGTGGAGAGGACTATCGTTTTTCCCGCCGCCTTGAGGTCGGCGAGCAGCTCCCTTATTCCGTCGTAGAGTATATTATCCCACCAGCCGTAGATGTTGTAGTATTCGCGGAAAAGCTCGACCGCGTGGTCGGCCTCCGCCTCGGTAAAGCCGAACTCGCGCCGCCACTCGTCAGCGAGGGGCGGACCGATGAAGCGGCGGAGCGCCTCGCGCTCGCCGTAGTCTATCCCCAGCTTGCGAAAGGCGTAAATGAAGCCGTCGAGCAGCCCCTCGGCAGGGTCGGAGAGCGTGCCGTCGAGGTCAAAGGCAATGATATTGTATATAGACATTGATAAACCCTTCTTGCCGCCCTTACTTCACGGTTTCGAGGCGGATCATATTCGTGTTACCCGGACGGCCGTTGATCTGTCCGCCCGTGAGGACGACGTTGTCGCCCTTTTGCAGGCCCTTGACCCGCTTTGCCTCGCCGAGGGCGCGGTAGAAGAGCACCTCGATCGAGCTGTATTCCTCCGAGAGAACGGGGGTAACGCCCCAGGACATGTTCAGCTTTCTCCACGCCTTTTCATCGGTGGTCATGCCGATAATGTCGATCGGGCAACGGAAGCGGCTGACCATTCGGGCGGTCTGTCCGCTCATCGAGTTAACGACGATGCACTTTGCATTGACGTCGACCGCCATTGCACAGGTCGCGTGGGATACCGCGTCGAGGGAGTTGCGGATCTTGAACTCGGTGGAGAGGAACCACTGCTTGTAGTCGATTCCGCGCTCGGTGAACTCGGCGATCTCGGCCATGCTTCTCACCGCCTCGACGGGGTGCTTGCCCGCGGCGGTCTCACCCGAGAGCATTATCGCGCTCGAGCCGTCGTAAACCGCGTTTGCAACGTCGGAGATCTCCGCACGGGTGGGGCGGGGATTGTTTATCATGCTCTCAAGCATCTCGGTCGCGGTGATAACGCGCTTGCCGAGAAGGCGGCACTTTTTGATAAGATACTTCTGCACGGTGGGGACCTCAACGAAGGGGATCTCCACACCGAGGTCACCGCGGGCAACCATGATGCCGTCGGCGATGGTACAAATCTCCTCAATATTATCAACGCCCGCGCGATTCTCGATCTTCGCAATGATGTCGATGTTCGAGCCGCCGTTTGCGTTGAGGAAGTCGCGGATAGCCTTGATGTCATCGCGGGTGGATACGAAGGACGCGGCAACGAAGTCGACGTCCTGCTCGATACCGAAGAGGAGGTCGGCCTTGTCCTGCTCGGAGAGGTATTCCTGCTTCAGGACCTTGCCGGGGAAGGACATGCTCTTGCGGTCGGAGAGGTCGCCGCCCGAGAGGACGGTGGTGTGGATAGAGGTGCCCTCAACCGCAGTTACCTCAAAGATAACGAGGCCGTTGTTGAGGAGAATGTGGTCGCCGGGGGCGAGCTCGTTGTGCAGATTCTTGTAGGACACGGACACGATGCCCTGGTCGCCCTCAACCTCGTCGGCGGTGAAGGTGAAGGAGTCACCCTCGGAAAGGTGGATCTTTCCGTCCTTGAAGGTCTTGATTCTATATTCGGGGCCCTTGGTGTCGAGCATGATCGCGATGGGCAGCTCGAGCCGCTCACGGACACGCTTGATGAGGTCGATCTTTTCCTTATGTCCCTCGTGGGTGCCATGGGAGAAGTTAAGACGGGCGACGCTCATACCCTCGAGGCACATTTTGGTGAGGGTGTCCTCGTTGTCACAGGCGGGGCCGATAGTGCAGATGATTTTGGTTTTTCTCATATAATCCTCCGTTGCGATGAACGCAAAGCATATTTTTACATATACATTTTAACACGCGCGTGACGTTATGTCAAGGAAAATATTCAAACGGCGAAAGAAGTGGGCGCGCCTGCACGCGAATCCTGCCGAGATCACCGCGGCAAAGGGGGTACGAATGCACACCGAGGTGGAAGAAGCGCACAAGATTGATGGGAGAATCACGCAAGACGAGGTGGGTGGGATGCACCGTTAATGTCGGAAGAAACGCGCCCGCTTGAATGGGAAAACGCGCGACGGGGCGGTTGGGAAAACGCGCGACGGGGTGGTTGGGAATGCTGCGCTTGGTTGGCAAAACGCGACACAGGGGTGGGCGAAGCGCCCTTCCCTCCCCTTTTTTCCCCGTCATTCCCGCGCGGCGGCGGGCTTGTTCAAAAAAAGTTTAAAATTTGTTCTAGGAAATTTCCTAATTTTCTACCCTAAGCCCCTTGCAAAGAGTGGAAATATGTGTTAAAATAGGACATATCCTAGAATATTTCGCGGCGTGAAATATTCGACCGACTTAATTAATTTAAAAAAATATACAAGGAGAACAACATGGCACGAAAAAGACGCCCCACCCCAACGCGGGCAATCATCGTCAAATCGGCATCCGACCTTTTCTTCGAGAAGGGGTTCTCGCGGACGACATCGCTCGAGGTGTGCCGCCTTGCTGACATCAGCACGGGCAACCTTACCTTCTACTTCCCGACGAAGGAGCACATCCTCGCCGTAATCGTTCAGATGATGATCGATTTTCAATGGCAGGTGATGGAGGAGGCAACCGACGACGGCAAGAGCTCGCTTCTCGCCTACTGTCTTGAATTGACCACCCTGACCGCGATTGCCGACGAGTCGCACGAGATGCGCGATTTCTTCACCGCGGCGTACACCCACCCGATGACCCTCGACCTCATTCGCGAGAACGACCTTCAGAAGATACGCAGGGTGTTCGGCGAGTTTACGAGCGGCTGGAGTGACGAGCGCTTCACCGAGGCGGAGGCGATCATCAGCGGCATTGAATTTGCCACGATAATGAAAACCGAGCATTCGGCAGGCGTTGAGTTCCGCATTGCGGGCGCGCTGAACGCGATAATGCTTCTCTTCGGGGTGCCCGAGGAGATACGGCGGATGAAGATAACCAAGGTCCTCGCAATGGATTACAGGGCGATCGGGCGCAACGTGCTTGATAG
This sequence comes from Eubacteriales bacterium, assembly GCA_045596865.1. Classification (GTDB taxonomy): domain Bacteria; phylum Bacillota; class Clostridia; order Oscillospirales; family CAG-272; genus UBA1740. Next base: position 12,322 of record JAZODF010000012.1, read on the forward strand.
ATTCCGCGAGTATGTAAACGAGCTGAACGAGCATGCGATCGAGGAGGTCATGGCATATAGATCCGCGAAGCCGACCGACGCCAAACGCGAGAACAAACCCACATAATACACGGTCAAACAGGAGCCCCCAATGAAATTAACGACCACACATAAAATCACCGCCGCACTTCTCTCGATCCTGCTGGCGTTTTCAATGAGCGGCGCACTTGCCGTGACTGCAAATGCGGATGAAGGCGACCTGATATACGGGATCACACACCAGCCCACCGCGACAGAGCCGTTCGTAGAGGTGGCGGGCGTGACCGACGTGACCTATCAATGGTATCTCATCGATGACGTGCGCACCGAGCTGACGAGCGAAAACGCGAGCGGCGTCAAGAGTGACGGAAGCGCGAAAAGCGATTACACCGAAGAAAACGGCTGGAGCAATATGAGACACGACGAGGTTGATTACTTCGGCTATCACTACTACGACGAGTATTTCGAAATCTACCTCAAGGCAGGTCAGACGGTAGAGATCATACCGAGCCTCGACTGCGCAAAGCTGGGCATCTGGGCAGACCGCCCGTCCGCATACGACGAGAGGATGAATGCGGATGACGTTAAGGCAGGCACGCCGATGCGCTTCACCGCGCTGACGAGCGATTACTATCAGTCCTACTCCTTCGGCGACGGCAAGGGCTACGTCAAGGCGTATATCGTCAACGAGTTCACCCCGATTGAGGGCGCGACCGAGCCGAGCTTCACCCCCACCGAGATAGGCGTATACGCATGCGAGGTGACCGTCGCCGACGGGTTAACGCTGATGAGCGAGAGCTTCGAGATGCATATTTTCCCCACCGAGTGGTCGAAGGACGACACCCACCACTGGCATGAATGTGAGTGTGGCGAGCGAAGCGAGTACGCCGAGCATACCGACGCGAACGCCGACCACACCTGTGACGTGTGCGGTGCCGAGCTGCCCGGTGGCGGCGAGGATCAGCCCGAGGGCGGACTGCCGACGGGAGCTGTTGTAGGCATAGTTATCGGCGCTGCCGCGTTGCTCTGCGGCGGTGGCTTTGCAGTATACTACTTCCTGATCAAGAGGAAGCCTGACCGATGATGAGCGACTACGGCTCATCGCTCACCATAAAAGGAGATTTTTACTTATGAAAAAACTGACTGTAATTATACTTTCACTATTGATGATATTTGTCCTCGCCGCCTGCGGCGCGAAGTGCGAGGAGCATACCTATGACAGCGTTTGTGACACCGAGTGCAACGTTTGCGGCACGCACAGAAGCATAATGCACCGCTTCGCCCCCGCGGACTGCCTCACCCCCGCGACCTGCGAATTTTGCGGCGCGACGCAGGGTGACCCCCTCGGCCACACTCCCGTAACCGACGCGGCGGTAGAATCGACCTGTGCCGCAAGCGGCCTTACCGAGGGGTCGCATTGCTCGGTATGCTTTGCTGTCATAGTTGAGCAGACCGAGGTGCCCGTGAAGCCCCACGATTTCACAAGCTCGACCGTGACCGCACCGACCTGCACGTCGAACGGCTACACCACCTATTACTGCTCCTGCGGCTACGAGCAGGTCGTGACCGACACCCCCGCCCTTGATCACGATTGGCTTGACGCCGGCTGTCTTTCACCCAAGACCTGCTCTGTCTGCGGAGCGACCGAGGGTGATCCGACCGAGCACGAATACGCCGACGTTTACACCATCGTCGATGGAGGACACAGACTGCAGTGCATCTGCCACCCCGAGTTCAGCGTGGAAGAGCCCCACAGCGACCTCGACGGCGACACCCTGTGTGACGATTGCTCCTACGAGCTCAATTGCCTTTACACCGTGACCCTCGAGTACGAGCACGAGGGGATTCGGATCGATCTGACCTCGCTTGCGGACGGCACGACCCACACCGTATATACCGAGGAAAACGGCACCGCGACCGTCAGCCTGCCAAAGGGTGAGTACAGCGTTAATATCACCCACTACAACTCGGGCTACCTCTGGCTTGACAAGGATAACGGCGTTACCCTCACCGAGAAGAACAGCACCTACGCGGCGGACTTTGACGTATCGACCGAGCGTATCGAGTACGACATCAACGTTTACGATGCGGACGGCACCCCGTTCAGCTCGGGCGGCACCGTTATGATCTACTTCCCCGACGGGGAGAACGAGAGCTACCTCGCTATCAATGGCCGCGGCATGGCGATAACCTTTATGTATAACGGCGACTACGTCGCGTCGGTTTACGCGGGCGGCGTTCACAAGATCGTATCCTTCAAAAAGGACGGCCCGACCACGGTCGACGTGTATATGGACAGCACCGAGCCCGTCGGCAGCCTCGAAAACCCGATGATCATCTACGACCTGACCGACCTGCCCTACATGGACGACGCAATTGCAATGCTGCCCTTCGACAACTCCTACGATTTCGAGGCGGGCGAGTCGCTCTACGTCATCGTTCCCTTTGCAAACAAGAAGGTAATCACCCTCGGCACCGAGGCGCTGACCGTTGAGTGCGGCGGCGTGGCATTGGTACCGAACGGAAACGGCGAGTATATCCTCACCGCACCCTACGGCGAGAGCGTTATCCTGAAGCTCACCGCGACCGAGGCCTGCACCGAGGGGATCTCCGTCGACCAGCCGGGAAGCATGAACAATCCCTTCAGCCTCCCCACGAGCTCCTTCAACCGCACCGACATAGTCGAGCTTGCCGCGGGCGAGAGCGTGTATTACGAGATCTATTGCTACGCCGGCTCGACCCTCAAGGTGAGCGCCCCCGGCACCGAGGTGACCGTCAACGGCGGCGAGATGCCCGAGACCTTCGAGGATGACTGGTACGATATCTGCATCACCGCGATAGAGGCGGGCAGCTACGAGATCCTGATCGAATACGTCAGAAATTAACCGACCGTAAGCCCAACGAACCAAATCGATTTAATTAATAAATGGAGGCCAAAGCCCAATGAAAAGGACAATCACAACTACACTTATTGCGATTATGCTTTGTGCGTGTATGATGTTCGGCTTGACCGCCTGCGGCGGACCAACGCAGGACGACATTGACAACGCCGTAAACGAAGCAACCGCCCCGCTTAGCGAGCGGATAGCCGCGCTTGACAAGACGATTGCCGAGAGGGAGGCGAGAATCGCCGCCATTGAGGCAGAAAAGGCAACACTCGAGGCAGACAAGGCCGCGCTCGAGGCAGACAAGGCCGCCCTCGAGACCGAGAAGCAGGCCATCGCCGACAGGCTGGCAGAGCTCGAGGCCGAGAAGGCAGGGCTCGAGAGCTGTGTAAAGGGAGTGCACGAGCGCGTCAACAACGTTTGCAGGTATTGCGGCAAGGTATTAAGCATTGACGCCACCGAAATGGAACCTGCCATACTGAAAGCGGCAATTGCGGATCTGCTTGCAGAGGGCGTGACAAATATTACGATTACCCTGGCTCCCGATGCCGATTCCGATTTTTTCCCGGGTGATGATAGGGATACGATGCAGTATGCAATCCGCACCGCAATCGCGGATTCCGACGCGGAGGACGGCTCCATCAACCTGACGATAGAGGGACTCAAGACCGTAGCGGACGAATTTTTAGGCCCGTCAAGTGTCTACGATAGCAATATCGACGACTACGTTGATCTGCCCGCGGTGACCGAGGTCGGATCGATAACCCTCACGGACGCCACCGAAATCGGTTTTTCCGCATTTATGGATTGCACCTCTCTCGTTTCGGTATTCGCACCGAAGGTCAGCGTTGTCAATATTGAGGCGTTTTCGGGATGCACCGCGCTTAACACCCTTAGCCTGACGACACGGGGAGAGCTCGCCTTAGGCAGCATTTACTATGCAAAGCTCGTATTCGGCGACCCCTCGATTTCCGAGCAGGTGTCGCTCATCCTCAGTGCAGATAAGCAAACGGACGTAACGAACGATTCCTTCGACGGTTATACCTTCAAGTCGGTGGAATACACCTGCACCGACGGCGGGACCGAGCACGCAATCGGTGAGACGGTGGCGTATTACTGGAACGATAACTACACCGTCTGCTCCGCAGGATACACCTGCACGAGGTGCGGCGTCATCGACGTTATCGAGGCGGTGAACACCAACGCGGAACAGACACCCGATCAAAACGGCACCGCCATTTCCGCGGTATTTACGAACGAGGCGTTCGAGACGCAGACGGTGACGGTTGGATACACCTACGACAGCGAGAGCAACACCTATTCCGTTTGGGATGCGGAGGGGCTTAACCTCTGGCGTCTTGCCGTGGAAAGCGACGAGAGAACAAGCCTCAACCTGATGGCCGACATCACCCTCGATACCGAGGGCATCACCGTGGATGAAAACGGCAGGCCGAGCGCAAGCAACTGGACCCCCGTGTATAGCTTCCGTGGCACGCTGAACGGAAACGGATATAGCATTAAGGACCTTCGTATAGTTAACGATGACAACGCGTGCTTCATTTTCTATACCATGAGTGCCACGATAAAGGATATTTCGCTCGTAAACCCCGTAGTTTACGGCGAATCGACCTACACGGCCGCCTTGATTTCCCAGATTGCTTTCGGCACCAAGCTGATCAACTGCCACGTTCGTGGCGGCTCGGTCACGGGAGAGATGAACGGAGTTGGAGGACTCGTATCGGTGATTTCCTTCGAGCCCAACTACTTCTACGGCTGTACGAACAGCGCGAAGCTGACGGGCCCGGATTGGGTGGGCGGTATTCTCGGTACGGCTAACCTCACGGGCAACACGTTCGTCGCATGCGCCAACACGGGCGAGATCAATACAACCGGTAACTATTCCGGCGGCATCGTCGGAAGTGCGGAGGGATCCGAGACGCTGATTGGCTGCTATACCACCGGCGGCAATATCTGCGGCGGTACGGAGGCAATCCTTTCGGGCTGCTATTATCTGGCAGAGAGCGATAGCGACGGTCTTGGCGGCACGCTCGCCGTCGCAACCGAAGCGGAATTGAACTCCGACGCGGTCGTAAACGCGATGAACGCGGCAATCGACAGCTATATCGCATCCGGCAGCTCCTGCTCCCACAAGTGGTCGGCAGGCGACACCTACCCCGTACCCGTAGCGATCGAATAAGTCACCCCCCATAAGACAAACGAAACGGACAAAAAGAGCCTGCGCACCCCGCGCAGGCCTCGTAGTCCGCCTCACACGATTCGAGGCTATAATAAACTCAATTATAAATAAGAATTTAACAAGGGAGTGTGATCGTATGAAAAAGGTACTACTCAGCCACGATGGTAAGATGAAGATGTATCTTGTCCCTGATGAGGTTGCAGATAACTTGAAGGAATACTGTATGCACTTTGGCTTTGATTGGCTGATGAATGACCCTAACGCACAAAAACTCCGTGTTACTACACCAAGCGGTGAAATTGGTTATATGTTTGGGTCGCAGGACTTTATAGATTACTTGAATGACTTTATGTTTCCGACCCAAAAATCAACATTAGTATGTGAAATGGACTTTTATGATTATGAAATTCCAGAGGAATACAAGGATATTCCATGGTTCAATTTCTAATCGGCAAATTCCAATTTGTCGAGATAATAGTGAATTGTCAATAGAAGTGCAACACTTTTAAGAAAGATTTTGCAATTCTAGGTTCCACGAATCCTGAGCAGAAATATAGTTTAAGCATTTGCGGGGTCTGTTGTTAATTAACGACAGATTCCGCAAAAGTGTTTTGGGG
>JAZODF010000013.1:0-2594 GCA_045596865.1 Eubacteriales bacterium
ATATCAGATCCCAATAGGGAATATAGACCTCGGGGAGATTGTTGAGGTAAAAGTTTGTGGTAGCCTTGAAGGTCTGAAGAGCCTTTTCATCCTTTTTATAGATGTATGTGAGCATAGGACCGTAGATACCCCATGTCTGACCTCTTGCCCAAGCGGAATCATCGCTTGCGCCTTGAGCAGTTACGCCCTTCTTGGGAAGACCTGTTTCAACATCGAAGTAGTAGGTGTGGTAGGTGGAGGCGTCGGCACGGCAGCATACATCAACGGTGGAGTTGAAGTGATTCCATGCGATCTCCTCGTATCTCGGGTTACCGGTTACCTCGCTCGCCCAATAGAGGAGCGGGATATTAAGGAGGCAGTCGACGATGAGGCGATAGGACTTCGGGTCATCGACGTTGCCCCACGCCTGGATGAACTGTCCCTTCTCCTGATAGCGGGTGCAGAGGTGATCGGCCGCCTTGATTGCCGCCGCCTTTGCCTCCTCGTTGCCCGTGAGCTTATACGCCGCGACGCAGGAGAGGCTGAAAAGGAAGCCCATATCGTGGTGGTTGACGCCGATCTTCTCCTCGATACGCTTGGTCCAAGAGGGGATCTGCGAGAGCATGGTGCTCTTGTATTTTTCGTTGCCCGTCAGCTCGTATGCGTGCCAGAGGATGCCCGACCAGAAGCCGTTACCCCAGCCACCGACGTTTTCGACGGTTTTGTAAACGTAGTTTTCGCTGAACTCGTGGGGGAATTTGTCACCGACGAGCTCGATGCAGTAGTCGATTTTTTTCAGCGCCTCGGCAAGGGCGTACTCAAGTCTTTCCTTGGGGAGGTCGAATGCGGCGTATTTAGCCTTGTCCTGAATTTCGGGGATATTGGGAATCACGGTTGGTTCCTCCTTTTATTGTTTTTTATACCAAGTGTATTTTATCACACGCGCATTACGTTGTCAATAAACGCGGTGCATTTTCGTCATTTTGCATTCTTTTTTTGTGAATAAAACACCCCGCCGCGGGGAATACTCGGGGAGCAAGGAGGATTTCGATATGAAAAGACAGAGAAATTTTATTGGAACGGTTTTGCTTCTCTTAGCGGTGACGGTGGTGATCGCGCTCATCCCGACGGAAAGAGAGGCGGCAATTTACGAGGACACGGTGCGCCTACATATCCGCGCGCGCTCGGACAGCGAGGAGGACCAGGCGGTGAAGCTACAGATCCGTGACCGCGTGCTCGCAGAGTACGGCCCGCTCGTGTCGGGCGGGGATATTGACGGGGCGCGGGCGGAAATCGCAGAGCACCTTGGCGATATTCAGCGGTCGGTGGACGGGTGGCTCACCGAGCTTGGCTACGGGTACGGGTGCGAGGTGGCGCTCGGGCGTGAGTGGTTTGACACGCGGGAATACGAGAGCTTTTGTCTGCCTGCGGGGGAATATGATTCGCTGATAATCTCGCTCGGCGGTGGGGAGGGCGAAAATTGGTGGTGCGTGATGTACCCGCCGATGTGCCTTGACGCCGCGGTCGGTGCCGAGAGGTACACCGATGAGGAGCGCGGTCTTGTCGCGGGCGGAAAATATCGGGTGCGATTCAAGCTACTCGAGCTATGTGCGGACCTGGTGCGCGGGGAGGATTAAGAAAATGCGCCGACGGGCGGGCAGTTTTGCAAAATAGGTTGATTTTGGCGTGCGGATGTGCTAAAATATAGAAAACAATTCGGTTTTCGTGAGGTAAAAATGGCAGAAAACAAGAAGGACACGCGAATAATCGCCGAAAACAGAAAGGCACGGCACGATTATTTCGTCATAGAGGTATATGAGGCGGGCATCGAGCTTTTCGGCACGGAGGTCAAGTCGCTCCGCGCGGGCGGGTGCAACCTCAAGGACTCCTATTGCGAGATCGACGGGGGCGAGATGTTTGCCCTCGGGGTACATATTTCACCCTACGAGCAGGGGAATATTTTCAACCGTGACCCGATGCGGCCGAAGAAGCTGCTCATGCACAAGAGCGAGATAATGAAGCTCACGGGTCTTGTCAGTCGCGAGGGCTACACGCTCGTGCCGCTGTCGCTTTATTTCAAGGGGTCGCGGGTGAAGATGGCTCTCGGCCTTTGCAAGGGTAAGAAGAACTACGACAAGCGCGAGAGCATCGCACGGCGCGACGCCGACAGGGATATTGAACGCGCGATGAAGGACAAATACTGATCGTGTAATATGAAAAGGAGCAAACCGAGGTTTGCTCCTTTTTGCTTTGTTAGTCCTTCCTTCGCGAGCCGATGAGGGTGCGGAAGGAATTGAGGATAGCGAGGACGGCGACGCCGACGTCGGCAAAGACGAAAAGGTCACGCCGACGGAATTTTGAATGGCTTTACCATGGTGCTGGCAGTTTTACTGGCTGTGGGCATCTTCGTTGTGGTTCCGATGCTGCTGGCAGGCTTCCTTGCCGCAAAAATTGAGAATGCAACGGTACTTGCCCTGTTAGAGGGTGCGTTCCGTCTGTTGATTTTCATCTTATATATTGTTTTGATTGCAAGAATGAAAGACATTAAGCGCCTGTTCATGTATCATGGGGCAGAGCACAAGGCCATAAACTGTATCGAACACGGTCTTCCGCTG
>JAZODF010000014.1:0-18410 GCA_045596865.1 Eubacteriales bacterium
CCTACAATTATTCTCTATCGGCCTCTATGATTTTTACATACCGCTGACGGTGGATCGTTTGTTGCCTCGCGGCAACGTGATATTTTTGCTTTGCAAAAGTGATATGTCATCCCCATTGACGTGATATGTTCGCTCACGCGAACGTGATATGCCGCCCGACGGGCGGCGTTAATTTGACACGGGGTAGGGGTTATTGCTCCAAGAGGCGGATCTTTGCCGTTTTGGTGCCGGGGGTGGCGTACTCGTCGATTTCAAATACGATGGTGTATTCGCCCTCGGGGAGGACGGCGGTATGCTTTGCCTCGACGCCGTGGTCGGTGTCCGAATACGTCGGGTAGGAGGTGATGGAGATACGCCTGCCCGCGGAGTCGTAGACGGAGAAGAAATCCGAGTCAACGTCGATTAAGAGCTTTGCCTCCCTCTCGAGCGTGAAGGTGAATTTCGACGAGGAGAACATCGTCGGAAGGGGTGAGGTTTCGAGCGTCAGATATTCCGACGTCGAGGGGGTTATTTCCGCCTCCTCGGTGACGCCCGCGGTGTGGGTGACGAGGCGCACGCGGCCGACGAAATACCTGTTCATATAGACGGGCAGGTCAAACAGATACTCTCCCTCGGAGAGCTGTGTCAGCTTCATCTGCTCGCCGTCCGCGAGGTCGATATAGCGGTAGTGGCTCCAAAGCCTGCCGTCCGTAGTGTAGAACGAGCCGCCCGAGAGGGTCTGTCCCTCCTGCCACTCGTACTCGACGAAATACTCGCCGGGCATTGTGATCGTCACGGGCACCCTTCCCTCCCCTTCTCCCCAGAGGAGGACGTCCTGCCACTCGGTGGTGAGGGTGATCTCGCCGTAGTCCGTCGGCGCGCCGATGAAGCGCGGGGATGCGGTCATTTTCGTATTCACGCCGTCGCCGCGGTAATCAAGTAAGAGGATATACTCCCGCCCCGCGGTGAGGCACAGGCAATACCCGTCGCCGTAAACGTATTTCATATCCGTCCCGTCGCCCGAGAGGTCGACCTCCATTGCGACGTCGGTGAAGTCACCGATGCTCCAAATGCCGCTCTTATCGGGGGTGAAGGCGAGGACGATGCGGTCGCCCCTGCCCTCAAATAGGAGCTCGCACTCGCCCGCGAGGGTGGTCGGGTCACTCGCGCTACCGTAGTCGGCGAAGTAATTTGCGCTGACGTCAACCCTGATTTGATTTTTGCCGAAGAGGACGCTCTCCGCGCAGAGGTAGTATCTGCCCGCGGGGTAGTAGACGTTATCCTGCGGATAGATCTGTCTTCCGTCCGCGTCGTACATCGTGATATACTGCGCCGAGGGGGTGAAGGTGTAGACGCCGCCCTCCTCGATGATCAAGGGGAGGTAGTTTTCGACGTTGGTATTTCCGTAGCCCTCGTACGCGGTGGAGTAGGTGGTGAAGTAGAAGCAGTCCTGCCCGCGGGTGAGCGTCACCGCACCCGTGCCGAGCGCCATCGCGTCCTCGAGGTTATCCTGAAGGGCGAAGGCATCCTTGCCCGCGACGTAGGGGGTGACGGTAGCGGTACCGACGTCGGCGAGCTTGTAGCCGTAGCTGACGCGCACGTCGGTGTATTCGACGGGGTATCTGTCGTTTTGGTAGGTGACGGTCGCGTCAAAAAGGAAGCCGCCGTCCGTGAAGGAGAAGGTGTATTTTACGGCGAATTTATCCCAGTGCGAGGTGATGCCGTAGTTTTTAAGATGCCCCTCGAAGTATTCGCGCACGGTGGGGTTTTGCATCTCGTAGAGGGTGGTATAGGCGAGGTATTCGGTGCCGCCCGTGCTATTCTCGCGGCGCACGTAGGTTGCGCTCGGGTCGAGAAGGCCGTCGAAGTATGGGCCGATCTCGTTCAGCTCATCGAGGGTGGTGCCCGAGATTCTCTCGTCCACGAGGCCCGCGGAGTTCAGGGATTGCTCGTAGAGGATACCGTCGCGGAGGACGTAGGTGAACTGACCGCGCTTATACACGCCCGCCGTCCTGTCGGCGGAGAATTTGTTCAGGCCGTAGTTTGCGAGGTTGGACCTGTCGCGACCCGCACCGTAGAGCGAGCGGAAGTGATACACGCCCGTCGGGGTGTAGTTGAAGCGGGTCACGTCCGCGAAGGTGGCGGAATAGGAGGCAAGCGCATCGGCAAGCTCGGCGCGGACGGTATCGGATGCCGCACGGTCGGCGTCGGTGAGGCTATCCCCCTCGGTCGGTGAGTTGGTTTTGCCAGGGATGACGTAGCCCGTGACCGAGATGAGGGTGACGTTATTGCGCTTATCGTTATCGTGGTAGGTACGCTCGCTCGTGACGGTGAGGTCGAAGGAGGCGTTGGTGATGCCGTTATTCAGGGTGAGGCTCTGCTCGCCGATGGCGAAGGGGAACTCGTTATAGTCCTGCGAATAGCCCTGAATAAGGCCCGAGTTGAGCAGATAGCGGATGTCGCCGCTGACGGCAGAGTAGTCGGCGAGGGGAACGAGGGCGAGGTAGGACACCGCCTTCGTCTGCTTATGGACGCCCGCGTGGTCGGTGAAATAGTCCTCGCTGACGTCGGTGACGACGCGCACGTCGAAATAGTCGGTGAAGTTATCGACGGTCAGGGCGATTGCCCCGTCGGGGTAGCCGTCCCCATCCCCGCCACCCGTGCGGTCACAGGCGAAAAGGCAGAGCGCGGCAAGAATAATAAGCAAAAGGGCGGTCAGACGTTTCATTTGGGTCTCCTTCGGAAAAATACACTTTTCCTCTATTATACCCCCCCCCCGCGAAATGTCAAGGTTTTCGCGGAAAAGTGTGAAAAAATGGCGTGAAATTTGACACGGGGTGGGGGGATCGTTTGTTGCCTCGCGGCAGATTACATGCCATCGCGAGCGATGGATTACATACTGCGCGGAGCGCAGATTACATACCGCCGCAAGCGGTGGATTACATACCGTCACGAGGTGACGGATTACATGCCGTCACGGGGCGCGGCGGTTAGCAATCCCTCAGTCATCCGCCGAGGGCGTCTGCCAGCTCCCTTTAACAAGGGAGCCTACCCGGTGACGGTCACCGTCAGCTTGCGGTCGTAGTGGTAACGGTGCGGGGTGGTGGTTGCGTGGTTTTCTCTGACGTGACTGACGCCGTAATGCAGACTGTGGGGAGGCTCGGTTTCGGTGCCCCTCGCGGCGACGGAGGAGCTATCAAACGGGCCAAAGAGGCGGATGTCGACGCTGTCGTCATCGATCTTTTCAATCTTTATATAGTCATTGTGGTTGGGGTAAGGCATGCCCCTCTCGGCAAACAGCTCGTAGAGGTTGACGTAGCCGAGGCCGGTTTCAACGGTTGCGCTGAGGTTATAGTCGACCCGATCGCCCTTGTAGTTGTGGCCCTCCTCGATATAGCCGACGGTGAGCTTGACACGGCGGCGCTCGGTCACGCCGTTAAGCGCCGCGCCGAGGCGGGCGTAATGCTCCGAATTATAGCGCACGGCAATCGGGAAGCCGAGCGAATCGAGGTAGCCGTCAATAGGCTGACCCTTCATCAAAAGCTCGACGATATTGCGGTGAATCTCGGCCGTTTTCCCCTCGCCGATGTCCGAGGCGTGCAGGATGATCATATTGTATTTACCGAAGTAGTGATAATCGGTGTTATAGAAGCTGTCGTAGTCAACACCCTCGGGCGAAAGGTCGAGGGCGGTATCGTTGTTGTCGCGGTAGAAATATATGCGGCCGATGTCGCGATAGCCCATATCCTTCGTCGTATAGGGTGAGAAGCGCGCGCCCTCAAGAAGGGCGACCATGCGGAACTCTCTTATAATCTCTTCGATCTGCTTGGTGGAATACTCAACCCCAGACTCGCCGAGGACCTCGTCAATGGCGGTTTCAATCGCGTGCTCGAGGATGCGTCCGAGGACGTAGGAGTAGCCGTGCTCCCTTTGTCCAAGACCGCCACCCCGTTCCTTGTAGCCGTTGCACCGCATCTCGTGCTCGCCCATAAAGGAGAGCGCGGACGGGTCGTCATGAATCCAGAGGCGGTACTCCTTTAGGAAGATGCGCTTCAGTCGACGGATGATCTGGCGGGCGGCGGTATTTTCCGTCCTCTTGAACAGGATGACGGCCATGCGCTTGGCAGGCTTGCCGTTCTCGTCGGCCTCGGAGGCGAGGATGGAGTAGTCGGGGTCGATGCCGCCGAGGGCGATCTCGTCAAAGGTGGAGGTGGTCTGATACAGCTCGAGCTGGACGTTATACATTTCGCCGACGGTCGACTCGTACTCGTCGCCGTAGATCTCGTAGGACTCCTCCCTCAGGTTTTCAAAATAGAGCCAGCGGCCGACGCCGATCTCGTGCGTGCCGAAGCCGTCGATAGAGAAGATGACGGATTCATCGTCCACATCCAAAACGTCAACGCCGTGGTAGCACTCGCCCGGGAGAACGTCATACATACCCGAGCCACTACTCTCGCCCATAGACAAAAGGTGCTTTTCACTCACATACATAGAAAGATCAAACATAAGAGCCTCCTGTTATTATAGAATGTAAATAATCATTTGCTTTTTCGCGGGTGTCAAAACGCAATAATTTGACACGGGGGTGCCCTTCCATCGCTTTTAGCATTTTGGGGAGGGTGTGGGTGCGATAGCGGCGCGCCGCCTCGATAAGCTCCGTCGGTACCTCACCTTCAACGAAGGGCATATCCGCCCTCGGTGTGCCGACGCGGGAGCGGATCCCCTCCTCGCATACCTCGAAATCATAGTCGAGGAGGATAACGTCGGTTGCGTAAGAGAGGCGCAGGGGAAAGGTCGCGGAGAAGTTTCCGTCAATGATCCACCGATCCCCCTCGAGGATGGGGCCAAGGCGCGCGACGAGCTCATCACGCGAGCAGTAGCCGCCATTTTCATCCCAATAGAGCATATCGATGTGGTATAGGGGTATCCCCGTCGCCGCCGCGAGCGCGCGGGAGAAATGGCTCTTGCCCGCGCCGGGTGAGCCGATTACGAGTATTCGCGCCATCATGACCACTTCCCTTCCTTTTTATTTTATTATAGCACGCGTGGGATTTGGTTGTCAATTATTTCATAGAATTTCGCGCGGACCCCTTGAATTTGCGGGAGGGTTGTGCTAGAATAGGTTTAGAAATAAACAGAGTAGACGGATATGCGTTTTAAGTGCGCGGTGGACGGGGAGTTGTCATCGCGACGAAAAGGGGCACGCCCCCTTGCGGTATGTCCGTCGCATCCCACTGTTATATCGTCGCACACCTGCTCCGCGCAAATTGCGGGGTTGCTTGCGCCTTTGTATTACGGATGGGATATCTGTACTACGGAGGTGTTTTTTTATGAACAGGATGTCACAGCGGCTGTGGCGGCTCACCATTTCGGCAATGTTCATCGCGATGAGCGTGGTTATCAGCATTTTTTGCAAGAGCCTTTTGAACTTTGCGGGGGGGCTTTTGCGTATCACCTTCGAGAACCTGCCGATACTGCTTGCGGGCATTGCCCTCGGTCCCGCGACGGGTGCGGTGGTTGGCCTTAGCGCCGACCTTATCGGCTATATGCTATCGGGGCAGGCATACCCCCTCGACCCGCTCGTCACGCTTGCCTCCGCGCTTGTCGGTATAATCGCGGGCGTTGTGTCGAAATATATTATCAAAAAGCGCGGTAGCCTGCAGGTTATCGTTTCGGGTGCGGCGGCGCATATCATCTGCTCGATGGTTATCAAGTCGGTCGCGCTATACAAATTCTACGGCTGGGCGGTGCTTGTCCGCATACCGATCTACGCGGTCGTCGGGTGTCTTGAAATCATTTTGATGTGCCTGTTATTCAAGCAGCACGGCTTCACGAAGCTGATTGAGGAGATTGACGCAAAATGACGTGTGGTAACGAAAAAACGGTGGGCGCCGAGATAAGACCGATGACCTACGAGGAGGCGCTCGAATACATTCACGGGATAAGCTGGACCTTTTGCAAGCCCGGCCTCGAGCGCACGCGCGAGCTTTGTCGCGGGCTCGGTGACCCGCAAAAAAACCTCAAATTCATACACGTTGCGGGCACGAACGGCAAGGGCTCGTTTTGCTCGATGCTTGCGGGAATATTGGCGAAATCCGGACACAGGGTCGGGCTTTACACCTCCCCGTACGTCCTTCGGTTCAACGAGCGGATGCAGATCGGTGGCGTACCGATCCCCGACGAAAGACTCGCCGAGATTACCGCGCGGGTGCGCCCCGTCGCCGACGGGATGACCGACAGGCCGACCGAGTTTGAGCTGATTACCGCGATCGCCTTTTGCTACTTTGCCGAGGAGGGTGTCGACGTCGTCGTCCTCGAGGCGGGGATGGGCGGCAGGCTTGATTCGACGAATATTATCGAGGAGCCGCTGCTCTCGGTCATCACGGGGATCGCGCTCGATCACACGGCATTTCTCGGTGACACGGTGGAAAAGATCGCCGCCGAGAAGGCGGGCATAATAAAGGAGGGGCGACCCGTCCTCTGGGGCGGGGAGGATAAGGACGCCGAGCGGGTGATTGCCGCGCGGGCGACCGAGAAAAATGCCCCGATGTATATAACGAACCGCGACAGCCTGCGTGTCAGGGCGGCGACCCTTGACGGGACGGATTTCGATTTCGACGGGTGGGAGGGGTTACACCTTTCCCTGCTCGGCCTATATCAGCCGCGAAATGCGGCGAGCGTGCTGACGGCGGTGCGCGCACTGCGTGAGGGGGGGATGGAGATTCCCGATGCGGCGGTGAGAGCGGGGCTCGGTGATGCGCGCTGGCCCGCGAGGTTTGAGGTCATTGACCGAAGTCCGCTAACCCTCTTTGACGGGGCGCATAACCCCGACGGAATTTCCGCCGCGGTGAAGAGTATCCGCCACTACTTTGCCGACACGGGCGTGATCGCGGTCAGCGGCGTGCTCCGCGACAAGGACTACGCCTTCATTGCGCGCGAGCTGGCGAGCGTGGCGGTGCGGGTCTATACGATGACACCCGACTCTCCCCGCGCCCTCGGTGCCGAGGAATACGCCGCCGAGCTTCAAAAAAACGGCGTCGACGCGACCCCGTGCGGGTCGGTTGCCGAGGCGCTCTGCAAGGCGCGCGCCGACGGTGAAAATAGCGGGATTCCCGTCATCTGCCTTGGGTCGCTTTACACCTACGCCGAGGTTATCGGACATATTGGAAAGACAGAATAGACCGACCGTTAAAAAAACAAAATAAACCCAAGAGGTATTGAAAGGAAAATTATTATGCCGTTTATCAGAGTAACTACGAGTGAGAAAATCGACGACCATGCGGAGCACCTTATGCTTATGGAGCTGGGAGTCAGTATCGAGTGCATCGAGGGAAAGAGCGAGGAGTGGTTGATGCTCGATTTCCGCGGCGGTGCCAAAATGGCCTTCGCCGGAGAGTCCGGCAAATGTGCCATGGTCGAGGTCGATCTGCTTGGTGAGGCATCCGACGAGGATAAGGACCGCCTGACCGAAAATATTTGTAACATACTGAACTTCGTCCTTGAGGTTCCGACGAACCGTATATACGTCCGCTATCTTGAAACCGACAGTTGGGGGCACGACTGTCACAATTTCTAACTATTGTTTACATTAAGGAATAAGAAAAGCACCTGCGCCTTTTGGTCGCAGGTGCTTTTAATTTGACACGGGGTGGGAGTTACATGCTGCCTGCGGCAGATTACATGCCGCGCGGAGCGCGGATTACATACCATCGCAAGCGATGGATTACATACTACGCAAGACGCAGATTACATGCCACGCGGGGCGTGGATTGCTTGTTGCCTCTCGGCAACGTGATATTTTTGCTTCGCAAAAGTGATATGTCATCCCCATGACGTGATATGTTCGCTCACGCGAACGTGATATGCCGCCCGACGGGCGGCGTTAATATTACATTTTATCGCGAGCGATCGCACCGTTTTTGTAGGGACCGGCGTCCTCGACGGTCCGTGGCACAGCGGTGGTAAAAGCAATGCCGTCGCAGCTGCGTTTCTCGCTCGGTTGCTTCTTGATTTGCCTTAGTTTCTTGCCAAACTCTCTACGGACCGTCCGGGAGGCCGGTCCCTACAATTATTCTCTGTCGTCCACTATGATTTTACATGCCGCGCGAACGTGATATGCCGCCCGACGGGCGGCGTTGATTCGAGGCGAGGTGAGGCCGTGATTGCTCCGTGGGAAAACCGCCATTAAAAACCGTTTGGGTGAGAGGTGTCGCCCGTGAAGCCCCAGCGCATCGTTTCGGCGGTTTTCACACGGTCGAAGAGGAAGGAGATAAAGCTCTCGTAATACGGGATGAATTTACCCTCGCGGATGGAAGCGAGGATCTCATCGCGGGTCATAAATCCGACCTCGACCACCTCGACGCCGTCGGGGTGGATATCCCCCTCGTCAAGGTCCATCTCGATAACGTAGACGTCACCGAAGCCGACGCGGTAGTTGATGGTAAACTGCGGGCGCATCGCGGAGAAATCGTAGGTGAGGCCGAGCTCCTCAAATAGCTCGCGCGCGGCACCCTTTGCCGAATCCTCGCCCGCGGTGACCGAGCCCGCCGCAGACATATCCCATAGGCCGCCCCAATGCTTCTTCCTCGGGGAGCGGCGCTGGACGAGCATGCGCCCGTCGGGGGTGATTATTGCAATATGGACGGTGAGGTGATAGGCACCGTCGGGGATAGGCTTTCCCCTTTCGTGCGTGATTCCCAGGGGGCGTCTTTCCCTGTCGTAAAGATCCCAGAGCTCCATTTTGTTCCTCCTTTTTTCGCACCGCGGGGGTGCGTGTTCTTTTAGAGTGAAATCCCCCGACTTTTTAAAGAAAGGTCGGGGGACGTGTTTCATTTTGGCGGTTTTTTCCGCAATTTACGGGTAAAGCGCGAGTGCCTCAAAAAATGCGATAAGTCGGGGGACGTGTCGCGTTTTCGGGGTTTTACTTTGCCGCGGATCCACCTGTGCCCGAGCCCTCGTCCATCGATGCGGCACGGCGTGCGGCAAGAACCTTCGCGTGCTCGTGACGGGCACTCGTCTTTTCCTCGGGCTTGATCTCGCCTGCGGCAAGGAGGGAGATCTTGGTAAGGAAGGGTCCGATAATCTCGTAAACGAGGACGGCAAAGAGAACGATGTTGACAACGATGCCCGCGCCCTCAAGACCCGAGGAGCTGACCTTGCTTGCCATTCCGAGGGCGACGCCTGCCTGCGGCAGGAGGGTGATGCCGAGATACTTTACGATATTAGGCTCGCACTTAGTGAGGCGGGCGCTCGAGTATGCGCCGAGGTACTTACCCACCGAGCGGGCGAGGATGTAGATGACACCGACGAGGATGACCCACGGATTTTTGAATACGCGAAAATCAAGCTCAGCACCGCTGAGAACGAAGAACATTACGAAAAGGGGTGCGGTCCAGCGGTCGACCCTGTCCATCAGCTCCTCCGAGAAGTCGCAGATATTGCAGAACACGGTGCCGAGCATCATGCAGCAAAGGAGCGAGGAAAAGGCGATATGCACGCCGAAGAGGGTGAAGCTGAAGGAGGAGAGCGCGACAGTCATCATAACGAAGGTGACGGAGACCGCCATACGCTTCGAGCGGGAGTGGAAGAAGCGCTCGGTCAGGTGGAAGAGCACGCCCATAATAGCGCCGAGCAGGAGCGAAAGGACAACCTCGAGCAGGGGCTCAACGATAACCGAGATGACGTCGACATTGCCCGAGCCAAGCGACTTCGCAATTCCGAAGGAGATGGCGAATAGGACGAGGCCGACCGCGTCGTCAAGTGCAACGACGGGCAGGAGGATGTCGGTGACGGGGCCCTTTGCCTTATACTGCTTTACGACCATGAGGGTCGCGGCGGGGGCAGTCGCGGCGGCAACCGCACCGAGGATGATAGCGACGGGGAGCGGGAGCACTCCGTCGGGGAGAATGAAGGACAGGCCGATAAGCACCGCATCAACGATGAGAGTGGTTACGACAGCCTGGAGAATGCCGATGACGGTTGCCTGCTTACCTATCTTTTTGAGGGTGGAGAGGCGGAACTCGTTACCGATGGCAAACGCGATGAAGCCAAGGGCGAGGTCACAGAGGACCGAGAAGGACTCAACCTCGGGGAGCGAGGTGAAGCCGAGACCGCGCACGCCGATAAGGCCGAGGACGAAGGGTCCGACGAGGATGCCCGCGACGAGGTAGGCAGTGACGGCGGGGAGATGAACGAGCTTTGCAAGGCGGGAGAGTAAAAGACCCGCGAGCAATGCAATGGAAAGTGAGAGTAGTACGGTTTGAACTGACATAAAATCGCCTTCTTTCAATATGTAATGAGAGATAAATTAACGTAAATAATGCGCCCCTATTGCGGGCGCCATAAAAGAATAGCACTTTGCGCGGATAAAGTCAATAGGTTAACGAAAAATATTTTATTTATTTTCGCGTATAAGGCGGCGGTGGGAGTCAGGGGGCACGCGGCGAGTGCGTGAAGGGATAAACGCAGACAAGAAAAAAAGCGCGCCGAGTGACGGCGCGCGAGGGATTACGGGTGCATAGAGGCGAAGTAACGGATGTCGAGGACGACCGCGATAACCGTGATAACGACGTAGAACGGAAGGAGCACGGGGCCGATAAGTATCCCGCCGAGCAGACCTCCGACGAAGCCCCAAAGACAGCCCGAGCCGGAGTTGTCGCTGACGTGGTAGGTGTTGCTGTATTCCGAGTAAGAAACGGTGTATTCACGGGAGCCGCGCGCGGCGCCCTCACGGGCGGAGGCGAACGCCTGACGAAGGATGCGGGCACACATCGGGATGGCGCAGATCGCACCCCAACCGAACCACATGCCGAAGGATAGATCGTCGCGGAACATGACGAGGCCTGAGATCCAGAGTAAAATGGCGAAGAGTATCCAAACGATTCGCAAAACGATAACGGCAATAGAGCCGGCGCGAGCCAAAAAGCGCATAGGTAGCCTCCCAAGTTTCGGCGGTGCCCAAAAGGGTACCGAATTGTTTACGCTACCATTTTATCACATTTCCCGCCATTTTTCAAGGGGGGGTATTCATTTTTGTCGCGCCATGCTAAAAGCAGATCGCAAATGTAAACAACAATTTACACCGCGCGGCAAAACCCGCCAAAGGCGGCATGTAATCTGCGCATCAGCGCAGTATGTAATCCATCGCTCGCGATGGTATGTAATCTGCCGCAGGCAGTATGTAATCCGTCACCCTGTGACGGCATGTAATCCACCGTTCACGGTGGCATGTAATACGCGTCAGCGGCATGTACCCCCCTACCCGTGTCAAATTAACGCCGCCCGTCGGGATGCATATCACGTTCGCACGAGCGAGCGTATCACGTCAATGGGGATGACATATCACTTTTGCGAAGCAAAAATATCACGTTGCCGCGAGGCAACAAACAATCCCCCACCCCGTGTCACTTTTTAGCCCCGTTTTGACAAAAGGCGCGAGGGAGAACCTCGCGCCTTGACGGTTTGGTTAGTATTTGTAGATTGTATCGTTCTGATCGCAATATCGTGCAAGTATTTCTCCCGTCTTAAAGCCCGAGCAGGGCGGCGGAGATGAAGAAATAGAGCACGAGCGACGCCGCATCAACCACCGTCGTGATGAAGGGTGATGCCATGACCGCGGGGTCGAAGCCAACCTTCTTTGCAAGGATGGGCAGGCAGGCACCGATGATCTTCGAGATGATGATAGTCACGGCGAGCGAGAAGGCAACCGCGAGACCAACGCTCACGGTGACCTCGGGGTTTTGCATCAGGAGGTGGTCGATGAGCATTACCTTCAAGAAGGCGACGACACCGAGCGCCAGACCCGCAAGCAGGCCGACGCGCAGCTCCTTCCACAGGATGCGCAGGATGTCGCGGGGCTCGACCTCACCGAGCGAGAGCGAACGGATTACGGTGACCGAGGTCTGGCCGCCGGAGTTTCCGCCCGTGTCCATCAGCATCGGGACGAAGAGAAGCAGGACGGCGGGGAGCGCCGCCTCGAAGCGGCCGAGAATGGTCGAGGAAAAGGTAGCCGACACCATAAGAAGGAGCAGCCACGGGATACGCGAGAGGAAGATGCGAAGAACCGAGGTGCGGATGTAGGTCGTCTCGGACGGGGTGATACCTGCCATCTTTGCGAAGTCCTCCTCCGCCTCCTCACGGATGACGTCGATTGCGTCGTCGACGGTGACGATACCGACAAGACGGGTCTCACTATCCACGACGGGCAGGGCGATGAAGCCGTAGCGGTCGAAGAGGAGTGCGACCTCCTCCTTATCGTCGCTGGTGTAGGCGAAGACGATATTCTCCTCCATGATCTCGGAGAGCACGAGCGACTCGTCGGAGAGCAGGAGTGCACGCGCGGTGACGATACCGATCAGGTGACGGCCACGGTCGGTGACGTAGCAGGTGTAGATGGTCTCCTTATCTATTGCGACGCGGCGGATGTGTGCGAGTGCCTCGCCAACCGTCATATCGGGCAGGAGTCGAACGTACTCGGTGGTCATGATCGCGCCCGCGGAGTTGCCGTCATACTGTAACAGGCGGTTGAGGGCGGCGCGGTTTTCAGGGGTTGAATTTTTTACGATCCTCTTAACAACGGCGGCGGGCATCTCCTCAATGACGTCGACGGTATCGTCGAGGTACAATTCCTCAAGGATGAGGGAGAGCTCGCTATCCGAGAAGGCATCGATCAGAGCGCGCTGGAGGTCGGAATCCATCTCGACAAAGACGTCGGCGGCCTGTCCCTTCGGTAAAAGGCGGAAGAGGACGAGAAGATAGCGCGGCTCGATAAGTGCGAAAAGCTCGGCAATGTCGAGCGGGGGGAGCGGCTCAATAAGCGCACGGGCGCGGGTGTAGCTACGGGATGCGAGAAGCTCGGTGAGGCAGTCGGGGTCGACCTCGCGCTCCTCGGCGGAGATCAGCTGCTCCTCGGGGTCGGGGTCGGGATCGGGCTCGCCCGCGTCCTCGGGGATAGAGGCGTCCTCAAGCTCGACGCTCTCTATCGGCAGCTCCTCTTCATCCTCGAGGTCGGGGTCGGAGTATTCGAGCATTGCCGCCTCGGCATTTGCGACGGCAAGATCATCGACGGTTACGTCGGTGTAATCAACAACGTCACCCGCACCAAGCGAGCTGACCTCGGGCGGGGTGGTCTCATTTTCCGCGAGGCTCTCGCGGATGTCAAAATTATCCTTCATTTATACCTCCTTTTCTATGCGTGGAGGCACGGATTGTGACCGTGCAAGCACGCGCCGATATATACTTTTTCCGGTGTTGAGATAATACTTCGGGGTCGTTCCTTCACGGTCTCACATCCTTTCGTTTGATTTTTTTAGAGTTATTTTGTAAATAATTATTTACACATTCCGATTACGGGAGGAGGTCGAGCTCGTCCTCCGTCAGCACGTTAATGCCGACCCGTGTCAAATTTTCAGCGGTTACGCCGTCACCCGTAACGAGATTTCCCGTGAAGGTGCCATCGTATATTTTACCCTTGCCGCAGGAGGGGCTCTTTGCCTTCAGGATGGCGTAGCGGGCACCCGATATTTCGGCAAAACGGAGGGTTGCCTCAGCACCGCGGGCGTAGTTTTCGGTTACGTCGGTGCCGTCCTTCATCAGCACTCGCTCACCCACCCTCTCGGACGGGGTGCGCGGGGTTGGAAGGCCGCCGTAAATTTCGGGGCAGATGGGAATGAGGGTGTATTTTTCGCCAAGGGCGATGACACGGTCATTCGGCACGCTTCGCCCATCGTAGCGGCAGGAGATGCCGAGCAAACAGGCGCTGACAAGTATTTTTTCCATAATTATTTTCCCTATGTCGCAAAGTTTTTTAATCGGGGTGTATTTTGGGCGTCACCCGTGCTTTATCGTTATTGGATGCGGGTGGTTTTCCGTGTCACCCGTGCTTTATCGTTGTTAGTCGCGGGGTGCGAGGCGTGGCGCGGTCAATTTTCGAGCACGATGCGGATGATACCGTCATGGACCTCGTAGTATATTTCCTCGCCGTCGAGGGTGATGCGACGTAACAGCCCCTCGTTGATCATTCCGCCGTTTTTCATCGACACGGTAAGGAGTCCGTCGAAGTAATCAAGAGAATAGAGAGAGGCGTAATACTCGTTTTCGTAGAGGTCGCGAGGGGTGCCAAGCTCAATTTCAATATTTATCACCGAACAGAGTACCGCGTAATGCGCCGAGAGGTCGGCGTAGGGCGAGAAGAAGCCGTTATGGAAGTGGCGGTGGTCGCCATCCGAGTCAAGCGTGCGGTCACAGTATTCCGCGTGGGCGACGTCATAGACGCAGGCAGGGGCGGATTCGGCGGTGATTTGGTGTGCCCTGCCCCCACTGTCACGGAAGGATAGGGTGAGGGTCGCGGTGTGCGAGAGAAGATAGTCCTCGGCAAAGATGCCGCCGACCGACACCTCGTAGATATACAGCCCGTCCACCTCGCCAACCTCGGTGGGGATGACGTCAATGGGGTTGCCGCCCTTGCCGTCCAAGATGGTTGCAGTAACGTTGAGATCGAAGCAGCTACGCATCAGGTGCGCGTGCTCGTCCGCGGTTATCGAGAAGATGAAGGTGAGGTCGGCAATGCCGTTGTAGCCGAAGCGCACCCCGCCGCTATTCTGAGGCACGAGTGGCTCACCGTCGAGGACGTATTCGGTTAAAACGGTGCTGTCGATACCCCCATTTTGCGACACAGGGTCGGGCTTGCAGGCGACGAGGGCAAGCAGCACGGCAATTGCCAGAAGAAGCGGTAAAGAGCGTTTTAGCATTTTTCTTCCTTTTCTATTTATAGTCTATGGGGGTGTTCCCCGTTTTGTTTTCCTGTTTAGTGCGGCGGGGTATTTCCCGACGTTTTCCGACTATTCCCTGCGGGGCTCGATTGGGATGAAGTCGGGGTGTGCCCGCAGTGCGGCGAGGGTCGGGTCAAGATTGCCCGCGCCCATAAGGACGAGCGCGTCGGGTGAGCCGTCGAGCGCAAGAGCAAGTGCATTGTTGTCCGAGGCGCGGAGGGCGTTAGGCCCGATTTCGTCGGCGAGGGTATCGGCAACACCCGCGACGAACGGCTCACGCGCAGGATAGACGTCGAGGATGACGGCGGGCATAAAGCCCGAGAGCACGCGGGCGAAGTCGGTCATAAACGCGAGGGTGCGGGAGAAGGTGTGCGGCTTGAAGATGACGGCAATGCGCCCGTAGTCAAGGCGCAGGGTGCGAAGGGTATTCTCGATTTCGGTGGGGTGGTGGGCGTAGTCGTAGATGACGGGGATACCACGGATAGCACCGATGGCCTCGAGGCGGCGAGGAATACCGCGAAATACGGAGAGAGTGGCCGCAATTTGCGACACGGGTACGCCCATAGAGTGGCAAACGGCGATAGCGCCAAGCGCGTCGAGAACATTTCCCCGCCCCGTCACGCCGAGGTGAAATTCACACGGCTCACCGTCGATCAAAACGGTCATGTCCGTGCCCCGAGGTCGGGGGACGTGTCGCAAAAGCGGGTATTTCGACCCCGCGGCGCCGTAGGTGATCACCCGCCCGGATAGGGCGGCCGCGACGGCACGGGCGGCGTCCGTGTCGGGGTTAATATAGACCGTGCCCACTCCGCGTAGAAAGGCGGCAAAGGAATCCGAGACCGAGTCAAGCGTCGGGTAAAAGTCGGCGTGATCGTGCTCGATATTGGTGACGAGCGCGTGGGTCGGGCGAATGGCGAGAAAGGCGGCGCGGTATTCGCACGCCTCGGCAACCGCGAGGCTGCCCTGCCCTATTCGCAACGGTGAGCCGTCGGCGAGCGTCGCGCCCGAGAAGACGGTGGGCGACCTTCCCGCATCGGTGAGGATACGGTCGATCATTGCGGTGGTCGTGCTCTTGCCGTGGGTGCCCGCGACGGCGACGGAGGTGTCAAAGCCAGCGAGAATTGCGCCAAGAAGGGCGGCACGGGTGATAACGGGGATTCCGCGTCGGGCGGCGGTAACGAGCTCCTGCGAGGTTTCGGGGACCGCAAGGCTACGGACGACGAGGGCGCAACCGTCGGGGATATACGCCGAGTGCGAGGTGCCGACGGGAATGCGGTATTCGTCAAGGAGGGCCACCGAGCCGAGCGGGTCAACGCCCGACACCGTGGCGCCACGAAAGGCAAGATACGCCGCGAGCGGGGCCATCCCCGAACCCGAGATACCGAGCATATAAACCGAGCCGCGACGGTCGAAAATATGCGACAAAAGTCGGAAATTAGCAGTATAATTATCAAAAATCGGCATGCAGACCCCTTAATTGACACATTTTGCGCATTTGTTAACTAAAAAGTTACAAATTTGGTATTGATGTTCAACATCTCCTCGTATATAATAGTGGTACATTTTAGTATATGCGCCCGGGCGCATATCCGTGTCAAGTACACGAGAAGGGAATCAAAATGCAGATCACAGACATCAAAATCAGAAAATTTTTCGAGGAAGGACCCATGAAGGCTGTCGTGTCGGTTACGTTCGACGACTGTCTCGCTGTGCATGACATCAAGGTAATTTACGCCAGAGAAAGATATTTCATCGTAATGCCCTCGCGGAAGAATCCCGACGGCAGCTACCGTGACATCGTTCACCCGATCAATGCGGCGTTCCGCACCAAGCTCGAAGAGATGGTGATCGACGCCTACCACGTTCAGCTCGCTTCGGCTGAGTTTGATAACGCAGAGTCGGACGATGACAGCGTAATTGTCTGATTACGTGTTAATTATACACCCGCACGCTTGCTTTGTCAAGGTGTGGTGTCGGTAGTTTTTCATTAATAAGGACCGCAGGGGCATCCCCTGCGGTCCTTATTTTATCTATGTGGGTCATTTGGATTGTAATTTTGTCCGTTTCGGCGGGCAGAGGCTCCGACCAACGCGCAGGCGTGATATCCCAAAAATATGGTAAAAAACAAACCTTCACGGAACAAAACCGCGGAAAATATGGTATTTTTGCCAGCGGATGGGAGTCAAATACAGATTTTCGGGTATCGCCGCGGTCGGTGACGGCAAGGGGTCACGCGGGGTGTGTGGGTGCGAGGGGTGCGCGGCAATCAACCGCGAAATTCATCATCCGCGGACAGGGTGCTAAGGTCGGGGGCAGGTGCCGCCTTTGCCGTGACTACGGGGGAATCCACGGTTACGTCGGGCTCGTCATGCTCGGCGGGTGTAGAGTCGGTCGAGGGTGCGGCGGATGCGCCGTCGTCGGGGTCGCCGTCGGTGTCCGTGGGAGCGGGGGTCGCGGCAGAGATAGCCGCGGCGGTGATTTCGTTTTGCTCACGGAGGATCGCCTCCTCGGCGGCGAGGGCGTCCTTCTGCGCCTTCATCACCGATTTCATTATATCCTCGAGGGCGGAGTGCGCGGCAATCAGGTCGGCGTAGGTCGCGCCGAGGTCGGAGATATTGCCGACCAGCTTCTCAACCGAGGATATCATCCCGCGTAGCTTCTCATAGACGTGGTTTTGCTCGTCGATGAGGTGGCGGAGCATTTCGTTGTTTGCCTTGACCGCCGCGGCAAGCTCGTCGGCGAGGGCGGAGTCAATGCCCGCGGGTATCTCGACGGGCGCGGTGGGGGTGGGCTCGCTAACAGGAGCGACGGAAGCGGGGTCAGCGGTGGATGCCGACTCGGTCGAGGGTGCGACGGCGGGCATAACCACAGGTGCGGGAATGACGGGTGCGGGGATTTCAAGACCGGCGATGTACTCGTCAATTTTACGCTCCATAGCGACGGTCAATCTGTCCATCGTGGCGGAAATGGCGCGCTCAACGTAGGCGGAGATGTCGATTGTCACGGGCGCAATTCCGACCGAGGCAACCGTAGCGGTAGCGGAGGGCGCGGGCGTCGCCGCGGGTGCGGGCGTAGCGGGTGCGGGCGCCGTGGGTGCAGGTGTAACCGATTCCGTGGGGGCCGCGGTGGGTGCACTAGGTGCGATAGGGGCAACGGGCGCGGATGTCGCAAGGAAGGACGGAAGGTCGACGAGGGCGTCACCGCGCGCCTTCGCAAGTCGCGTGTCAAAGGTGGTGATGAATATGTCGCGCTCACCCCTAGCCTTGGAAAGCTCCTTGTCGCCGAGGCTCTCGGCGATTTCGATCAGGCGGTCATATTCGAGAAGGACGGCCTTGTAGCGCGCGTCGATCTTGTCATAGGTATCCGAATAGAGCGTCCACGCGGTGCCGAAGGCCTCCTTTGCGCGGGCGAGCTTTTGCGTGTTTTTATCGTTGGACTTGCGCTCGTACGCCGCCTTGGCGGACGCGTACTTTTCCCTCGCCTCCGAGAGATCGGCGCATACACCGCGCATCGGCTTCATCTCGGTGTCGAGCTCCTTGCAAAGCTCGCCAATCTTCGCACGCGAATCCTTCGCGGCGCGGGTCAACTCCTTCTTCGTGAGTGTCATAATTACCTCCAACCCCGTCGGATACGTCCGACGGTTTCTTTCTTTCATTATTAATT
>JAZODF010000015.1:0-43656 GCA_045596865.1 Eubacteriales bacterium
ATGTTTTTTTGCTTGTAAGGTTGAAATTCTACGAATTTCTTCTTTTTTATGCTCTTTTTCTATCGTCGATTGCGCTCTCCGACGTATTTATATACGCCTGTCGATTGCAATCGGCGATTTCTGCTCAAAATCAAGCTAGCCCCAGAAGTTGCTTCGCATTAAGAATTCAGCATATTATTCTTGTTTTTGCTTTGAAGGCATTGATTTTTCTGAATTCTTAATGACTCAGCTCCTTGTCGGTTATGCCGCGCAATGACGTGCGGGGGTGATCACAACAACCTCGAAAATCGACATTTGGTTTGGATGCACCTCACCGCACGCGGTGCCGTACGGATCGTATCCTTCAGCGTATGGTTGCCCGTGACCGTTCCCAGCCGCCCGACGGTGAATCTCCGCCATATCCGACTCCGTCACAATGCTTATCGCGCGCTCAACGTCCGAGATCGCCGAAAATTCGCAGGGCAGGGCGTAGCGGTAGTCGGCATCGCCGAAACTCTCCTCGCTGCGACAGGGCGCACCCGTTGCCACCAGCTCCTCGAGCCTGTCGTATAGCTCGTGAAGGCGTGCCTCTCTCTGCTCCTCGTATCCGTAATAGCTTCTGTCACGTCTGTCACATTGATCTAAATTAGAAAAATATCCCATAATTACCCCCAAAATTGTGTTGTTGTGATTTTATTAACCGCTCGATTCGTTTAAAATCGCGCCTAACTCCGTTATTGTCCGCGCGTGCCTTGATTCCCGCGGCAGGGTCAGTATAATTGCCTGCCTCTCAAGCGCGGCGGTCCTTTTGAAAATGTCCGCGAGGTCTATCCCCTCGTCGATCCGTTCGATAAAATGCCTGACGGTCAGCGGCTTTTTCACCGCGCCGAGGTTGCGTATCTCCTCAAATCCCTGCCAGAATTCCGCGGTTTTTAGAAAGCATAGATACGCGAATATCCTTTCCTCCGCCTCGCTGAGGAGGGCGGGGAAATCCCCGTCCCGTACCCTCACCGAATACTCGCCATCCTCCCCGAGCACAAGCTCGTATCGCTTGCCCTCGCGGATAGGCTCGGGCGCCGAGTGGCGGATAAAGGAGCGCAGGTGTTTTCTGAAAAATCCGAGCTTAGTGGCACCCCGTGTCGCGTTTTCAAGCTCTCGGGGCGCGTAAAAGCGCTCCTCGGCGGTGTATTTCAGCAGGCGCGGCGCCCCCTCGGCGTCATCTCCGTCAAACCCGTCGCACAGGTCCTCCTCGCGCGAGTGCGCCGTAAGATAGCGGTATTCCGCCGTCGCGTCCGTGCCCCCCTTGCGCGCCGCCGTGAGGCGCGCGCCTTCATCCGCGATCTCTGCTCGGACGGTGTACTCGCGTCCGCCCGCACTCACCTCTGCCTCGGCGCTCACCCCCCGCCCCGCGATGCGGGGCGAGGGGTAGGTGTCCGTGCTGCCCGAAATAACCGCGAGCGCCGCCGCCAGCTCCTCGCCGTATCGCGTTTGTATGAGAGCCAACCGACTTCCGAGGGCGTGATATTCGCCCTCGGGGGCACCGCCGCTATGCCGTATCCGTATGCTTTTTATAATCATAGGTCATACGAATCCGACCCTCACACTCTGTGCCACGCTCGCACAGTCGGGAAGGGTGATGTCCTCCGCGGTGATGGTGCAGATCTCCTCCGCGGTAATGGCGGTGAAATCCCCGCCGAGCAGGCGGGACGCCTGATTCATCCGTGCCTGCTCAAACACCGTGCGCACGTAGCGCCCGTTGCCGAAATCGCTGTTCGCTCGCGCCGCCGCAAACACCTGTCCGAGCCGCTCCATCGCCCCGTCCGTGATGCTCATCCCGTTCTTCCGTCCGATGAGCCGCGCAATCTGGCACAGCTCGCCGTCGTCGTAGTCGGCAAATGGGACGTGGAAGGCGATTCGCGAGCGAAGTCCCGGATTCTTCGCCAGAAATTTCTTCATCTTGTCGGGATATCCCGCGAAGATCACCACCGTCTCGCCGCGGTGGTTCTCCATCTCCTGCACGATGGTGTTTATCGCCTCGTCGCCGAAGGAGCCGTCGCGATCGTCAACCAGCGAGTACGCCTCGTCAACGAAGAGCACGCCGCCCTTCGCCGCGCGGAATTTTGCCTGTACCGTCTGCGCGGTCCAGCCTGTGTACTTGCCGACGAGGTCGCCGCGCCCCACCTCGATGAGGTGCCCCCTCTCGAGCAGGCCGTTCTCGCGCATTATCCGCGCGAACAGTCGCGCCACCGTCGTCTTTGCCGTACCGGGATTGCCCGTGAAAATCATGTGCATCGCGGGCGTGTCCTGTCTTATCCCGCGCTCGGCGTAAAGCGCCTGCATCTTGTAGAAATTGAGCGCCTTTGCGATGACCTCCTTCGCCGCACCGAGGCCGATAAGCTCCTGCAGCTCGTCGTACGCCGTCCCCTTCGGTGCGCTTTTCATCACCTCGTGCCTCGCCACCGCGAAATCCTTGTACTGAGAATACACCGACCGACGGAGTTTCTCGTTGTACCACTCCTCGAAAACGTCCTGAAGCTCGGTTGCAAGGTAGGTCCTGTTCGTATCAACGGCACAGAACAGGCGCTTGTCCACCCGCACCCCGTGCTCGCTCGCAAGGCGGCGGAAAAGGTTTCCGATCTCCTCGCCCGAAATGAAGTCCTCCCTCACCTCGACGAAGGACATCGTGCCGAGATTCTCGTACAGACTTGCTTTTACGCCACCGCACACGCGCGGCAGGCAGATGACCGTCAGCACGCGATTGCGATAGGTCCTCGCCATCTCGCAAATGTTCTCAATCATCTCCATCTCTGCACACGCGTCGCCGTCCTCGGTGTCGCCGTCGGCAAGATAGCGCACGACGATCGCCCCACCCTCGCAGGATTTGTAGAGTGCATCGTAGGCAAGGGTGGAGTAGCGGTCACCGGGATGAAAATCGAGATAGGCGTATCTGCGGTTACGGAGCCGCCCGTTCTCAAAAAGGGCAGAGAGCAGGATGCGGTACACCTCCCGCCGCGTGTCGCGGTTGTCGGTCTCGATTATGTAGTGGACGGGGTGTCCGTAGGTGCGCGCCCCCCTTGACGGAGTGTAGATTCTGTCAAGCTCGGGCAGGAGCGTCTCGTTCATGAAATACCGCCCCGCCTCCTCGACGAGCCCCGCCTTGCCTACGCCAACCTCGGTGAGATTCTCGCCGAAAACAAGACTGCGCGAATACCGCCCGGTAATGAGGTCGAGGCGAAACCGCTCGAGCACGTTGTCGTCATCCTCGATAAAGGACATCCGCGACGCGCAGGAAAGCAGGTTTTCAAGACCCGAGAGGGTAATCTCGCTCTCGCTCACCTCGGTGGGCCGGATTCCGACGTAGGTCGCAAACCCGTCGAAAAGACCACGCGGATTGGTGGCACCCGTGACTATCATCCCCGCCACGAGCTCGCCGCCCTCCATGTCCGAGATGAAGCAGTAGCTGTCCCGCAGTCCCTCGTTGAATTCCGTAGAAAGGCGGCAGATCCTCTTGCGCCGCTCAATCCTCGCCTGTCTGTCATTCTCGACCTCGTTGCCTGCCTCGATCTTCGCCATCAGCTTGTAAAACTTCATAAAAATCCTCCGTCTTTGTTTGATACAAGCAAATTATAGCACCTCTCGTGTCCCAAAAAGAGGACATAAAAAGGGAACCGCAGAAAAAATCTGCGGTCCCCTCGCCAAATCTTTATAAAAATCGGTTGTTTTTTCTATGCGGGGCGGTTATTTGTACTTTTCGACCCCGGCCGCCAGCACCTCGGCTATCCGAGCGCGCAGGCTTGCGGGCGCGGTCACCTCGACGTGCGACATGTATTGAAGCGCCCAGTGCTCCATTGCCTTCGGGCTCGCAATAAGGTGCACGCACACGCGCCCCTCATCCCCGGGCATTTCGTTCATCCGCACGTCGGTGCCGAACCAATCGACGATCTGGTCGACGATCTTCTTGTCTGCGACGAATTCGATCCTCTCGGGCGTGTCGGTATACATATACGGCATCGTTGACGCTATCTGCCTGTAATCAATTCCGCTCTCATACCCCTTGACCTTGGTTATCTCGGTCGCGGGCTTGTCGTAAACGCGCATGTTCGAAATGTGGTCAAGGCGGTGAAACGCCATATTCCCCCAATAGTCGCTGTACCCCATCAGGTAGTAGCGCTGATTGTGTAGTATGAGCTGATATGGGCTCACCCTCTGGAAGGAGGAGCGGTGCAGCTTGCCGTCCACGCCGTACTTGTTGTAGTCGTACTGCACCTGCTTGCCCGTGGCTATCGCCTCGTCCACCACGTCAATATTGTAAAACAGGGCCTGATTCTCGGTCTTGCTCCAATCGTTCACCGAATACACGTTCTTGACGTGCGAGCGGAAATACTCGCTCGATAGCCCGCATAACCGCTCGATGAGGTCCTGCGAATGCTTCGCGGTGATATGCTTGCTTTGCAAAACACCGTCGATAAGCAGCTTTAATTCGGAGTCCTCAAACCGCCGCCCCTCAAGGTAGCTTCCCCCGCGGCAGGAGCCGATCTCCACCCCCGCATCGCGGAGCAGGGCAATGTTCTTGCCTATCGCCTTTCTCTCGATGACGATGTCGTACTCCTTCTCGAGGAAGTAGGCTATCCTATCCTGTGTGAGCGGGTGATCGTAATCGCTATGCCGCTCGAGTATCTGTAAAATGCGCAACAGCGCCAGCTTCTTCGGCTCAAGTGCCATAATACTCTCCTATCTCGTAACCCGTACGAGCTCCTCCCATACCTTCACCATTGCGAAGGTGTCAAGCTCGCAGTATTTCAGTAAATTTATTCGCGCCTGTTCGGCCTCCTCGGGCGGCATATCCTTTATCGCGGGGAATATCGCCATCGCCTCGCTCCCGTTATGCACGCCCTCGAGATTATGGTAATCGAGCGCGGGATCGTTCGGGTAGATCGCGGGAAGCACGCTCTTGATCGAGAAGGAGTTGCCCATCGCCCGATTGTAGTAATAGCCTGCCTGGAACGGGTCGATAAGATCCCGTATATTCCCCTCAATATCGCCTAGATGCTCGCAAAGATCGGGGAACAGATCGCTAAGCTCGTGTATCCTGCTACATTCAAATGACTTGTTGTATGCAAGCACGCACGCCCCGCGCGGAATATCCTCGCACAGACGCTCGGCTATCGCCCGACGCGGATCGACTCCCGATTCCGCGAGAAATTCCTTGTGCTTCAGCTCGCCGCCCTCGCACTCAATATAGTGGAGCGAGTATTGAAAGGGTATCTGCATATACGGCCTCGTACCCACAAAGGGCGGTACGATCGGCCTCATCGTCTCAAAATCGAGGAAATAGAGAGGGAAGGAAAGACCGTCAAGGTATTCGCGTATTCCGTCCCTGTCAATATGCGTCGGCAGGTCCGCGAGCGCGTGGCTCACCTGCAAGGAGCGAATCTTGTTCTTCCTTGTCGGCTTGTCGTTTGCCAGATCCTCGAAGCTCACGATACCGCGGCGGTAGTAATCCAGCTGCTTTTTGAACTTCATACTGTAAACGTCGAATACCGACGGCTTCGGCAGATGCGCCGTGCAATGACCGAAGAATACGCAGGAATACGGATCGTTACACCTCTCCGAGATGTCGCAGTCGGGCTCCACCTCACGTGTCAGCACCCTGCACGCCTCGGCGATATTCCCCTCGACGAAGGGGTATTTTCCGTCCACCTCTCTCGCCATATCAATCACGCGGAACAGGCCGCTAAGGTCAAGCTCCCCGTCGAAAACGTAGGATGAATTAACGCAGACGAGATATGTGCCGCTCACGTTGACCCCGCACCGCTCAAGCACGAATTTCTGATAGGCTATATCGGTCGCGTACACGTCCTTTGCGTGGGTCGCGCTCTTTACCTCGTATATCGCGTAGCCGCCTGCCTCTCGCCTGAGAATATCCACCGCGCAGTAATTGCCAAGATAGGAGAAGGACGCCTCACAGATAACGTCCGCCCCCTTTTTCATCAGCTCTGCGGTGCGGCGTATCATCTCCGAGAGGTCGAGCCGCCCGTCGGCGGTGAAGGCCGTCACCTCGGTATAGTCACCGAACAATTGCATAGCGAGGTCGCCGACCTCGTTACCTTCCTTGAGCCGTGATTCGAGCGCCGCATCCTCTGCCGCTTCCTCGGGGTGATACTTGCCGAGCCACAGGTTGCGCGGACATTGCACGAAGCTGCAATATTTCGATTTTGACAGCATGCCTACCTCCTCGGGCTTCCGCCCTTGCTTTTATACTGAAATTATATCATACACTACCTATTATTGCAATAGTAATGTACCAAAAAAGTCACATTACTTTTCCGCCATTTCCCGCGCCCGCCCCGCGTAACGGTGCTCGCCCGCTCGATTACCCCGCGCAAAAAGGAGCTACCCGTTGCACCGCAAAAAAAGGAGCCACCCCTCGGAGTGGCTCCAAATATCATTTATCTGCGCTTTTTGAGGAAGAGAAGGACTGCCGCCGCGCCTCCGCCAAGGAGCAGGACCGCGCCGATTATTATCGCCGCTATCGCCCCACCGCTCAGGCCGTCGGGCCTGTCACCGTCGGCATTCTCACCGCCGTCGGGATTCTCGACAGCACCCGTCGCGGGGATTGCCTCCCACTCTGTGTGACCGCAGGCACAGGTGTGCTCGCGTCTGCCGTCCTCGGTCGCGCTCGGCTCGAGCGTCACCACCCAATCGCCGTAGCTATGCCCGCTCGCGGGAATGTCCTCGCGGTAGGTATGGCTCGCATCACGGGTGCAGGTGTAAACCATCTCGCCCGCCTCGGTGCAGGTGGGCTCTCTTGTGATAACGCCGACGTAATCGTGACCGATCGCGCCGTCGCTCGCCTCGCCGCATTCGCGGCAGGTTGCCGCCTCGTCGCAGGTTGCCTCGCCGTAATCGTGTCGGCTCACGTCCGCCGCACCGCAAATGTCGCAGGCGTGGTTTCCGTCGCCCTCGGCGTCGCTACATTCGGAAAGGGCAACGCCGCACCCGTAGTCACACAGGTGGTCGGCATCAGCCGAATCCGTATGCTCGCCGATATCGGCCTTGCCGCATCCGCCGTCACAGATATGGTCGCGGTTCTCGTCCTTGTGCTCGGGCTTCTCTGTGTAGACCTCGGGATTGTTGGTGTATACCTCGGTGGCGTCGTCAGCGCAGGAAATATAGCCGTAATATACCTTCATTCCCAGGGGCACGGGGTAATCCTGCACGCCTATCGTCTGACCCCAATTGAGGTCGAGATCCTGCATCGCGAGGGTGAGCGCACCCGTGGAGAGCGCCTCTTTTTCAAACTCGAAGAGCCTGCCACCCTCACCCCGACCAATCACGCGGTCGAAGCTACCCGCAAGGTAGAAGCACAGATCAACAAGCCCGCCGCGATTCTCGCCGACGAGCGCGCCCTGCGTGATCTGAGAGGCCGTGCTATCAAGGATTATCCGTCCCGCACCGACGCATCCAACGACCGTGGCGGGATATTCCTCGCTTCCGATAACCTCGCCGACAACAACGCCAAGCAGGTTGGAGCCGCTTACCGTCGCAAAGGAGAGGCAGCCTTCAACCCGTCCGCCGTCAAGCTGTGCAGCGATGCCGCCCGCAATGGACACGCCCGCGATGAAGGTGTCGCGAAGGACGAGGTTCTTGACCACGCCGCCCCGTCCGACGATGCGGAACATGCCGTTGTAGGTGTTGACGTCACCGACGTAAAGTCCGCTTACGGTATATCCCCGTCCGTCGAAAATACCGACGAACTCGTTTCTGTAAAAGCCGATGGGCTTCCATCTTTTTGCATTCCTGTCTGCAATGCCGCCGTTCTCGTCAAGCACCCCTGTGTTCAGCGTGATGTCACAGGTGAGGATGGCGTTCACCCACGGCTGCTTTTCCAGGCCGTCGTCACCGTTCACCCTCGCCGCAAACCAGTAAAGCTGACCCGCGTTCGAGATCTCGTAAACCGCGTCGGGCGTGCCGTCGCCGTCAATGTCGTGCTTGCCCTCGGTCAGCACGGCGGGCTGATAGCCGCCGCACTCGGTGCAAAAGCCGTTGCCGCCTTCCACGATGGTATGCTCGGGACGATCGCCGTAGCCCGTGCCGCACACCATGCACTCTGCCGCCGCGCCACAGCTTGCCGTGCCGCCCTCGTGCCTGCCGCTCTCAACCGCGGCGTCACACGCAGAGCAGATGAGCTC
This sequence comes from Eubacteriales bacterium, assembly GCA_045596865.1. GTDB lineage: Bacteria > Bacillota > Clostridia > Oscillospirales > CAG-272 > UBA1740. The sequence continues at coordinate 8,172 of JAZODF010000015.1, forward strand.
GTGCGTCAGCCCGTCCTCCGCGGGGGTGAATTTATCGTTCTCGTTGTCCGTGTGATTCGTCGGGTCGGGCTCGGTGTATTGCAGGAAACAGATCTCGCATATCGCGCCCCTCATGCAATTTGCCTCGCCGCCCGTGTGCTCGCCCGTCTCGATCGCCTCGCCGCACTCGGTGCAATTGCGCGCGTGGATCTCATCATCCACGGGCATGAATCTGTTTTCGTTCGTGTTGTTCGCGTGATTTTTCGGGTCGACCTCGGTATATACGCTGTTACAAACGTCGCATACCGCGCCCTTCTTGCAATTTGCCGCCACGCCCTCGGTGTGCTCACCGCGCGCGACGATGCCACTGCATTCCGAGCAGGTGAGGGTGTGATTCACACCGTCCTCGTACTTGTATTTTTCGTTCGTGTTATTTGCGTGATTATTCGCATTCTTCGCCGTGTATTCCTCGCCGCAATCCCTGCATATCGCACCGCTCGTGCAATTTGCCGCGGTGCCCTCGGTGTGACTTGGCTTTATGTCCGACGCATTCGGGTCGTTGGTATATACCTCCGCATCCTGATCGGGGTCACAGGAGGTGTAGCCGAAGAATACCGTCGCCGCACCGTAAATAGGCACGGAGGAGTAGGGAAGACCGTTGTCAATATTCTGACCCCAGCCGCCACCCGTGAGTACGGCAAACCTACCGGTCGTGAAGTCCTCGTGGATAACGTTATTCGCCTCGATATTCGTCTTGCTCTGGTACAGATATTCGGACACGTAGTTGTCCGTGCCTGCCTTCGCCGTGCCGTAGTTCTTTATCGTGCCGACAAGGCCGCTTCCGTTTTCGGGCAGCTCGCCGCCGCTTAGGCACTCGTTGACGGTCAGCGCGCGTGCATTCTCACCGTTGTAGTAGCCGAGTATGCCGCCAATATTTCCGCCGCCGTAGCTGCTGATGATCTTGCCGTAGTAGGAGCAAAGGCTGATATTCACCGTCTTTCCGTTGTACGCGTAACCGACGATGCCGCCCACGCAGTCAACCGCATCCCCGCCGAGGTCCATCTCACCGCCGAAGGAGCAGGCAGTAACCGTGAGATTACCCGCCTGACCGACGATGCCGCCGACGTATTTCTTCGTGTATCCGTCACCCGCGGTGAGGTTAACTACCGAATGAATACCCGATACGGTCGCCTTGCCGTCTGCCTGACCGATAACGCCGTAGTGTATATCAACGTTTGCCGTCAGCGCGGTCTTGACCTCGCCCTCGATACGGAAATCCTTTACAACCGTGGTGTCGCCCGTAATATATCCAAACAGGCCGTAGTCGCCCGCCTTCGTGACCGTCATGTTGAATCCGCGGACGGTGTACCCACCGCCGTCGAAAATACCGACGAAGGTCCGCGACGAGCTGCCGATCGGCAGGAATTCGTACGCGGAAATATCAATATCGCCCGTGAGGCGTGCCTTCACGCCCGAGCCGAGCCTGCCGTCGTTGTACCACTTTGCAAACCACATCAGCTGCTCCGCGTCGGATATCTCGTAATATCCCTCCGCGTCCTTCGTGGCCGCGCGGTAGTTCGAGTATATACCCTCGCTCTCGTGGAAATATACCCGCCGACCGCCGAGGATGGGGGTCGCATCCGTGCCGATAAACTGACCCCACGCTCCGTCACCGACCGAGAGGAGGTAGGCAACCTTGCCCGATGAGATCTCGGTGGCACTCACTACCCGTGCCGAATCGACCATCCCCGCCGCGTAGGAGGAGCTGCCGATAACGTTATCGTAATTTTCCGCACTTATCGCGTAGCAGTTTGTGATATTCGCACCGTCCGCCTTTGCCTCGTTAACGCCTACGACACCGCCCGTGTATTGGGTGTAGTAGCCGCTGACCTCGCCGACGAACAGGGAATTATTAACGTAGCCGACGTTGTAGCCGACGATACCGCCCGAGTTGCTGACCGCATACACCGTCGCGTCGGAAAGGCATCCCTCGACCACGCCCGCGTTATATCCCGCAATTGCGCCCGCGTACTTGTTCACCGAAACGTAGGAGCCCATTACCTGCACGCCTCTGACAGCGCCCTCTTTGCCAACGTAGCCGAACAGACCCGCATACTGCACGCCCGCCGCCGTGTTGTTATAATAAAGGTTGGATATCGTGTGCCCGCCGCCGATAAACTCACCGCTATAAGGGCGGTAGGAGCTGCCGATCGGCTTCCAGGTGCCGTTGATCTCAATATCCGCGACCAGCTCTGCGTCGACGTCCATCCGACCCCCGTTTACCAGGCTCGAAAGGGTGGAGAGCTCCGCCTCCGTCCGTATCTCGTAATATCCGTCGCCGTCGCGGTCGTAAAGGGTCACCCCCGTCGCCGTATCGGTTATCTCCTCCGCCGCCATTGCGGGAATCGCCGTCATACAAACGACCAATGCCGCCATAATTGCCACGAGGGTGATAAGACCCAGCCTAACCTTTTTTCTTTTTGTCATCGTGTCACTCCTTGAAAATGTATATCTCGTTCTTAATTACCATCTTATGCTTCGCGGAATACCCTTGTATCCCTCTTGCGCCAATTATAGCATATATCCTAGTTAAGTGCAATAGACTTTTAAAACTTTTTAGAATCAATCTAAAATTTTTACATTTTGTCCACATTTTACCCCGCTATCTATCAAAATCGGCGAAAATATCGCGGGATAATTGACATCCGTGCCGCCCTGTGCTATACTCAAACCGTAATAAATAATTAAGGAGGAAACGCTATGAGAAAACTGCTCTCGATGCTTATCACCCTCACGGTGCTCGTCGGCTCGCTTCTCGGTAGCCTTTCGTTCACCATGCTCACGGTAAATGCCGAAAACGAGCCCGAAACCACCTATTCCGCCGTCGGTGCCCGCGGTGTCTGGCACCGCCCGAATGCAAGCGGCAGGGAAACCACCCTCGACGGTATGCGCTCCGTCCTTGACGAAATGGCGGCGACGGGCATCAATATGATATTTCTCGAAACCTTCTACCACGGAATGACGGTGTATAAAACCAACCTCGTTCCCTATTACACGGGCTTTGATAAATTCGATTACGGCGAATATCCCGACTACCTGACCGCCTTCGCCACCGAGGCGGAGAAAAGGGGCATCGAGGTCCACGCATGGGTCGAAACCTTTTACCTCGGCGTGAGCGAGGATACCCCCCTCGTCAAATATTTCCCGAATTGGCTCCTCGTGAATGAGAAGGGAAGCATCCGCCACACCACCGAGGGTGCCAACCTCGGCGGCTACATCTTCCTCGACCCCGCGAATCCCGACGCCTGCGACTATCTGCTTCGCTTTTATGACGAGCTGTTGACCCGCATCCCCGCCGTCCGCGGGCTCAATATCGACTATATCCGCTACCCCGTGTCGGATTTCAGCGCGGGCACGGACACGGGCTACACCGACGCGGCAATGACCGCCTTTGCCGAAAAGCACGGTCTCTCCATCGGCGAAAATAACAGGATCGCCGATTTCAAATCACAGCTAAGGGCGGCCTCCCTCGTCGACGAATGGACGGCATACCGCGCCGACCTCGTCACCTCATTCGTCGGTCGCGTCCACGAAATGGTGGTACAGGGGCACCCCGACTCGATAATCTCCGTCGCCGTCCACCCCGACGAGAGCAACGCATATTATACGAAAAAGCAGGACTTCACCACCTGGGTAAAGCGCGGATATATCGACGTCGTCACTCCGATGGTCTATTACTACAACGCCTCGCAGATATCCTCCGCCGTCCGTGAAATGACCGCGAAATTCGAGGGCGTCTATTGCTACGCGGGTCTGTATACCACCTACCATAACCAATCGACAGCCGAGCTTTCCGCACATATCGACGCCGCGCTCACGGGCGGTGCCGACGGCTTCATCCTATTTGAATCGGTCAAAACCTTCTTTAACCCCGCGACCGATTACTACGGCTACCTCTCCGCCAATCACGGCGCACCCGCCGCCCTCCCGCACCTCGATACCGCACGTCTTATCGGCGCGACAGCCGACGTCGTCGCGGCCACCCTCGCGGAAAACGGTATAAGCGACGAAATGTCCGCCCCCATCCTCGACGAGCTTTCCCGCATCGCAAAAATCGGAGAGGGAAGTGCCACCGCCCTCGACGAGGTATTGACCGCCCTCGCCACCCTTCGCGACGGCATTGCATCCGACCTCGCGGCATCCGCCGCCACACCCGTCTGTGACACCCTCGATACCCTCATCGCCCACCTCGAGGTAAGAGAGGCGCGCCTCGCCGTCCGCGGCTATCCCGACGCCCCCAACGAAAACCCCGACGGCACGGATAACCCCACCGAAAACCCCGACAATGACCCCGACGGCGGCAACCCCGCCCCCGACGATGACCCCACCCCCGACGAGCCGCGCGGCTTCTTTGATATCCTCCGCTCCTTCTTCGAGCGCATCATCAATTGGTTCCGCGACCTCTTCTCGGCCAAGGACGAATAACACCCGCCACCCTACGGGTGACGAAAAAAGCAGCCCCGCAGGGCTGCTTTTTGTCTTTTATTTAGGTCAATACTTGACCGGCTGAATCTCTCTTAACTGCCTGACGAAATTGCAGGGGTTGTCCCGCATCCACCCGTCAAAATCGATAGTAACGCCGTCACCCCTCAAATAGCAGGTGTAATCAAGAACGTACCTTAGCTCGAGCGGGCTTTGCGAGATCGCACGGTACAGGAGGTTTCTCTCTCGCACGTGCGCCGCCCTGTCGCTCTCCGCCACCTTTCTTTGCTCGTAATCGCGCAGCCTCTCGACGGTGTTGCACCGTGCCATTCCGTCCGTCGGCAGGTCCGCCAACAGCTGCTCGCGATAATTCCCGAAATGTATATGGAAATCGGGCGCAAATCCCGACAGGCGGCATCTGTACCACTCCCTCTCCGCGTATTCCAGCGCATAGAGCGATACCGCCTCGCACACCGTCTCCTCAAACCAGGATAGGGTGAAGGTCTTGTCCTTCTTCGTCTGGTGTATCGCGAAATGGCACATCTCGTGCGACAGCTGATAAACCGTCTGGCACCAATAACCGAGGCTTGATTGGCTGAGCCTTATCTTGTACGGCGTCGAATGAATAAACCGTGGACAGCTCGCCGCGGGATCGTTATATACGAGGCAATCCTCATTGTGCATGACCCACGTTCCGAATATCCGCCGATATTCGTAAAGCAGAAATTGCAAAATCTCCCCCGTCTGCTCCGATCTCTCCGCCTTTTCAACCCACCATAATCCTGCCATCTTCTCACCTCGTAATGATTTCTGTTCCCATTATACCACACCCCCCGCGCGATTTCAATAGCAAAACCACCCCATACAAAAACCCCGAGCGGCCCTAATTACCGCTCGGGGAGACTTAATATTTGATTACTTTATCGTGGAATCAATCGCATCGTTAGAAATTAGGACTAGCCTTGTTTTGATTTCCTCAATAAACGCCGAGGCACGCTTCTGGATAAATCTGTTAAAATCATCAGCAGTTATGCCGTAATCTACGATATCATAAATCAAATGTTCGCACAGGGTTGTTTGAAGAGATGCATTGCTTGCGGAAAACTCGCTAATGTAATCACTAGGTCGGCGATTACCTATTTCCACTTGATTTGTAGAAGCATCCTGCAAAATAATATTGCAGATGTTATTTACAGGCTCGTTTGTCCAATTGTTTCCAACCATGTTTTGGGGGAAGAAGTGATGGTAATTATTTCTTTGTGACTTCGATACCCACCTTACGTCAAAGCTAACCATAGAGTTGTTAGAAAGGGATTTGGGGTGTTTGGACATTAATAGACCTATTAAACCCTTGATAATTGCGCGTTGCAAGGAAAAATCTCCATTTGCGATAAACGCATCAACGGACAAAATCAAAGGAGTTCGGTTAGGCTCTACGTCAGCCAAAATTTTATCGATGACATTCTTTGCGTCTTCTTCGGTTTTAGCATCCGTAGAGCTGCCAAAACGCTCATTAATAACACATCGCCAATAATAGTCTATTAGATTCTTTTGCTGATTGTTGTTGGGGGATTTTAGATAGTTGATCTTATTATACTCGTAGAAGAAATAAACAAATAATTCCAAAATGGCAGAATAAGCAATCATATTTCCCACCGGTATGCCTAAGGATGAGATGCAGAAATTAATTGCCGACTTTATCGCCGCAGAAACACCATCAAACTCTTTAATCATCTCGTCTCGAGAAATGGAGAGCTGCGATTTCTCAGACACCGATTTTTTGAGGCATAGCGCCACTACCTTAAGGATGAATTTGTTATCAATAATCTTCTGGTAATTAGGGGTTACACTTTCGCAACATTCCTTCGCCTTTGCCGCTAAGTCGAAAACGCCGGGTTTATATGTTTTTGCAACCATAATATCAAATGGACCAAGTTTTTTTCCACCCGTATTCAGGCGGGTAAAAATTTCGGTGGCTACCTCAATGCTTGCTCCATCAATTTTTATTGCAGAAAAGTCCAACTCATTAATCTTTTTTTGGATTTCTCCAATTTTTTTTACGTATTCACGCGGATAGTTTTCAACAAAATAAAAAGCATCCTCTTTTAATAATTTCGTAAAACTCACATATTGAAATTTGGTGTCATCAGTTTTTATTGTGACTACCCTTGTTTCGTGATCGGTCGGATCGGCATCAAGATTTATGATAATATCCTCATAATTCTTGTTCTTTATTTGTAAACCTCTAATCGCGGCAAAAATACTGGTTATTCTTTGCTGTCCATCAAGAATATATGTAGTTTTTTCGGTTGGATCCTGTATATCAAAAAGGACGGTATTTCCAATTTTCTTGATAGGGCAAAGCCTTTCTTCTGTTGACCAAAGAATGAATGATCCTAGAGGATATCCTTTTATCCAGCTATCCAGAAGACGAGCTGATTGTTCAATATCCCAAACAAAATCTCGCTGAAATGCAGGAATTACATAAGTACCATTAGCAAGATTGTTTTCTATATCAGACAGTTTAAGTTGAATGGGTTGCGGTCTCATAAGCACCTTCCTGTTATTTTATTGACCTATTATACCACATTTTCCGTCATCATACAATACCTTTCGCCAAGAATCTCCTCTGTTGCGGCAGATTCTTTCAAGCATTCGCCCAAAGGCAAAAGTGTCTTTGTATCTCACTTTTCATAAATAAACTAAATTTGCCTTGTCTTGCCGTCAATCATTTTTTCATTCATTTCCTCACCGCCGAGATTACGGCCAATTCTTCCTCGCTGCAATTCCTATCACGAATTATCACTTCAAAAAATGCGATTCTAAAAGCTCTTGCAGGCTTCCATCATACTCTGCCATTGCGAGAAATTCCTTGCCGTATTGATTTCCCCAGCTATACGTAACTACGGTTTTCCCGTTGTAATCGCAAAAATCTATGTCGCTGGCATTGCAGTTGAAAGCATTTTCGATATACTCTTTTTCCTGTTCGGTCAATCTCTCGGGGTACAATAGCTTTTTATCATCGTCGTCGGGCGTCATAAACGGATTGATTTCCCCAATCTCCCATGTTTCCAGATCCGTCGTTCTCACTATGTATGAAATCCACCTATGAAAAGGGGCGCTCTCCAAATTCACCATATAATAATAACCGTCGTAATACCTGATTGACGGGCACGCCGTATATCTCTCCTTGGAATAGATGTATCTCTCTATCGGCAAAATTTCCCAGTTAAACAAGTCCTTTGATACCGCAAAAATTACGGTAAAATTGCAACCGACGAGCGGATGGTTCCCCTCGCGTGTTCCCACCTCAATTGCCATTACGTATCCGTCCTTGCCCTTGCATACCGACGTGTTGAAAACGCACATGTCATTCGGCACCTTTATTACTTCTTCCTTGGACTCCCAGTTTTCAAGATCCGTGGACCAAAACATATCAATTTGATTTGTCCACCCGTCGCTACCTCTTACGCCGTGAACGTATACCGTTCCGTCCTCCTCGTAGCTGCTACCGAATGCGTGATCATATCCAAACGGCTTGCTGACCGTATTTTTGGCGGGATTGAAAATATGATAATATCCGTGCTCGTTTCCGTTGTGCGCCCATGAATCCGCCCTCACCCATTCGAAAATTACAAGCTCGTCCTTCCAAACGAAGGGGGTGGATTCCACGTAATCCGGTTTTACGGTGCCCAATTTTTTAATTTTCCTCGCCCGTATCGGCATTCTCTTTTTTCTTATGGCGTCGTTATGGTCTATCATATTCATATTGTTATCTCCATCTTTTTTTCGTCTTGGCTCGGGTTATTAGACCGTGTGCTCCTACCGATATTGGAATTATACCATAACGCCCGTGACTTTTCAACCCAATAGGGCAAAAACACCCCCCGCCAAGAAAAAAGCCTCCCCCGATAAAACATTTCACCTGACGGTGAAATAAAAAACAGTAGGTCGATACTACCCGTATCAATCTACTGTTCCTTATTTGTGAAAGGGCTATAAAAAATATTTTCGAGAGAGTGCGCAGGGGATTTGAACCTAACGGTTATATCTCCTTAAAACGAGCTTATGACAGTACGTTTATTTATTAACACTCAACCTTAAAATCATAAAGCCGCACGATTCCCTCACACGCAGTTACACCTACGTAAAATTCTTCAAATAAGTCCTCGGTGCGCAGTTCTGCTTTTATATCGTTAACACTAAAAATAATGTAGCCTGCTTTAGTTTCCACATTAAGCTCGTGTATGTCCTTTTCGGCTACGGACATCGTCAGTCCAAGACGTTTATGCCAGCTGCATTTGTGATTTTCATCCATAAAATGGCGCCATACGTTGACACCGTTTTTCCATAAGACAACCTCAAAGCATTCGCCGTAACGCACGGCTCCATCTTGGCATTTTTCCGGTTTTCTCACAAGAATGATTTCAGGGCATCCGATGCCGTCAAACGAGCAACGAAGCGTTAATTTCACCCCCGCAGTATAGGTATCCGGAGAGAGCAAGCTAATGTTATCAAAACCCTCCCTGTGCTCAGAATTTACAGCCGTTGTGATGTGATTCTTCATCTGCTTGAAATCCGGAGTTTCCGTGAAACGAAATGAGTAGGCTTGAATAAGCTCTTTTTTCCAAAATTCATCTGCAAAGCTGCAATAGATACTCGTGCCTTTTTTCGGCTCACGCATAGCTTCTGTTTTCATATAACTTCTCCGGTCTACATAGAAATAAAAACATTAATTTGTCCGGTAGACAAATTAGGCTTTTTTGCTGTGTTGCCACTATAAAATACGTCCGAACCCGATATACTATCAAAAAAGTCCATAACTTTTATCAGAAAAGTTCTCCGTCAAAGATACATACTGCCTGCGTCATGACTTGTTTGTGCTTGAAATTCAGCAAGCTCCGTGTATTTTTTATCGCCAAAAAAGATTAGTAGGGTTTTGTTTGGCGTGTATTTATTGTTTCGGAGAGTGATTTGCTTCTCTGCTGCTGCAGAAATAATGGAATATATAGCGGCCCCCACGGGAGCAGAGCCAAAAGAGTTATCGCTGATTGTTATACTTCCGCCATCTGTGGGCTCAGGAATTCGCCATAGGAAAATGTGATGCCCCATAGGTTGAGGCCATATTTCACTGTTTCTCGGCAGTTCTTCGCCGAGCATTGCAAATCCGCATCCCGCGTTCAGACAGGTGTTATGGGCAAATATGGAGCGGACGGGGAGCTTATCGCGGTATTCAAACGCCGCCATACCATACGTATCAAAGGTGCAGTAGCGGCAGATGAAATTTACCGCAGGTATGGTATCCTTCCCCGGTCCTTGATGTGTTACACAGGAGTCGTAAATATTCTTGAAAACGCAGTGCTCGATTAGAATGTCGTTGCCTCGTTGCCAAATTTCAAAGCCATTTCCAAAGCGGATCTTTGCCTCTTTGCTCCAAGGGCATCCGCCAATATTTTCAAATACGCATCTGCGAACAGTAATACCGTCTCCTCGACCTGCCATACCGTGAACACCGCTGTTAATGATGCGGATATCCTCCAATGTCAAGCCGTCCGATAAGCTAACGATGCACCGATCACCGTATGCCGCTGCCTCTATGTGTGTATATACTTCAGCGGGGTTGCCGACAGAATAGAGATACAGCGAAGTTTTCCTGCGATTATGCTCTGTTGGCTCCTCGTCTGTAGGAGTGCTGTAAAAATCTCCCTGCGCACAGAGTTCTTCTTTTGACCAGCGCAAAGCCGCAGTACATTCATTGGCGTTAAAAATTAGATTTCCAACATCACCTCGAAAATTTTTAGTGCATTTCCAAATATTTTTGTGCTCGGTTTGTTGCCAATCATATATATTACTTACGTCATTTGAACCGCAAAAGGTAGGAAGATCGCCTTCGCCATACGCACCGTAGCTAACATGCGGAATTGTTTTCAGCATTCCTCTAACAAAACTGCCACGCCGAAACAATACTTGATCACCGGGCAACAGTGCAAGGTCCTTATAATTGTTTCTTGCCTGTTTTGGAGAAAGCCCGTCATTTTTCTCTTGACCGTCCAAAAAATCTATATAATAAACAGACATATTTGTTCCACCTTTTCATTCGGCTTTATTTTATCAATTTATTATACCACAAATCCGAGGAAGTGCAAGGGGGGGAGTAAAATAAAATCGTGCTACGCAGGATGAAATCTTCGGCATACCGCCTCAGATGAAATTAAATCCGTCCTATCTCTCCCCGCGAAGCGGGATTTCATCGCGAAGCGATTTCACCCAACGAAGTTGGATTTATCCCGTCCACAAGGACGGATTTAACTGAAAAAAGGCATTCGCAAAAGCGAATGGCTTTTTTCTTGTGTTGTACCGCCTTAATAGATGCCGATATGAAAAGGTCAATAGAATCAAGGAGCTTGCAACTTTTGAAGCGGTTTTATGTGCATCCTTAATAGATGCCGTTTCAAATTCATTCTTTAGCTACTCTTGAGATTATACGCTGCGACACTGTAACATGATAAATTGTTTAAGATGAAATTCCTTTTTTATCCCAGTATTCCGTAAGCGCATCATTAAACTTTTTTTCGATATCATTAGCTGGAGTTATGTCGCTCGGAGCATCCTCAAACAGATACTCATAGACAGGAAAATTCTTATCGCCATTAACTGTAGCATTAAAAAAGTCAGCCGAATATTTAGAGGTTTCGACGAATCTATACTCTCCGGTCTCTTCAGAAATTAAATAATAATGTTGAGTAATTGTTCCACCAAACGAATTTTTTCCTTGTAGCTCAATTGAGGCATAAACATTTCCATCATCAAGCTCGCCTATCTTATATATGTCTAAAACTCTAACGCTTGATGGGTTCGTAAATTTGTTCTCAATTTGGTATAACAGAATATCAAATACCTTTTTCTCGAGTTTTGATAACTTGTTATAAGGCGAATTGCAAGAAGTTAATGTAAGAACACTAAATAATAATATTGCAATTAACACTAGACTCAATAATTTTTTCACGGTATATCTCCTTTTGTTAATTATTAATACAGAATGAGCATTTTTTCGCCAACGGCTTTTCTTTTGATGGGTAACATAGCGCATCTTCCAGTGAAGAGAAGTAAACCTTATATTCTTCACGCATTTGCTTGATTTTACACCTGCCGTCAGTAGAGTTAGTTAAATGGATCTTTTTGGAATTAGTGTTAAGTAAGTATTTCTCTTTTGGCACAATTCATAACTCCTTTCGTTGATAAAAACAACTATAAAATTATTTTAGAGTTGAATAATAACTCAACAACACTATTATAATTAGTTTTTAACTATTTGTCAAGAGTTTTAGTTAAAAATGTTATAATTAACAAAAAAGGAGGGATAAAGAATGAATATTGGCGAAAAGATACGAAACGCAAGAGAAGATATGGATTTGTCGCAACGTGATATGGCAAATCTTATTCCTATGAATCAATCTAATTATTCTAAAATTGAGCGTGATGTTCAAGAGCCAAATCTTGAGCAACTGCGTCGCATTTGTCAAATTCTCAACCTCGACCCTCGTTACCTTTTGAATCTCGGAGATTACACATCTATCACCGAAGCAGATATGAAGCTGCTGAAAGACGCAAAAGCTTTTATAAGAGAGCATAAAATATGAAACAGCAGAGCGTGAAGCTCTGCTGTTTTAGCATGAAAGGAAGAGGTTATTTGCTATGCGGCGGGCGGACGCGCCGCATAACGCAATATTCCGCCACGCGGTGGCGGAATGGACCCCGACGCACGCGCGCTTATAACAAAGTATAATCGAGCATCGGCGAGCGCGTGCTCGGTTCAAAGGGCCGAAGGCCCTGAGGTTCAAACCCCACCTCGCACCATTTTTGCCTGCGGCAAAAAAAGAAGAATCGTCTTTCGACGAGTCTTTGGTTGCGGAGGTGGGATTTGAACCTCACGACCTTCGGGTTATGAGCCCGACGAGCTGCCAGACTGCTCCACTCCGCGATACTATGGTGCCGGAAGCCGGGGTCGAACCGGTACGAGAAAAAATCTCACGGGATTTTAAGTCCCGGGCGTCTGCCAATTCCGCCATTCCGGCATTTGCGACCGTGTTTCTTCCACATTGCTAGACTATTATATCATTTCTTCCGCAGATTGTCAACCCTTTTTCTGCAAAAAGTAAAAAATGTTTGTTCGGCTATCATGGGCGGCGACATTTACGCGGATTTCACCCTTGATTACCGTCCGCCACGATATATTGTATGCACCCCGTCGTCAATTTATGCAAAAATCCCCACCCATGACGGGTGGGGAAATCTGTTTGCTCTGCGGGTTACTTTATCGCACGCGATTCCGCGCAGGTGAAATAGAGTATCTGCCGCTCGCCCGCAATGCTGCGGAGCACGCGCTTTGCCCGCTCGCATTTCTCGTCGTCGAGCGAGATAAACGGGTCATCCAGCACGAGGAAGGGAAGCTCCCCATCATACAGCGAGTCGGTCAGCGCAAGGCGCATCGCCAGCGAGTACAGGTCCTTCGTGCCGCGCGAATATGCGCTCTCGCCACGCGCCGCACCGCGCTCGATCCTCGTTATCTCGAAATTGGTGTCGAGGCGGTATTCCCCCTCCTCACCGCTTATCAGTCCGACGTAATGGCTGAATCTCTCGTGCGTCCTGCCCGTGTATTTCACGGTCATATTCTGGTACGCCTCCTCGATCAGCGCCTTCGTGGTCTGAAGCAGGTCGAGGCTGCGCTTCGCCGCGGCGAGCCTATACTCGGTGTCCGCCCTGCGGATTTTTACCTCCTCGCCCGCCTCCAGCTCACGGCGCATATCTCCGATCTCCTGGCTTGCTATGGTCGCATCTCGGCGCGCACGCACGAGCGCCGCGTCGATCTCGTCCTTCCTCTCGCGCAGGCGCATCTCCTCCGCGGGGTCATACGCCTCCTCCTCGGCACCGATGCCGTAGGTGCGCGCGTACGCCTCGCACTTGTCCTCAAGACTGTCGATCTTCTGCAGGCAGTAGAGGTAATCGTTCACCTTTGTGAGAATCTCGGCAAACGGGTCTGCGCTCGTGGTGGGGAATCGCGCAACGAATGCCTTCGCCTTCGCGCTCAGCGCCTTTTCCTTGCCAATCTTCGCGAGCCTAGAGCTCGACGTGCGCTCCTCATTCACCGTCAGCGCGCGATAGCGGTTGTACTCCTGCGAGATCTCGCGAACTCTCCGTATCGGGTCATCGGTGGGCGCTCCGAATCTCTTCAAAAATTCATTAACGCGTGCGCGACCGCGCTCAACGCGCGAAACGAGTCCGAGATGCTCCTCGTTTCTTAACTCCTCGAGCCGCTCGTAGCGGTCAAGGTCGTTCTTCTTCTCGTAAAGCCGTCCGAGCGTGTCACCCGTGTGCGACGGGCAGATTTCACGAAGGAACTCGAGCGCCTCCGCCTTACCTCCGCCCGCGCGGGATTTCGTGACCGCACCGACGATTGTCAAGGCAAGGCCCACCGCGCATATACTGAATAGCGCAGTCATAATAAATCCGAGCACTACTCCCGCCGCAATCAGCGAAACGCCAAGCAGGATGAGCACGGTCGGCAGGGCACCGCCCTTTGCCTTCGCCTTTTCGATATTCAGGGCAATCTCCTCGCGCGTCGGCACGCGGGCGGGGAACAGCTCGCGCATCTCCCGCGACCTCTCGTCCTCGAAGGCGAGAATCTTGCCAAGCCGCGCCTCGTCATCGACGAGCGCGCGTGCGGTCGCCTCGACCTCCTCGATCTCGGTCGAGCTCGTCCCGGGTGCGAAGAAGTCGGCAAGGCGCAACAGCTCGCCGTCCGCCTCCTCGAGCTCCAGCTCGCGCAGGATGATGTCGGCCTCGACCCTCGCGCGTCTTGCCTCGTCTATCTCGGTCGGCGTGGGAATCGGCCCACCGCCGAAGAAGTCACCGAGCTCGGCAAGGCGCTTTTTCTCTCCTGCCAGCTCGCGTAGCATATCGTTGTATCCGTCGCGGTAGGAGCGCCGCTCCTTGACCGCCGAAATGGCGACGAGTCGCTCCTCGATTCCCGCGCGCTCCTCCTCGAGCGCCTTGATCTCTGCATTGATCCTCGCAAGCTCGCCTACGCGCTCATCCGTGCGCGCCTTCAGGGCGGCAAGCTCGTCAAGCCGCCTGTCACAGGCGGCAAGCTCCTCTGTCAGCCGCCTGATCTCACCCGCACCGCCGTGCTTGTGATAATCCTTGCGCCGCTTTTCGATAAGCTCGATTGCCTTTTCGTAATTTCCAATATCCCCGTCCGCGCCCATAATGTCGGAAAGACGGGATGCAACCGACGGGTTTATCCTGTCGTCGGGTGCAATGCTTTTTTCGGATAAGAACACCGTCCGCGTGAAGCCCTCGCGGTCGATTCCGAACAGCTCCTCGCCGAGCTTGTCGGAGTATTTATTTGACACGCCCCCCCTCGTTTCATTGCGAAGAAGGAAAACGTCGGCACTCACGCGCGCCCCAAACGTGCGCTCCGCGGTGTAAATTTCCCCCTCCGCCTCGAAGGTCAGACTGCCGCCGTAGCGACCGCCCTGCCAGGGGCTGTATTTCTTTCTCTCGTTGTCACCTCCGCGGTTGTCGCCGAGGCCGTAGAGCATAGCCTTTATAAACACGCTGAGCGTCGTTTTGCCCGTCCCGTTGTCGGAAAGGAAGCAGTTGAGGCCGCGCTTAAACTCTACTTTCTTGTCAGAAAGTAAACCAAAGTTGTCAATATAACAGCTAATTAACCTCATAACCCCTCCTTAAACCGTCACTTCCTCGCCACGAAGGGCACAAAGACCTATTCGGATGATCTCCTCTCTGTCCTCCTCGGACAGGTCGGTGCGGCCCATGCAAAGGCGGATGAACTCACCCTTCAAGGACTTGTCGCGGATCAAGGCGTCGGTGGGGAGTGCTGTGCGCGATGAATCCTTCACCTCGAAGTAGAAGAAGCGGTCTGCCCAGCGCGAGGTGAGGTAACTCTTGTCCACCGACAGCTCGGGCGCGTGACACCCGATTATCTCAAGGCGGACGATGTCCTCCTGTCTTATCGCGGCAAGCAGCTCGGTCGCCGCGCCGAGGATCTCGGATTCGCTATCCATGCCGCTGACGTCGAGCTGTGCTATCCTTAACGCTCGCTTTGCAAACGGATAGAAGCGGTGGTTGATAAGCCGCCCCGAGGTGTCAACGATGACGAAGCCCTTCTCGCCTGCCTCGTCGAAGCCGCGACCCTCGGGCGTGCCCGAATACACCGCCTGACAGGCGGCGTCAACCTCGTACGCACCGTAGCTGTGATAATGACCGAGCGCGATGTAATCGATACCGCGCTCCTTCGCGTCCTTAAGACCGACCACCTCGGCAGAGGAGCGGTCACCCACCGTGCCGTGAAGCACGACGATGTTTTTCGCCCCCGAATTGATCGCCAGACTGTCGAACATATCCGCGCTCATCTCGCACCGTCCCGCGACGGTCAGCTCGCCGTAATCGAAATACGTCCACTCACGCCCAAAAATGCGCAGATTATCTGGCAGCATAAGTCCGCTATCAACGAGCGCGTTTTTCTCGTGGTTGCCGGGCAGGTAGAGAAAATCGATTCCCCTCGCCCGCGAAATAATGCTTAGAATACGCTCGATGGTCCTCTCTGCCACCTCCTCGGTGTCGAACATATCTCCCGCAATGATGAACAGGCGCGCGCCAATCAGTCGCGCCTCCTCTACCATCCGCTCAAAGGAGTTTATCAGCTCGTTTTTCCTCTGTCTGACCTTCTCTGCGGGTAGACGTGCGGTGAGCGCGGACCCGATGTGCAGGTCGGCAGTGTGTACTATCTTCATTCAAAATCCCCCCTGTTTCTGTATTCGCTCGGCGAAATACCGTACCTCGCCGAAAAGACCTTGGAGAAGTAGGATTGGTCGGCAAAGCCGGTTGAAATCGCTATCTCTCCTATATTCTTTACCCCCGAGCGCAGCATCCGTATCGCCTCGGTGAGGCGCACCTCGGTGATATACTCGTTGACCGTCATGCCGAACTCGCGCTTGAACGCGGTGATGAGCGTCGACTTCGAGCAGCCGATGCTCTGGCAAATCTCCTTGATTCCGAATTTCACGCGGAAATTGTCGTAAATATACTTCTTAGCCATCTCCGCGACGGTTGGCTTCGCCGACGGGATGGAGTTTGAGAGCGTCAGATACTGCGCGCATATCGTCATAATGGTGACGTACGGCTTGAGCATGTCCGCCTTCACCGACGGGAGCGACCTTGCCGCGGCGCGTAGCCGCTCGAGCACCTCGCCCTCCGCCTCGGGCATCGGCCTGTCCTTCTGCCCTTCGCGATAGACCTGACCCATCATAAGAAAGCCCGTCAGCGTGCCGAAATTGTATAGCGGGCTTACCGCCTCGGTCAGCCCGTACCGACAGCTGTATATGTATGTGTCCCGAATGGCGAGAGCGCGCTTGCAGGCCGCCTTGTCACAGCTAATACACTTGTCAAGCTCGCCGGGCAGGTCGTGCACCATGCGACAGAATTCCGCCTTCTCGCTCGGATACGCGGCGATCTCGCTGTAATCCGCGCCGTGAAGCGATACGCGGAACCCCGTGATCTTATAAAGCTCGGATAAAACCGAAATAATCTCCTGTTTTTTCATCCAACCACTCCGATTTTTGTAAAATTAAATGAAAAATTGCGCTTTTCTACAAATTATTATACAATTTTACATTGAAAATGTCAACAGGTTGAGATATAATAATCTTTGAACGTATTGTATTTTACATTTTTTTTGCCCGCGCTTTGCGGGCCGTGTCGCCTATTGTCGACGGTATCCGTTGACGGTAGCGAGTCACAATTTCATTTCCGTGGCATGCCACGAGATAAACGGAGGCAGATAATGTCCGAATTTGATATTAAGGCAATAATCAGTAATTTTAAGGTAGAGGGTGAATTTGTCAGCGCCGTCCCCTACGGCAGCGGTCATATCAACTACACCTTCCTCGTCACCTGCGAGGAGGAGGGCGTACGCACCGACTACGTTCTCCAGCGCATTAACAAGAACGTCTTCAAGCGCCCCGACGAGCTTATGGAAAACTACGTCGCGGTTACCGAGTATATCCGCGAGCGCGTGGTAGAGCAGGGCGGTGACCCGACCCGCGAGGTCATCAACGTCATCCCCGCAAAGGACGGCAGATCCTACTATATCGACGGCGAGGGCGAGTATTGGCGCCTTCTCGTATTCGTCACCGACTCTATGTCCTACGACAAGGTCGAGTCGCCCGAGCAGTTCTATACCAGCGCGGTCGCCTTCGGTAACTTCCAGTATATGCTCCGCGATTTCCCCGCGCACACCCTCCACGAAACCATCGTGAATTTCCATAACACTCCCGACAGATACCGCCAGCTTATGGAGGCGGTGGAGAACAACGCCGCGGGCAGACTCTCCGAGGTTGGTGCCGAGGTCGAATTTGCCAAGGCTCGCTTCGACTTCACCCACATCCTTGAAAACGCGCACAAGGAGGGTAGGCTCCCCCTTCGCGTCACCCACAACGATACCAAGCTCAATAATATCCTCTTCGATGCAAAGAGCGGTAACCCCGTCTGCGTCGTCGACCTCGATACCATTATGCCGGGCTATTCGGTCAACGATTTCGGTGACTCCATTCGCTTCGGTGCCACCACCGCGCTCGAGGATGAGCGCGACCTCTCGCTCGTCAACTTCGACATCTCGCTCTACGAGCTCTACGTCAAGGGCTTCATCGAGGGCGCGAAGGGCGGCCTTACCGAGTGCGAGCTCGAAATGCTCCCCATCGGCGCGATTATGATGACCCTCGAGTGCGGAATGCGTTTCCTCGCAGACTATCTCAACGGTGATACCTACTTCCGCGTCCATAGAGAGGGGCACAACCTCGACCGCGCCCGCAACCAGTTCAAGCTCGTCTCGGATATGGAGTCGCGCCTCGACGAAATGCGTGCCATCGTTAAAAAATACTGCTGATAACCCACCAAAATAAAGAAAAGGAGAATAAAAATGATTAAGATTATCTACGGTGCAACCGCATACGATGCCGGTGTAAACGGCGCAAACGTTATTACCGATCTTCTTAAGGCAAAGAAGAATGCCGTCCTCGGCCTCGCAACCGGCTCCTCCCCCATCGGTATGTATAAGGAGCTTATTGCAAGATGCGCGGCAGGCGAGATCAGCTTCGCCGACGTTAAGAGCGTCAATCTCGACGAGTACGTCGGACTTTCCGCCGACCACGATCAGTCCTACGCATACTTCATGCATCACAACCTTTTCAACCACGTTGACATCAAGGAGGAGAACACCAACCTCCCGAACGGTCTTGCCACCGACCCCGTCGCCGAGTGTGCAAGATACGACGCGGTCGTCGCCTCTATGGGCGGCGTGGATATCCAGGTCCTCGGTATCGGTAACAACGGCCACATCGGCTTTAACGAGCCCGCCGACTATTTCTCGAAGGGCACCGGCCTCGTTGACCTCACCGACTCCACCATCGACGCAAACGCCCGCTTCTTCGAAAAGCGCGAGGACGTCCCCACCCGGGCTCTGTCCATGGGCGTTGGCCAGATCATGAACGCCGACAAGATCCTCCTTCTCGCTATGGGTAAGGGTAAGGCAGAGATCCTTGAGCGCTCGCTCTTCGGTGACGTTACCCCCGCCGTTCCCGCCTCCATCCTGCAGTTCTTCAAGGGCGAGGTCATCGTCTGCGCCGACGCCGACGCGCTCTCCGTCATCCTTGAAAAGCACCCCGAGGCAGTCGCTCACTAACCGAGGGCGCTAAGCCGCACCCCGCCGTCTCCTTTGACGAAAACGGCAACAAACGCCTTGCGGATATATAGTAAAAAAGGCAGGGAACACCCCGCCGCACGATAAAACGCAAAACATCAAAACATCCATAAAATTTAACACGGCTATGCCCTTATGGCGTAGCCGTGCTTTCTTTTGTAAACAATTATTTACCTGTGATTACTTGATGTAAACGCGCTTCATACGCATCGCCATCTTCGGACGGTCGGAGTAATCGGTCGGGATCTCTGCGATCTCGTCAACGACCTCCATGCCAGATACCACCTTGCCAAACGCGGCGTACTGACCGTCGAGGTGGGGTGCATCCTTGTGCATAATGAAGAACTGAGAGGATGCGGAGTTGGGGTTGTACGCACGCGCCATCGAAATAACGCCGCGCTCGTGACGGATGGGATTGTTCCAGCCGTTTGCACGGAACTCGCCCTTGATCTTGTTGTCCGAGCCGCCCATGCCGTTGCCCTGCGGGTCACCGCCCTGGATCATAAAGCCCTTGATAACCCTGTGGAAGATGAGCCCGTCGTAAAAGCCCTCCGAAACCAGCTTCTCGAAATTCTTTACCGTGATGGGCGCCGCCTCGGGATAAAGCTCGATCTCGATAACACCGCCGTGCTCCATTTCAATAACTACCATTTTTCTCTCCTTGTATTTTGATTAATTTGATATATATTTACTCTCTTTTGGATAAACTTAACTAAAAGCCTTTGGGGGTAAAATGAAAAGCGAAAAACTACGCACCCTTGCATATACCACCGTCTGCGTCTTCGGCGTGATGCTCCTCGCCTACGTCTTCTTTAAATACGTCTTTTTCCTCACCTTGCCGTTTTTGATTGCGTTCGTCATCGCCTATATGATGGGTCGACCCGCCGCAGCGCTTCATCGCGGCACGCATATCTCCGTGCGTGTGTGGCGGTTAATCCTGACCGTGCTTGCAACGCTTGCCACCCTCGGCGCGCTCGGCGTCGGTATCTGGCGCCTCTCGGTCGAGCTGTGGGAGCTCCTATCGGGGGAAGGGGGAGAGCGTCTGTCCGAAATGCTCGCCGAAATCGGTAACCTCGGCGGCATCCTTGGCGAGCTTGGTGAGGGACTCGGCGAGGCGATCTACACCCTCGCCATGTCCTTCGTCGAGGCACTCGGCGGCTTTCTCTCATCCTTTGTCGGCGGGATTCCGCGGGCACTTCTGTTCTTGCTCATCACGGTCATCTCTGCGGTCTATTTTTCACTCGATCTCGACCGTATCATCGCCTTTTTTAGGGGATTTCTGCCACCCCGTGTCACAAAAACGCTGGCTCGAATTCGCGATTCCTTCTTTACGACACTCGGGAAATATGTAAAGAGTTATTTACTTTTGTTCCTTCTGACCCTTGCAACCATCCTGCTCGGTCTTTTGATCCTTCGCGCACCGTACGCGCTCCTGCTCGCCGTCATCATCTCTTTGCTTGACGTGCTCCCCGTCATCGGGGTGGGCGCGGTTTTACTGCCGTGGGCGCTCTGGTGCTTCATCACGGGCCGTGTGCCCCTCGGCGTCGGACTTGTCGTCCTCTACCTTGTGCATACTGTCATCCGCCAACTTGCCGAGCCGAAAATTCTCGGCACCAATCTTGGCGTCCATCCGATAATCACGCTCATCTTTCTGTATGTCGGATATTCGCTTTTCGGCTTTTTCGGTCTGCTTCTCGTCCCGATATTCACCGTGCTATTTGAGGTCGCCCTCGGCAATGATAATTCCGCCAAGGTCGATAAGCCCCCCGTCACCGAGGGGGATAATTCTTAGCCCCGCCGCATCGCAGGCGGCCTTTATCCTCTCGTAATCGCGGTGCGTCCTCGGGTCGCCGAGGAAGTATACCGCCCCGCCGTAAACACCCGCGCACCCGCCGATAAATCCGTACTCGTGCGGGGGCAGGGAAATATCACCGTTTTCAATCTCGGTCACCTCTATCCCGACCTCTCGCATCGCCTTCGCCATCCCGAGGTCTGCGGTTATCGCCCGCCCCTCACCAAGGGGGAGCACCGTGCACGCAGGGTAGCCCTGCTTCACCGTCACGATAGTCATTCCGCACTCGCGCGCCTTGTTGAGGATATACGGCGACGCCGTTTCCCGTGCGAACAGGTAATTTCCAACGGTCAGCACGTTCATTTTGCAATCCTCGGGGTAATCCGTACCGAGCTCGTCTGCGCTCAGCGTAACGCTGTATCCCGTTCCCCCGAGCAGGAGGGAAAGGTCGGTGAACACGTGCGGCGCCACCTCGCAATACTCGGCGGGCGAAATATACTCGCGCCCGACCCGTGCCACCAGCATATCGGTGTGCGAGCACACCGCTGCACCAAGTCGCGGGTGCGCGGGCAGGGTAATGACGTCGAAGCCAAGGATATTCAGCCGCCGCTCCATTTCCGTCGGTATTCGGCAATCAACAATGGCAAACAGCCTTTTCATAAATCACCTCGAATATAACAAAAGCCCCGCTAAACCAGCGGAGCTTTTGCATTATGCGCGCTCAACCTTTCCGGAACGAAGGCAACGAGAGCAAACTGCAACAGTCTGGTGAGAACCGTCAACAACAGCCTTAACCTTGCGGATGTTGGGCTTCCAGGTTCTGTTGGTCTTGCGGTTAGAGTGGGAAACGTTATGACCGAAGGTCACGCCCTTGCCGCAGATACTGCACTTAGCCATTTTAATACCTCCTACGATCGACCCGTGTGGGTCAAATTCTATATAATTTTTTTGATTACACATAAATCGGCATTTGCTATTATAACACAAGCGTTTCAAAATTGCAACCCTTTTTTTGAAAAAAGTTGAGATTTTTTATACCCCGTTTTTTAACCTTAACCGAGTGTCCTCGCGCGCGATTAATCTAAGCCGTAGAAATAGCACAAGAGGTTGTGAATAGCGGATTCCCCGTTGCGGAATTCTCTTAAAAACAGCATATTCCTGCCGATCAACAGTTCCTCTGCCGCCTTGTAGTAGAAGTCGGGAAGTATGGAGTGCAGTACCGTCTTTGGCGAGAGCGACAGGGGGTTACGTAGCGTCCTGTACCCCGTAGGGGTAACGAGAGGGGCCGCCTCATCCTTCGTCGCCATAGAGGTGAAGCCCCATTCGCCGTCGTAATCGCGGCCTACGAGATACAGCGCGCACCCTATCGGCGTGTATTCGTTCTTCCTCGCTCTGTAATGTGTCAGACGGTTGAGCTCGCTCACCGTGAATTCACGCAGAAGCTCCTCGATCACACGCACCCACAGGCAGACGGTGTAGTAGGAGCGTATCTCTCCCCGTCCGTCGAGGAAATGCTCGGTTGCCAGCGGATCACCTGAGAGATACGACCACAGCCCCGCACTCTCGATATTCACCGTGTCCGCGAGCATCAGCTCGATGGCGAGCGCGACGTGATCCGCACGCGACCTGTGCCTGCGTATCGGGAGCTGTGACGCATTGATCAGCGCGTATTTGCGCTTGTCCCCCGCAAGCTCAGAAGACACCAGCCTCTCTGCGACCGTCATCGGCTCGGGGAGCGAGAGGACGACGTGTACTCCGCGCTCTCCACTTATCAGCGAGCCGCGGTAAAAGCTCTTTAACGCCTCGATAGCCCCGTCTGATAGTCGGTATTCGCCGCCTTCGGCTACCTCGATCTTAAGCACGCACCTCTCGTTGCTTCTGAGGAAATCGGGGAGCCTCTTTTCCGCATCACATAGGTGCACGCCGTTATAATGCACCAGCGCGTCAATAAGCGGATCGGCCGACCTCGGCGGCACAAAGCCGTCGAGCAGTATGGGTATGATATTTTTCTTTTGTCTGACGGCGCGCTCGGTCTCCCTGCGTATCCAGTCGCCGTCCTCGTCGAAGCGGTCGAATATCCCGTCCGACATAACGAGCAGAAAGTCAGAAGAGGAGTCGATCGCTTGCTCAATATCCTCGTCGAACCGACCGCTTCGAAGCGAGCTCATATCGTAAAATACGTCGTATCGCGGTGATAGCAGGTCGTAGAGCGTCCGTGCCGCCTCCGCACCGCCCCCACGGCGATAGCTGATGAAAATCTGTGTCCTCATTTATTCTCCGTCTTAACCGAGACTCACGTCGGTTAAATGATATAGTTCGTCAACGTCGCCTCGAAATCCTCAAACGCCACTATCTCAAACGAGCGTAGCTGAATGGGCAGGCACCGCTTGTTGGATGCGAATATCTCCGTACATACCGCGCGCGGGAATACCATAATGAAGTTACCGTTCTTCCGTCCCTCGCGCTTCTCGTCGCAGAACAGGTTGCACTCCTCGGACACCCACCTCGACTCAAGGAATTTGAGGTCGGAGGACACGAGCACGAAGTGCGCACTCTTGTCAATCGCGTCGAGGATGGAGTTACGGTACTCCGAATCACCGAGCACGGGCAGGCAAACCCTGTCGAGGAAGGGTGACTTGCCCTTCGCCTTGAGGTGGGTATATACGCTTGCCGCCATCTCGGTGTCTGCCGAGCGGTGGGAAATAAATACGTCGAAGAAGCCGGAATCGGGCTGCTTCTCGCCAAGATACGCCTTGATGCATTTGAGGTTGACGAGCGACTCGTCCGTCACGCTATCCTCGACCACAAGCCGTCCGAGGTTGGCGGCAATCATATCCATGCACTCAACCGCCAGCTCCTTCTCGCCGATAATGCGGCAATATTCCGCAAGCCGCTCGTACCCCGTGCGCAGGCACTCACCGAAGCCGATTCGCACCTCCTCGCCACCGAGCTGGTTGAACAGCAGTATCGTCGCGCGGATATGCTCGGCGATCGCCTTGTGAATACCGCCCTCGGGCTTGACCTCGGCGCACCCTTCGTCTCTTTGCTTGTCCTTTAATCGGTAGCCCTTCTCGAAGAAGAGCGAAACCCTCTGGTGCATCCGCTCGGTGTTCTTCTCCTCCTCCGCGGCGCCAAAGCCGAAGCACTTTTTGCCGAAATACCGAAGCTGAAGCTCGCCCGCGCGTTCTGCATCGGGCGCAATCTCGGTGTAATGGTGAATGAGGATGTTCGCGTAATAAAGCTCGCTGTCGCTCGCCCAGATGACGCGAGATCCCCGGCATATACTTATAGCCTCGCCGATTGCCGCCTCAAATTCCGAATGCTCCCCGCGGATGAAGCGTATCATCGCGCACAGCTCGTACGCGTCGCAGATCACCTCGCGTGCCTCGGTGTCAAGGTAGCCCACCGCCGCATCAAGCTCGGCTCTGCCCGCGTCGATAAGCTCGCTCGCGGCATCCAGCGCCTCCTCAAGCATAAACGCGCGGAAATACATATTCGCCTTGATGGACAGGCCGGATAGCGTCCGCTCACCGAGCTGAAGCTCGACTATCGCGTTTATCAGCTTATTCGCATCGTAAAACAGCACCGCCCCCGGCCACCTCTTGGCAAATCGGTCCGCGACCTCCTCGCCGCCCTGTATGAGGGCGTAGACGGTCTTGCCCCTGTTAAACGCGGTGTTGATGCAGTAGCCGTCGCACTCGTCGGCGAGCATTTTCTCATCTACCAGCGCAACCACCAGCCGAGCGTTACGAATGTAAATACCCTCCTCCTCGAACCAGGTTACCCCCGCCGCCTTGACGTTGGAGTTGTAGATCGATCTGATACCGATCTGCCTTATCTTCGAAATCACGTCGTGCTTGTCGCACTCATATACGGCAAATATATCCATACACACCTCGAAATCGTATTTTCTTCATTTTACCATAAAAAATATAAATAGTCAACCGCCGTCTTTAGTTTGGCTTTAGCGGTGTAGGCTATAATGGGGAGGATAAAAAACGGAGTGTCCCCATGAACTATAAAAGCGTCTTTAAACGTTACGAGCAAAAATACCTCGTCACCCCCTCACAGCTGTCCGCCGTCCTCGCCGCCGTATCCCCGTATATGTCGATCGACGGCTACGGCCGCTCAACGATACTGAATATCTACTACGATACGCCATCCTATCTGCTCATCCGCCGCTCGATCGACCACCCCGTGTTCAAGGAAAAGCTGCGTCTGCGCTCCTATTCCACCTCGAGCGGGCAGGCCTTCGTCGAGCTTAAGCGAAAGTGCGATCACGTCGTCTACAAGCGCCGCCTCGCCACCACCGAGAGGGAGGCGACCCTCTGGCTCGCGGGCGAGCGCCCCGCTCCCGTGAATACGCAGATCTCCCGTGAGATCGACTACTTCCTCTCAATATACCCGGGGCTCGCCCCGCGCCTGTTCCTCTCCTATGAGAGGGAGGCGTACTATATGCGCGACGGCACCGACCTGCGACTGACCGTCGACTATAACGTCACCGCACGCGAGTATGACCTCACCTTTTCCGCGGGCACCCACGGCACGCCCCTCTTGCCCGAGGGCGTCACTCTAATGGAGATAAAGGCGTCGGGCGGCATCCCCCTATGGCTTGCCCACGCGCTCTCGCGCGCGGGGATATACAAGACCACCTTCTCAAAATACGGCACCGCATACAAAACCATCATCTACCCGCGTATCAGCGCGGGAAAGGAAATCAATAAAGAAACGGAGAAACCGATATATGTCCATTGAAAACATATTCCGCGGTGTCTTTGACACCGCCGCCACCGCGGTCATCAGCCCCGCGAAATTCCTTCTTTGCATCGCCGTGTCCCTCCTCATCGGCGGGATGATCGTCGCGGGCTACGTCTACAAAACAAGATACACGAAAAGCTTCGTCGTCACCCTCGCCATCCTCCCCGCCGTCGTCTGCGTCGTCATTATGATGGTCAACGGCAACGTCGGTGCGGGCGTCGCCGTCGCGGGCGCGTTCAGCCTCGTGCGCTTCCGCTCCGTTCCGGGCACCGCGCGTGAGATAGGCACGCTCTTCCTCGCAATGGGCGCGGGACTAATTACGGGTATGGGCTATCTTGCCTATGCCGTCCTCTTTACTCTCATCCTATCGGGCGCCTTCTTCCTCTACAATCTCTTTGACCTCGGCGCAAAAAGGGCCTCTGCCCGTCACAGGACCCTGCGCATCACCGTGCCCGAGGAGCTTGATTACACGGGTGTATTTGACGGCATCCTCGCCGAGTATGCCTCCTCCTACGAGCTCACCCGCGTCAAAACAACCAACCTCGGCAGTATGTATCGCCTGACCTACAGCCTCGTCCTCCGCGACCCCGCACGCGAGCGGGAAATGATCGACCGCCTCCGCGAGCGCAACGGCAATCTCGAAATATCCCTGTCCGCCACCGAAACCGCCCGCGAGGAGCTGTAAAGGAGCAAAAAAATGAAACGCACGATCGCACTCTTACTCACACTATCGCTACTCATCCTCACCCTCGCCGCCTGCTCTCGGGACGGCGCCGACCCCTTCGGCACTAACCCCTCCGTCGGCGGCAACGACGAATCCTTCGGCGACACGCTCGACGTCTATGACGGCATCTTCGAGGGGGAGAAAAATACCGTCACCGTCACCTGCATCTCGGGCACCGACGGCGCATATACCCTTGAAAACAACGTCCTCAGCTTTACCGCACTTTCCGCCGACTCGGTCTATTCGGTATCGGGCGAGCTGTCGGGATATATCACCGTCGATATCGGCGACGAATATAAATTGGATATTGAGCTGACGGGCACCACCATCGTCAGCACCGCCGCTCCCGTCATCACCGTCCTGAGCGGTGACGAGGTGTCAATAACCGCGAAAAAGGACACCGTAAATTACCTCTACGATCTCCGCCCCGAAATATCGGCGGGGGATACCGAATCGAAATCGGGTGCCATCCATTCCGAGGTCGACCTTGAAATCTGCGGCAAGGGCACCCTCACCGTCGTATCGAAGGAAAACAACGGCATTCACTCGAAAAAGGACCTGCAAATCAAGAACCTCACCCTCGAGGTCGTTTGCCGCGATAACGCCCTGAAGGGAAATGACAGCGTCACCCTCGAGAGCGGCACCACCACCCTCATCGCCACCGTCGGCGACGGCATCAAAACCGCGGATACCGATATATCGGAAAAGGGTAATCAGCGCGGCAACGTCACGGTAAACGGCGGAACCCACACGGTCTATGCCGCCTGCGACGGTGTCGACGCCGCACACGATATCATCATCGAGGGGGAGGGAACCGCCCTCACCGTCTACACCGACAAATACTCGAACTACTCTGAGGAGGTCACCGCCGTCGACGGCGAGGCGTACTATTTCCGCTTCACAAGCGACCTGTATAAATACTCTGTCAAATACTATAACTCCGACACCGATTACAGGTGGGTCGACGCGACCTATCACTCCATCGTGAGCGGCGGCAGGACGAGCTACTATTACTACTCCTTCCCGCGCGACCCCGCATATTCACAGATGCAGTTCTTCATCTACACCTCGGATATGCCCTCCTCGCAGGAGAGCGAGTACGCGGCGGCGTCCGACCGCCTTGCCCCATCCGATGCATACGATACCATTGCCATCTCCAACTACGGGTATAGCTGGACAAACTATACAACCACCGTCCAGATGGGCCCGGGCGGCATGGGTGGCCCCGGCGGAATGGGTGGCCCGGGTGGCGGAATGAATGACGGAAATACCGAAAAATCCGACCACTCCACCAAGGGCTTGAAGGCAGGGAACGGCATCACCGTCAGCGCGGGCACCGTAACCGTCAAGGCGTATGACGACGCCCTCCACGCAAATGCCGACGCCACCCTCGAAAACGGTCTCTCCCCGACGGGCATTATCACCATCTCGGGCGGCAAGGTCACGGTGTATAGCAACGACGACGGCATCCACTCGGACGGCAGGCTCGAAATCACGGGCGGGACCGTCGCCGTAACGTATAGCTACGAGGGGCTCGAGGGCGTGAGCGTATGCATCTCGGGCGGCTCGGTCAGCATCACCTCCCGCGATGACGGCGTGAACTCCACCGCCACCTCGGGCACGGGCGTTGAAATCGAAGGTGGCGAGGTGTATATCCACGCGGGCGGTGACGGCATCGACTCTAACAGCCGCACCTCCTACTCCGGCATCCTGTTCTCGGGCGGCACCACCGTCGTCATCTCCACCTCGGGCGGCAACTCTGCAATCGATACCGAAGCGGGCTATGCCTACACGGGCGGCTACGTCCTTGCGATAATGCCGCAGGGCGCCATGACCTCGGAGGCGACGCATTGTGCCTCCTTCTCGAGCATCGCCACAAAAAGGAGCGTCAGCCTCACCTCGGGCAAAACGGTCGAGGTAAGGGTCGACGGTGACACCGTCATCTCCTTCGTAATGCCCGCGAGCCTGAGCGGCACCGCCATTTTCCTTGGCAGCACGTCGGCGGACGTTTCCTGACCCCCGTTGATTTTTCGACTGACCTGTGCTACAATTAGAGTATAAAAAATTAGGAGGCTCCTATGCGAATCCTGGTTGCTGAGGACGACCCGAAGATATTAAAAAGCCTCGTGCGCATCCTCGAAATGAATAACTATCTTGTCGACGGCGTGGCAAACGGCACCGACGCCCTCGACTATGCAATGAGCGGGGAATATGACGGCATCGTCCTCGATATTATGATGCCGGGAATGGACGGCGTGACCGTCCTCCGCCGCCTCCGCGCCGCGGGTGTCACCACCCCGACCCTCTTTCTCAGCGCCCGAACAGAGGTCTATCAGCGGGTCGAGGGGCTGGACGCGGGCGCGGACGATTACCTGCCAAAGCCGTTTTCCACCGCCGAGCTGCTTGCCCGCATTCGCGCAATGCTCCGCCGCAAGGATAACTTCACCCCCGACCTCCTCACCTTCGAGGGGCTCACCCTCAACCGCTCGACCTACGAGCTTTGCTACCTTGATTCCACCGTCGCCCTGAGCGGCAGGGAATACCAGGTGATGGAAATGCTTATGGGCTCCGCGGGGGTTATCATCACCACCGACCGTATAATGACCCACGTCTGGGGATGGGATTCGAGCGTCGATACCTCGGTCGTTTGGGTCCACGTCTCCAACGTCCGCAAAAAGCTCGAGCAGATATGCGCCCCCGTGCGCATCCGCTTCGTCCGCGGTGCGGGCTACGTATTGGAGGTGATCCCGTGATAAAAAGGCTACGCCGCAGGATAATTACGATATCCGCCATCTCGGTCTTCTCGGTTATCCTTCTCGTCTTTTCCTTTATTCTTGTATTTAACGTCCGCTCGACGAACTCGACTCTCGACTCGCTCGCCGATGCGATATCCTCGGGCGACGGACGCTTTCCCGATTTCTTCGGTCAACAGCCGCCCCCCGCGGGCGAGGCACCCATGCGACCCGACGGCGCAATAACCCCCGAAACCCGCTATTCCACCCGCCACTTCACCGTCTGGCTGACCGCCGACGGCACCGTAGAGCGCGTGAATACCGAGTTCATCCATTCAATAGACGATGATACCGCCGTCGAATACGCCAACCGTGCGGCATCGCGCTCGGGGGCACGCGGCTGGATCGACTCCTACCGCTACAAGGTCTACCCGACCGACGGCGGCACCGCCGTTGTTTTTGTCGACGGAAATATGTCCCGCCTTTCAATGAATCAGTCGCTTGTAAACACGGGACTTGTCCTGCTTGTCTCGGGGCTCGTCGTGCTTCTGCTCATAATTATCTTCTCAAATCGCGCAATTGAGCCGATTGCCGTCGGCTACGAGCGGCAAAAGCAGTTTGTCACCGACGCAAATCACGAGCTAAAAACACCCCTGACCCTTATCCTTGCAAACGTCGATATCGCCGAGGCGGAGCTCGGTAAAAACGAGTGGCTCGACGACATCCGCTCCGAGGGGCGAAGGATGACCGACCTCGTTAACCGTCTCGTCACCCTATCCCGCCTTGATGAGGATGCGGGCGCACCCCCGAACGAGGAGGTCAATCTCTCCGACCTCGCCCTCGACACCTATTCCGAGTTCGTCGGTCTCGCCACCTCGCGCGGCCTATCCGTCACCTCCTCGATTGACGAGGGGGTAATGACCCACGGTGATGAGGCCCTGCTTCGCAGCATCGTCGCAATCCTCCTTGATAACGCTGTCAAATATTGCGACGCGGGCGGTGAAATCTCCCTGACCCTCCACGGCGGCCGCCACACCGTCCTCACGGTTGTGAATGATTACGCCGCCGTCGACTCCATCGACCTTGAGCGGCTCTTCGACCGCTTCTACCGCGTTGACAAGGCACGCACCTACACGGGTGGCTACGGCATCGGCCTGTCCATTGCCCGCGCCGCTGCAGAGAGGCACCGCGCCGACCTCACGGCACTTAGCCCCGCACCCGCAAAAATCGCCTTCCGCCTGGCCTTCAGGCGCTGACGGCATACGGCCTCTACACGCCATCCTACGCCGCAAGGCACAAATTACACTCAATCAAAAAAAGGCGAGGAGCAACCGCTCCTCGCCTTTCTATACTCTCGACGAAAAATCGCAACAAAATTTCGCATAACCCGACATAAACCGCGGCAGAAAAGCCGCCTTGACGGGCGTATAAGAGTGCCATTCGTCAGAAAATTCCCTTGTTATACTTGACCTGAACGCGCACGATAAGTGCGATTCCGACGCCCATCCCGATAACCAGAACGAGTATTGCCACCGTCATTAACGATTCGGCCCTTGCAAACAGGGCGATCACCCCGCTTGCAAGCGGAGAAATAGCAAATGGCGATAACGCCCTGCCGAACGCCTTTCCGTAGCCGACCTTGTCCTCAACCTTGGTTTGATGATAATCGTGAATAAGATTCGTCTTGCCTCGATAAATCAGCAGGCTGAGCACGGCGAACAGCACCGCCACCGCAAACATAATAATTGAGTAAAGTAGCATAATGCCTCCAATCGGTTAAGAAATGATCTCCGCGACAAGCCACATCACGGGGATAAGCAGTATGAACGACGGCGACAAAAATACCCCGATCCTGATAACCTCCCGGAACATCGCATCGGTATATTCAAAATCGCTGTCCGACGTCAGCGCGATAAACACTATCACGCAAAAGAGGAAGAAGCCGACCACCGCCACCACCGTGAACGTCACCGTCTTGAACCGCGACATTTCAAATGAAGCAACCACACGGTACGCGCTGATTACGAACAAAATTATGTCCACAGCGTATAAGAGCCACAGCAGTATCACGGACGGATTTTTGAGTGCGTAATAATAGAGAAAGGATATTCCGCTCGCTACCGCCCCCGCGAGGATCAGCGGCAACAGCTCTGCCTTTCTCGAAAAGTCGATCTTCATATCGTCACTCCCTCGGGATAAGTACGGATAAATGAAACCTGCCTGAATGTCAGATCAGCACCAGATTGATGCCGTTCTTCTCGGCATACTCTGCCGCGGCACTTCCTTCCTTTGCGAAAATTGTGAGATTGTCGCAGCCGAAGAAGCACTCCTCGCCAAACGAGGTAACGGAATTGGGAATCATAATCCGCTCAAGCGACGAGCATTCATAGAAGCACCAACTGCCTAACGACTCAACCGAATCGGGAATGCTGACGCTCTTTAAGGACCTGCAGCCGAAGAAGCAGCTGTTACCCATCGCGGTGATAGAATTTGGAATAATGATTTCCTCTAAGGACGTGCAATCAAAGAAGCACAAATTGCTCAAAAAGCTAATCGAATCGGGCAGAGTGAAGCTTTTGAGCGACTTGCAACCGTAGAAGCATCCGTCGCCAAGCGAGCCGACCGAGGATGGAATCCCGACGCTTTTGAGATCCCTGCAAAACGTGAAGCAATAATCCCCGAGAGATCCGACCGACGACGGGATCCCAACACTCTCGAGCGATGAACAGCTGTCAAAGCACGCCTTACCGAGCGACACAACAGACGCGGGGATGCTAACGCTCTTGACCCGCCAGCAATAGGAGAAGCAGGTGTCACCCAACACGGTGACCGACCCGTCATCGGGGATGACGACGTTAATGTCCTTGCCCGTGTATTCGACAAGCACGCCGTCCTCAATTACAAAATCGCTTCTATCGCTCATGAATGATCTCCTTTGCGGTTGTTTCCTTTATCATTCTACCATAAACAGCCCCCGTTGTCAATTACAATCGAATCGAGGGCTACCGAACAGCAAAAAGCACCTACCGCGAGGGCAGGTGTTTTTTGATGCCTAAAACGTGTAAAAAGGTGTCTAAACAGGGGTAAAAACAAACAAAAGGTGTCTGATTTTTTGTGCCTCTGCCCGACAAATTGGAATTTGTTTATGACTTGCTTTTTGTTTGCTTAATAATCGGCTCATCAGAGGAGCAAAGCCAAGCACCGATAACCATTATACCGAGTGCAATAAAATAGGTGTATTGCGGAAGCTCTCTAAATATGACAAGCGATAGAAGAGTGCCGATAAAGGGTGCTATGGCATAATATGCACTCGTTCTCGCCGCACCGAGTAATCTTTGGGCGTAGACGTAGAAAAAGATACTAAGTCCGTATGCAACGCAACCTACTGCCAACACTGCAAGCACGCTCCAAAGAGTCGTGATTCTCTCGCCAATGCATAAACCTATGATAACAGAACCAAGTCCTGAGAATATGCCCTTTAACAGAACGATTTCCAAGGGGTCTTTCGCTGACAGCTTTCTCGTGCAGTTGTTCTCAATACCCCAACAAATACACGCAAGAAGGATAAACAAAGAGCCGAAAGAAAATTTGAGACTTGATATATCCTCAATCGAGAGGAGCGCACAGGAGGCTGTAACGAACAGAATACCGAACCACAATCTTGGGCTGATTCTCTCCTTAAACACAACCAATGCAATTAGCGCCGTCGCTACGATTTCAAAATTATTCAGAAGCGAGGCGTTTGCTGCTGATGTATAAGATAGTCCGAGTAGCAAGAAGATGGGTGCCGCAATATCAAGCACTATCATCGCTACCGTGTATGGAAGGTCTGCTTTCGTTATTCTTTCCTCAGTTCGTTCTACCTTTTTCAACTTTCGAAGCAATGCTATCACTCCCATTCCAAGTCCTGCGCCAATATATAAAAATCCTGCCATCAGCGTAGACGGCATATAATCAAGCAACAGCTTTGAAAAAGGAGAGTTAATGGCATAGAGTGCCGCCGCCAATACAGCTATAAATATTCCTGTACCTGTTGTCTTTCTCAAAAGGCGACCTCCTTTCAAATTCTTATTTATCGATGGCTTTATTATACCATGCTTTTGCAAATAAATCAAGGCGTAGCCTTGTATATCATCCGCAACTTGTTGCGGTATATCATCAACACGAAGTGTTGTATATCATCAAGCCGCAGGAAATACACGCTGGCGCGTGATGAGATACAAGGGCGGTTTGCATTAAGGATTAGAACTCCCGTACTCAATCACGCCAAAGGCGTGGATATCATCAATTCCACAGGAATTGTATATCACCAACGGCTTGCCGTTGTATATCATCATTGCGAAAGCGAATACAGCCTTCGGCTGATGATATGCACCTTCGGTGATGAGATACACGCTAACGCGTGATGATATACCATTGCTTTCGCAATGGATAAAGGGGTAGCAAGGTATTCTCGCGTCGCGAGAATATACTCACGCTTGTCGCTTACAAGCGAGCTTGACGCGCCTGCACGGAGTATGCGAACCTACATTCTGCGCCGATGGCGCAGAATAAGTCGAATCGAGGGCTACCCAACAGCAAAAAGCACCTACCGCGAGGGTAGGTGCTTTTTGCTGTGTTGTGTGTCCGATTTAGATGTAAAACCGTGTGTGGCCAATTTAGATGCAGGTCGGTTTTGCAGAGGGTACACTAACCCCTTGGCGATGATGGGGGTTAAAAGTATCCGCGGTCTACCGGACTTTTAACGCCATGCTTGGAAACGAGTCTATGTAATCATTCGGTTTCTAAACAGTAATATCAGCGAAATTAATTTTGTTTCGTACCGCAGAAGCAGCAAAAGTTTGAATCCGCAGTTATTTGCTTTCCGCACTTAAAGCAGTATTTTAAGTTTCTGCTTGCGGCTGTCTGTGTCGGTGCAGCTGCCTGAACAACGGTGGTGGCAGCAGTGCCACAGGAGGAAAGTTGTTTTTCAATGTATTCCAAAATATTGCATACGTTCTGCCTGTTTTTACCCCAGTCAACAACTTGGGTAGGCATACCACATTCCGATTTAACATCGACCTTTGTTATATTGGAAGGAAGGGGCGTGAGAGTAACGGTGATTTTTTCTCCCCACGAGGAAAAGGTGGTGCCGTGATGAAATCTGAACCATACGCCCGTTGAAGTTGGATTTTCCGATTTTAGCTCTAAATTCAGCTTTGAACAGAAGGAACGATCTTTTAAAATACCAATTAAATGCTCCGCAGGCACATTGAAATTTTTAGATTGAAAATGCTTTGCAGCCATAGTCATGATTCCTTTCAGCTTTTTATCTTTGAAATGGATTATACTACATGATTGTCATCGTGTCAAGACATTGTATCGAGAAAACGGTAAATATGATACGCCGAGCAGAGCTCAGCGCGGAAATGCATCTACAAAATTTCTATTAAGTGAAATATTCGGCGTTGCCGAATGTGAAATAATGTGCTGTCGCACATTGTGAAATATCTCCCTTCGGTCGATGTGAAATGAAATTTGCCCACATTCGCGTCAGCGAATATTTCACATTTGCGAAGCAAATATTTCACAGCAAAGCTATTTCACTTGCCCGCAGGGCAAATTTCGTTGAAAAAAGCACGCTTGCGCGTGCTTTTTTCTGGCAGGGGTAGCAAGGTATTCGCCTTTGGCGAATATTCGCACACTCTCCGCCTGACAAGCGAGCTTGTCGATCTCCGAGTGGCGAATGCGAACCTACATTCTGCGCCGATGGTGCAGAATAAGTCGAATCGAGGGCTACCCAACAGCAAAAAGCACCTACCGCGAGGGTAGGTGCTTTTTGCTGGCAGGGGTAGCAGGATTCGGACCTACGAATAAAGGAGTCAAAGTCCTTTGCCTTACCGCTTGGCGATACCCCTGTGTCATACGCCTGCAATTATAGCATACTTGCCGCCCGTTGTCAAGCGGAAAATGCTAACCCCGACCGAAAATCTCGGGCAAAAAGGGAACACCCACGGCTAAAAAAGGGCGCAGGCATAGTTAGCCCGCGCCGCAAAGCAAATATGTATCTCAGTTATGCGCCCTGCTCGTCGAGGCAAACGCTGATGATCGCGCCGTAGGGCGGCAACGTCAGGTCAACGATAATGTACGCGCCGGTGTGCGAGCGCGACTCGACAACTCGGTTTTCAAGGGTGTGTCCGTAATCCTTCGTGTAGGTGACGATGTACTTTTTCATAATCCCTCCGTTTTTTAAAGGTCCTTCA
>JAZODF010000016.1:0-36232 GCA_045596865.1 Eubacteriales bacterium
GGTAAAATGGGTGTAGCTCATATTGAATCTCCTTTTGTTGTTTTGTTTGTGTGGTAACTTCATTATAACACAGGATTCAATATGAGTGTTCTTTTTTTCTTAAAAGTGTTGCACTTGATAGTATAATTCACCCGGACGAAAAAAGGGGGCACCGCTTGTGAGCGGTGCCCCCTCGGGCCTGACGGGTGGGCGGGTCGCCTTAGCGATTACCGCCCCGTCGCCAAGTGCGGAGTGCGACGTTTCCCCGTCGGGTTATTGATTCTTGTGTGGCGGTGTCACGGGTATTATACCCTGCCCCCTCGGTTTTTATCAGTTAGCCACAGAGTTGCTGTATGCGAGGGCGGATTCCGAGTATTTCCACAGGCGCTCAACGAGGGTGAGAAGCGCGGGGTCGGCCGTGCGGGCGTATTCGAGGTACGCCTTGAGGTTATACTCGCCCGAGAGGTCGGTGCCCGTGACGGTGTAGCTGACCGTTCCCGTCATTTCGTACGCATAGGTATCGAGGGTGATATATACCCTGCCCTCCGCGTCGGTGGAGGCGGTAGCAGAAACCGTGCGGTCGCCAATCTTGAACACGTATGCGTCGGTGGAATAGAGGAGCGCGCCCGTATCGTCGGTCGCGGGGTAGAATACGAATTTCGGTGTGCCACCGATAAGGAGCGCCGCCGAGTCAAAGCCGTCCGTGCTCTGTACCGCGGGAACGTCGGTCGAGGGCATATTTGCAGAATTGTAGTCCGCGCCAAGCTGATCACGGACGAGGGCACTTATCTCCGACGCCTCGAGGCTGTCGGGTGCGAAGAAGAGGTACGCCGCCTCGATATACGCGAGCATATCCCGTCCGAGGGTAGCCGCCGCGGCATCGTCGCCCGCGATAAGCGCGGTGACGTAGGAGATAACACTAACCTGCCATTCGGCATTTTCGGTGCTTCCGTCGGCAAGGGTCAGGGCAACCGTTAAGGGGAGCTTTTCAAGCGAGCCGATCGGCTGTACCCAACGAGATTCGCGGTAATAAACGTCGCCGTCCATAAACGCGATCTCAAGGGAGGCGGGGCTCACGCTCTCGCCGCCGATGGCGATCTCGCCGATTCCGCCGCGCGCGGGCAGGTAGAGATTATAAAGGAAGCCGTTATAGAGACTGACGCTGTGCTTCGGGGTAAGGTCGGCCTTGCCCGTGAGCGTGGAGCCGACGAAGGTCAGGCCGCGTGCGCTGAGGCTGAGGGCGCCATCCTTGCTACCCGCGTCGTAGAATTTCACGCCGTCGGGTGCGTTCGTCACCATATCGACCTCACAGTCGGTAAACACGACGTTGTAGTGGAGGTTGAGCACGGGACGCGCGCGGTCGATGATCTTCGTGGTGGTTGCGCCATCCTCGAAGCCGAGCTTCACGCCCTCGAATTTAAGGGTGAGGGTGACGTTATCGACCTCCTCGTTGAATGCGGAGAAGCTGACGAGCGGGTTTTTGCCGCCCATGAGGATGCTACCGTTCTTCACGACGAGGGTGTTTGCACCGCCGGGTGTGGTGGGCTTTGCCATCATGTGGAACAGTCCGCCGGTGTAAGTGTGGCGATCGTAGATGGTATGTCCGCCGAGATCGACGGTGACGGTGCCCGTGTTGTTACCGATATTCGGGTAGGACACGCTGTCGGTGTAGATCCAATCGGTGCGCATCAGGATGACCGCGCCGTTGCCCGCGCCGCGTGCGGCGTGCATTGCGATCTTGGACAGATCGGCGCCGTTGCTCGTATCCGTGCTACCGAACAGGCAGGGATAGCCGCCGACGAAGGTTCCGTTCGCCCTGAATACGACGAAGGGATAGAGGGTCGCATCGGCGTAGGCCGGCGGGATAACGCCGTATGCGGTGGTGATAGAGGGACGGAGCGAGTAAATATCCTTCTCCTTCGTGGATTCGACGAGGGCGAAGCCCGCCATCTCACCACCCGCGGTCATTACCGTGTGGCCGGGTGCGGCAGATGCGGTGGGGAGAACGATCTTTGCATAGCCGTTGTCGCTCTCACCAAAGGTGAGGCTGCTCGCGGTGCTATCGTTGTAATAGTAGGGCATCGCGTATTTTGCCACGCTCGGAAGGATTATCTCGCCGCCGTTTACCGTGATATGAGTAACGATGGTGCCGTCCTTGTTGCTGAGGTTGAACAGGCGGAGCGTGTTGCTCGCATTCGTCATATCAAAGGTACAGTCGGTGAAGGTGACGTATGCGGTGAAGGGAGTGAGTGCGTTCGTATGCTCAATTATCGGGTAGGCGTTGGTATTGCCCTCGGGTGCGACGAAGGTGACGTTGTCAAAGTAAACCTTGAAGTTCGCGCTCGCCGTAGTGGAGGTGACCGAGCCGAAGAGAAGGAAGGTCTTGGTCTTATCCGTGAGGATGGTTCCGTTCTTGAAGCGGACGTAAAGCTCGGTCGCGCCCGTGCGTGAGCCGTTGTTAACGACGTAGAAGGACTGCGAGGCGGAGTTTGCCGTGAGGGTGCGTCCGCCGAGGTCGAGGGTGACGCCGCGCTTGATCTGACGGAGGTTGGTAAATCGGCTGACGACGGTGAAATCGCGGCGCATATATACCACGACGTCGGTGTCGAAATTCCAATAGGCGGTTACCGAGCCGTCGGCAAAGAAGTCGGCGATCGCGGTAACGAAGGTGTAGCTGCCGTCGCTCTCCAGCTTGAAGATAGCGAAGGGATAGGAGTCGGCGGAGGCGAAGGTCGCGGTGATCCTGCCGTAGGGGGTATCGAGGTCGGAGGGGATATAGACGTCGCATCCGTCCTCCGTGCTGAGGCGGGAGAAGCCGACCGTAATGCCGCCCGTGGTGGTGACGGTGTATGCGGGTGCGCCGACGCCCGTGGGCAAACGAAGCTCGGTATAAGAGCCGCCGTCCCTGCCGAAGGTGACGCTGCTTCCCGTGCCGCGCACGTCGGTGAGGGTGACGCCCGAGGTGGAGTCGAGGTAGACCCTGCCGCCGTTTACGTTGACGGTTGCGGTAACGCTACCGTCCTTTGCCCCTGCCGCGAAGACGGTGAGGGGAGTGGAGGCGCCGCGCATATCAATAACCGTGCCGACGAAGGTGACGCTCGCGCTTACGGGAGAGGTTGCCGCGACGAAATCGACGGGTGCGGCGGAGGTGGTGATCTTCACGCCGTTGAAGGTTATATTATCGGTGGCGCCGTCGCCGCCGACGGTGATGAAGGGGTGGGTGCCGTTGATTATCCTGCCACCCTTTACGGTGAGGTTGGAATCGCCCGCCGAGAGGGCGATGGCCGTGCCCGCGGTGGAGGTCAGAGTGCTCTCACCGAGGTCGAGGGTGAAGCTGAATCCGCCGGGGATCTTGCCAAATTCGGTAAGCGTCCGATCCACGGTGAAGTCGCGACGCATATAGACCACGAGGTTGGAGCAGAGGGCGGCCAGCTCGGAGAAGGTCGCGTCGTCGAAGAAGCTGCCGACCGCGTTATAGAAGTGGTAGGTGCCGTCAAAGTCGAAGAATACCGCGAAGGGGTAGGCGTCACGGTCGGCGTACGTCGCGTCGATCTCGCCGTAGGGGGTATTCAGGGGGTTGGCAACGAGCTTATATACGGTGTATTCGCCGTCGGTGCCCGCCTGCTCGTAGGTGTGGCTTTCACCGTCAATTGAGGCGGAATAAGGCATTAAGGCGCCACCCGTGTTAATTTTCTGGCAGAGGTATTCGCCGTTTTCATCCGCGTCGAGGTAGAGCGCGGAGGTCTTGCCAAGGATGCCCGCGAGCTTCAGGGAGGAGAGGTCGCCGCCGAGAAGCGCGCCGCCGCTTATCGTGGCGTGAGCGGAGACGTAGCCCGAGTTATCACCGAGGTTTAAGAAGGTGTAGCCCGAGGGTATGCCGCCCGTGAAATCAAACTCACAGCCGTTGAAATTGAGGTTGGAGGCGACGGGTGCGTCGGAGGAGCCGACGACCATAAGGCTATGCGTCGAGCTGCCGTTTGCGGTGAACTTGACGCCGCCAAAGTCGAAGTTGAACTGCTTTACGAGTGTTGCGAAATCGTAGTTACCCGAGTTCCAGCCCGCGAT
This sequence comes from Eubacteriales bacterium, assembly GCA_045596865.1. Classification (GTDB taxonomy): domain Bacteria; phylum Bacillota; class Clostridia; order Oscillospirales; family CAG-272; genus UBA1740. The sequence continues at coordinate 4,045 of JAZODF010000016.1, forward strand.
GGAGATAAGCTCGGCACCGAGGAGGATCTCACCGTTTTCGATGGTGATATTTGTGCCCACGGAGCGCTTTGCATGGCAGTAGAACATACCCTTGCCGTGCTTGTGCGCGAGGGTCAGGGTGTTGCCCATCAGGTCAATCTTCACGTTGCCGTAGACGAAGGCGAAGTTGTTATAGGAGGTCGAGTCGGCGTAGGTGTAATTGCGGCGAAGGACGATAACGTTATTAACCGTTGCCTGCTTCGCACACGCACCGATGGCGCCGCCGCCGTTATCGGTTGCCCAGACATCGGTGGCGATCAGGAATTTGCCCGTGGAGTCGAACACGACGAAGGGATAGAGCTCCGCATCGGCGTAGGAATCGGGGATGGTGCCGTAGGGGGTCTCGAGCGGGTTTTTCCTCTGCTCGGTGGTGGAGAGGACGAGCGAGCACTCGGACACGGTGACGTCGGTCAGGATCTCGGTCGCGGTGATGTCGTCGAAGTAGATCGGATGGACCTCCTCACCGAAGCCGTAGGTGGCGATGGAGAGCGACTTTTTCTGCAGGCCGTTTGCGCCGAACTCGGCAGGCTCGTAGACGTCGTAGGTGAAGGAGAAGGTGACCCACTCGTTCGCCTTGGTTTTGAAGTTGTAGTTAGAGCCGTAGGGGTCGAACACGCCCGTGTTCGCGGAGGTACAGTCGTTAAGGAAAACGCCGACGTATCTTTCCACGGTGTCAAAGACGCGTAGCGAGATGACGAATCTGCGTCCCGTGTCATCGTAGGTGAGTGCGGAATTTCCGATAATTCCGGGTACGGCGACAACGCCGCCGATGGAGATGTTACCGTAGAACAGGTCGTTCTTGTAGGTTTCGGTGAGGGCGAACTTGCCAACCTTGATGACGCCGTTGCCGTCAAGCGATTCCCATCCCTTTTCCACGCTGCCCGAGACGGTCTGTCCCGTGCTGATCGCGGTATCGTTGGGTGCGCTGAATACGGGGTTTGTGCCCGCGGTCTTCTCCTGCTTTACAAGGAGGGTGATCTCGCTACCCGCCGCGGCAGAGAGAACGGCCGTCAGGTCAACGTCATAGTAGCCCGCACCGTTTACGTTAACGGTGGCAAGGCGCGCGCCGACGGTCGAGGCGTCGGGGGAGGCGGGATCAAAGCCGCTCACCGCATAGATGCCAAGATCGTTAACCGCATCGTTGGTCACCTTGACGCGAAGTAAATATTTGTTTACATTAAATTCGGTTACGGAGGATGCCGCAGGTACGGTCACGGTGTAGTAATCACCGCGCGTTCCCGTGACACGGGTCACGCCTTCGCCCGAAATTACCGACTCGTAGCCGGTGGTAACGGTGTACTTATACTCCTCGGTCGAGGGGATGCCGTTATTGCCCTTGATTCCCGCGGGAACGGTGAGAGTGTAGGCGGTGTTGGAGGCAAGATAGTCGGGGTGGTAGGTCCACTCGGTGCCGCCGAACGCGCTCGTCCAGAAGCCACCGACGGGCGTGCCGTCAGCCGCCGCGAGGGTGATGCCCGCAAGCTCGCTCTCCGTCACGGTGCCCGTGAATTTCACGGTGAAGGGTGCGTGGGTCGGCATACCGCCGTAGGTCATATCGGCGTTTATGTATTCAACCGAGACGGGGTCGCCCTTCAGCCAATAGCCGGCAAAGTGGAAGAACGCCTCGTAAACGTCGACGCCGTAGACCATATCGTCACCCCAGCCGAAGGTGTGGCCGAGGGGCACCTCAAACCACATTGCAGGCACGTCGACCGAGCGGCAGACGTTGACGAAATCGTTAGAGGTCCAGTAGTAGGAGCCGTCGTTGAGGTTCGCGGTAATAAACGTGGGCGAGTGACCCGCGCTGATAGCGTCGTAGGTACCGCCGCAGGAGCAGTAGAGGAAGTTGGAGCGGGGGCTGATCTCCTCGCCCTCGAAGGTCATCCAGGGCTGAGGCTCGCCACCGTCGATAACGCCGTCGGTCGCGGTCTTGCCCGCCTCGTAGCGGGTCTCACCGTGGTGGCCGGGATAGATACGGCGGGTCGCGGTCGAGTAGGGATCCGGCTCGCCGAGGAACTGATGCCAGCCGCCCTTCGAGTTACCGTAGGTGCCGATCGCGTCAAGGTCGAAGGCGTACTTTTCCTCGCTCAGGGAGAGATAGCGGATATAACGCATAGCGGCGGTGCCGATCTCAACCGAGTTGTAGAACTGGATGGAGTAGGTGAGGTTGTCGCCCGTTACGTGACCGACGGCGGCGTTGCCGTCGAAGTAGCCGTAGTGATCGTTACGCGCCATCGGGGTGTAGCCGTGGTCGAACGCGACACCCGCGTAGCCGTTCAGGACCGCGCCGATGAGCTGGGGACGGTCGGCAGTCGCGGTACCGCCCGAGAGATGCTCCGACGAGCCGACGAGGGCAAGGACGGGAACCTCGACGCTACCCGTCGGGTACATAACGTGCATATAGAGGTTGAGGTCGATGGGGCTGCCGTCCTTTTTGACGCAGTCGGTGATTCTTTGGGCGAGGGTGTGCTTGATGCGGATGTACTCGCCGTTCTCGTCGGCCGAGCCCCTTTCGTTAAGCCACTCGGGCGAGGAGCCGTCGAAGCCGTTCTGAGTCGCCTTGCGGTTGCCGTTTTCGTCGGTCCATTTGATGACGGTTTCACCCTTTACACCGCGGAAATCGTTGTTCCAGATCTCGACGATGTTCTCAAGCGTGCCGTCAACGCCGTGCTTGTCAATCTCCCAGAAGACGTGGAAGGGCGCGACGTCGTATCCCGAAGGGATAACGAAGCTGTTATAGTAGCTGCCCGCGGGGATGACGTTGCTGTTGCCGTAGAAGGAGCCGGAGATGAGCTTGCCACGCAGGGTCTGCAGGGAGAAGTCGAGCTTCGGCGAGACCGCCGCGGGATCGTTCTTATAGTCCGCCACGGCGACGATATAGCCGCGCTCGAGCATGGATTTGATGATATCAACGTCGCTGTCGGTGCCGATGCGCTCAAAGGTCGCATTGACAACGTAGACGACGAGCACGGTTGCGTCGACGTCATAGCCCGCCTTTGCACCCTTTTCGGGGTTGAAGAAGGTAGTGACCTCGACGGGAATGCCTATATAGCCGTCGTCAACGGTTTTCGTTTCACCGACGCGATAGGTCGCAAGCGTGCCGTCCGCCAATATTGCATCCATCATATCCACCCCCTTCGTATTATCGTTAGCCGCGAATACCCCCACGGCAGTGAGGATTATCAGTAGAGGTAGAGTTAATGATAGTAGGTATTTTGCCCATCTTTTTTTCATAGACGTGCCCTCCGTTTGTTGAAATGAAATACTCTTACATAATAATTATAAATCCTCGCGAGGTTGACAATCAAGAAATAATGTGCTATAATTACAGACAAAAGTCCACATTTTGCGAGGTCAATATGATCATTCAGCAGTCGAATTTCGGCAGTAATAATATCATTCGCTCGGGTATTCACGAGGGTAAATACGACTACGGCGACCACGTTCACCAATACTGCGAGCTCGTATGGATTTTGGACGGTGAGATTGAAATGACGGTTGAGGGCAGGTGCGAGCTTGCCAAAAAGGGAGATATGACGGTGATAACACCGTTTGCCGTTCATTCCTTCCACACGCCCGAGTATGCGAAGATACATATCGCCGTTATTTCGGATAGCTTTATCAACCCGTCGATCACCTTTGAGGAGCTGTGCGCGGGGCGCACGCGCTCGGTCTTTACGATGTCGGAGGTGCTCGTCGCCTTTCTTAGCGAAAAGGGGTACATCGACGGCTGTCTGCACCACAATCAGTATAAAAATGACAACAATTATTTACATAACCTTAGGGTGATGATTTACGCCGTTTTTGCCGAATATTTTAACACGGCCCCCACCCAACGCTCCTCCGGTAAGAGTCGCGCGCTCTCAAAAATACTCCTTTACCTATCGGCACATTTTGCCGAGGATCTGACGCTTGAGACGGTCGGTGCCGCCCTCGGATACAGTCCGAAATACGTATCGAATTGTATCGGAACGCTCGGCTCGATCAGCTTTCGCACGATGCTCAACTCCCTGCGAATTGAGGCGGCAAAAAACCTGCTCATCGGTGAGCCACACCTGACTGTCATCGACGTCGCGTTGAGGTGCGGCTTCGCCACCGAGCGTAGCTTTCACCGCGCGTTCCGCGCCATCGTAGGCACCACACCCGCAAAATACCGCAAGGATAAGCTGGGATAATAATCAATCGTCGATCAGGTCGCGATAAATAAAAACGACAAAAAGCAAAACAAAAAGGACAGAGTTTCTCTGTCCTTTTTGTTATTACGAAGATTATTTCAGGGCGTCGAGCACGCCGGTCAAGTCAACGACGAGGGCGAAGGAGGAGAACACGATCCCCACAACGCCGAGGATGAGTCCCGCGACGGACAGTCCGTCAAAGTAGCCGAGGGTGCGACGGGAGATCACCGCAAAGACGATCGCCGCGATGGCAAACGGGAGCGAAACGAAATACACCGCGCAAAGGAGCACGGACAGAATGGCACAGCCAAGCGAGATGACCGACCAGAGCCTGCTACGCTTTTCGGGTGCGCTCGGCAGGTCGTAATACTCGGTTTCGTCGAGGGGGTCGCGCTCGACGATATCCTCCTCATCGGCGGGGGTGTCGGTTACCTCCTCCTCGGTGGCAGCGTCAAGGAGACGCTCGTCATCATCGGAATACCTGTACGTCATTTTCATCCGTCCTTTCCTCAAAAAAATTGCCGACCCGTCAAAAAAACTTCAATAATATTATATATAAGAGAGTCGGCGCGTTTGTCAAATATAGTATATAATATTTTTTGGGAAAATGCAACGAATATTTTCGATTTTTGCGCCAAATAATAGAAAAAAAGGAATTGGGGGCAGATATGGACACGCTCGACCCGAAAACGAAGAAGGAAATAATCAAGCGCAACACGCCGAAAAGCCCCGTGGTGCGGGATATGCTGCTGGCGTTTTTGTTCGGCGGGGGGATATGCCTCTTTTCCGAGGGGATACGAAATCTGTATCTTTTTCTCGGTGCGGGGGCTGAGGCGGCCCAGCTTTTCACAACGCTTACCGTGGTGTTGATCGGCGGTATTCTGACGGCGGTCGGCGGGTTTGACAGGGTGGCAAGACACGCGGGTGCGGGGACGCTGGTTCCGATTACGGGCTTTTCAAATTCGGTGGTATCCTCCGCCATTGACGCGGCGAGCGAGGGGTATATAAGCGGTGTCGGCACGAAGATTTTTACCGTCGCGGGACCCGTCATTCTTTACGCGACGGTGGCGGGTGTAATTTACGGTGTAATATACTATTTATACGGATTTATATAAATAAATGTTTGCAAAACGTGCAAACAACGGTTGTCAAAAAACAGGCAAATTTAACACACAAAGGTTTACAAAATCATGTCAAAAAGGGTAATAAAATTCACCACGCCCCCCGTCATTTGCCATTTTTCGGCGGTTGGCGGGGTTGAGGAAAGCCTTGGCCCCTTCGGTGCGAAATTCGATCACGTTGACACGGAGGGCAGATTCGGTCAGAAAACCTGGGAGGATGCGGAGGGCGAGATGGCGCGACTGTGCCTCAATCTCGCCCTCTCGAAGGGTGGGCTGTCACACGGCGACCTTTCGGTGATAGTGGCGGGCGACCTGCAAAATCAATGCGTGGCGAGCTCGACGGGGCTATCCACCTTTGGGGTTCCATACCTCGGGATATACGGTGCCTGCTCCACCTGCACCGAGGGTCTGCTGCTTCTCTCCCTTCTGCTCTCGCAGGCGGGCGGGATAGGTGCGTGCGTTACCTCGAGTCACAACTGCGCCGCCGAGCGGCAATTTCGCACTCCCGTCGAATACGGCGGACAGAGGACGCCGAGCGCACAATGGACGGCGACGGCGGCGGGTGCGTTTATCCTCGACGCTACCCTTCCCCGCTATACTGCCGGGGTGCGCGTGACCGAGGGGATGGTCGGGCGGATCGTCGACGGCGGCACGACCGACGGGTCGAATATGGGCGGAGCGATGGCATTCGCCGCGGCGGACAGCATACTCACCTACTTTACCGAAAGCGGGCGGGAGGTGCGCGATTTTGATTTTATCGTGACGGGCGACCTCGGTCGGGTGGGGACGGCGGTGCTTCACGACCTGCTCGCAGAGAGGATGCCCGAGGTAATACCGCGGCATGTTGATTGCGGCAACCTTATCTACGACGGACGGCGGGATATCCACGGTGGGGCAAGCGGGTGCGGCACCTCGGCGGCTGTTTTGGCTACTCATTTTCTGCCGATGCTGACGGCGGGAAAAATCAAATCCATCCTGCTGCTCTCGACGGGAGCGCTGATGTCGCCGTCATCGGTGATGCAGGGGCACAACATCCTCGGCATTGCGCCCGCGGTGAGAATCGCCCGAGAGTGACGCAGGCGGCGTTTTTTCAAAAAGTGACGCGTGCCGCGAAAATTTCCCGAAGTGACGCGCGCCGTGAAAATTTCCCGAGTGTGAAAGCTAATGACGGGTCACCGCCCGACACGGGTGAACGGGGCAGGCCGACACCCCCCGCGGGGTCAAAGCACAGACAAGGAGAACGAAGATGAATTACCTACTTGCATTTATCGTCGGTGGCGGGATATGCGCCGCCGTACAGATCCTGATCGATTTGACGCGGCTGACGCCCGCGCGGATACTCGTCGGCCTGCTGACGGTCGGGGTCATCCTTTACGCGGCAGGGCTGTACGAGCCGATATACGAGGCGGTCGGGTGCGGGGTATCAATCCCGCTTATCGGCTTTGGTGCGACGGTCGCGCGCGGAGTACGCGAGGCGGTGGATACCGAGGGGCTCATCGGTGCCCTGACGGGCGGGCTGACCGCGAGCGCCGCGGGGATAAGCGCGACGCTGTTTCTCGGCTTCCTCCTCTCCCTGCTTTTCCGCGGACGGCAAAAGCGGATGTGAGATAAAAGACCGATGCGTTTAAAGAAAGCCGATATGATATACACCGCACCGACGCGTTTAAAAAAAAGATGATGCCCGACAGGTCAAAAAGCGGCGTGCGGCGCGGTCAAAATACGCGTTTTCGCTCACCCGAGCAATTTTCACCCCGAAATCGTGTAATTTTGGGGGTATTTTTTTACATTTTTCCTTGCAATTATGATATTTATGTGGTATAATTTTGTCAAGCGAAATATATTTTCGCGTGCGTACGGGCAGGAGTGTGTGCGGGGTGCGCGCGCCGCGCGAGCCGTCGGGTGATTTTTCATCGCCCCGTGATGGCAATTTCCGTGGCGGGAAAGCACCGAATACACACCGTATACGCACCGTATTCAAGAGCACGGACGCCGACGGGCGCGAGATGCAAGCGGACACGGAGCCGCCCGCAGGTATGCACGCAGAACGAAAAAAGAAAGGAACAAGCATGGACGAGTATTCAGCCATTACAGACACCCTACTTGAAATCATCCAGGCAAAGCTAAATACCGCGCCCTCCAGCTTCAAGCTGTGGTTCGGGGACCTGCGGCTGGTTGCGCTGGACGGGACATCCGCCACCTTCGTCACCTCATCCGAGATGAAGCGGGGCATCCTCCTCTCCAAATACATCGGCGTTATCAAGAGCGCCCTGACCGAGACCATCGGATTTGAGGTCAATATCATCATCACCACCGCCGAGGCGCAGAAAAATCCCGCGCCCGCACCCGCACCGACACCCGTGGAGACGCCCGACAGCGCGCGTGAGCGCGTGCTCGCGGAGGAGAAGTCGATCGCCGACATGATCTCGAGCCCATCCCTCTCCGGCTCGGTTATCGAGAATTACACCTTCGACAACTTCGTCGAGGGCTCCTCAAACAAGTTTGCCAAGGCCGCCTGCGAGGCGGTGGCACGCGAGCCAAATACATACAACCCCCTGTTCATTTACGGTCACTCCGGCCTTGGAAAGACGCACCTTCTTTACGCTATCATCAACGATATGAAGAAGTATCACCCGGGCCTCAGGATCGTTTACAAGAAGTGCGAGACCTTCCTCGACGAGCTTATCGTCGCGATCAAGAAGGGCTCGACGGGCGCGTTCAAGGATCAGTACCGCTCCGCCGACGTGCTCCTTATTGACGATATACAGTTCCTCGCAGGCAAGGAGCAGACGCAGGAGGAGTTCTTCCACACCTTCTCTGCCCTTTACGAGTCGGATAAGCAGATCATCCTGACCTCCGACCGCCCGCCGAAGGAGATCGAGCCCCTGTCCGACAGGCTTCGCACGAGGTTTGAGGGCGGCCTTATCGCCGACGTTCAGCCCCCGTCCTTCGAGCTCCGTATCGCGATCATCAAGAAAAAGGCGGATTCGATGGGCCTTGCGATCTCGAACGATATTATCGAGTATCTTGCAGAGCGGCTTCACAACAACATCCGTACCATTGAAGGCGTGCTCAAAAAGCTGTATGCCATTACCTCACTGACCTCTGCGGAGGTTACGCGCGAGAAGATTGACGAGGTCATCTCCATCATCGATCCCGGCAATATCCCCGTCGAGGCGCTGGTCGAGAAGATACTGCTCACCGTTTCTAAGGCGTACGGAGTCACGGTCGAGGACCTCAAATCCAAGAAGAAGACCAACAGCATTGCAAACGCCCGCCACGTTGCAATATACATCATCAAGAAGCTCACCGACCTCACCCTCAAGGAGATCGGCGAGATATTCGGCAGGAGCCATTCCACCGTGCTCTCCTCGCTTGACACGGCGGAGCGCAATATCCACACCGTCAACAACTACGACGCGCAGATAAAGCAGCTCATCAAGGAGATAAAGAACGAGAAGGCGTAATTCCCATCGCCCGCGGCGACGCGGCAAAACCGCATAGAGTGAATAGGATCCCGACAATTTTCCGTCGGATTGTCGAATATTCGCTGTCCGTGCGGTGTTCACAATTCTGTTGAGAACGGTCAAGATTTTTCAAACACCGCTCTCGGCAGAAAAATGTTGAGAATTTTGGCGATTTTCCCTAATGTTTTCGGGGGATTTTGAGGATTTCAACATTTCGACAGCCCCTACAACAATTACCACAAACAATATTAATAAAGAATCTCTTTTTCCCCTCCCTTCGGGATGCGATTAAGGGGCGGTACACCGCCCTTTTCAACCACCGACGGCAGATTTCGGGAAGACGGGATCGGACAAAATAAAGAAAAGGACGAAAAAGGAGTAGAACATGAAATTCGTAGTCAGCAAATCCGACTTGTTAAAGAAGCTCACCCCTGCGATGGGCTCGATCTCCACGAAGAATACCGTACCCGCCATCGAGGGCGTGCTCATCGAGACGCTGGAAAACGGACTTATTCAGATATCCACCTATGATATGACGAAGGGCTTCCGCGCGACGATCGTCCCCGTATCCATCGAGCGCGAGGGCAGATTTATCATCAACGCACAGCGCCTTTACCAGACCGTGCGCGTGCTCCCCGACGACGATATTACCTTCGATATCAAGGACAACCTCAGTTGTGAGATATATAGCGGCCGCTCCGCCTTCACTATGATCGCGCAGAAGGGTGCGGACTTCCCCAACCTTCCCGACCTTGTGACCGAGCGCGGCTTCACCGTTTCGGCGGACAACCTTCGCAAGATGATCACCAAGGTGGCTCACTCGGTAGCCAATCAAGACAACCGCCCGATGCTGTGCGGTGCCTACTTCAAGGTATATAACGGCGGCTTCGAGGTCGTTTCCTGCGACTCCTACCGCCTATCCAAGTGCACGCTCAAGTGCGATATCGGCTCGCTTGCGGCAAGCGGCGACGTCAATTATTCCTTCATCATACCCGGCCACGCCCTCGGCGAGCTTACCAAGATCCTCGGCGACGGACAGGACGAGGAGGTGAAGCTCTACCTCTCGAGAAAGCACGCCATCGCCACCAAGGGCGACGTGACCTTCTTCTCCCGCCTTATCGACTCCGAGTACATTGCGTACGATAAGATCATCCCGAAGAATAACGATATTATCGTTAACGTTGACCGCGACCGCTTCCTCACCGGTCTTGAGCGCGCGAATATCATCGCCGAAGAAAAGGTGCAGAACGCGGGAAGAAGCTACGTCAAGATTTCGGTTGCGGGACATTACCTCAACCTCACCTCCCTCTCCGCTAACGGCGGCGTAAACGACGAGATGGATTGCATCCACGAGGGCGGCGACATCGAGATCGGCCTCAACTGCCGCTTCGTTATCGATGCGGTGAAGGTTTCCGAGGGTGAGAACATCGTTATCAAATTCCTCGACAACGAGCACGCGATCACCATCGAGCCGAGCGAGCCCGACGAGGCGTTCGGCTACGTTTACATGATCCTTCCCGTCAAGATGAAGGACAAGGTGTAATTCCATAGGAATTAAAGCGGATTTTATTCAGACGTAACGGTAATGAAAATAAAAAGGTTCAGGGCGGAGAATTTCCGTAATATCACCGCCTGCGACGTTGAATTCGGGGGCGGGGTCAACCTCTTCTTCGGCAAGAATGCACAGGGCAAGACCAACGCGGTCGAGGGGATATACCTTTTCTCGCGCGGACGCTCGCACAGGACGGCCGACGACAGGGAGATGATCCGCTTCGGCACCGAGGGCTTTCATATTTCCATCGAATACGAGAGCGCGGACGGCGAGGGCGTACTAGAATACTCCTGCTTCGGGCGGGAGCGGCTACGCAAGAAGAACGGCTACAAGCTCGCTCGCGTGACCGAGATGATCGGTAGCTTTCGCTCGGTGCTGTTTTACCCCGACAACCTCGGCCTCGTGAAAGGGGGACCCGAGGAGCGGCGTGCTTTTCTTAACGTCGCGATTTCGCAGTGCTTCCCCATCTATCTATCCGAATATCAGCGGTACAAGACCGCGCTCGAAAACCGTAACGGCATTTTGAAGGCGGCGTCCAAGGGGCATTATTTCGACGAAAACGAGCTTATCGCCTGGTCGGAATCAATGGCAAAATACGCCGCGTACGTCCACGTTAAGCGTATGGAATACATCCGTATGCTCGCGCCCTATGTGCGCGCGATCGGACTTGACCTCTCCGAGGGTAAGGAGGATATCTCCCTCTCGCTCGATTCGGACATTGAGGGCGGCACCGAGGACGTGAGCGTCGCCGAGGGAGAATACCGCAGGATATTCACCGCAAATCTCGAAAAGGAAAAAATCGTCGGCACCTCGCTCTACGGGCCGCACCGCGACGACCTCGATATCGGTATTTCGGGGAATGCGGCGCGCAGCTTTGCCTCGCAGGGACAGCAGAGGTCGATCGTGCTGGCGTTGAAGCTCGCCGAGGGGGAGGTAATACGCGACCTCTTTGGCGAATATCCCGTATTCCTGTTTGACGACGTGCTCTCCGAGCTTGATAAAACCAGGCGCAAATACGTCATCGAGGGCATGAAGGACAGGCAGGTCATCATCACCTCCTGCGAGGGGGAGGATATTATCGACGGCGCCGAGTGCGTTATCGAAGTATCGGGAGGCAGCTATGTACCTACACATCGGTAATAAAAAGAGCGTGCGCAAGCGGGACGTCATCGGTATTTTTGACCTTGACACCGCGACCGTATCGCCCGTGACGAAGAAATTTATCAATAAAAATGAAAAGGAGGGACGGGTCGAATACACCGACTTTGACCTCCCAAGAAGCTTCCTTCTCGTCGACGAGGGGGGAGAATATAACGTAAAGCTGTCAAGAATATCCACCGTGGGCCTCAGGGCGCGCGCGGAGGGTGCGGTCGACAGCGAACAGTAAGTAAGGACGGAAGAATATATGTCAAATGAAGTAAATGAAGTAAGGGGCTACGACGACAGCCAAATACAGGTCCTCGAGGGACTTGAGGCGGTAAGAAAAAGACCCGGTATGTATATCGGTACCACCTCTATCCGCGGCCTTCACCATCTCGTTTACGAGATCGTGGACAACTCCATCGACGAGGCGCTGGCGGGTGAGTGCGATTGCATCACCGTGACCCTGTACGACGACGGCAGCGTTTCGGTACAGGACGACGGACGAGGAATCCCGTCGGGTATGAACGAGAAGCTCGGCCTTCCCACCCTTGAGGTCGTATATACCGTGCTCCACGCGGGCGGTAAATTCGGCGGCGAGGGATACAAGATCGCGGGCGGCCTTCACGGCGTCGGTGCGTCGGTCGTAAACGCACTCTCCGAGTGGGTCGAGGTCGAAAACTGCCGTGACGGGCAGAAATACACCGAGAGATTCGAGCGCGGCGCGGTTGCAAGACCGTTTGCCTGCGTGGGCTCGTCCGAGGGCAAGCACGGCCTTTACGTCCGTTTCAAGCCCGATCCCACCATTTTCGAGGAGACCACCTTTGATTTCGAGATCCTCTTAACCCGTATGAGGGAGCAGTCCTTCCTCAACGCAGGCGTTAAGATAGTCCTCACCGACAAGAGAGAGGGACAGGAGCGCGAGGAGGTCCTTCACTACGAGGGCGGTATCATCTCCTTCGTCGAGTATCTCAATAACGAAAAGCGCGGCACGCCCATCCACCCGCAGGTAATTTACATGAAGGGTGAGCGCAACGGCTCCATTGCCGAGGTCGCGATGCAGTATAACGACAGCTACAACGAGACCATTATCTCGTTTGCAAATAACATGGCCACCATCGAGGGCGGTACGCACGAGACGGGCTTCAAGTCCGCGCTGACCAAGGCTATCAACGACTACGCGCGCAAGATAAAGGCAATCAAGCCCGAGGACAAGGGCCTCTCGGGTGACGACGTGCGCGAGGGCCTCGTGGCAATTATTTCGGTAAAGCTGACCGACGCGCAGTTCGAGTCACAGACCAAGGCTAAGCTCGGTAACTCCGAGATGCGTACCCTCGTCGACAATATCGTGTCCGAGAAGCTGGAGGAATTCCTCGAGGAAAATCCCGCCGCGGGCAAGATAATCATCGATAAGGCTCTCGCCGCCAACCGCGCACGCGAGGCGGCAAGAAAGGCGAGAGAGTCCATCCGCCGCAAGAACGTCCTCGAGGTTTCGACCCTGCCCGGCAAGCTCGCCGACTGTAACGAGCGTGACCCCCGCCTCACCGAGGTTTATCTCGTAGAGGGAGATTCGGCAGGCGGCTCGGCAAAGGACGGACGCGACAGCCGTTTCCAGGCTATCCTTCCCCTTCGCGGTAAGGTGCTTAACGTTGAGAAGGCGCGCCTTGACAAGGTTTACGGCAACACCTCTCTTATTCCCATTATCCAGGCGCTCGGCTGCGGTATCGGCGACGAGTTCGATATCTCCCGCCTGCGCTACGGCAAGATCATCATCATGGCGGATGCGGACGTCGACGGCTCGCATATCCGTATCCTGCTCCTAACCTTCTTCTTCCGCCACATGCGCCCGCTTATCGAGGAGGGGCACGTCTACCTCGCACAGCCCCCGCTCTACAAGGTGCATAAGGGCAAGCAGCTCCGCTACGCCTTCTCCGACGCGGAGAGAGATAAGTACATCGAGGAGCTTGGTGTTCGCGGCGTAGAGGCAGAGAGATACAAGGGTCTTGGTGAGATGGACCCCGAGCAGCTTTGGGAGACCACGATGGACCCCGAGAGAAGAACGCTTCTCAAGGTGACGATCGAGGACGCCATCGCCTGCGACGAGATGTTCTCCATCCTCATGGGCGATATGGTCGAGCCGAGGCGTGATTTCATCACCAAGAACGCCAAATTCGTTGAGAACCTGGACATTTAAGAGGTATTATTCATGGCAAAGATAGATCACAATTATAAGAGCGAGGACATCTCCTTCCCCGATCAGCGTATCGAGCTTCACGACATGGAGCGGGAGGTCAAAAAGTCCTTTATTGAATATTCGATGTCGGTAATCACCGCGCGTGCGCTCCCCGACGTGCGCGACGGTATGAAGCCGGGTCAGCGCCGCATCCTCTACGCAATGTACGAGGACAACCTCACCCACGACAAGCCCTTCCGTAAGTCGGCAACGACGGTCGGTAACGTGCTCGGTCGCTATCACCCCCACGGTGACGCGGCAGTCTACGGCACTATGGTAAGAATGGCGCAGTCCTTCTCGCTTCGCTACACCCTCGTTGAGGGTCACGGTAACTTCGGTAACGTGGACGGCGACGGCGCGGCGGCATACCGATACACCGAGGCCAGGATGTCGAGGATCGCCGACTATATGATGAAGGATATCGAGAAGAACGTCGTTCCGATGACGCGCAACTTCGATAACACCCGTGACGAGCCCACCGTCCTTCCCTCCCGTTTCCCGAACCTGCTTGTAAACGGATCGGTCGGTATCGCGGTCGGTATGGCGACGAACATTCCCCCGCACAACCTCGGCGAGGTTATCGACGGCACCATCCACCGTATGGAGAACCCCGAGTGCTCGGTCGACGAGCTGATGGAGCATATCAAGGGACCCGACTTCCCCACCGCGGCGATCATCTACGGCTCGCGCGGTATCAGGGAGGCGTACGAAACCGGTAAGGGTAAAATTTACATCCGCGCCCGCGCCCACGTGGACGAGGAGCACAGACGCATCATCTTCACCGAGATTCCCTACATGGTCAACAAGTCGATGCTCATCGAGAGCATGGCGAACCTCGTAAAGGAAAAGAAGATCGAGGGCATCACCGGCCTGCGCGACGAGTCGGGCAGAGGCGGAATGAGAATCGTCGTAGAGTACCGCAAGGACGCAAACGGCGAGGTTATACTTAATCAGCTTTATAAATTCACGCAGCTTCAGGACACCTGCTCGGTTAACATGCTCGTTATCGACGGTGGCGAGCCGAAGACCCTGTCCCTTCCCTCTATTCTCGACAGGTACATCGACTTTCAGAAGAGCGTTATCGTAAAAAGAACGCAGTTCGACCTTGACAAGGCGTTGCGCGAGATACACATTCTCGAGGGCTACAAGATCGCGATAGACAATATCGACGAGGTTATTCACATCATCAAGACGAGCGAGTCCATCCCGAACGCGAAGGAAAGGCTCATCGAGCGCTTTGCTCTCTCCGAGGCACAGGCGCAGGCGATAGTCGAGATGACCCTCGGCAAGCTCTCCGGCCTCGAAAGACAGAAGGTCGAGGACAGGATCGCGAAGCTCGCGGTGCTTATCGAGGAACTGCGCGGCATTCTCGCGGACGATAACAAGGTTATCGATATCATCAAGAACGAGCTGCTCGAGATCAAGGCAAAGTTCGGCGACCCCCGCCGAAGCGAGCTGACCGAGGCGACCGAGGAAATCGACCTCGAGGACCTCATTGAGCGTCACACCTGCGTTATCACAGTCAGCCACACCGGCTACATTAAGCGTCAGCGCGCCGACGTCTACACCGCACAGAACAGGGGCGGCAAGGGCGTTATCGGCATGAAGACGAAGGAGGACGATTTCGTCGAGGACGTTATCGTTGCTAACTCGCACGCCTACCTGATGTTCTTCACCAACAAGGGCAGAGTGTACGCGAAGAAGGCGTACCGCATCCCCGAGGCGGGCAAGACCGCCAAGGGCACCAACCTCGTCAACATCATCGAGCTGCAGGACGGCGAGTACGTCACCGCGATCATCCCGATCACCGAGTTCGCAGAGGGCGAGTTCCTCACGATGGTGACGAAGCTCGGTATCGCGAAGAGAACGCTGCTCTCCGACTTTGCATACCAGCGCAAGGGCGGTAAGATTGCAATCAACCTCGACGAGGGCGACGAGCTTATCTTCGTCCGTCACACGAAGGGTGACGAGAATCTCATTATTGCGACCCGCGACGGTCTTGCGGTCAAGTTCGACGAGAACAACGTCCGCGCCATGGGCCGTGCGGCACGCGGTGTGCGCGGCATCACCCTTCAGGGCGACGATTACGTCGTCGGCGTTGCGGTGGTTAACGACGAGAAGACCCTGCTCACCGTTACCGAGCGCGGTATGGGTAAGCGGACGAGCTTCGAGGACTTCCGCCAGATGAAACATAGGGGAGGCAAGGGCGTGACCTGTCACAAGATCACCGAGAAGACGGGCAAGCTTGCCACCGTTATCACCGTCGGCGAGGACGACGATATTATGATGATCACCAACGAGGGTACCATCATCCGCACGAACGTATCCAGCATTAACGTATATTCGAGAACCGCGACGGGCGTTATCATCATGCGCATGGGCGAGGATGCCGTTATCAATAACGTTGCCCGCCTTGAGCGCGCCGAGGACATCGAGGCAGAGAGTGCCGAGATCGACCGCGAGATTGAAAACACCCCCGCACCCACCCGCGAGGTAGTGCTCGGTGAGGTAGATATCCCCGAGGACGTAGAGGAGGAAACGACCCCCGAAACGGACGGAGAGGATGAGGTTTAATGAGAGTTAAGACGATAGTCAAACGACTACTTTACTTTACATTAATTCTTGCTATGCTCGTACCCGTGTTAAATTTAACCTCCTGCGACCGCAAGTATGACGAGGCGGAGGTCAAGGCGGCGGCGACCGCCCTACTAAAGGAGAGCGAGACGCTGAACGGCGTGCTCTTCGGTCAGGGGATTGCCACCGTCACGGGTCCGAATACGAACGGCGCGTATCACGAGGCAGACTACCTGCACCTCGTATCGCTCGGATTTACGACGATCGAGGAGCTTCGCGCGAGGGTGAACAAGACCTTCACCGCGGAGTATGCCGAGCTGATATTCTCCACCGTACTGTCCCCCATTAACGTCGACGGCGTGGCGGTAGCGAACACGCGGTATTATCAAAAGTACGCGGACGAGATGACGAAGACCGACCCCGTGTGCATTATGGTGTTCCGTGATTACGAGTATATTTTCCGCGACACGGTGGTTTACGATTACGATTCCATTCGCGTCACGGACGTGAAAAAGCAGACCCTCTATATCTCGGTTGACCTGACGGTCACCGACCGCGATGACGGGCTGTCACAGCGGCGCACGCTCACCTTCGAGCTTATCGAGGAGGCGGACGGCTGGCGGATAAACTCGCCGACCTATATAAACTACAACGCCTACGCGGATAAGTACGACGATCTAAAGGATCAGGATATCAGGGATTGATTTTTACGGTATGGGTTTATAAGAACCCTTCCCCATTTACGGTTTAATTGGCACAAGCCTTTAAAATAAAAACAAAAAAAGTAAAATATAAAAAGGAGATTTAGTTATGACCTTCAGCGAAAAACTTGTGAAACTCAGAAAACTCAAGGGCCTCACCCAGGACGAGTTTGCTAATGCAATCGGCGTTTCCAGACAGGCAGTCTATAAGTGGGAGTCCGGTCAGTCCTATCCCGAGGTACCGAAGCTTGTTGAGATGAAAGCAATTTTCGGCATTTCCATCGACGACCTTCTTGACGAGAATTACGAGGAAGTTCTTCCCGAGAAGAAGAAGAGAAAGAGAGCACCCAAGGTAGAGGCACCCGTGGCTGAGCCCGTAGCAGAGGTAGCTCCCGTAGAGGAGAGCGCACCCGTTGTTGAGGAGCCCGTCGCAGAGGCACCCGCAGAGGAGCCCGCTCCCGTAGTCGAGGAGCCTGTTGCAGAGGCACCCGTAGAGGAGCCCGCGCCCGTAGCAGAGGAGCCCGCAGCGGCACCCGCACCCGAGGCAGCACCCGCTCCCGCTGAGGAGCCCAAGAAGAAGGGCTTCTTCGCAAGACTTTTCGGCAATAAGTAATTTCACAGCCGAAACCGTAGTTAAACAGAATACATATCCCCGCCGTACCCACGCGTGCGGCGGGGAAAAATTAAAGTGAGGGGAATATTTTGCCCCGCCCCCGTTAAGAATCAATGTGATTATTCAGACTGTGGGGGAATATAATGGTAAGAGGATATCAAAAGCGGGTAGTGCACCTTAAAAACACCGAGAGTGATGCGTTTGACGAGGCGTTCTTCCTCGTTTCCGCCGAGGGACGTGAAATGTGCGAGGGCGAGCTGCTGCGCGAGGCAAACAGGATAGTTGCCGAGTGTTCGTCAGGCAAGACGAAAAGACGGTTGAAGATTGGTAGGCTGTTGTGTGTCGCTCTGACACACGCCCTGATGCTGCTTATTGGAGCGGTGATAGGTGCAATGTTTGTAATATTGTAAACAATCGATTACATTTTGTGAAAAGAAAAAGACCCCGATATTATCGGCAAAATCGCCGATAATTTAACACGGGGCAGGTGTTTTAATAAAACAGAAAGGTAAATGGGCGGCGTGCGATAAAAAAGTGATCGCACGCGCAGACCCAAAGGAAAATATATGAAAAAAGAAAAAAGAGGAGGTATGAAGCTACGGGTAATGTGCCTCGGCGGTATTCAGGAGATCGGCAAGAATATGACCGTCCTTGAATACGGTGACGACATCGTCATCATCGACTGCGGCATGGGCTTCCCCGACGATGATATGCCGGGTGTTGACCTCGTTATCCCCGACGTTTCCTACCTCGTTGAGAATGCGCACAAGATACGCGGCATTCTCATCACCCACGGACACGAGGACCATATCGGTGCCGTGCCCTACGTGCTTCAACAGCTGAACGTGCCGATCTACGGCACCCGCCTCTCGCTCGGTATCATTGAGGGCAAGCTCGACGAATATCCCGCACCGAACGAGCCCGAGCTCTACACGGTTGACGCGGGCGACGTTGTCAACCTCGGCGTATTCAAGGCGGAGTTTATTCACGTCAACCACTCTATTGCCGATGCGTGCGCGATTGCCGTGCGTACTCCCGTCGGCACGGTTTTCCATACGGGCGACTTCAAGATCGACGTGTCGCCCATCGACGGACAGATGATCGACCTCACCCGTATCGGTCAGCTTGGCAAGGAGGGCGTTGCCCTTCTCCTTTGCGAGTCCACCAACGCGGAGCGTGCGGGCTTCACCCCGTCCGAGCGCGCGGTCGGCTCCTCGCTCGAGCGCATTTTTGCACAGTATGAGGACAGGCGACTTATCATCGCGACATTCTCCTCAAACGTGCACAGGGTTCAGCAGATCATCAACACCTCCTACCGCCACGGGCGCAAGGTTGCCGTCCTCGGGCGGAGCATGGTGAACGTTATCGGTGCCGCCGCGGAGCTTGGCTACATGGACCTGCCCGATGGCGTGCTCATCGACGTCAACGAGATGAAGAGATACAAGCCCGAGCAGATCACCCTCATCACCACGGGTAGCCAGGGCGAGCCGATGTCCGCACTCTATCGCATCGCCTTCTCCGAGCACGATAAGGTGAAGCTCACCTCGCGCGACGTCGTCGTGCTCTCCGCACACGCGATCCCCGGAAACGAGAAGCTGGTCGGCAGGATCATCAACGCGCTTGTCAGAAGCGGTGTCAAGGTTGTCAGCGATTCCATCGAGGACGTGCACGTTTCGGGTCACGCCTGCCGTGAGGAGATCAAGCTGCTTATCGGACTTCTCCGTCCCAAGTACTTTATGCCGATTCACGGCGAGTACCGCCATCTCTACGCAAACAAGGACAATGCCGAGTTTATGGGCATCCCGTCCGAGAACATATTTATTCCCGACCTCGGGCGCGTGCTTGAGTTAGACAAAAAGAGCGCGGGCTTCGCAGGCGAGGTGACCGCGGGACACGTTCTGGTTGACGGGGCGGGTGTCGGCGACATTGGTAGCGTTGTCCTCCGCGACAGAAGGCATCTTGCCGAGGACGGCCTCGTGGTAGTTGTTGCCACCATCGACAACGGTCAGATCATTTCCGGACCGGATATCGTTTCACGCGGCTTCGTTTACGTCAAGGAGTCGGAGGAGCTGATGCGCGGTGTCCGCTCGGTTGCCGAGGCGTCGATAAATCGCATCCTCGACAAGCGTATCAACGATTGGGCGCACATCAAGAATATCATTCGTGAGGACCTGCAGCGCTACATCTTCCGTGAGACGAAGAGAAAGCCGATGATCCTGCCGATAATCATGGATATTTGATGTCCGAAAACAGACTATGACACGAATTTATTTAATTGACTATTCCCTCCTTGGCGAGATTCCGCCCGAGTATAACCCGGATCAGTTGTCGACCGCGTCCTACGCGGCGCGTCGGGTGCTTGGTATTTTGTACGGTATCAAATACGGCGAGCGGATGCCGAAAATTGCCCGAACGAAGGACGGCAAGCCCTACTTCGCGGACGGTCCCGCGGACGCGTATTTCAGCATTTCTCACACCGACAAATATGCCGCCGTCATCCTCACCGACGAGGGTGAGTGCGGAATTGACATTGAGTGCGAGAAAAACGCGCACCGCGCCGAGAGGGTCGAAAAAAGGTTTCTCACCGCGGTTGATTTCGAGCTCGCACCCACGGATAGTCAGCCCGACGTCCTCGTGTCGAGGTTAGTCAACCCGCTTGGTACGAGCGCGACCTGCGAGCTCACCGTCGGCAAGGAAAGAAAGCCGTTTGACGACGTGGCCTATCCCTTAAACGGGCGGAGTCTTAGTGAGATGGAGGTAAATTCAAACCTGTCCCCCCTGTCGCGCTGGACGCTCCTTGAGGCGGCATTAAAGGCTGACGGGCGCGGCTTCGGCGCTTACCGTAGCGCCGAGCAGATAATGCACGCCGCTTTAGCACGGCATTATCTTTTCACCGATGGCGAGGAGAGGTATTACCTGTCCATTGCAATCAGAGCGAAATAATGAACCCCACGACAAATGGTAAATAGACAACCTAAAATGTGTAAAAGTAAATAACTATTTACAAATATGACAATAAAACAAGCCCGCACGAATGTGCGGGCTTGTTCCCTTTTTTGTAATAAAAACGGCGAAATTGCGACACAGGGTCGGACTTAGCGCGATAAAAAGGCTGTCGGTTTACCTTGATTGGGGAGAAAAACGTTGAAAAGGGTTTCAAGTTCGCCGGAAATACGGCGGGCAAAGGCGCGCTTTGTGCCGAAAAACCCCGAAAACGTGACACAGGGTCGGGCTTAGCGCCTTTTACAGGCGCGTTGGAATGAGTGCGACACGCTCGCCTGTGATACGGTAAGCGGTGCCGTCAAAGGTGAGCTCACCGCCCTCAATGCTCAGGGCGTAGCTGTTTCCCTTGTAGAGATATACGAGGCGATTTGCCTCCTGCCTTATGTGGGTGTTCGTCATCTCGGGCGTGAATAATGCGCCTGTGCCGTTAATGATAATTCGGTCGGGATATAGCTCTATCCGCCCGCCGTCAAAGCAAACGGTGAGAGCATCCTCGCCCACGGCGGTAACGGTGATTTCACCTGCGTCGCCTGCAAGAATAATGCCTGCTCCGCCGTCGCCCTCGCCGCGCTGATAGTAGGTGTCAACAAGCGGCAGATTCTCGTGAACCGAGTCGAAGGTGGTACACCGCTCGGTAAGATAATGGTCGGCGACCCTGTCGTCAAATAGGTAGAGCGCACGGATAGACACCCGCCCCTCGTAGTTGAGAATATTTGCAACGTAGCTTTCGCTGCTATAATAGACCGTCTGCGCGTTCGGCGTGTCCCAATTTTTCAGCGCGCTGACACTCGTGACGGGCGTGCTTGCGTAGGCTTCTTTGACAAGTCGACCCGTTGCGCCCGTGGTCATAAAGGTCACGCCGCGGTCGATCAGCTTTTCGTACTGCGAGCGAAGGGGCGTTATCAGATCTATGCTTGCGAAGCTGTTTTCCTGGCCGATCTGCGTGTAGGCGAGGCCTAAGCCCTCACCCGTGTAATATGTGTCGAAGAACCAATCCTGTACCACGGGATCTGCGCCCGAGGGGGCGGCGGGCTCCAGGGTATATACCGAATCGCCATCTCTTGCCCCTGACGAGAGGTACTTCTTTGAATCGAGATTGTGTATCGGATCGCATCCGAGAAGACGGAAAACGGGTACCTTTATCATATTTTCCCCTGTGCCCGGAGTGAACACGTTGTTGCGCGAGGGGTAATACGCCCCGCTGAAATATCCGCCGACGAGGGTGTATGCGTCGGTGGCAACCTGATCACGGCAGACGAGAAGAGCGTCGATCTCGTAATTGTCACACAGGTGGTTTACCGTGTAGGTATCGAGGACCCAGCTACCGAAGGAGCGCGGATAAAAACCAAAAATCTCCTTAAATTTTCTCATTGCCTCGTCGATGAGTGCTTTTCTCACCTCGAGGGGGTAGGACATCGGGTAACCCGGCGAGATATTCCAATCCCAGCGGTAACCGCGCTTGGAATCGTAAGGAATGCCGATCGCGCTTGTGAGCGGCTCGACGATCTCGTACCAAAGACCGATCTCGATTTTGGGGTTATCTGCTACGGCACGGTACATCTCGACGTAACGCTCATCACACAGTGCATCGTATTCAAGAAGAAAAGTCGACGGAAGATTCATCTCGAGCGACAAATCAAGCTCCGCCTTTGCCATGTCAAACAGTTTCTTCTCGACCTCCGCATCGCGCGGCTCGAAGGTTCTGACGAAATTCATTATGTTAGTAATCTTCATAAAATTCACCTCGCATTTGATTGAATATTACCATAATACCCTTTTATTGTCAACCGGACCGACCCGGTTTTTTTTAGAAATAACAAAGAATTTTACACGGCATCTAGATTTGTTCACAATGATGATGTATAATTGACGTATAAACACGCCCGAGAGGCGCAAGAGGTTTTTATGAAGGATTTCTATATTCGGTTCTTTACCGTGAATTTAAATGAGTACCCGAATCTCGGATGGGATTTGAAAATCAATATCGTTCTGCTGTGCGTTTTGCCGATCGTGCTTGCCTGCTTCGTCGCGGTGCACCTGCTCCGCAAGAATACGTTTTACGTCATCAAGCAGCTATCGCGCCATAACGCGACCGACGAGAAAAGTGCCTGCACGCTCCGTGAGCTGGGGCTCGGCGACAACCGAATTGTAAAAATGATGCTCTCGGGCGACGGTCAGCTGACCCGC
The DNA here is from genome assembly GCA_045596865.1 of Eubacteriales bacterium. Classification (GTDB taxonomy): domain Bacteria; phylum Bacillota; class Clostridia; order Oscillospirales; family CAG-272; genus UBA1740. The sequence goes on from JAZODF010000016.1 coordinate 26,847, forward strand.
CTTGTTAAGCGCGTCGGTGTACCCGAATACACCTACGAGGAGTACCGAAGGCTCGAAAAGGAAAAGAAGCTGAAGAAGGAAAATATTGATTTCGATACCGCGCGCTTTTATCTCGCTGACAGTACGGATACGCGCCTAGGAAAAATAATCGAGCGGTACGACGTGCCGCTTGTTAATCTTATCGTTTTGCTCGTTTTCGTCGTTGTGATTTTTGTTCTTATTATGCTTCTTATGCCGGAGCTGCTCACCCTCATCGACTCGCTTATCGAAACCGCGCGCGGCGCGTTCTGACGGCGTTTGTTTGCCACGACGCAAAAGCAATATAGAAAATGCGACCCACTTTACTTGTGGGTCGCGTTTTTTTGTCACCTATGTAAAGAACTATTTACATATTTTAATAACGAAGCAGCAAATAATTTGACACGGGGTTATGGATGTTGTGAGTTTACCTCCAAAAGAAACGCAAACTAATCGGTCTAAATCCATCAAGACTGGCTTTGAAAAAATATGGCGGTGTTTTATTGCAATTAGTCCGACCCTGTGTCGCGTTTTGCATAATTCCGGCCAAACAAAAAGAGAATAAAAACGAGGCACAGGTCTTTTTGCCCTGTGCCTCGTTCGTTTATGTAGAAATTGCTATCAAATATCGGGGTTAAGCCCGACCCTGTGTGCGAAAACGCGGTTTCAGAATACCCGTGCATGAAACAGAGATTTATCCCGCTGCTGTGCAAAAACGTGGGTTAGGTCTCGTCAAGGAAGTTCTCGCCGCAAAGGAGCTTCAACAGCTCGTCGAGGTCCTCGTTGTCCTCGTAGAAGAGGGTGAGTGTCTTCTTTTTGCCCTTGTCCTGAATTTTTGCCTTTCTGCCGAGGTGGCGCTGGATTCTAAGCTCGATCTCGCGGTTGTAGTCGACGAGAGGCTCGACCTCCTCTACCTCTTCCTTCTTCGGCTTCTTGCGGTTGATACGCTTTACCTCCTCCTCAAGGCGACGTACCGACATTCCCTCCTCTGCCGCGATCTGCGCCAGAACGAGCATATCCTCAGGGTCCTTTACGCCGAGAAGCGTTCTTGCGTGGCCCGCGGACAGCTCACCCGCCGCGACCATGGTCAGAATGGGCTCGGGCAGGTCAAGCAGACGCATCGAGTTTGCGATGGCACTGCGGCTCTTGCCGACGGTCTGTGCGATGTCCTCCTGGGTCATTCCGTACTGCTCGGCGAGGGTGCGATAGCCCATTGCCTCCTCAATCGGGTTGAGGTCCTCACGCTGAATGTTCTCAATAAGTGACAGCTCCGCAACGCTCTTGTCGCTTCTGTCGAGGACGATTGCGGGTATTTCACTAAGTCCCGCGAGCTTGCAGGCGCGGAAACGGCGCTCACCTGCGATGATCTGGTATCTGCCGTCACCGTACTCTCTTACGATGATGGGCTGAAGGAGACCGTTCTCGAGAATGGAGTTTGCGAGCTCCTCGAGTGCCTCCTTGTCAAAATATTTTCTCGGCTGGTCGCTCTTTGGGTCGACGAGCGAGAGCTTAACGATGGTTATTCTATTTTCCTTCGCGGAGGGATCCTCCACGGGAGTGTTATCGAAAAATATTGCATCCAGACCGCGACCAAGGCCGCTGTTCTTCTTCTTTGGCATTACTCTTCCCTTTCTTTTTTTGTTCTCTTTTTGTTTTCTCTGTTTTTATACTCATCTGCGTCACTCACCCGGGATATCTGAATTGCTGTGTAACACAAGTGACAATATTCCTTCCTCGGTGATGTTTGTTTGGCGAAAATGAACGCGTTATATGAATTTTGATCAAAAAATGCGATAATTTGCTGTTTTCTGCTCGAAAATATGTGTTTGTAACCGTGAAAATCGCGATTCGACGTGCAAAACGCTTGTAAATGCCTTAAATTTCGCGTATTTTGCGATTTCTTTACTTATTCACGGTTGTTATTATCAAATACTGCTTCGAGTGAAACTGCGCGATTTTTAGCTATATTACGGCGATTTGTCGGAAATACCTCGTCGACGCCTCGGTAGTCGGAAAATGATAAAGCAGTTTGTTTAATTTAACATTGACTACCAATAATTACCAATTAATGGTAATTTTACATAATACATTCATATTACACGCGTGCAATAAAAATATTTAAGATATTTATCGACATAATCGACATTTTAAATGTTGAAAACTAAGTTTTATCGCATAATAATCAAAAGTAAGTTGTTATGTTTCACGTGAAACAATCATTTTTTCAACATATCAAAACCCAAAATGTCGAAAACTTAGTATTCGGATAAATATAATTAGTCGATTAAACGATGTATTTGCAGCGAATGCCCGCAAATTTAAGTCTATTGCTTTAAAATATATAAAATATTTATATTATTTACAAAGCCTCTGATGTTTAAGAATTATATTCTTAAAAGCAATTCTTTTGCAACCGCCGCGTATTCCAAGGAGCCTTTTCCATACGGATCATGATAGCAAATCGGTTCACCATAGCCGGGAGCCTCTGCGATTCTAACCGTTCTGCTGATAGGTACCTTGAATAGCTTGTCTGCATAGTATTTTTTGAGCTCTGCGACAACCTGGCTTGTTAACGTAAGGCGTCCGTTATACATTGTCAGGAGGATTCCTACGATTTGGAGCGTCGGATTATACAGTTGCTTTATCCTTTTTATAGTGTTAAACAGCTGCGACATACCCTCGAGCGAGTAAAATTCACACTGCATGGGGATTACTACGCCATCGGAGATACTCAAAGCCTTCACGGTGAGCATTCCAAGAGAGGGCGGACAGTCAATGAATATGTAATCATATTCATCCTTAACCGAATCGAGAGCAATTTTAGCGAAATTCTCGTCCTCTTCAAGCTCGTATAACTCTAGCTCTGCTGCGGCGAGATCGATCGTAGCCGGAACAACCGAAAGATTCTTGAATTTTGTCTTGATTACGGTCTCTTTAATGTCACATTGACCGATAATTACGTCATAAATTGTCTTTTTTATCTTAGATTTTGAGATTCCAAGGCCGCTCGTTGCGTTACCCTGGGGATCCATGTCGACTAAAAGAACCTTTTTGTCCTTTTTGGCGATCTGAGCGGCGATATTTACGCAAGACGTAGTCTTGCCAACGCCACCCTTTTGGTTCGAGAATGAAACTACCTGAGCCATTATTTGTCCTTTCGGGAAAAACCTCTATATTTATACAAATATAGTATATCATTTTGCCCCTAAAAAGTCAATATATTGGGCAAAAATACACAAACTTTTTGACAATTCGACAAATGAGGCAAATTGTTTCACGTGAAACAAAAATCATTGATGAAACACACTCAAAATTCGCATAAAATTTTCAAAAATAAAGCCTAAAAAAGGGAATTATTGAAGATCTAACTAGAAATTATTTAAAAAAACATGTTGGTGGGTGAAAAAGACATGCTGGCGACTGCATTTCAATATTAACCTAAACAAATAAGAAACTATGTGGATGGAATAGGTTTTAACCTTGATAACGTCGGTTGGATGATCTTTAGCGTGAAAAAAAGAATGTTTCACGTGAAACAATGAAATTTCGCTTAGAAAACGCTAAAATATTGCCTATATTAATCAAAAATAGCAGAAATTTTACAGAAATTAGCTTAATATTTATGATTTGTTTGAACAAAAGCTCATATTCAGGACATAGGTATTAATCACACGAACATGATGATACAATAGTGTCAAAATCGATTATCTATGTAAGAAATCGACAATTTTTAAAGGATTATACTACCCAAACTTAACAATTTCATCTGCGCTTGAAGCTAGAAGAGTATTATTATACGCAAATAAAGCAACGAATCCAATGATTTTTGGTTTTATTTGCCGTATTTTACGGATAATTTTCTAATAATTACCAATTTATGGAAACCGTAGATTATGTACGGTGATTTATTCCATGATTTTTATAAAAAATGAATATTTGAATTGTAAAATATACGAAAATACAAAATTAAATCAAACTTAATGTCCAATTTTAATTACATTTAGTTTAGAAATTGATAGAAAATTAATATGAAATTCGTAAAAGATACGATACAGAAAATTGATTTAAAATGGAATAATCATATATAACGCAAGATTGTTTGATTCTATTTGAATAATTAAATAACTAACGAATTTGTCGAATGCCCTTTGTGTAAATGTTCATTTCCGACTAATACTATAGTTTAATTTATTCCAAAAGTTAAACTACAAACAAGAAAATATTTTGAATTATACTAATTAGTAAATACATGATTTATGTGTATATAACTAATTGTTAATGTTCGTGTGGATAAATCACATTAACACTCTTTGGCTCTCTGTAAAAATAGATGAATATTCGCATATATAGGCTGATTTTGATTTTTGATTAGATAATGAGTGACGGATAGTTCGATTTTGCTTTAATTTATTGTGTGATATTGATTTTCGATTTTCGATTTGATATAATGAAAAAGAGATGTTTTGACGGTTAATCCGCAATTTATTATTCTTTTTGGTGGTTTATGGGCGAAAATACTATGATTTTTATTATCAGGCACGGGGAAAGTGTCGGTAATTTGCATAAAATTTGTCTTGGCCATACCGATCTTGGACTGACCGATCGGGGCAGGGAACAGGCGGTTGCAACTGCAAATGCCCTGAAAGACGTCAATTTTGAAGCATTTTACTCAAGTGATTTGATTCGTGCAATTGAAACAGCGCGTCCACACGTTATTTTGAGAGGTTTAGATACAGGGTCCATTATCGGAACTGCAGGTTTACGCGAGCTGTACTTCGGCGATTGGGAAAACGGTGCGGTTGAGGACCTGAAACGCAACTATGGCGACATGTTTACCGTTGGATGGAGACAAAACTTCGGTACTTTTACCCCTCCAAGCGGCGAAAGTGTGGTGGATTGTGCAGACAGAATGGAGAAAACGCTCAAAATTCTTGCTAAAAGGCATCCCGGCGGTAATATTCTTGTTGTTACTCATGCGGCGTCAATTCGCGCGTTGTGGGGTAAAATTTCGGGTCTGGAGCCATCGTTGTGGTGCGACGCGGTACAATTCCCCTCCAATGCGTCATACTCAACCGTGAGGTATGAAATTGCTGATGATAAGTTGGTGCCGATTGATTACTCCTGCGACGGGCATCTTGCCGAGCTTAAGACCGCTCTGCCGGGTTAATTTCCCGGTGTTAAAGCATGTTTTACAAAATTTCTATATAGTATTGCCATTTTATACCATTTTACATTAAATCAATCAAATTAGACGAGGTGAAAACGGTGACAGAAAAAAGATTTGGACCGCTGAAACTAAACAAAACCGATGAGGGATGGGTGGTTGTGAGCTGTAATCCGGAGGCGAGCACAGCACACGTTCCCGCCAAGATTGGTGATGAGCCTGTTGTCGCGATAGGAGATCATGCGTTCTCGGGTTGCGGTATTTTGCGCGAGGTGACCTTTGATAGCACAGAGGCGTTTGTGGAGGCTGATGCGTTCGGCTTTCAGATACGGGAATATGCGTTTGAAAATTGCATCTCGCTGTTGCGAATATCCTTGCCGTGGATCGTAACGAGCGTGCACAGGGGTGCGTTTTACGGTTGCTCGATGCTGGGGAAGGTGGAGATGCCCGATTGCTACGTCGGTCCGTATGCGTTTTGCGGATGTGAGCGGCTTGTGAAGATTCCCGAACTTACCAACATTAGCGAGGGGGTGTTTAGTCATTGCGAGGCGCTTTCGACGTTTCCCGTAAAGGATGGATGCCATACGATCGACGAGGACGCGTTTTACCATTGCTACGGTCTTGTTGACATCACCATACCTGCTAGCGTAGTCAGAATAGAGCCGCTTGCGTTCAGGAGCTGCTACAACCTTCGTCGGGTGACCTTTGAGTGTCCCGATGGTTGGCGTGCTACGAACAGGTACATGAGAGGGGAGGCTCGCCTAGACCTATCTGACCCGATAAAGAACGCCGAGAGGCTATCGAAAATGGACTTTGACGACGGGGTCAGCGGCTGGTTCAGGCAGGAATAATTTAACACGGGTCGGCAATTATGCGACATAAGGGCCGATTAATTACAAGGATAAAGAAAAATTAAAAGGACGGAAAATTCCGTCCTTTTAATTTTTATGTAAACAATAGTTTACTATTGAGGTTGCTATTTTGGCGCACATTGGTTTCGTTGGTTAAAAAGTAGTTAAAGAGGGTGGACCAACGGGCGCAAGTCCGACCCTGTGTGCGAAAAACGGCAGTTTTTCGCTGAATATGCAACCGATTTTGGGCGTTTGATGTGCTTTTAATGATGTAAGCGTAGAGCGAACTCAATCACGCCTTAGGCGTGCCGTCGGGATTGAATTTTGATCTCATGGCGCGCTCGGTCTGGATAATGGGTATTGCGATCGAAATGCATTGAAGAATAACACAGGCTATGCATACCATGCCGAGAATATCCTCGCCCGCGCCGTAAAAGGGAAGGTGAACGATGAGGGTGACGGGGAAGGAGACGATACCGAGCAGGGTTATTTTCTTGCCCGAGTAGACCTGCGAGAAATTCCACGCCTCCTGTGATTTCATCGACCGATCGGTACGGTAGCCGTAAAGATAGTTTATGTTCTTTGACGGACGGTATTGTAATATCAGTCCCGCGATAACCATGATTATAGGCAGTAACAAATCGCTTATTACTACGATGAGCCAATCCTTCATTTGTTCTCTCCTTTGGGTGTTGTTTGGTGTTATTTTCGATTAGTTAACTGTTTTGTGTGGCTTTTTTCGCACGCGTACGCAAAAAAATGAAAAGGCGATCCGAACGGGAGGTTGCATGCGTGCTCTCGTTGTCCGGTCGCCTTTTGTATAGGTGGTGCTCACCGCCTTGTAGAAATGCGCTCGCGAGGCGGTGTCGCGATGGTTACTTAAACAGCTTTTTGAAGAAGCCCTCTCGCGCGGTGGATTTTTTGTCACCGAAGCTCTCGTCGAAGCTGCGGAGAATCTTCTTCTGCTCGCTTGTCAGGCCTGTGGGGGTCTCGATTTTTACGGTGAAGATGAGGTTGCCGACGCGCTTGGGGTTATTGATGTCGGGCAGGCCCTTGCCGCGGAGGGTGAAGGTGCTACCCGTCTGGGTGCCGTCGGGAAGGTTGAACTTTTCAACGCCGCCACCGAGGATCGGCACGTCAATCTCTGCACCGAGTGCCGCCTCCACGAAGGTGATCGGGATCTCGCAGTAGAGGTCATTGCCCTCACGGGTGAATACGTCGTGTGCCTTTACGCGCACTTCAATGACGAGGTCGCCGTTCGGACCGCCGTTTCTGCCCGCTGAGCCCTGTCCGCGAAGGACGACGCGCTGCATATCGTCGATGCCCGCGGGGAAGGATACGTCGAGGCGCTTGTTCACGCGGACGTAGCCTTTGCCGTTACAGTTCTTACAGGGGGTCTTGACGATCTTACCCGTTCCGCGGCAGGCAGAACAGCTTCTCTGAGACTGAGTGTAGCCGAAGAGGGTCTGCTGCTGTACGGTGACGTAGCCGCGGCCGCGACAGGTCGAGCAGGTCTCGGGCTTCGTGCCCTTTGCCGCACCCGTGGCGCCACAGTCGGAGCACCCCTCAACGCGAGCGAAATTGACCTCCTTCTTGCAACCGAATGCCGCCTCCTCAAAGGAGAGGGTCACACGGGCAAGGATGTCGTCGCCCTCAACGGGTGCGTTTCTCGTCTGCGTGCGGGTCGAGCCGCCGAAGAAGGAGGAGAATATGTCGGAGAAGTCGAAGCCCTCGAAGCCTCCGCCAAATCCGCCGCCACCCGCGCTCGGGTCGAATGCGGCGTGACCGTACTGATCGTACTTCTGCTTCTTCTCCTCGTCGGAGAGGACGGCGTACGCCTCGTTGACCTCCTTAAACTTTGCCTCCGCCTCCGCATCACCCGGATTCATGTCGGGGTGATACTTCTTTGCGAGCTGACGATAGGCTCTCTTTATTTCATCGGCACTTGCGTTTTTGTCAACGCCAAGCACCTCGTAATAATCTCTTTTATCTGCCATGATAAAGATCCTTTTATGTCTTTATTACGCACCTCGGGCGCATCGCGTAAAACGCGACACGCCCCTGTGCTTTTGCCAAATCGTTACACATCCCCCGACTTACGTCGAATTAGTGTAAACAATTGTTTGCTATTAGTTTCCGGTCTTATCCTCGAAATCCGAGTTGTAGTAGCTACCGTCACCGGCACCGCCGTCACCCTCGCCGTCGCTCGAGCCGTTAGCGCCGCTTGCGGCGTAGAGCTTCTCTGCGATGGGGTAGAATGCCTTCTGGAGTGCCTCGGTGTCCGCCTTGATGGCTTCGGTGTCACCGCCCGCGATAGTAGCGCGGAGCTTCTCGATAGCCGCGGTTACGGGTGCCTTCTCTGCATCGGAAACCTTGTCACCGAGCTCGGAGAGGGTCTTCTCGGTCTGGAAGATGGTGTTCTCGGCAATGTTCTTTGCCTCGACTGCCTCCTTCTGCTTCTTGTCCTGCTCGGCGAACTTTTCTGCATCGCGGACTGCCTTGTCGATGTCCTCCTTCGACATGTTGGTGGAGGAGGTGATGGTGATGTGCTGCTCCTTGCCGGTGCCCTTATCCTTCGCGGTTACGTTAACGATACGGTTTGCGTCGATGTCGAAGGTAACCTCGATCTGAGGAACGCCGCGAGGTGCGGGCATAATGCCGTCGAGAATGAATCTGCCGAGGGTGGTGTTGCCTGCCGCCATCTCGCGTTCGCCCTGGAGGACGTGAATCTCAACCGAGGTCTGGCCGTCAGCGGCGGTGGAGTAAACCTGGCTCTTCTTTACGGGAATGGTGGTGTTACGGTCGATGATTCTGTTGAACACGCCGCCCAGTGTTTCGATACCGAGGGACAGAGGAGTTACGTCGAGGAGGAGGAGATCCTTGACATCGCCGCCGAGAACGCCTGCCTGAATAGCCGCGCCGATGGCAACACATTCGTCGGGGTTGATGCCCTTGAAGGGATCCTTGCCGATAAAGCCCTTGACAGCTTCCTGAACAGCGGGAATTCTGGTGGAGCCGCCTACGAGAAGAACCTTGTCGATCTGGCTGATGGAAAGACCTGCGTCAGCGAGAGCCTTCTTGGTGGGAACCATGCTGCGTTCTACGAGGTCAGCGGTGAGTTCGTTGAACTTTGCTCTGGTGAGAGTGCCGTCGAAGTGCTTGGGACCTGTTGCATCTGCGGTGATGAAGGGAAGGTTGATATTGGAAGAAGTTACGCCGGAGAGCTCGATCTTCGCCTTTTCAGCAGCTTCCTTGAGTCTCTGGAGAGCCATCTTGTCTTTTCTGAGGTCGATGCCGCCGTTTTCCTTCATGAATTCAGCAGCGATCCAGTCGATGATACGGTCGTCAAAGTC
>JAZODF010000017.1:0-22682 GCA_045596865.1 Eubacteriales bacterium
CCACCGCGGGCGAGGAAAACGGTGCGCTCGACGATGGTGTGAACAACCCCACCGAAGGCGAGGAAAACGGTGCGCTCGACGATGGTGTGAACAACCCCACCGAAGGCGAGGAAAACGGTGCGCTCGACGATGGTGTGAACAACCCCGAGGGCACAGGCGAGAAAACCGACAAGTCGGGGGACGTGTCGCAAAACGGGGGTATTTCAAACGAGGACGGCGTGGAAAGTGATGCCGACGGCGAGGCAAACGAAGCGGGTGACACCGAGCCCCAAAACCCCTTTGCCGTGATGTTTGAGGCGGTCAAGGATTACGCGACCGAGATATTCTGCTCGCTTAGTCTTGTGTGCTCGCTCGTTCTTGCATACTGCTACAAGCGTGGGCTGATCCCGCTTCTGAGTGGTGGACTTAACAGCTTGTCGGGCGTTATCAAGAGCGTGAAGGAGTCGACCGAGCGCGGCGAGGGCGAGACCCGCGAGCTTGCGAGGATAATTACCGCGCGCCTTAGCGAGGCCGAGTCGGCGCTCGATATCATCACCGCGTCGATCGGCGATCTTTGCGCAAGGCTCGACACCCTTAGCGAGGACAAGCGCGAAAAGGAGCAGATGAAGGTCATCCTCGGCGCGCAGGTGGATATGCTCTACTCTATCTTCATGACCTCCGCCCTGCCTCAGTATCAGAAGGACGAGGTCGGTGAGAGGATCGCCGAGATGCGTGGCGCACTTGGTCTTCCCTCCCCTGCGAAGGGTGGTGCCGCCGTTGAAGGAGAGTAAGATTTCCCTCGGTGTGCTCCTCAAGGCGCTCGGCATTCTTGCGTCGGTTTTGCCGCCGCTTGCCGCCATTCTCTGCTACTTTCCCGTCTGGCTCGACCGCGGGGGCGAGTACGTGCTCTGCGGGTTTACCGCGGTGCTGATCATCCTTGCGTTTCTCCCCCTTCTTCGCCTCATAAAGCGGGCTATGGCGAGTGCGAGCGCACACACGGTGTGGCTGGTGATTTTCCTGCTGTTCCTTCTCGTGTCGCGAATCGCGGACGAGATGGTGGTCATCTCCTTCGTCGGGTTTATCGGAAACCTCTCGGGGGCGGTGCTCTACAAGCTCGGTGAGCGGGTGGTGAAGGATGGCTGATCGCGGGTTTGACACAGGCTCGGCCCACGGCGGTCTTTCGGGCGACTCGACTCACGGCGGGCTCGGTGCCGATTACGGCGGCCACGGTACGGAGCGCGGCGCGGATACCCGTGGCAGTTCTGGTGATAGCGGTGCCCTCGGGCTCGAGGCGAGCCTGCTTTCTGGTGGGAGCGGTCTTATGCGGCGGGGGTATTCCGCCCTGTTAAAAAATTGTGGCAAGCTGATTGCCGCGCTGACCGCACTCATCGTCCTGCTCGTCACGTTTACCGAGGTCGGCTTTTACGAGATCGGCGCGACCGAGCTGACGGCGAACGTCATCCTGTTGCTCGTGGCGTCCTACGTCATCTACTTCTCGCTCGAGGATGCGGGCGAGCGGCTCGGCCGCGAGACCGAGGAATACCGCGAGGCAAGGCGCCGCCACGAGGCGGTCGCCGCGAGGGTGGAGAGCGAGATGATGCCCGCCCTTCGCGGCTACGTCGAGGAGTACAGAGCGGGCGAGCTCGCAGGGCGGCGAGCGGCGATACTGATGGGGGCGGGCTTATGCGAGGCCGACCTTGCGGAGGATGGGGGTCGCGGGAGCGCGAGCAAAACCCGAGCTTATGCAAACGGTATCTACGCAAGCGCGGCAGGTCATAACGCGGACGCGGCAGGTCATAGTGCGGTCACAAGCGGCGACCGCGAATACGGCAAGGACGACCCGCGGAGTAACGAAAGCCCGCGAAGCAACGGAAGCCAGCGGGGCAAGTGTGGTGCAGGAAGACGAAGCCGCGCCGCGCGTGCGGCAATCAGGCGAGCGATGGCAGAAAGGCCGATCGACGTTTCGGCGGGCATCCTGCTCTCGGGCGGGTCGCGGCGCGGGCGGGAGCTTCACAACCCCGAGCGCACGAAATTCCCCGCCCTGCTCCTTCGGCTGATACCGACGACCGTTTGCACGCTTTTCACCGCGTCGGTGATGCTGAGCGTGAAGGATGGCCTCGGTGCGAGCGAGATCATCGAGGGCTTGGTAAGGCTATGTCCCCTGCCCGTGGTTGCACTGCGCGGATATTCGGCGGGCTACCTCTACGCGTCCGAGGAGGAGTGCGAGTGGATGCGGGCAAAGACCCGCCTGCTTGAATCCTTCCTGCGCACGCAGGGTATAGCAGTCAAGGATTAACAGCAAGCCCAACAATGTAACCGTTAGTTTACATTTACCCATACAAGCAGGGGATCCCCGCGGATAATTCCGCGGGGATTTTTAACGCGATAATTTAACACGGGGTGGCATATATGCTAAAATACCGTACGAGCAAAGGGGTGTAAAACGGCGTGCAACGCAGTCACAACAATGGGGTGTAAAGCGCAGGTTGTTTTGGCGGTGAAAGGTGATATGTGCGGCAAAAATCGGCAAGGCGGACGGATGCCCTTCGCGTAGCTTTTTGTGTTCCGATGAGGGTCAACTTTTCCCCGTTACCCGTTGACATTCGCGCGCGAGTATTATATAATATTCATATACGAAAAAAATCATCGACCGCGACCGACGCCACGGATGAAGCCAAGAGCGCGGTGCGGTCTTTACACGGGTGGGGCTTCGCAAAAAGCGGCGGTGTTTTTGCACGGATGCGGCACTTCACACAAATGAAAGGAGGATGGCGATGAGATACGATACCGATGCCGAGCGGATATATATTTCGGTCGGCGAGCTTGTTACGCTTGCGCGGCGCGGAATCGCGCGCGGCGGTGCCTTCGCAGGCGAGCTACCCCCACGGGATGCCGCCACCTCCCTTTATTTTGACACCGAGGTCGACGGTCGCGCCGTCACGGTTTACGGTGAGGCAAGCGGCCTGCTCGGCGGGACGGTCACCCTGATTCGTGAGGTCAGCCCGCGCGGGGGCAAGGTAATGCGCGCCGACCGCGAACAGGCGCGGGGCGAGGGCTTCATCCTCTGTCACCTTTATTCCCTGCTCTTTGGCGGCGGGGGGGTACGCCTCAACGTGGTTTATATGTCCGAGGGTGGTGAGATCATCCTCGACGAGTGTGAAGAGCCGACGCAAAAAACGCTCGCGACGTTTTACGACAAGTGCATCGGCGCCCTGACGAAATACGGGCGGCCCGAGATCGAGCGGCTGACCGAGCGGCTCCCCTCCTTCAAGAGGGCGAAATTCCCCTACGGCAATATCCGCGAGGGGCAAAACGAGTTTTTGCGTGCGGTCTATCGCGCGCTCTCACACGGAACGCGCCTCTACGCGTCGGCACCCACGGGCACGGGTAAGACGGTGTCGGTGCTCTACCCCGCTATACGCGCCCTCGGTGACGGGCGGTGCGACAAGGTCTTTTACCTCACGCCGAAGCATACCACCGCCGAGGCGGCGCGGGATTGCCTCGACCTCTTTGCGACGCAGGGCGTGCTCGTGCGCGCGGTCGTGATGTATGCGAAGGAGACCCTCTGTCCCCACGAGATGGCGTGTCGGTCGGTCAAGAGAAGCTGTCCGTTTGCCGATTGCAAGCGGCTCGCCGACGCGGTGCTCGCGCTCTACGATACGCGCTCGACGGTCATCACCCGTCGGGAGATTTCCGCGGTGGCGAAGGAGTTTGCCGTCTGCCCGCACGAGCTGTCGCTCGCGTACTCCGAGGTGTGCGACGCGGTTATATGCGATTTCAATTACCTTTACGACCCGCAGGTGTATATCAAGCGGTATTTTGATGAGGGCGGCAGATACGCCCTGCTCGTTGACGAGGCGCACAACCTGCCCGAGAGGGCGCGAGAGATGTACTCGGAGGAGCTCTCGCTCGCACAGCTGACGGCCCTTATCGATAGCCCGCTCTTTGGCGAGCACTCTCCCCTGAAGGTCGCGCTTAGCGAGGTGCGGGATGCGCTCGATGCGCTGATATTCCCCTACCTTCGCGAGGAGCTGCGCGAGGATGCACAGGGTAACAAGATCGGTGCGGCGCACCTGTCCGAGATGCCGCACGAAATGTATACAATTATTGACAATTTGACAAGCATCCTCGAGGACGCACACCGCCGTGCACAACGCGACGAGGACGAGGACGCCGAGGCGAGGGTGAGCCTCATTGCGCCCCTGATGCAGAAGGCGCGCAAGCTCAAAAAAATCACTGAGGTTTACGACGAAAAATACAAGACGTTTCTCTTTTACACGGGGGGCGTGTCAAGTTTTAAGCTGTTTTGCATAGATACGGGCGGGGTTATCGCGAGGCGGACCGACCTCTGTCACGGGGCGGTTTTCTTCTCCGCGACGCTTGAGCCCATCGACTACTATCGCTCGCTCCTCGGGGCGGACGGCGGCACGGATACCCTGTCGGTTGGGTCACCCTTCGACCCGTCGCAGCTGTCGGTGTCCATCGTCGATAAAATCTCCACAAGATACTCCGAAAGGGCGCGTACAACCCCCGCGGTCTGCCGCACGATTGCCGCGGTTATGAGCGCGCGGCGAGGAAATTATATGATATTCTGCCCGTCGTTTGAGTACCTCGATATGCTCTCGCGGGCGTTCATTGCGAAGTACCCGAAGATCCGCACCGTGGTTCAGCGGCGGGATATGACGGCAAAGGAGAAGGCCGAATTCCTCGACGAATTTCGCGCGGAGGGTGGCAAATATCTCGTCGGCTTTTGCGTGCTTGGGGGCATTTATTCGGAGGGCGTTGACCTCGCGGGTGACAGCCTTATCGGCGCGGTCGTCGTTGGAATCGGTATGCCACAGCTCTCCTACGAGCGCGAGGCAATGCGCGAATATTTCGGCGACAGGTACGAGGCGGGTACCGAATACGCCTACCTCTACCCCGGGATGAACAAGGTGTTCCAGGCGGCAGGACGCGTTATCCGCCGCGAGGATGACCGCGGTGTCATCGTGCTTATCGACGATCGATTCCGCGACCCAATATACAAGAAATCCATCCCCGCCCTCTGGCACGGGATGCGCTACGTCGGCGACGCGAAGGAGCTAAAGGAACGCATTGAGGCGTTCTGGAAAACCGTCGACGAGGAGAAAAGGTAGTCGGCAGGAGAATAGGTAATTCGTCCGAAAGCACCTCAAACGACAGCATAAGGAGAGGGTCATGAAGGAACGCTATATTATATTGATGGAAAAGGCGCTTTCCGCGTATACGGACGAGCACATATTAGGCTATTTTAACGACGTAAAGGCAAACGGGCTTACCGAGCACGGCTTTCCGCGGTTGACGGCAAATATCGGCATTTTGATCGCCCATGGTAGACGTCGGGACCTTTTGCCGATCTTTATTCGGATGATGGAGGTGTGCTGTGATATGCTTCTCCGTCCGCACGTCCATGCGGCAAACGAGTTTTCCGTTCGCGAGATCGTCTGTTGTATTAACGAGGTCGAAAAAGCAAGCGCGGTTGATGAAAGGCATCTTTTTCGTTGGAAGGAAAGGATCTCGGCAATTCTACCGCAGGAGTGCTACGATATGCTCGTCGATCACGAGGGGGACCGCATCACCAACTGGGCGATATTCGGAGCGGTCAGCGAATATGCGAGATTTCATTTCGGCCTTGGCGATAATCTCGATTTTGTTGAGCGTCAGCTCTCCTGTCAGCTTAGGTGGCTCGACGAAAACGGAATGTATTCCGACGATCCCAAAAGCGACGTCCACCAGCCCATCATGTACGATTACGTTTCCCGCGGACTGTTTGCCATGCTGCTTCACCTCGGATATCGCGGAATGTATTATGAACAGATCGACGCCTCTCTCAAGCGCGCGGGGCTATTGACCCTGAGGATGCAATCCTCCACGGGAGAGATCCCCTTTGGCGGACGAAGCAATCAGTTTCTGCACAACGAAGCGTGGATGATGCTTTTATTCGAATACGAGGCAAAAAGATATAGAGAGGAAGGAAATACCGAGCTTGCAGGGGCCTTTAAATCCGCGGTTGCCCGCGCGCTCGACGTTACCGAGCATTGGCTTGACAAGAGCCCGATCCGTCATATCAAAAACAGGTTTCCCACAGAAACCGAATACGGATGTGAGAAATACGCGTATTTCGACAAGTATATGATCACGGTGGCATCGAATCTTTACGCCGCGTATCTCCTTTGCGACGACTCGATACCGACGGGCATATCCCCCGCTCACGAGTCGGTTGCATTTCAGACCTCGTATCATTTTCACAAGCTCTTCTTGAAGAGCGGTGGCTACGCTCTTGAATTTGATACCAACGCCGATCCCCATTACGATGCAAGCGGGCTTGGCAGAGTGCACAGGGAGGGTGCGCCGTCGGCAATCTGTCTTTCCTGTCCCTGCCCGAGGGAGCCCGAATATTCGGTTGACGTCAAGGAGCCCTTTGCATTTTCAATGTGTCCCGCAATTCGCGAGGGAGAGGGTTGGCGATTCGGCACGGAGGAAGGAGCAATGCACGAGGTGGTAAATACCGTCGCGGACGGGGATAGTGCTTCGGCGACGCTTCTGTGCAAATTTGAGGATAACCACGTTGTCAAGGAGCATTACGGGGTAAACGAAAACGGTGTGTCCATCACGGTCGAGGGCGACGGTGAGCTCGGATATACCCTTCCCGCATTTTGCTTTGACGGGGAGGCCTCACCCGAAATTACGGTCGGTGAGCATTCATTGGCAATATCCTACGACGGGTGGGTATGCAGATATACAACGAACGGAAGGGTAATTGATCTCGACGGAACCGCCGCAAACCGAAACGGGCATTACCGCGCATTCATCGCCGCCGCACAAGGCACTCTTATCGTGAAAATCGAAATTACGAGGGCGTGATTGTTGAAAATTGACCGTCCTTCCACGAGCACAAAATAAAGGCTCCCTTGTGAAAGGGAGCTGTCAAGCGAATATATGTTTATTAAAATATATATCGAAAGGGAGTGAATATATGATCAAGCTGACACTCGACAAGGCGCTCGCGGAGCGCAAAGTTACAAGGTACGAGCTTGCAAAGAGGACGGGTATCCGTTTTCATATCGTAGATAATTATTACAAAAACAAGGTTGTTCGGTACGACAGCGACCTGCTTGACAGAATGTGCCACGCACTCGATTGCCGTATTGACGAGCTGATTGAATTTACACGCGACGAGAAAAAATAAGTAAAAAAGGTAGCCAAAATCGGCTACCTTTTTTAGTTTAGATATGTAAGGGGGCGGAAGGATGGGTACAGCGATCCGCTTTATCCGGGGTTGGTCGCGGTCAATACCCCCCGACAAGGGGAAGGGGGCAGTCGCAGTTAATATTCCCGTACGAGGGCGAGGGTGAGGGCGGTGGAGATGCGCGCCGCCTCGGGAAGGAAGCGCGAGTATTCCATTTCCGCGCTGCCGTCGGCGCTATCCGAAATGGCGCGGACAACGACGAAGGGGGTGCCGTTTACGAAAGCGGTCTGGGCAACGGCACAGCCCTCCATCTCACAGACGGAGGCACCAAAGTCCGAGCTGATACGGCGCTTGTCATCCATATCACAGACGAAGCGGTCGCCCGTGGCAACCGTGCCGACCTTGTGCGAGAAGGAATTTGCCGCCGCGGTGCGAGAGAGGATCTCAATCGCGCGGGGGTCGGAATTGAAGTAGATGACGTTGATGCCCGACACGAGCCCCTTCGGGTCGCCGAGAGCGGAGGTGTCCATATCGTGCTGGACAAGGCGGTCGGCAAAGACAACGTCAAGCGGACGGAGCGTAGGGTCAATGGCACCGCCGACGCCCGTATTCACAACGAGGCGGGGAGAGTAGCGGACTATCATTGCCTCGGTCGCGATGGCGGCGAAGACCTTGCCGATTCCGCAACGGGTGACGACGACCCGCTTGCCGTAGAGGTCGCCGACGAAGAAGCTGACCGAGCCGAATTTCTCCTCGGTGCGGTTTTCAAGCGCGCCGATAAGCCCCATTACCTCGGGCTCCATTGCGCCGATGATTCCAATATCACACTTGTTCTGCATTTTCATTTACCTTTTGTCAATCGTTGTTTACATTTTGGCGGATATACCCCACCCCGTGTAAATTTTCAGGCGGGTGATTAGTGCGACTCTAACAGAAAACGGCGCGGATTATCACGCGGCTTTCGCTTTTTTTCAGGCGGGGTACTCGAAGGTGTTATCCTTCGCCTCGAGGGCGGCGAGATAGCGGGCGCACTCCTCCTTCGCGGGGGCGAGGGAGAGGTTTTTATAGTTGCCGCACTCGGTGCGGGATGCACCCGGGACAGGCCCCTCGTGTGCAATTATCAGTCGAAGGACGGAAAGGACGGTGTCGAGCACCTCGCGATTTTCCGCGTCGCGCACGAGGAGGTAAAAGCCCGTCTGACAGCCCATCGGTCCAAAGTAGATGACGCGCGGACCGAGCGCGGAGGAGCGGACGTAGGTGGCAAACAGATGCTCAACCGTGTGCATCGTCAGGTTGTCCATATAGTCGCCCGCGTTGGGCACGCGGGTGCGAAGATCGTAGGTCGTCACGTCGCCGTCGATGCGCGAGACGTAAATTCCCGCCGTGATCTTATCGTGGTCGACGGTGAAGGAGGCGATTTTTTGTAGCTCTTTCATTTTATCAGGACGCCCCCGACCGTGTAGCCGAGGGCGCATTTCCTTTTTATTTATCGTTGCGCGTGGGTGCCGTTTGTCGGCCTTGCCGCCGCGCTTGCCCGCCGTGTGGCGGTGCGCCCGGCGAAAGAATTTCCGCCCGAAAATTCAGCGTTACGAAAACTCCGAAAAATCAGAACTTGATACGCGATCTGATATACTCCTTGACCTCTGCCATGGGGATACGAACCTGCTCCATGGTGTCGCGGTCGCGGACGGTTACGCAACCGTCGTTCTCGGTATCGAAGTCGTAGGTGATGCAGAAGGGGGTACCGATCTCGTCCTCGCGGCGATAGCGCTTACCGATCGAGCCGGTTTCGTCAAAGTCAACGGGGAACTCCTTCGCGAGCTCGTCGTAGAGCTCGAGTGCCTTCTCGGAGAGCTTCTTCGAGAGGGGGAGGACGGCCGCCTTGACGGGTGCGAGGGCGGGATGGAGGTGAAGAACGACGCGGACGTCGCCGCCGTCAAGCTCCTCCTCGTCATACGCGTCAACGAGGAATGCAAGCGCAACGCGGTCGGCACCGAGCGAGGGCTCGATAACGTAGGGGATGTAGTGCTCGTTCGTTTCCTGATCGAAGTAGGTCATATCCTTGCCCGAGTGGGTCTGGTGCTGACCGAGGTCGTAGTCGGTACGGTCGGCAATTCCCCAAAGCTCGCCCCAGCCGAACGGGAAGAGGAACTCGAAGTCGGTGGTAGCCTTGGAATAGAAGCAGAGCTCGTCGGGATCGTGGTCGCGAAGGCGAAGGTTCTCCGCCTTCATGCCGAGGTTAAGCAGCCACTTGTGGCAGTAGTCCTTCCAATATGCGAACCACTCGAGATCGGTGCCGGGCTTGCAGAAGAACTCAAGCTCCATCTGCTCGAACTCACGGGTACGGAAGACGAAGTTACCGGGGGTGATCTCGTTACGGAAGGATTTACCGATCTGTGCCACGCCGAAGGGGAGCTTCTTTCTCGTGGAGCGCTGTACCGCGGAGAAGTTGACGAAGATGCCCTGTGCGGTCTCGGGGCGGAGGTAAACGGTGTTGAGGCTGTCCTCGGTGACACCGATGAAGGTCTTGAACATGAGGTTGAACTTCTTGATGTCGGCGAAATCGTTGCCGCCGCACTGCGGGCAGACGATGCCCTTTTCCTTGATGAAGTCCGCCATCTGCTCGAACGACCAGCCCGCGGGGTTATCGTTCGTGCCGTGCTCGAAGGCGTAGTCCTCGATAAGCTTGTCGGCGCGGTGACGTGCCTTACAGCCCTTGCAGTCCATGAGGGGGTCGGAGAAGCCGCCGACGTGACCGGATGCAACCCATGCCTCGGGGTTCATGATGATAGCCGAATCAAGACCGACGTTGTAGCGGGATTCCTGCACGAATTTCTGCCACCAGGCGCGCTTTACGTTATTCTTGAACTCAACGCCGAGGGGACCGTAGTCCCAGGAGTTTGCAAGGCCGCCGTAAATTTCGGAGCCGGGGAAGATAAAGCCGCGCGTCTTGCAGAGGGCGACGATCTTGTCCATTGTCTTTTTAGTGTTTTCCATTTTTCGTATCTCCAAATGTAAATAATTATTTGCTTTTTCGTTATTCATTTTCAAGGAGGATTCCCGTCACGATTCCGTTTTTATGTGACACGGGTACCACCTTAACCCGATCGCCCTGCCTTTTTTCGGGGGCGGCGACGCGCACCTCGATAAACTCGTCCGAGTGGGCGGTATAGGTGCCCTCCTCCTCGGTTTCGAGGATGCAGGAAAGGGGTTTTTCTCCGGCAACGATGCCGTCTAAGATCTCATCCCTTATGCGTGCGACCTCCCCCGAGAGGAGCCTTGCGCGGCGGCGTCTTTCCGCCTTTGGCACGGAGCCGTCGAAGCTCACCGCGTCGGTGCCCTCGCGCTCGGAATAGACGAACACGTGCGCGTCAAGGAAGCGCGCCTGCCTTACGAAATTGAGCGTTTCGAGGAAGCACTCCTCGGTCTCGCCGGGGAAGCCGACCATGAGGTCGGTGGTGAATTGAACGTCCTCGAAATTCTCGCGGAAGAGAGCCATGGTTTCGATCGCGCGGGAGGCAGTATATCTGCGCCGCATGAGGCGGAGCACGGTGTCCGAGCCGGATTGCATCGAGAGGTGGAAATGGGGTGCGAGGATGCGCGCAGAGGCGACCCTGTGTATGAAATCGGCACCCACAAGCTCGGGTGCTAAAGAGCCGAGGCGCAGCCGCTCACAGCTGCCGCGCGCATCAAGCGCGAGGATAAGACCCGCGAGGTCGACCCCGTCGAGGTCGCGTCCGTAGGAGCCCGTTTCGATACCCGTGAGGACGACCTCGCGCGTGCCGCGGGCGTACAGCCCCTCGACCTCGGCGATAACGTCATCCATAGGTTTTGAGCGGACGGGACCGCGGGCGTGACGGATGGCACAGTAGGCACAGCGGGATTCGCACCCGTCCTCGATCTTGACGTAGGCACGGGTACGGGGCGCGTCGGTGACGCACATTCTCTCGAACTTCGCGCCGTCGAGCGGGGGTGCGCTGATATACTTCCCCTCCCTCTCGCCGTTAAGGTATGCGAGGGTCAGATCGACGAGGGATAGCTTGTCCGCGGTGCCGATGACGATATCGACGCCGTCGATTGCCGCGACCTCCCCTGCCGCGCGCTGTGAATAACAGCCGCAGACCGCGACGATAGCCGCGGGGTTAAGCGAGATGGCGCGACGGATGACCTGACGGCATTTGCGGTCGCTCTCCGCCGTGACGGTGCAGGTGTTTATAATGAAGATATCCGCGGGTGAGGACGGCTCGGCACGGGACAATCCGCGCGCCAAGAGAGCTTCGGCAATAGCCTCGGACTCGTATTGCGAGACCTTGCACCCGAGGGTGTAGATTGCGAAGGTAGACATTATTCGCCCGAATAGACAGACGGATCGAGCACGCCGATGTACGGGAGGGCGCGATAGCGCTCGTTGTAATCAAGACCGTAGCCGACGACGAACTCGTCGGGGATCTCGGTACCGCAGTAATCGGGCTTGAAGGCCACGCGGCGGCGGGAGGGCTTGTCGAGAAGGGTGCAGGTCTTGACGCTGCGAACGCCCTTGCCGATAAGGTACTTCGTGAGGTAGGAGAGGGTGACGCCCGAATCGATGATGTCCTCGATGATGAGAATGTCGCAGGTGTCGAGGTCGGGGCGCACGAGGTCAAGGTGAATGTTGACCGAGCCCGTGGTGACGGTGCCCGCGCCGTAGGACGAAACCTTCATACAGTCGATCTCAACGGGAACGGTAACCTTCTTCATCAGCTCGCCCATAAAGACGATGGAGCCCTTCAGGATGCAGAGCAGAATAAGGTGCTTGTCGGGGTCGGCGTAGTCCCTGTCGATCTCGGCGGCGAGACGCGTGGTGATAGCGTCGATTTCCTCCTCGGTGACGAGGATCTTTGCAATATCCTTTCTCATAAAACCTCCGTTTGTTTGTGTCATCCCCTGCGTTTTCGGCGTGCGAGCGGCTCGCCCTTCACGAAGATTTTGCAAGTGGCAACACTTTTCATTCTATTATTTTAACAGATGTTCGCGCGCTTGTCAAGCGCGTGCGGAGAGTTTGTCAAAGAATAGGGGATTTTTTCGTAGGGACCGGCGTCCTCGCGGCGAGGTGCGAATCACATCGATTTGTAGGGACCGGCGTCCTCTGTCAAGAGCAAGATTGTTAACAAGTGTGCAAGATGATGGTATACACATTTTTGTTTGCAAATTAATGCTTTTGGAAGCCCCTCGGAGCGTAGCGGAGAGGTCAAGCCTCCCCTGCGTAAGGGGAGGTGTCGCGCGGTTTACTTGTAAATCGCGTGACGGAAGGGTCGGCAGAACTCGAATGATAATCAAAGCTAACATAGTCGCTTGCGGCCTGAAAACGACCCTACCGCCATACTCGCCGACGCAGTCGCTCGTATGCCACCTCCCCTTGCGCAGGGGAGGCTTAACGCTACATCGTCTTGCTTTATTGCGCAGGGGAGGCTTAACGTAGTTCCCCCTCTCTCCCTATATATAAAAATATTTAAAAAATCACTTGACAATTTAAAATCTATCGGTTATAATATACCTTGCGTTAATATGAATACGCTTAAAGATGTTAATTTTTGACGAAGGAGGTGCAAATCATGAAGAGAACTTACCAGCCCAAGAAGAGACAGAGAAAAAAGGAACACGGTTTCAGAAAGAGAATGGCAACCGCTAACGGAAGAAAGGTTCTTAAGAGAAGACGCGCCAAGGGAAGAGCTAGACTCACCTACTAATTGACGGCGAAACGGTCACGAAAGTGACGGTCACCAGAGTGACATCAACAAAACCCTCGGTAAACGCCCCCTCGGCTATTTATCGGGGTTTTTGTTTGAATGGAGTTTTTTATGAAATTCAAGGCTATTTGTGAAAACCATTTGTTTTCGAAGGCGTATTCAAAGGGTAAGAGAGCAGTGACATCGGCCCTCGCGGTTTATATCCTACCCGACTACGCGGCGAGGCGGCTTGCAAGGTCGCACCCGCAGAAGAAGATCGTGAACCGTATCGGCTTCACGACGTCCAAGACCCTCGGCACCGCGGTCACGCGCTCCAGATGCCGACGGATCATGCGTGAGGCGCTACGCCTCATTGAAAAGGAGCGACCGATGAAGGTCGGCTTCCTTATCGTCATTGCCGCACGGCACGCCGCCGTGAATATGAAGAGCACCGAGATTAAACAACAGCTCGAGGGTGCATTGACGAGGCTCGGTATGTTTGACGTGAAATGAAACACGTGATGATATGGCTCGTCCGCCTGTATCAGAAATTCATTTCCCCGCTAAAGCCGCCCTGTTGCAGATTTACGCCAACCTGCTCATCCTACGCGATTGAGGCATTTCAAAAACGTGGCTTCTTCGTCGGGCTCATCCTCACTATATGGCGCATACTTCGTTGTAACCCGTTTTGCCGCGGGGGATACGACCCCGTGCCCGAAAGAGGATTTCGAAACCCGCGACCGACAGAGCAAGCGGATCACACCACCACGGACGAAAAACACACAAAGGATTAAACAATGTTTGATTGGCTTTACACAGCGCTCGGCGCGATGATGCGTTTCTTCAACACCATTACGGGTACGTACGCACTTGCGCTCCTGTTTTACGCGCTGATCTTCAAGATCGTATTCCTCCCCTTCTCCATCAAGCAGCAGAAGAATCAGGTCAAGATGGCGAAGCTCACCCCCAAGATCGAGCTCATCAAGGCTAAGTACAAGGGCAGGACCGATCAGCCCACCATGCAAAAGCAGCAGCAGGAGATCATGGAGCTCCAGCAGAAGGAGGGCTACAACCCCATGTCGGGCTGTCTTCCCCTGCTTATCCAGCTTCCGATCATCATGCTCCTTTACACCGTAATTCAGGGCCCGCTCTCCTATATTGCGAAGCCCACCGAGACCTTCAAGGACTACAAGGACAATTACGAATCCGTGTCGGTCACCGACTCGGAGTACGCCGACTTCCTCGCTCACTACGGTATCACCACCGACGAGGACGTAAAGGAGATCACCCGCACCGACCTTTCCTTCCGTCTTTACCTCGACTTCTCCTCCGACACCGAGGAGCAGAAGCAGAGCGTGATCGACTCCTTCAATAAGGACAAGGAAAAGAAGGGCAGCGACAAGGCGTACAAAAACCTTAAAAAGACTCTCAAGGTAAAGGAGATCACCCTCGTCGGTGATATCCGCGACTACGTCGACAACGGTTATACCATGCCCTCCTATATCACCGAGCTTATCGCAAAGCGCGACGGCGGTGACGAGCTCACCGAGGCACAGCTCGGCTGGATCGAGAAGGAGGAGGCAAGAAAGACCAAGCTCTCCGCCATTGAGAGCGCGGATGCAAGAGCCGCATACATCGAGAGCTACGGCATCGAGTACGCATCCATCCCCAACTTCATGCTCTGGGGCGTTAACCTCGCCGCTACACCGAGCATCAAGAACATCTCCATCCTCTGCATCATTCCCATACTTGCCGCCGCGGCACAGTGGTTATCCATGTGGCTGATGAGAAAGTTCAACGGCAACCCGAACGGCACCACCGAGGCGGATAAGCAGACCCAGTCCACCATGAAGATGATGGACATTATGATGCCCGCCATGACCCTCTTTATCGCATTCTCCTTCTCGGGAATGCTGGGTCTTTACTGGATCTACCAGTCGCTGCTCGGACTGCTGACCTCCTTCATCATTGCGAAGATCTGGCCGATTCCGAAGTTCACCGAGGAGGAGATCAAGGAGATTCGCCGCCAGCAGAAGGAGGCAGAAAAGGCGCAGAGAGTCGCCGCAAAATCGGGACCCAAGTATCGCTCGCTCCACTATATTGACGACGACGATTACGATGAGCTCCCGCCCGTTCCCAAGACAGAGGGATCAAGCAAGAACGTAAGCTCGGACAAGCCCGAGATCAAGGATTAAGAAAGGTAAACAGAATGATTAAAGAAGTATTGGCCACCGGCAAGGACGTTGCCGAGGCTAAGGAAAACGCACGCGCCGCACTCGGCGTTGGTGAGCTTGACGACGTTAATTACGAGATCGTCCACATGGGCTCGCGCGGCATCTTCGGTATCATCGGTGTTAAGCCCGCACAGGTTAGAGCGTACATCGAGATTCCCGACCGTGAGGAAAGACGGAGCCGCGGTGACAGAAAGAATAACAATAAGCGCGACCGCAAGCCCCGCGAGAACAAGCCCGAGGCAAAAGAGCCGAAGGAGGTCCGCGAGGAGAGCGCACCCACAGAGGAGGGCGCAAGCGCACCCCAGAAGAAAAAGAAGAAGCACAAGAAGAAGTCCCGCCCCGAAAACAGAGAGTCGAAGCCCCAGGAGCCCGTGATCCCCGAGACCGAGCTCAAGATGGAGCGCCGCGAGGTTGAGGCAGGCGAGGATATGTCCTTCGACTTCATCACCACCCTCATTTCCGACATCGGTCTTAACGCCACCGCGGAGCTCTACTCCTGCGAGGACGGCACCAGACGCATCAACATCTCGGGTGAGGACGCATCCACCCTTATCGGTCACCACGGTGACACTCTCGACGCCCTTCAGTATCTTGCAAACCTCGCCTGCGCGAGAAAGAATGCAAAGGGTGAGAGGGACAAGAGCCGCGTCACCATCGACATCGAGGGCTACCGTGCGAAGAGAGAGGCCACCCTCCGTGCCCTTGCAAGAAGAATGGCACAGAAGGCGCTGAAGAATCGCCGTAGCGTAATGCTCGAGCCGATGAGCGCATACGAGAGAAGAATCATCCACTCCGAGATCCAGGGCATCGAGGGCGTTTCGACCAACTCGATCGGCTCCGAGGGCTCGAGAAAGATCGTCATCTTCCTTACCGACAAGAAGCCCGAGGGCATCTTCGAGGAGAAGGAGGAGGTAAAGACCACCCCCCTTGCAGAGGAGTTCGCAACCGACGAGGACGACCTCACCGCAAGCGTCGCCGCAGTTGACGAGAGCGTCAGCGTTGACGAGGAGGGCGAGACGGTTACCGTTTCCACCACCGTTCCCGATGAGTCGGACGAGATCGTCACCGACGAGGACGACGACGGAATCAAGTAATGCAAGGTACAATAGCTGCAATCTCCACCCCACCCGGCAAGGGTGGGGTTGCGATTATCCGTATGTCGGGCGCCGAGGCGCTCGAGATCCTCGGCCGCGTTTTCGAGCCGATGTCCGGCCGCGCGGTCGACACGCTCCCCGCGCGCGTGCAAACGTACGGGTATATTATTTATAATAAGGAAAGAATCGACGACGGCCTTGCCACCGTTTTCCCCGCGCCCCACTCCTACACGGGTGAGTGCGTGGTGGAGATATCCTGTCACGGCGGCGTGCTCATCACCTCACGGGTGCTAGAGGCGCTGTTTGCCGCGGGGGCGCGCCCTGCCACGGCGGGTGAATTTACCCGCCGCGCGTACATAAACGGGCGGCTGACCCTCACGGACGCGGAGGCGATCGGCAGCCTGCTTGACGCCCGCTCGGACGAGCAGATACGCCTGTCGGCGGCGCCCGCGAGAGACCGCCTGCGCGAGAGGATCGAGGGCATTCGCGGGGGGCTCGTTTCCCTGCTCGGCTCGATTTACGCGCGGATCGATTACCCCGAGGAGGACCTCGGCGAATTCAGCGACGAACAGATCGTCGACGCGCTTAAGGGTATCCGCACCGAGCTTTCGGGACTGATTGCGACCTATCGCACGGGTCGCGCGATCAGCGAGGGCATCCGCGCGGTCATCTGCGGCAAGCCGAACGTCGGCAAGTCGACCCTATACAACCTGCTCGTCGGGGAGGACGCGGCGATAGTCACCGACATCCCCGGCACGACGCGCGACCTGCTTGAGCGGAGCGTGCCCCTTGGGCGGGTTATGCTGCACCTGACCGACACGGCGGGAATCCGCCACGGTGAGGGCACCGACGACGTCGAGCGTATCGGTATTGAGCGGTCGGTGTCGCGCATCACCTGTGCCGAGTTGATCATTGCGACCTTTGACCTGTCCCGCCCGTTTGACGGCGAGGACGAGGACGTCCTCAGCGCGGTTGTCGCCGCACAGGGGGCGAAGATATGTATCCTCAACAAGGCGGACTCCGCCACGGGAGAGTTCGACCGCACCCTCGTTGAGGGGTTATTCGACGAGGTTATCGAGTGCTCCGCCCTCGAAGAGGAGGTGGAGGTTATCCACCGCCTAGCAAAGGCTGTCGACAGGCTTTTCACAGACGAGCGTATATCGGTGTCCACCGACGCGGTCGTAGCCTCGGCACGCCAGCATTCCGCCCTGTCGCGGGCAATGGCGCTTGTAGACGCTGCCCTCTCGGCATTCGAGGCGGGTATGCCCGTCGATGCGGCATCCTCCGACGTGGAGCTTGCCCTTGGCGCAATCGGCGAGCTCGACGGCCGTAGCGTGTCCGAAAGCGTGACGAGCGACATTTTCTCCCGCTTCTGCGTGGGCAAGTGACGCCGCCCTTGCCGTTTTCCGCGGCGGATTTTGCACCGAAATTATAGCGATTTCGTTACACGGGGTGGCACTAACCGTCATTTTCGCACCTCCCGCAGGCGCATTGCACAAGGTCGCACCGGCCGTCATTTTCGCACCTCCTGCGGGTGTGGGTGAGAATAACCGCCGCCGCGAGGACTGCACGAAGAGAAGGCGGTCGCCGTGTATAAACGGTGCGTTTTTTCGCAAGCGAGGCGCATAGACACCCCCTCCTCACGCAGCTCGCCGACCGACATACCGAGCGCGAGCGCGATCAGTAAAACGAACAATATTCCAAATACCCTTTTCATAACACCTCCCGCCCTTATTTTTGACACGGGTGGGCGGTAAAATACGGAGAAGTATGGAAAATAAGAGATTTTCAAAGAACGATTCGGGCTTCGTGTGCAAGAATTGCGGCAAGGAGGTCCTGCCCCTTGGCTACACCTCGCGCAACCATTGCCCCTTTTGCCTCTGCTCCCTGCACGTTGATATAAACCCGGGCGACAGGGCAAACCCCTGCGGCGGTATTCTCCGCCCCGTGAAGGCCGAGCCCGACCCCAAAAAGGGCTACGTCATCATACACCGCTGTGACCGTTGCGGCGCAACGGTCCGCAACAAGGCCGCCCACGAGGCAAAGGTCCAGCCCGACGACACCGCCCTCATCATCAGGCTGACGGCGGGTATCGGAACAAAATAAAAGCAGGCTGAGCCCGATGGCTCAGCCTTTTCGTTATGATAATTCAGTCAACGGCACGAACAAGCTCGTCGAGGGTCACGCCGAATATCTCCGCAAACCCGCGAAGCTCAATATCGGTGACGAAGCGTTTGCCGCACTCAATGCGTTGAATGGCGTTTTTGTCGAGATCGATCCCTATAAGTTGCATCTTATCGGCAAGAGCGCGTTGCGACAGACGTGAGCCGTATCCAAGGCGAAGCTCCCTTATCCGCCCGCCGCAGATATTGTTCCTGCCGTCATTTTTGTTTTTGAACATATTTTTATCCTCATTTGACATTCGGTGATTGACAAAAATATTATATTGTGTTATACTTCAATATATGACATTTTATGAATGTCAAATTCTTTTTTAATTCAAACGAGGAGCAAAAAATGAATGAACCTATTGGAATAATAAAAGAAATAGATTCCCTCGGTCGTCTTGTCATCCCAAAAGAATATCGAGATCGCTTAAATCTTGATAGAAGGGTAGAGGTCATTCTGACCCCAGACGGTGTTTTGATTCGCAGTCCGAAGTCTGTCCAAAAAAAGCAGACAAAAGCAAATACCGATGCGAATAGCTGATTTTCTATAAAAAAACGGAGATGAAAGGCATCTCCGTTTTTTGTGTATTGTATTATCCTAAAACCCGCGAAGGGCAATATCGGTGACGAAGCGTTTTCCGCACGGATCAAACCCGCTCACCGTTCATATCGACCCAGATTCGATTTTCGGGGTCGGTGCAAACGAGCATTTTGCAAAGGTCGGTATCGTAGACTTTCTGCATCGGGGTGGGATAATAGGAAAGTCGCTCTGCGGTGCTTACCGCTTCTCTGTGAGTCATATTGCGAGAGATAAAGCCTTTACCCGAGCCGTCAGGCTCCCAGAGCCTGAAATCCACGGTATTGGTATGGCACCACGCAGGCTGTGCGGTAAATTCGATCCTGCCGCAAAATCTTCCCGGGACGGCTTCACGCATACTGTCACCAAGCACTCCGCCCGGGGTCTGCGCCGCAAGGCGCTCAATGTTGAAGGAGATCATCGTAACCTCCTGTCCGCCGTGAAGCCTTCCGCCGTTTCCGTCATCGTCGCCGCAATCATCGAACAATGGCAGGCAGACGTTGCGCTCGTCACAGCATTGAATGAGGGTGATGGGGTGGTTTGAGCCGCAATGCGTTTCATACGCCCCGAAGGTGTAGCCGTAGTAGTTCATTATCGTGCCGCAATTTTGCATCAGCACGTGCTCTCCGCCGACCTGTATGCCCTCGTAGAAGCCGGATGCGACTATGTTTTCGTAGCTTGAAAAACCGTGATTGCTTCCGTCGGTCATCGTCAGACCGATACATCCGCGCGCGGCAATTGGCGGTGGGTTGCCAAGCCCCGCGTTCATATCGCGATAGGCGCACAGACGTATATTTTTAAGCTCGGGGCGGTCACATCTGCGAAGGTCGATACATCTGACGGCGTGGCGGTTATTTGAGAGGGTGATGCTGATATTCTCAAGCCTCAGCGAGGAGCCGCTCCCGATTCCGCGGTCACACCACTCGGTCCTGATAATGTCCGCCCCGTCCGTGAGCGCTGACGCGCTGACAGAGATCTGTACTCCGCCCGTGTTGCGAAGAGCAAAGCTCTGCCCGATTATCGCAAGTTCCCTTCCGCAGCGCGGTATGACGATCGCGGCGCGAGGTCCGCCGTCCTTTCGTTCACAGAGGTTCTCAATATGATAGGTTCCGTTATATAGGTAAACTCCGCGTCCGGTTTCGACGGCGATGCTTATCGCCCGCTCGAGCGTTTGCCCGTCATCCCCGCCCGAGCAGACGAGCTCGGCGGCCTCGATTGCCCACGGTGCGGAATCCGCGGCGGCAACCGTAACGAATCCAAATGAAGAAATATCCATTTTAACCTCCCCCTATTGTTTTACTCAATTTTAGCATACCTCACTTTTCGTGTCAAGGCTATTACGAAAACGGGACAGAATTTTTCGGATCGTGACCACCCATTCGTCATCAGACAAAAAAGAATTTTTTAGCGCGTGCTTTTTTTGAAAACCCGTTGACTTTACCCGTCGGTTGTGCTAGACTTGCTTTGAAAATACCTCCCCCCAGGGGAGAGTGTGAGGTGCGAAATGGATGCACGGAAGGACGAATACAAGGCGTCACGGATATTTTCAATAATCGTAGCCGCGGTGGAGTACTTTATCTCCATTCTCGTGGGCACGACCTACCTTGCAAAGCTCGCGGGCGAGATGGGCCTCGACGACGGGACGATCGGCGTGGTTACCTCCTTTCTCTCGCTCGGGTGCGGGTTTCAGATCGTGGCGATCTTCCTTCCCGCGGGGATGCGGGCGAAGCGGCTCGTTATCGCGACGAGCCTGCTTAATCAGCTGTGCTTCACCGCGCTTTACGCCATGCCGGGCATAAACCTGCCGACGGGGGTGCGCACGGGTGTGTTCGTCACGCTTTTACTGCTCGGGCAGATTCTCATCAACGTTGCATTCTCGCCGAGGGTGGTGTGGATTCGCAACCTCGTCGACGAGGATAAGCGAGGACGGTATTCCGCAATTTGTGAGATCATCTCGCTGATTTCGGGGATGGTGTTCACAATGTCGATGGGCGTGCTTATCGACACTCTGGAGGCGAGCGGGCGGCTCAACCTCGCGTTCGTTATTTGCGGGGGGATCATCGCCCTTCTGACGGTGATCGACACGGTGCTTCTCTGCCTTATGAAGGAGAAGTCGACCGAGATAAAAACACCCGCGGAAAGCGGAACGGGGCGCATCACGGGTGCCATTTGCGACAAAACGACGCTGACGATACTGCCGCTATTCATCCTCTGGTACGTGACGCTATATGCGACGACGCCCTTCTTCGGCACCTATCAGCTCGAGGAGCTCGGCTTCTCGATGACGTTCGTTTCGGTTTTGTCGGTGGCGTATGCGATAGTGCGCGCCGTCGTTTCCCGCCCCATCGGCGCATACGGTGACAGGCGGTCGTTCTCACGCTCGATCTCGATTGGATTCGTCGCGATTGCGGTCGGCTTCCTCGCACTCGTGTTCTTCGGGCGTGTCGGGTATATCATTTACCACATGCTCTACGCCGTGACACTCGCCGCGACGAATAGCGGTCAGGTCAACCTCATCTACGATTACGTCGCACCCGAGAAGCGGTCGGGCGCGGTTGCCATCCTCTACACCGTTGGTGGATTTTCGGGCTTTTTCGCAACGCTGGCGGTGCGCCCGCTGGTGAATTTCATTCAGGAAAGCGGCAACGCCTTCCTCGGTATCGAGGGGGTCTACGCCCAACAGGTCCTCGCGGTTATCGGCACCGCCTGTGCCCTTCTCTGCCTCCTTTACGTCAACCTCGTCATCCGCCGTATGCCATTGTCCCGCCACCTCGAGCCCAAGAAAACAGCGGAGTAAATAGCAAAAAACGCAACGTTTCGTCGGGATAGCCGCCTCAATTTGGCGCGTAGAAAACCCGTTTGTCGGGACCGACACCGTAGCCTCCCTCCCCAGTTGTGCAGCAACTTTCGGGAGGCTACGAGGACTACTCATCCGTCTTTCGCTACGCGAAATCCACCTTCCCTCACAAGGGAAGGCTAACGTTGCCTCCCCTTGCGCAGGGGAGGCTTGACGTAGCATCGCTTTATTACGCAGGGGAGATTTTACAACTCATCCGCCACGGCTTTACCGTGGCACCTTCCCTCACTAAGGTTGTCAATATCGTGGAACTCCACGAGATAATTATTTCATAAATACCTATAATAATTGTGGAACTCCACAAAAATGAGGGTAAATCAATGAAATTAAATGATGCGATAATAAAGAGAATCGAGGAAATATGCGAGGAGCGGTCGAGCAACGTATGCGATATTTCCCTCGGCGGCGGGATGTCACCGTCGGCAATATACGACCTCATCAAGGGGCGCACAAAATGCTCGAAGGTTATTACCGTAAAGCGGTTTTGCGAGGGCGCGGGCATCACCCTCTCCGAGTTTTTCGATAGGGATTACTTCAACGATACCGAGGAGGATTGAACCCAAATCCATTCGGCGCAAGCACCCGTTTGTAGGGACCGGCGTCCTCGACGGTCCGTGACCGAGCATGGATAAATAATAAGAATGTCGCGGGTGGTTGTCGGGCTTGGTTGCCTCTTTTTTGCCTCGTTTTTTATTGCACTCTCATCGGACCGTCCGGGAGTGTACAGTGTAGTAAGATAGTATACAGGTAGTGCAACAGGATGGTATACAGTTTTGTGGTACAATAAAGGTACAGAAAAATCCGTGTAAGGAGGAAAAAGCTGTGCCTTGGAAGGACAAAACTGTGGAGAAATTAAGAGAA
>JAZODF010000018.1:0-12085 GCA_045596865.1 Eubacteriales bacterium
CTTTTCGAGCGCCTCAATAGCGGCGGAGTTGTCCGCATCGGCCTTATTGAGTGCCTCAAGGTCTTTCGCATACTTTGCCTCGAGCTCAGCGAGAGCATCGGCATTTGCCTTATCGCTAGCCTCAAGCTCGGCTACCTTGTCAGCATATTCCTTTTCGAGCGTCTCAATAGCGGCGGCATTATCCGCATCTGCCTTATTGAGAGCTTCGAGGTCCTTGTTGTACTGCTCCTTGAGAGCGGCAAGCTCATCTGCATTCGCCTTGTCACTTGCTTCAAGCTCGGCTACCTTATCTGTATAAGTCTTATTGAGCGCCTCAATTGCGGCAGAGTTATCTGCATCAGCCTTGTTGAGAGCCTCGAGATCCTTCGCATACTGCGCCTCGAGTTCAGCAAGGGCATCGGCATTTGCCTTGTCGCTAGCTTCAAGCTCGGCTACCTTGTCGGTGTAGGTCTTGTTAAGTGCCTCAATAGCGGCGGGATTATCTTCGTCAGCCTTGTTGAGCGCTTCGAGGTCTGCGGCATACTTTGCCTCGAGCTCAGCGAGAGCATCTGCATTTGCCTTGTCGCTAGCCTCAAGCTCTGCTACCTTGTCGGCATATTTCTTTTCGAGCGCCTCAATAGCGGCGGCATTATCTTCGTCGGCCTTGTTAAGTGCCTCTACGTCTGCGGCATACTGCTCCTTGAGGGCGGCAAGCTCATCGGCGTTCGCCTTGTCGCTTGCTTCAAGCTCGGCTACCTTATTATTATATTCTGCCTCGAGAGCCTCGATAGCGGCGGCATTATCTTCGTCGGCCTTATTAAGCGCCTCAAGGTCTGCGGCATACTTTGCCTCAAGTTCAGCAAGGGCATCGGCATTTGCCTTATCGCTAACCTCAAGCTCGGCTACCTTGTCGGTGTAGGTCTTGTTAAGTGCCTCAATAGCGGCGGAGTTATCTTCGTCAGCCTTGTTAAGCGCCTCGAGATCCTTCGCATACTGCGCTTCGAGCTTTGCAAGAGCATCGGCATTTGCCTTGTCGCTTGCTTCGAGCTCGGCTACCTTATCGGTATAGGCCTTGTTGAGCGCTTCAATATCGGCGGAGTTGTCCGCATCGGCCTTATTGAGAGCCTCGAGATCCTTTGCATACTTTGCCTCGAGTTCGGCAAGGGCATCGGCATTCGCCTTGTTGCTAGCCTCAAGCTCAGCAACCTTTCCATTATAAGCGTTGGTCAGCGCTTCGATGGCGGTTTTGTTTTCGCCATTCTTCGCCTCAAGCGCGTCAATCTTGGCGGAATATTCGCCCCGTAATGCCTCGATTGCTTGCTCGTTTTCGGTTGCCTTGGTGTTGATCTCTGCATTCAACTCTGCAATCAGGGTGTCTATATCACTTTTCGTGTAATAGGCATCCTTGTCCATGCAGGACGTGAGCGAAATGCAAAGGCTCACACACAGGAGCAAAGCCGTGATAAAAATAGCCAGCCGTGTTCTTTTCATTTTCGTCGTCTCCTCGGGTAAATGTAGAAAAATAAAAAAAGTGCGTCCGCAAAGCGAACGCACCCTCCATTAAGCACTTCACTTTGCTGCCACACAACTTTCTGCATACAAGGTACGAAAAAAGACGGAAGTACTAAAAAATGGCATAGTACACCCTTGTATGCGAATATTTAGTTGTGTGGCACATTAATTTTATCACAACGCGCAAAATAAATCAAGTATATTTTAAAATATACCGCACATTCACCATCCACCAAAGCAAAAGCAGGCACTCACACGCTAAATGAGTGATGTTCTTAGCAGAGGATTTTTACTTTGACAAAAGTGCAAGCATCGTATTTGACCAGTCAAATGCAAATATGGGCAAAAAGTTGCATAGCAACTTCGCCCAAACTCTTATACAAACAGAAAGAGCAAGAGTAAAAGGAAGTAAAATCCTTCTATTCTTGCTCTGTTCGTTTTTATAAATGAATTGATGCTGAGGCATCATGAATTGGCTTCGCCATGATTTCTCGTCGGCGTGCCGCCTCCTCCATGAATTGAATTGCAACCAATGTGCCGATAGGCACAATTCATGCCGTAGGCAATTCATGAAAGCACGGCTTTCAATTCACGCAACCGCGAGGTTGCAATTCACACGCGTGTTCTCCGTTAAGGATAACACGCTAAATGAGTGCCTGCTTTCTCAATATTCACTTTTCCTCGGGGTCAGTTGACCTCGTTGTAGTAGTCGAGTGCGTGCTGAATAGCGATGATGAAGGGGATGATCTCCTCACGCGTGCAGTTACGCTTGACCTTGATCTCCTGGCCGTTGTTCATCACGTTGTAGAACGGGGCGGCGTCGTAGAACGCCTCGCGCAGACCGTCGAGGCCTGCCTTGCCCGAGTTCGCAGGGTTGTTGATGATGTCGTACACGGTCTTGAGAATACCACTGTTGTCAATATCGTTGAAGATATCCTGGTCGGCGGTGGACATGATTTCCTCAAGGGTCTTGAGCTTGTCGTACTGGTCGCCCTGCTCCTGTCCTACGAGGTAGGATATGCCGTCAGCGGCGTAATATCTGTTGGGTGTCGCGGTCCAGCTGTATACGTCTACCGCGCCCTGATGACCGGGGGTAGACGCGTCATAGTCGACCCTGTCCGCCGTGCCCTCGTAGAGCTGGCCGAGCTGATACCACGTGTCGTCGTTATATGCGACGCCGCCATTAGAGTAGGAGACGGCGTAGACGATAGCCTCGCCCGTCGGGCTGTCAAGCGGATCGACCGTGATATACACCGTGTATTCACAGCCTGTACCGCCGGTGTAATCGTCACCCGTCGACCTGCCGTCGACGTTCTCGCGCCGTACCATAACCGTGACGGGGACCTGGGCTCCGTCGACCGTGATCGTTAGCTCGTGGCCGAACAGGTTGTCGAAGATCTCCTTTTCCTCTCCGATGTTCGCGATGACGTTCTCGCCCGTGGCGGCGTACTTTTCATCGAACTGCTCGGCCAGGTATTCGTACGCGCCCGTTCCCTCGATGTCGTTAAGGACGGCGAGGAACTGATCGTGTACCGAGTCCATCTTCACACCGAACAGGTAGTTGATGAAGGTGACGGGATAGCTCTGCGCCAGAGAGCCGAAGGTATACGTAACGTAGAAATCACGGTAGGTATAAGGCGGAACCCAGTCGTCCTCGTTGAAGGTCGCGGTGGTGTCGTTGGGGTGATCCTTCGTCACGACGGTGATGCCGTCCGCCTGTCCGATGAGGCCGTTCGACTCGAAATCCTCGAGGAAATCCTGCTTGATATACCAGTAGGTGACGGGGGTGTTGTTGTGGACGGTTACCTTGTAGGTAATGCTGCCGCCCGTGCGCATCGGATTGACGGTGACGGAGAGGTTCGTCGGCTTATAGAAGGAGAAGGAGACGTTCGCCGCGCTGCTTTGCGAGTAGACCGAAACGTCGGAAATGTAGATGCCCTCGTACGGGCCGCCCTCGACGGTGGCCTCACCCGTGATGAACAGCTCGTCGGTCAGTGCGGCATAGCCGTAAAACATCGAAAAACACATAAGGGAGAGCAATACCCAAGCGAATACACGTGTAAACGGCTTCAAGAATATCACTCTCCCTTCAAATCTATATGCCCGTGCCGGGGCTTAACGTGACGGATAACGCCGCTATCTTACGGACGGGTTATCTCATCGGGGTAATCTTGCGGTTTTGTGCGACGACCGCCATCTGATCTCGCTCTGGGGATCTCGGATTTCGGCCCCCCGCGGACTATGAGTTTGCGTCCGCGTCGCTCGGCTCGTCCTCGACCCTCGGGGTGCAGAACTTCGTCGGATGCACGAGCGCATCCTTGTTCCTGTCCTCGGGAAGCTCTACCGACGGCTCGGTAGTGTTATGCACCACCGTCTGCGGTGCAGGTGGAGCGACCTCAACGTTCTCGGCGATAACCTCAACGTCCTCGGTGATAACCTCAACGTCCTCGGCGATAACCTCAACGTCCTCGGTGATAACATCGTCAGCCTCGGCGCACGCCATAACAGCAAGCTCCGCGTCCTCTCGGACTTCCTCGACGGGTTCTTCGACTTCCTCGGCGGGTTCTTCTGCGATCTCGTCGGCGGCTTCCTCGGCGGGTTGTTCTACAACCTCGTCGACGGCTTCCTCGGCAGGTTGTTCTACAACCTCGTCGACGTTTTCCTCGGCGGGTTCTTCTGCAACCTCGTCGACGACTTCCTCGGCGGGTTCTTCGATTTCCTCGACGGGTTCTTCGACGACATACGCGGCAGTCGCTTCGGTGGACTCTTCGATCACGTCGGGTGCAGGCTCTGCCTCGGTCGGGGCAGGGGACTCCGCTACCTCGGGTGTGGCCTCCTTCGCGTTGTAAATATCGTCGTAATCCTCGACTTTTATCTCAAAGAGATAAAGGAACCTCGTCGCCGTCGGGATAAAGAAGCGCGAGCAGGTCTTGTCCTCGTTCTCCTGCATCAGGATGGGCGACTGAAGCGTGTCGCGGATATCAAGCATCTCGTCAAACGTGTCGACCAGCACGACCTGATATTCCGACGTGTCAATGACGCTCTTGATACGCTGGATGAAGGACTTGTAGTTTCTTAACAGCTTCGCCACCTTGATGTCATAGGTGACGTCAATATTTCTCGAAAGATATGCAAACAGCCAAAGCACTATCGCCATCACACCCGCAACGCAGGCGAATACGATCGCGATAACCTTGAACACGTCGGAAATATTCTTCGTGGTGTAGGAGAGGATCTTCTGCCCCTCGGGCGGCGTCGCCGAGGTGATCGTGATCTCAAGCGTGTCCGCGTTCAGGGGGATCGAGATTGAGGAAACGTAGGAATCCACGTTCTCCTCTGCGTAGAAGCTGTCGCTCTTGCCCGTCACGTCCACTACCATCTGTAATATAACGCTGGCCTTGACGTTCTTCAGCTTATACTTGTCGATGAACTCCTTTGCCACCGCGTTATACCTGTCGTAGTCGACGAGGGCGGTCGCCTCGACGAGGACGCCCTTTCCGCTGGCGGTCTTGGACACCTCTGCTACTTCATTGTAAACGGGCGCGTAAAGCACCTTCGACGTGGCGATGTCCTTGATTTCTACCACCGAGTCAACACGGTAGGTATAGGTGAAATCAATCGGAGCATCCGAGTCCATCACCACCTCGTAGTCAAAGCTCGCCTCAACCTTGTCGATCAGCGCGGCAATGTACGCGTAATCCTTGCCGAGGAAGCTATCCTTATAAAAATCGTTTTCCTTTAGGTGAACGCCGTAGTCAACCTCGCTCCGTTCGGTGTAACCGACGTAGTAGGTCTTGTTGAAGATCATAGCGAATACCGCCGACAGCAGCATTACCGTCAGCGCGATGATAAGGCAGAGTGCCTGTGCCTTGATCCACCTGTTTCTGACAACTCGGTAATTCAATCGCAATCGCTTCTCGTCCTCAGACATCCTAACGTCCTCCTTTCTGACTTAATATTTCCCGTATCCATAGGCTGGGATAGCCAATGTAAAGTACCCTCAGGCGCACCACCCCGACGATATCCTCGTCGGTACGGTATCCGGGATCGACACCCTCGTTTGCGTCGCCCTTGGTTATATATTGCCGTTGTCCGTTGACCGTCTCGATTTTCACGACGCGGTGGACAACCTGCCTCTCGTTTTCTTCAAAAACTATAACGTCGTTTTCCTCTATCTCTCCTATATGCTCATAGGATTCGAAAACGACCGCATCTCCCTTGTTTATCTCGCCCGTCATACTCTCGGTCGCGATAACGATGATCCCGTAGCGGAACTGACAGGTGATGAGCAGCACGATAGATACCATCACGGCACCGATAAGTGCCGTAGGGATAAGCGAAAGCTTGCCCGTCCGTTCTCTCGCCCGACGCCTCTTCTTGTCGAACAAAAGCTCGACAAACAGCATCAAAAGCACTGGCATCACAAGCATCACGAATGCAGGTAAAATCCTCGGTACGTCCGAATAAACAGGGATAATGTAAATATAAGTTGACAAAATCAGCCGATATACCGCTCCGGGAAGCATCCCGTACCTTCTCGCGAGGTGGGTGAAGAGCAGATTTGCCGTAAGTGCAGGGAATAGCGTCTCACCGTAAAACTCGGCGAAGCCGAATTGCGAATCTATCGACGGTATTCCCCCGGCACATACAATGACCGATACCACACCGATAAGGTAGGTGATCGGCGCCAACCACTTGAACCTCTGACCGACAAGTACGGTGCGCAGAAGCTCGGTGGACAGGATGATCACCGTCAGGGGAAGAATATCCCTGACGAATGACAGAAATGATAGGTTGCCCTTCTGTGAGATGACGAAGCCGTATTCAATA
The DNA here is from genome assembly GCA_045596865.1 of Eubacteriales bacterium. Lineage (GTDB taxonomy): Bacteria > Bacillota > Clostridia > Oscillospirales > CAG-272 > UBA1740. The sequence goes on from JAZODF010000018.1 coordinate 6,322, forward strand.
CCGCTCAGGTAGTAGAGCATCAGGTAGACCAGCGCCGCTACCGAAACGATAAGTAAAACCTGCCGTTTGTAGTGAGAGTGGATGCTTCTCTTCGGAACAAACGTGTAGGCTAGCGCGGCAAGCACGGCATACACCGCCGCCGCGGCGGGAATGACGACCCCCTCGGGCAACAAAAGCAGCAGAAGCGAGACTGCCAGGGCGGCGATCGCTACTGTATATACAATTTTCTTGTCTATGTTCAGCCGACGCACCTTGACAGTCTCCCTTCTATGTACTCACCGTGATAATATCACGGTGTTTCAACGCAAGAGTGTGTTAATTAGGTCTTGGGAGTAGAGGTCGCGGTGAGATTTACGTTGAAGGCCGCGGTCATATTCTCGGAAGGAGTGTTCAGGAGTATAACGGTAACGTAAACGTCAACGGTTCCGCCCGCCTTACAGATGATCTCGCCTTCGTTTTCGACAACGTCTTCCTCGATGGAGTAGCTGATGTCGAAGTTAGTAGCATCGGTGGTGGTGGGGAAACCTGTGTCAAGCGTGATCTTCGCATCGAACTCGGTGGAGTCGTTCTGGATGGTGAACTTGAAGGTAACCTTCTCATCCTTCTTACCAAGCGACTTTACATAGAAGGTGGCAGAGTCAGGATCGGTAGTACCAACGGAAGCGGTGTCCACGCTTGTATTAGTACCGGTGCTTGCGTGCTTGACAGCGCCGATGAAATAAACGTCTTCATCGAAGTCGGTCTGTGCAGACGTGGTTGCGAGAGTAGCTTCACCCTTGATGAACAGGTTGTCGGTCAGGGCTGCAAAGCCGATGCCCATAACAAGCACTGCGATAAGAAGGAAGGAAGCTATAGCAATTCTTCTTTTTTTCATAGTTTTTCTCCGCAAAAATGTATTTTAACACGCGGCATCCGCGCGATGTTAACGGTATGTAGGTGTGAAATATCCGCGTCCAAAAAGGGTAGAAGCATCGGCTACACCCGCATAGACCTGCGCGCATAACGTGCAAAATAGGATAGCTTCACGCCAAAATTATAGCATAGTGGAAAGGCAAAATCAATGAGTTTTAAAAGATAAGTTAAATTTCTGACAAAATATAGAAAATTATATACAAAATTTATCGGTGCGATTTGTTAATTTCGCTCTCATCACTCGCAAGGCCGTTAAACCTCAACCCAGTCCTCATGAAATTTCCCCCACGCCCCACCTGTGAAAAATACATAACGCGCCCCCACAACACCTCGCGTGAAGCAAAAATTCTTCCCCGCAAGGGAAAAGGTGAAGAGCCGCAAGCAGCTCGGATGAGTAGTCAAGCCTTCCGAAAGTTGCTGCGCAACTGGGAGGGAATGGCGGAGAGAGCCGCAAGCGGCTCGGATGAGTTGTTAAGCCTCCCGAAAGTTGCTACGCAACCGGGAGGGAATGTGTGAAGAGCCGCAAACGGCTCGGATGAGTTGTTTAGAAGGTAAGCGTGACGCAAACAAAAAGCCTTCCCTAGTGAGGGAAGGTGGATTTCGCGAAGCGAAAGACGGATGAGTTGTGAAGGCTCGCCCTTCGGGAGAGCTGTCAGCAAGGCTGACTGAGAGGGCAAAGGCTCCCTCCGAGAGGGAGCTGGCAGACGCGGTGCGTCTGACTGAAGGAGTAAGCGTGAGGCTTTGCGAGAACAGGGCAGTAGTCCTGCACCTATCTTGCTACCGCGCTCTCCTTCCGGGTTACGACGGCGAGATCCCGTGCTTCGCACGCCCCTTCGGGGTTCGGTTACGAGCGCGCGGCGCTCTCCACTCAGGATGACACGCACATCAGGCTTTCATCCTTTGCTCAAAATTACACGTTACCCCCACCCCGTGTTAAATTCTGCGCGCATATTCGACATTGAAAACGTGCGAGAATGTAAATAGTAATTTACAAAAAAGCGGACGAAAATAGTGCGCAATGCGAGCCGATGCCCGACGACAATTTCGCCTATGGCGAATATTCGCACCCTTGCCGCTTACGAGCAAGCTCGACGCGCTCTGCGGGGCGAATGTGAACTCGATTCGCGCCGCGACCCTTTTTCCGTCGGCGGGAGGGCAGGGCTCGGCGGTTCCTTTCCGCTAGGGGCGCGAGCGGGTTCAATTCCGCGGCTCACCAAAGGGAATAAAAAACAGACACCCGTGCGGGTGCCTGTTTTCCATTGGTGGAGCCGACGGGAATTGAACCCGTGTCCAAAGGCCCATTGATACAACCTTCTCCGTAGGCAGTCAGTCTTTTAGAATTCCCACATCGGGGCGCCGAGTGACAGGCTCCCGTCAGGGTAGCTTTTTAATGCGTGACCGATACAAAAGCAACTCTCGGTTCACGTGCACTACTGATTTGACGCACGGCGGGGGCCGTAGTCCTCCCTCGCGGTACGGGCGGCACTTTTGGCCGCGGCACTGCCCTTAGGCAGCCATTGCAACAGTGTTGTTGTCGTTTATTTTTTAATTTTGGACATTTTGACGCGATTATCCGGCGCGCTACGCTTATCATACCTCAAAACCCCTGTCGAAACCATTGCGGCCCCATAGGGTGATTGTTATTATACATCATTTTTCTTCGTTTGTCAATGTAGTAATAAATAATCCTTTGTCTAATTAATAACAAAACCGTTGATTTTTCGCACGGGGTGTGCTAAAATATCATTGAAAAAGCGTAAAGAGGTATATTATGCCAACAATGACAAAGGAAAAGTACGATTATTACGTCAACGTCCTGCGCGACGAGCTCGTGCCCGCAATGGGCTGTACCGAGCCTATCGCCATCGCCTACGCCGCGGCTAAGGCAAAATGGGCGCTCGGCGAATTTCCCGAGCGGGTCGAGATCGCCGTCAGCGGAAATATCATAAAAAATGCAAAGAGCGTCGTCGTCCCCCACTCGGGCGGGATGAAGGGCATCCGCGCCGCGGTCATCGCGGGCCTTGTCGGCGGCAATCCCGACGCCCGTCTTGAGGTCATCTCGAACGTCACCGACGCGGACGTTGCACGCATGCACGACCTCGTATCGACCCTGCCCGTTGAGCTTAGCCTCTCGGACAGTCCGTACCCCTTCGACATCGGGGTGCGCCTCTATAACGGGGCGGACACCTCCTTCGTCCGCATCACCAACCGCCACACCAACGTCGTCCTCGTTGAGCGTAACGGCGAGACCCTCTTTGAGGGGGAGATAAACGAGGCCATCGAGGTCAAGAAAAGGGAGCTCTCGGTCGCGGACATCGTCACCTTTGCAAACGAGGTTGATATCAAAGATATCAAGGACACCATAAAACGCCAGATCGACTACAACATGGCGATCGCCGAGGAGGGCATCCGCGGCAATTGGGGCGCCGGTGTCGGCAGGGTGTATCTCACCCACTACTCGGACGATATCGCCACCCGTGCCAAGGCGTATGCCGCCGCGGGAAGCGACGCGCGTATGAACGGCTGTGAGCTGCCCGTCATCATCAATTCGGGTAGTGGGAATCAGGGCATGACCGCCTCCATCCCCGTCGTCATCTATTGGCGGGATATGGGCCTGTCCGAGGAGGTGCTCTACCGCGCGCTCGTCCTCTCCAACCTCATCACCATCCACGTCAAGCACGGCATCGGCACCCTCTCCGCCTACTGCGGCGCGGTCATTGCGGGTGCGGGCGCGGGATGCGGCATCGCATACCTTCACGGAGGTGACTTCAATGACGTCGCGCACACCCTCGTAAACGCGCTCGCCATCGATTCGGGCCTCATCTGCGACGGCGCGAAGGCCAGCTGTGCCGCCAAGATCGCCACCGCGGTTGAAAACGGCATCCTCGGCTACAATATGCACCGCGCGGGCAGTCAGTTCGTCGGCGGCGACGGCATCGTCAAAAAGGGCGTCGAGAACACCATCCTCTCCATCTCCCGCCTCGCCCGCGACGGCATGACCGTCACGGATAAGGAAATTCTCAACATCATGCTCGACGAGTGAGTGCCCCGCGGCGCCCGTCGCACCGACAGAAAATCTTCCTATTATATAATATAACGGCGTGAAAAACAAAATCGTTCACACGGAAAACATCCCGCATCCGCCGCCGCGACACCACGTCGCGGCGGCCCTTTTTTGTAAAAAGAGCCACCCCGTGATAAATTTCACACAAAATTTACCTCCCCTCGCGGGGGAATTGCCTTGATTTTTTATCAGCTATATGCTACAATAAAAGAAAAACAGCTTTACGGAGAATCAATTGAATAATCGATCAACCACGCGGTGCGCCGCGGCGCTTCTGCTTCTGACCCTTGTCTTTGCCGTTTTCGTTACCCCCGCGGCGGCAGAGGGGCAGGGCAGCGTCGACCTTTCTCGCCCCGCTTCATCACATAACGTCACCGTCACCTCCGCCGACCTCGTCGAGTATTTCCTCGGCGCGGGCATCTCCGAGGAGGAGCGCGATTACCTCGCCCGCCACGGCGGCGTCACCCTCAAATACGAGGCAGGCATCACCACCTCCTACGTCATAACCGAATACCACGAGGGTAGCCTCACCGTCATCGCGCAGGAGTATTCCTACACCGCCGAGGACGGCACCCGTGTCACCTGGATCCCCGCGCGCGTCAGCGTCGGTGACCAAACGCTCCCCCTGACCCACGCACCCGAGGGCTATCTTGCGCTGATCGACGGGGTTACCGAATCCGACGAAACCGTGGCACGTATCGAATACACCCTCGATATATCCGTCCCGACCGAAACGGTAAACCGCCTCATCAACCTCGCATACAACGACCTTCCCACCGTCCGTGCCGAGATCGAGGCAGGCGAGGAGGAGTACGACCGCCTCTATAAGGAGTACGAGCAGGGCGTCATCCTCTACGATGAATACCTCGCCGCCGCCGCGAAATACGAGGCCGACCTCGCCGCATACACAAGCTACCTCTCCGAGAAGAAGATTTACGAGGACGCAAGGGCAGAGTATGACGAATACCTCGCCGCCCTCGACGAGTACGAGTCCGCCCTCAGGGCAGAGGAGGAGTACAAGGCCGCCCTCGAGAAATACAACACCGCCCTGGCAAATTACAACGCGTATATCGCCGAGCTGGACGTCTACAACGCCCGCCTCGCCGAGTATAACGAATACCTCGCAAAAATTTCCCTCGTCCGTGAGCAGATCGCCGCAATGGACGTGATGTTCACCAAGATGACCGAGTGGAAGCGCAGTGCCTATAATGCGATAATGGGTAACCTCGTCACCGAGGTGCTCGAGGGCAACCGCGACCTCTTCGAGGGTGTCGGCTTCAAGGTCGACGCCTGCCTTATCGACGACGCGGCCGCGGCGACCTACGCCCTGCGCGATATTCTCACCGAGTACAAGGCGCTGGAAACCGAGGTCGAGAAGTACCAATTCTACATCAGCAACTACGAGGCGTACAGGGACAACGTCACCCTCCTTTTGCAGAGCCTTGACGAGCTGTATAACTACGACAAGATCCGCGCCGCAATGAATGCGAAGGATTCCTCCTACCCCGCGAAATACGAGATCCTCGTCGCACAGCTTGCCATCTGTGCAAACGGGCTTACCGACGGACCCGTGTACGCTTATTGGGCTGTTTACCACGATACCAAGTGCACCACCGAGGGCTGTACGCTCTCCGCCCACCGCAACAACCGTTACGTCATCGACGAGAACACCAAGATACATAAAACGAGCGTGAAGGAGGTTATCGGCGGCACCTACATCACCGATACCGACAATTCCACGCCGCTCGCCGACGGCATCCCCGTCGAGGTTGCCGAGCCCGTAGCACC
>JAZODF010000019.1:0-14236 GCA_045596865.1 Eubacteriales bacterium
AGTCGGGGTCGAACCGACACGGTATTGCTACCTTCGGATTTTGAGTCCGACGCGTCTGCCAATTCCACCATACCGGCATGGCGGTATTAAACCGAGTGTAATTATAGCACAGAAAATGTGAAAAATCAACCCCTCCGCCGAAAAAAACGCCTAACTTGAAAAAATCTTATTGCTATTTTTAAAAATATATTATATAATATACTCGTGAAAGTATGTGAAAGGGTAGGTGAGTGCCTTGAATAACGCCTTCGGCGCATCCGACAATACGATAAATAACCTCGCGCTCATCTCTGCGCGTGCGGCAACCGTCGCCGAGCAGCGCCTCCTCGAGCTATACGACCTCACCGCCGCGGCGCTCGACCGCTCGGCCGAATATGCCGCCGACGGACTTGCCGCCTATGATCTCATCTCTGCAATAATGCCGGATGAGCAGGACGCGCCCCCCGCGCTCCCTGACGGCATACCCGCACCCCTTGCCGCGCCCGCGTTAAGCTATCTTTCCGCTCTCTCTGCCATTGACCGCGCAACCGTCGCTTTTTTATACGCGCGCGGCGCACTTGAGCGCGCCTTGCCCGTGAGCGAAGGCGACCTTCTACCGTGCGGCGACGGCCCCGAAACCTTTATTTACGCTCGCAACACCCTCGCCGACGAGGCGTACGACGTCCTCTCGCAGGAGTTTGCCGACCCCCGCGTCAAATACGCAACCACCCTCGCCGACTGCGTTCGCGCCGTAATCTCGGGCGAATGTCGCTTCTGCCTCCTCCCACTTGAGGAGAAGGGGGGCACCCGCCTGCCCACCGTGGCGGAGCTTATCTACCGCGGCGACCTGAAAATAAACGCCGTCACACCCGTTTTCGGCTTTGACGGCACCGCCGACCTCAAATACGCGCTCCTCTCGCGTGATTTTCTCATCCCCACCGCCGTGGAGGGGGATGACCGCTACCTCGAGGTCCGCGTCGGCGCCGATGATGACCGCCTGACCGAGCTGTTTTCGGTCCTCGGCTATCTCGGACTATCCCTCTACCGTGTCAACACGGTAACCTTCACCTCGGAGGGGGAGAGCGAGAGCTACCTGTCCCTCGTCCTTCGCGACGGCGGTGACGGATTTACTCCGCTTCTCGTCTACCTCTCGCTGTTCTCCTGGGACTTCACCCCCGTGGGAATATACAAAAATCTGGAATAAAATGAAATGGAGATATAAAAATGAAAAAGCATATCGAATATAATACCAAGGGCACCTGCTCGCGTAGGGTTATCGTCGACGTTGAGGACGGCGTTATCACCGCCTGCCGCTTCGAGGGCGGCTGCTCGGGCAATACTCAGGGCGTTGCATCCCTCGTCATCGGCATGACCGCCGAGGAGGCGATCGGCAGAATCAAGGGCATCAAGTGCGGACCCCGTCCCACCTCCTGTCCCGACCAGCTTGCCCGCGCACTTGAACAGGCAATTAATAATTAATTACATAAAGGAGCGAAACCAATGAAAGCGTATCAGATCGAATTTGACAAATGGCTTAATTCTCCCGTACTCACCGCCGACGAGCGCGCCGAGCTCGTGGCAATCAAGGACAACGAGGAGCTGAAGGAATTTCGTTTCTCCGCGCCGATGGACTTCGGTACCGCGGGACTTCGCTCAACGATGTATCTCGGCATTGGCTGTATGAACGTTTACACCGTAATGCACACCACCCGCGGCCTTGCCGCGCTCGTTAAGCGTGAGGGTGGCGAGAATCGCGGCGTTGCCATCGCCTACGACTCCCGCAACAACTCCCGTGAGTTCGCGATCGCATCCGCGCGCGTCCTCGCAGGCGCAGGCATCAAGGTGTTCATCTTTGATGACATCCGCCCCACCCCCGAGCTCTCCTATGCAGTAAGAGAGACGGGTGCCCTCGCGGGTATCAATATCACCGCATCCCATAACCCCAAGGAATATAACGGCTATAAGGCGTATTGGGAGGACGGCGCCCAGCTCGCACCCGAGCAGGCAAGCGTTGTTTCCGCCGCCCGCCGTGATTTCGACTACCTCGACGTCAGCGGAATCGCCGACTTTGACGAGGCGGTAAAGAGCGGTATCATCACCGTCCTTGGTAAGGACTTTGACGAGAAGTACCTCGCCGCCGTCCTCGCAACCGCAATCAACCCGAACGCGGTGAACGAGGTTGCCGATGACCTCGCGGTCGTCTATACCCCCCTCCACGGCGCGGGTCGCGTCCTCGTGCCCGAGGTATTCCGCCGCGTCGGCCTCAAGAAGCTCTATACCGTTGAGAGTCAGATGGTCGCCGACGGCAATTTCCCCACGGTTAAGAAGCCGAATCCCGAGTATCCCGACGTCTTCGCCGAGGGCATCGAGATTGCAAACCGCGTCGGATCCGACCTCGTTATCGCAACCGACCCCGACTCCGACCGCGTCGGCGTAATGTCCCGTACCGCGGACGGCTCCTTTGCCACCATCTCGGGTAACCAGATGGGCGCGCTCCTGCTCGACTACGCCATTACCCGGCGCCGCGCACTTGGCAAGCTTAACGAGGGTGCCTTCGCCGTTAAGTCCATCGTCTCCACCGATATGGCGTATAAGATCTGCGAGACCAACGGTGTTAAGCTCCACGACGTCCTCACGGGCTTCAAATTCATCGGCGAGGTCATCAAGAACTACGAGGCAGAGGGCAGGGCATCCGACTTCATCCTCGGCTTCGAGGAGAGCTACGGCTATCTTCTCGGCTCCTACGCCCGCGATAAGGACGCGGTCGAGGCATCTATGATGATCCTCGAGATGACCGCGTACTATAAGAAGCAGAACAAGACCCTCTCCGACGCCCTCGCATCTCTCTATGAGAGATACGGCAATTATGCCGAGCGCGTTATCGACATCTACATGGAGGGACTCGACGGCATCGAGAAGCGTAAGAGAGTTATGTCCGGCCTGCGCGAGAATGCACCCCGCACCCTCGGCGGCGTTGACGTGCTCACCGTCGGCGATTACAAGAGCGGCGAGGTCGTGAACCTCGTAAGCGGCGAGAAGACCCCCACGGGTCAGCCCGCCTCCGACGTGCTCTATTACACGCTCGTAAACGGCGACAAGATCGTCGTCCGCCCCTCGGGCACCGAGCCGAAAATCAAGATCTACATCCTCGCACACGCCGACACCGCGGCAGAGCTCGCCGTGAAGACCGAGGCATACGCGAAGGACGCAAATAACCTTGCAGAGGAATGATCCTCTAGAAGAAGGACAAAGTGAATCAGGACAGAATCAGAAATTTTTCAATCATCGCACATATCGACCACGGTAAATCCACTCTCGCCGACCGCATCCTCGAAAAGACGCAGACCGTCGCTACGAGGGATATGGAGGAGCAGATCCTTGATAACATGGACCTCGAGCGCGAGAGGGGAATTACCATCAAGGCACGCGCGGTAAGGCTCAATTACACCTCGAAGGCAGGCGAGAATTACAGCTTCAACCTCATCGACACCCCCGGCCACGTTGACTTTGGCTACGAGGTCTCCCGCTCCCTGCAGGCCTGCGAGGGCGCGCTGCTCGTCGTCGATGCGACACAGGGCGTCGAAGCACAGACGCTCGCCAACGCCTACCTCGCCATCGACAATGACCTTGAAATTCTCCCCGTCATCAATAAGATCGACCTCGCCTCCGCCGACATTGACGGCGCTCGCCGCGAGATTGAGGACATCATCGGCATCCCCGCCGAGGATTGCCCCGCGGTTTCTGCGAAGGTCGGATTGAATATCGAGGACGTGCTCGAGAAGATCATCACCGACATTCCCGCACCAAAGGGCGACCCGACCGCCCCCTTAAAGGCGCTTATCTTCGACTCGCACTACGACTCCTATCTCGGCGTCGTGGTTTACGTCCGTATCTTTGACGGCACCCTCCGCGCGGGCGACAAAATACGCCTCATGGCAAAGGGAACCGAGTTCGAGGTTGTCGAGGTCGGAACCATGGAGCCCTTCGGTCTATCGAAGTCTGACGCCCTCACCGCGGGCGAGGTCGGCTACATCACCGCCTCCATCAAAACGGTCGGCGACACCCGTGTCGGCGATACCGTCACCCATGCCGAGGGCGGGGCAGAGGAGGCACTCCCGGGCTTCCGCGACGTGCACCCCATGGTCTATTCGGGCATCTATCCCGCCGACGGTGCGCGCTACGGCGACCTGCGCGAGGCACTCGAAAAGCTACAGCTTAACGACGCCTCCCTCGTATTCGAGCCTGAAACCTCGGTCGCGCTCGGATTTGGCTTCCGTTGCGGCTTCCTCGGCCTACTCCACATGGAGATTATCGAGGAGCGCCTCGAGCGCGAGTTCAACCTCGACCTCATCACCACCGCCCCCTCGGTTATCTATAAGGTAAAGCTCCGTAGCGGCGAAACTGTGATGATCGACAACCCCTCGGCATTCCCCTCGCCCGACGAGATCGACGTGTCCTACGAGCCCGTGATGAAGGCAACTATCATCACCCCCACCGATTACGTCGGCGGTATCATGGACCTCTGTCAGGAGCGCCGCGGCGTCTTCGTCGATATGAAATACCTCGATACGACGAGAGTAGAGCTGCACTACGAGCTCCCCCTCAACGAAATAATCTACGATTTCTTCGACGCGCTCAAGAGCCGCTCGAAGGGCTATGCCTCCCTCGACTACGAGCTGAAGGACTACCAGCCCTCTAAGCTCGTTAAGCTCGACTTCATGCTCAACGGCGAGGTCGTCGATGCGCTCTCCTTCATCGTCTTTGAGGATCGCGCCTATACTCGCGCCCGTAAGATCGCAGAAAAGCTAAAGGAGAATATCCCGCGCCAGCTCTTTGAGATTCCCATTCAGGCGGCGATAGGCTCGAAGATCATCGCCCGCGAAACCGTTAAGGCAATGCGCAAGGACGTCCTTGCAAAATGCTACGGCGGCGATATTACCCGTAAGAAAAAGCTGCTCGAAAAGCAGAAGGAGGGCAAAAAGAAGATGCGTAAGCTCGGTAGCGTAGAGGTTACGCCCGAGGCGTTCATGGCTGTTTTGAGGCTGGATGATGACAACTAAACCACCCATCCGCAAGGCAGGACAGGGAAGTGACCCCATCGGCCTATACGTCCATATCCCCTTTTGCGTGCGTAAGTGCAATTACTGTGATTTTTGCAGTCAGCCACCGACGGGCGACATCATCGACCGCTATTTTGAGCGCTTCGCGCGCGAGCTTGACGGGTACAGGCGTACCCCGCGCATATCCATCGACACCGTGTTTATCGGCGGCGGAACGCCGAGCATTTTGCCGCACGGATATATGTCACGCCTGTTTGAAATGCTTCGCGATACCTTTGATATCTCGGATAACGCAGAAATCACCGTCGAAATTAACCCGGGTACGGTTACGCGCGAGAAGGCAGAGGAATACAAATCCCTTGGCATCAACCGAATTTCACTTGGATTGCAGTCGATTCACGAAAACGAGCTGAAAATCCTAGGCAGAATACACACCTTCGCCGACTTTGAGGAGGCGTTTAACCTCCTTCGCTCGCTCGGGTTTGCGAATATCGGCGTCGATCTGATGTACTCTATACCCGAGCAGACCGTCGAATCCTTCACCGAAACGGTTGACCGCGTCATCGCCATGGGGCCCGAGCATCTCTCGGTTTATAGCCTTATCCTTGAGGAGGGCACCCCCTTCGGCGATGCCCCCGACGCCCTGTCCCTGCCGACCGAGGACGAGGAATGTAATATGTACGATATCGCCCGCCTCCGCCTTGCCGCCGCAGGGTACACGCACTATGAAATTTCCAACTACGCACGGGCGGGCTACGAGTGCAAGCACAATCTCAAATATTGGAAATGCCGCGAGTATATCGGCATCGGTGCCGCCGCACACTCCTTCTTCGAGGGCGCACGCTACGGCAATACCCGCGACCCTCTCGAAATTTTTCGCGACCCCGAATATACCGATGACGGCGACCGCGAGGGCGAATTTGTTATGATGCACCTTCGCCTGCGTGCGGGGTTACCGCTTTGCGAATTTGAGGCACGCTTCGGCTATTCCTTCCTTGACGCACACCGCTCCGCGGTCGATTTCTTCTTAAAACAGGGCGTAATGGTTCATGAAAACGATCACCTCGCCTTGACCGAGCGCGGCTTCTACCTTTCAAATACGATTATGGTCGAACTGATGTAATTCACACCGTTTATTCGTTTTTGCGCACAATCGTTTACATTTTTTTGCTTATCCCGCCTTGTCTCTGCCAACCCGCGCGAAACCTATTGACAATCGGGTATAAATCGGTTACAATTAATATACAATAAATTACGGAGAACAATAATGACTGATAATTACAAGGATCTTCCCGACGAAAACGAGGGCTATTTTATGACCCTCCACGATGAGGAAACGGGCGAGGACAGGGAGTTCGAGCTCTATGCACGCGCCACCCTCGACGGTAACGATTATTTCGCTCTTGTCGCCGTTGACGGCGCCGCTGACGAGTACGTTATCCTCCGTGGAAAAAAGGTCGGTGACGAAATCTATTTTGAGACCATCGACGATGACGACGAATATGAGCGCGTCGAGGACTATATGGGCGACCTCCTCTTCGGCGAGGTTGACTACGACGATAATTGATCGTACAAAAATACACGAAGAATAAAAATGTTTTTCCGCCTGCGGTGTGCGTGATAGCGCGATATTTGGACCGACACACACATTAAGGGAGTTCGGACTTCTTATTCGGGATGCAGGCCTCCTGCCGTGAGCTGTCATCGTACCCTCACTAAGCAGACGTTGGAAGCGCAATGTCTAAGAGAGAACACCCACCTGGCTATGCTGGGTCAATATTTTCTTGCCTACACGGCACTCGCGGGTTTTTACTTTGATATTTTGGCATAAATCGCCGCTCCCTCGCTTGCCGTAGGTTTCTACGGCCGGCGCTTCACGATCAACGATTTCTGCTCAAAATATCTTCGTAAACGAGTTTACTTCGATTTTTGACATAAGCCGCCGCTCCCTCGCTTGCCGTAGGTTTCTACGGCTGGCGCTTCACGATCAACGATTTCTGCTCAAAATCTCTTCGTAAACGAGTTAACTTCAATTAGGGTTAGACCACCTGTTTTCTTAAAATGCAAATAATTGCTAACAAAAAGAGGCACTTCCGTGCCTCTTTTTGCTTTATTCTATAAAATCAAACGACGATGAAGGTGCATCCGCCAGGCTCGACGGTGATATCGCCGCTTGCCTTGACGCCAACGAACTCGGGCAGCTCGTCACCCTCGCCGAGGGTCAGCGGCTTACCGTTGAGGAGCATCCTGCGCGAGCGGAGCGAGCCCTCGCCCGTCAGGGCGTAGACTACCGCGCCCCGAGGCAAGGTCACCGTGGTGGTATCCGTGCGCGAGTTGTTGATAACAAGGTAGCACGCGCCGTCCTTGCCGTCGCGTCTTGTGTGCGCGTAAACGTGCGCGCCCATTCTCGTCGGCTCATGTGTGTCAAGCGCAACGTCGCCCATCAGTTTCTTCCAAAGAAGAACTGCGAAGTAGCTCGGTCTCGGGTCAAAGCTGCCATGCTTCAACCAACCGTAGTCGGAGGAGGCGAGCGTGTTATGGAAAATAACGCCGTTTGTAACGGTTGCAAAAGCGCCAATCTCATTGAGCGTTCTCGGTACCTCGAGGTAGGTCGAAGCCCAGGTGTGTCCACCCGCGCCCGCGTCACCCGACTCGGTCACCCACATCTCCCCGCCGGGGCAGTACTTGTCGCGGTAGGAGGTGAAGCATCTTGCCGACGTAACCGCCGCACCGAGGTACTCCTCGCTCATCGCGCCCTCCGCGGGTGTATATGCGCTCGGCATCATCGCGCGCATTCTCTCGGAAATACCGTTGTAGTAATGGTAGCTGAATACGTCCGGCTTCTCGGTGCATCCGTCCATCAGGTCGGCGGTGGTGCAGTATGCCATAACCGCCGCGATACCTGCCGTGTCCATCCCGCCGAAGGATGCGCCGGGCTGCGGGTTGCCCCACGCGTCAACGCTCATTGCGTTCGGGTCGGTGTCACTCGGCCCGACGATAAGGCACTCGGGGTAATTCTCCCTCACCCACTTATGGAAAATATCCTGGTCGCGTCTGAAATGCTCGGCGGTATATCCCTTCGGGAATCCCGTCATCGTCAGCATGTTCGGCTCGTTAACGAACTCTACCGCCTCGATCGGTACGCCGTGCTCCTTGCTGAGGGCGAATATCTTTTCCGCCTGCTCGGGGTGCCAGGGCTCCTCCGCGGTGTGAAGGCCGTCACAATTCGCCACCGAGATCTTCAGCCGTCCGCCAACCGCCTTAACGAAATTAAGAAGGTTGATCCACTGCTCGCGCTTTAAAACGTTCTGGTATCCCTCGGGAGCGGTGCCCTTAGGGTACTTGTCCTCGAAATCGTAGTAGGTCTTGGTCGCCCAGGTGCCCGAAACGCGGATCCAGCACTTGCCGAGCGCCCGTGCCAGCTTAATAAGCCTCGGGTTCGTAGTATCGATCGGGTCATACCACTGGTGCATTGCCGCCATACCCTTGGAAAAATCGGGCGGCGGAACCTCCTCGGTGCCGTCGATCTGTGCATCGGTGTACGCGCGCCAGAACGTGCCACCGGTTACCTCGGTCATCTCAACGTTGTAGGAAATGAGTGCGGGATTCATCTCTCGAAGCTTGGTCAGCTTCTCGGGGGTCAATATTACCTGCTCTGCCATTGTCGTCTCCGTTTATTTTTTCTTTTATTCTATCATACCGACCCACCCATTGTAAACCCCAATTGTCAAAAATCTTCCCATCGCGGGTACATTATTTCCCCCGCCGCCTCATATATTTTCATATATCAAAAAGAAATATATCAAAAAGAAAAGGAAGATATTATGAAGGGAAAATTTGACGGCCTAACCACCGAGGCGGCGGCACTCTCCCGCGAGAAGCACGGCTCAAACGCCCTCCTGCGGGTGAAGCGGCGTGGCTTCATTCGCCGCTTTTTCGATAATCTGTCCGACCCGATAATCCGCATCCTCGTTATCGCCCTCGTCCTCGAGGTGGTCTTCACCCTCGGCAACTGCAATCTTATCGAGGTTTTCGGAATCCTCAGCGCTATTCTCATCGCTACTATCGTGTCAACCCTCTCCGAATGCGGCTCCGAGCGCGCCTTCGAGCGGCTGGAGGCGGCGACGAAAGGGGGCAGGGCGCGCGTGCGGCGTGATGGGCATACTCTCGAAATCCCGATTGATGACGTTGTCGTAGGTGACATCCTCCTGCTTAGCGCGGGCGAGGGCGTCCACGCCGACGGCATGCTTATCGACGGGGTCCTCACGGTCGACCAGTCCGCCTTGAACGGCGAGAATATCGAGGCGCATAAGCGCCCGACCACCCCTCGCGGCTGGGACCTCTCCGACGAGGCGCGCGTTTTCCGCGGCTCTGTTGTCACCTCCGGCGAGGGTGTCATGCGCGTCGAGCGCGTCGGCACTGCTACCTTCTACGGTCAGGTCGCCCGCGACGTCCAGTCGGAAACCCGCGAAAGCCCCCTGAAGCTCCGCCTCGCCAAATTGGCAGGGCAGATAAGCCGCCTCGGCTACGCCGTCGCCATCCTCGTCGGTGCCTGCTACCTCGTCGGCGCGTTTCTCGTTGACCGCTCGGTCGACCTCTCGAGCCCTGCGGCAATTATCTCCACCCTCGTCCACGCGCTCACCCTCATGATAACCGTGGTGGTTGTCGCCGTCCCCGAGGGACTGCCGATGATGATTACCGTCGTCCTCTCTGCGAATATGAAACGGATGCTCCGCGACAACATCCTTGTAAAAAAGCCCGTCGGCATCGAAACCGCGGGCTCGCTCAACATCCTCTTCACCGACAAAACCGGCACACTCACCACGGGTCGCCTGTCGGTCGATCGCATAATCACGCATAATGATACCATCCGCCGCATCTCGCTTATCCGTCGCAACCCCTCGCTCTACGGTGCGCTTATGACCTGTGCGGCATACAACACCGATACCGTCCGCGAGGGCGGGGAAATCCTCGGCGGCAATTCAACCGACCGCGCAATCGCCGAATTTTTCCGTGAGGATGAAATTCCCGCGGCACGCATTCTCTCGAAAACACCCTTCTCAAGTGAGCTGAAATATTCCTCGGTTACCCTCGCTGACGGCACAACATATATCAAGGGAGCGGCGGAGATCATCCTTTCCCGCACCGACTTCGCGCTTTCTGCCGACGGCACGACCGTCGCATTTGATAAAACCTATGCCCGCCGCGCCCTCGAGCAGGCACAGAAAAACGGTGAGCGCGTCATCGGCGTTGCCCGCTCCGTGCGTGGTTCGTCGGGGCTCACCCTCGTTGCCCTAATCGTCTTGAAGGATAAAATCCGCCCCGACGTTAAGCGCGCCGTAGCCTCCGTGACAGGAGCAGGCGTGCAGATCGTGATGCTCACGGGTGACAACCTCGACACCGCGAAAAGCATAGCGGAGGAGTGCGGCTTTTACCACTCGACACGCGGTGACGTCGCAATGACGGGGAATGACCTTGCCAACCTCACCGACGAGCAGTTGAAGGAAATCATCCCGAATCTGCGCGTCCTCGCCCGCGCCCTCCCGAGTGACAAGATTCGCCTTGTCCGCCTCTCGCAGGAGCTTGACCTCGTCGTCGGAATGACGGGTGACGGTATAAACGATGCCCCGGCATTGAAGCTTGCCGACGTCGGCTTCGCCATGGGTAGCGGCACCGATATTGCAAAGAGCGCCGGTGACGTCGTAATCTTAGATAATAGCATTTTTTCAATTTCCAAGGCAATACTTTACGGCAGAACGATATTTAAATCCATCCGCAAATTCATAAAATTTCAGCTGATTATGAATCTCGCCGCCTGTGGAATCACCCTGATTGGTCAGCTTATCGGCATCGATAACCCGATTACGATCATCCAAATGCTCTGGGTCAATATCATTATGGACACCCTCGGCGGCCTTGCCTTCGCGGGCGAGCCGCCCCTTGATTACTATATGCGCGAGCCACCGAAGCGCCGCGACGAGCCCATCCTCAACCGTGAAACCGTGACCGAAATTTTGCTCCACGGCGTATTCACCCTCGCTCTGCTCGTCGCCTTCCTTCGCCTGCCGTTCTTCGGCGGATATTATCTTTCCGCCGCGCATCACATGACCGCATTCTACGCCCTCTTTATCTTCGCGGGCATCTTCAACAGCTTCGCTGCGCGGTGCGACCGCTTTTTCCTCCTCTCGCATATAGGGAAGAATAAGCCGTTCATTCTTATAATGCTCCTCATCTCGGTCATACAAATTTTGATCGTCTACCTCGGTGGCGAAACCTTCCGTAGCACGCCGCTCGCCCCGCGCGAGCTCGCCTTCGCAATCGGCTCCGCCGCCACGGTCCTCGTCTTCGATACCCTCCGCCGAATATTCAAGAAGCTGTCGGTATAAGAGAAAAGCAGATAAAAGTAAATAAAGGTTGACAAACGGCACCCCTCGGGGTGCCGTTGATTTGTTTATAAATCTTTTGCTATGTTGCGAGTGGCGGGTGCCCGCGCGGCAAACGGGAATTTGCTCCGCCTGTCGAGGCTTCCGACGCGGAAGCGGCGGAGCAATGTTACGAACCCGATTGCGCGTCGCTGACGCTAGCGCAACGTGTTCGATGGAGGTTGCCTGCTCCAAGCAAGAAAAAGACACCCTTATGGGGTGTCCTTGCTTGGAGCAGGCAACGGGAATCGAACCCGCACGATCAGCTTGGGAAGCTGAGATTCTACCACTAAACTATGCCTGCGATTAATTGCATAACCATTCTACCAAAAAAGATTTGCAATGTCAAGTGAAAAATGTCGAGAACGAAAAAAACTCTTGTAATATTTTTTCATTAATGCTATAATGAAATAAAGAAAACATAGGAGGAGCTTTCGGCATGAATGCTAAATTTGTTTCGGTAATAGGTAACCCGATGGTCGCGGACTTCACGCGGTTTAAAAAGCATTTTAAATATCTCACCCTCACCCCCGACGAGGAGGCATCCCTCGCGGAAAAGGCGGCGAGATGGGAGCTATACTGCACGATTGATACCGATGTATCCCACGACGAATACGGTGATTATTCCCTCGACACAAAATACGACACGACGCGCCTCACCGACTTCCACGGGGAAATCATTGTTAAGGATGGCAGAATCGTCGGCGTTATCAATAGCTACGGTATAATTAAACCGAACAATAAGCTCGTATATCAATCCGAGAGCTGGGAGTCGCGCGCCGTATATTACTATACACACACCTTCACGCTCCGACCGGTGGCTAACAACAAATAATCACTTTTGAACAAGGAGATCGACCATGCCTGCACGTTTTGTTTACCCTGTTGCAACCCCCACGGAAAACAGCTTCACAGCACAGGGCATCCATTTTGAATACCTGACCCTCGATCCCGATACCGAGGCGCGCCTTAGGTTAGAAGCGAACGATTGGCAGATTGACACCACGATTTCAACCGAGATTTCGCACGATGAATACGGCGATCACTTTGGTGGAACGCGTCAGCACTCCCGTCGCCTCACCGAGATTAACACCCTCTCGAAGCCTGTCAGCTTCCTTTACGCCTCGGGCGACATCATCGTCGAGGAGGGCAGAGTTGTCGGCGTCGTCATCTACACGGGCAAGGATACCGACCGCTACGGCTACAAGGAGGTCACTCCCATAAACGCCGATCCCTATTACCACATGGAAAAATGGATGATCCGCCCAAGCGCGGGCGAGGTTATTCCCGATTTCACCATTTTCTATACCGACGGCAGAGTATTGGGTAACGCCACGGGCTATTATACCGCCTGGGACTCCCGCGAGATCGAATACCACACCATCAAATTCGCCCTCACCCGCGCCGATCAGATCACAAACAAATAAAAAACCGCGGCGAGCATAACTCGCCGCGGTCTTTTTACCCACGGTTATCGTGGAGGTAGTCCGCGAGGCGGACGTAATCCTCGGTTGACAGGCGCTCGCCGCGGACGTTCTCGTCCTGTCCTATCGAGCGCAGAGCGTCGCATAACAGCTCCTTAGAGAAGGGGAGCTTCGCCGAAACCGCGTTGACCAGCGTCTTGCGCCGCATCTCAAACGCCGCACGAATTAGCGCGCGGAACAGCGCCTCGTCCTTCGGCTGATACGGCTTATCCTTGTAGAGGTCGATACGCACGACCGCGCTATCCACCTTCGGCGCGGGCACGAAGCAGCCCGCAGAAACCTTGAACAGCTTTTTGGCTTTGCCGTAGTAGCCGAGCACCGCGGTAATTGCCCCGTAATCCGAGCTACCGGGCTTCGCCACCAGACGCGCCGCAACCTCGTTCTGAATCATTATGGTGATCGTGTCAAACTGCACCCCGCTCTCTAGCAGGTGCATGAGAATCGGCGTCGTAATGTAGTAGGGCAGATTCGCGCAAACCGACACGGGCATACCGTCGGCGTGCTCGGCAATGAGCGCAGGCAGATCCACCTTCATCACGTCATCGTTGATGACCGTCACGTTGTCGTATTCCGCCATCGTCTTTTCGAGAATGGGTATCAGTCCGCGATCGATCTCAACCGCTACAACCTTCTTAAACCGAAGGGCGAGCTCCTGTGTCAAGCAACCGATACCGGGCCCGATTTCGAGCACCATACGCTCGGACGTATCTGCACAGTTGTCCGCAATATCCTCGGGAATTATTCTATTGGTGAGGAAATTCTGACCGAACTCCTTGCGAAAGGTTATCCCCGCCTCACTCATCAAACGCTTGATAACCGCTAAATTACATAAATCCATAAATGCTCCAAAATTTATTCTAAAACCCTTGACAAAAGGGAAGTTTAATGCTAAAATATTGAGGTGTGCTGGAGTGGCGCAGTGGTAGCGCAATTGATTCGTAATCAATAGGCCGTGGGTTCAAATCCCATCTCCAGCTCCACAGTTTTATTGATAAGGCTCGAGGGATTTGAACCCACGGGCCTTTTCTTACGAAATCATGTATTACTTCGTAATACGATTCGTAATTTGGCGCTCTGCGCCAATGTTGCAATAGGCCGTTTAGTGCGCGAATAGGCAATGAATTAAAATCCCATCTCCAGCTCCAACAGGAATATAAGTAAAGGCTTGATGGGATTTGAACCCACGGGCCTTTTCTTACGAAATCATGTATTACTTCGTAATACGATTCGTAATTTGGCGCTCTGCGCCAATGTTGCAATAGGCCGTTTAGTGCGCGAATAGGCAATGAAT
>JAZODF010000020.1:0-2045 GCA_045596865.1 Eubacteriales bacterium
ACCTCGGGATCGACAAGTCCGGTCGGGCGGATGATCTGCTCAGCGATCTGCGTCGAATGTTCTTTCTCGTAGTCGGCGGGGGTCGCGCTGACAAATACGACCTGATTCAGCTTTTCTTCAAGCTCGTTGAAGTAAAGCGGGCGGTTATCGTAAGCCGAAGGCAGACGGGAGCCGAAATCAACGAGATTCTTCTTGCGGGCAGTGTCTCCGCCGCTCATTCCGCGCACCTGCGGCAGAGTGACGAGCGACTCGTCAATGAACATCACGAAATCCTTCGGGAAGTAGTCAAGCAGGGTGTAAGGCGTCGAGCCGGGCGCGCGGCCTGAGAGCACGCGCGAATAGTTCTCGATTCCCGAACAGAAGCCGACCTCGCGGATCATCTCGATGTTGTATCGCGTGCGCTCCTCGATGCGCTGTGCCTCGATGAGCTTGTTTTCGGATTTGAAGTAGGCGACCCGCTCGAGCATTTCCTCTTCAATTTCGCGGAGGGCGGCCTCCCTTTTTTCGTCGGAGACGGCGTAGTGCGTTGCGGGGAAGATCGCGGTGTAGGACAGGTGCTCTATCGCAGAGCCCGTCACGGGATTGAAGCGGGTCAGACGCTCGATCTCATCGCCGAAGAACTCGACACGGATGGCGGTGTCCCTGCCCGAGGCGGGGTATATCTCAACGACGTCGCCGCGCACGCGGAATTTATTACGGATGAAGTTCATATCGTTTCGCTCGTAGGAGATGGCAACGAGGGCGCGGATGAGCTCGTCACGCGACATTTCGAGCCCGGGGCGCAGGGAGACCTGGAGCCCCTGATATTCCATAGGGTCACCGAGCGAGTAGATGCAGGACACCGAGGCGACGATGATAACGTCCCGCCGCTCAAAGAGCGCGGAGGTCGCACTGTGACGGAGCATATTGATCTCGTCGTTTATCATCGCGTCCTTTTCAATATACATATCCTTGCCGGGGATGTACGCCTCGGGCTGATAGTAGTCGTAGTAGCTGACGAAGTATTCGACCGCATTGTCGGGGAAAAATTGGCGAAACTCGGTGCATAGCTGTGCCGCGAGGGTCTTGTTATGCGCGAGGACGAGGGTCGGACGGTTGAGATTTGCGATGACGTTTGCCATGGTGAAGGTCTTGCCCGAGCCGGTAACACCGAGCAGGGTCTGTGCCCTCTCGCCCGCGAGGATACCCTCGGTGAGCGCGGCAATAGCGGCGGGCTGATCACCCGTCGGCATGTATTCACTTTTAAGGATGAACCTGTCCTTTTCCATCGGCGCACCTCCAAATTCGCAAATTTCTTCATTTATCATTTTATCACAAATCATTTTAAATATCAATAGGTTGCGGGCAGTCCGCCCAGGTTTTTTGCAACAAATCAAAAGGCGGAGAGGCTAGAGGGCAAAGCCTCCCCTGCGTTAGGGCGAGGTAACCCAATGCCTTCCCTTGTGAGGGAAGGTGGATTTCGCGTAGCGAAAGACGGATGAGTAGTCAAGCCTCCCCTGCGTAAGGGGAGGTGTCGCGCGGTTTACTTGTAAATCGCGTGACGGAAGGGTCGGCACAATCAGAATAAAAACTGCAACTGATATAGTCGCTCGTAGTCTGTAAACGACCCTACCGTCATACTCGCCGACGCAGTCGCTCGTATGCCACCTCCCCTTGCGCAGGGGAGGCTTTTTGTTATTGACGGCTCGGTGCGTACAATGCTCTCGCAGGCTCCTTCCACCACTTCGTGGTCCCCCTCCCTCTCGGAGGGAGGCTAGACTACTCATCCACCGCTTCGCGGTCCCCCTTCCCTCACAAGGGAAGGCTATGAGTCCGCCGACCTTTTTCTTTTCTTTCCTTTCCTTTTTCATTTTTAAAAAATCAATCACTTTTATTTTTTATTTTCCGCGCGAGCGGGGGTTATAATAAAGATATTAATGATATGTATAATAATGGTATAATAAAGCTTTAATATGGGTGCCAAAATGCCCACTTTTTGCCCAAAATGCCCACTTTTTGCGCAAAACCCCCACTTTTTCCGCAAAACCCCCATTTTTCCCCCAAAA
>JAZODF010000021.1:0-14759 GCA_045596865.1 Eubacteriales bacterium
TCGGCGCTGACGCCCTCACGGACGCCGACCGCCAGGTCCTCCTGCTTGAAGTCATTGAAAACATAATATTGGGAGAGCTTGGAGGTGTCGAAATAAACGTTGCCGCCGGCGAGGTAGGCGTAGCCCTTGTCCAATAGCCCCTGCACCATCTCGATAAACTCGGGGATGCACTGCGTTGCCGGTTCGATGACGTCGGGGCGGCGGATGTTCAGCTTCTCGCAATCGGCGAAGAAGGCGTTCGTATAGAACTCGGCAATCTGCATTACCGTTTTGTGCTCGCGGCGGGCGCCCTTGAGCATCTTATCCTCGCCCGTGTCACCGTCGCTCGAGAGATGGCCGACGTCGGTAACGTTCATTACGCGGGTGACGTCGTAGCCGATGTAGCGAAGGTATTTTTCGAGCACGTCCTCCATCGTATAGGTACGGAGGTTGCCGATGTGGGCAAAGTGATAGACGGTGGGACCGCAGGTATACATGGATACCTTGCCCTCGAAGCGAGGCTTGAACTCGTCCTTACGTCTTGTGAGTGAATTATAAAGAAGCATTTTTACCTCCAATAGCGGTTTACCCGTAAAAAAGCCGAGGCTACCGCATTTTAATTTTATCCAATCCATTGTAGCAGATAGCGCGGAAAATGTCAAGTATTTTAAATAATATTATAATGAATAAAAAATAAAAATATTTTGCTTTTCCCCTTGTATTCCTGCGAAAAATTTGGTACAATATAGGTTAGAGTAATATGCCGTGGTGGGGGTTCCCCTTTTGCGCGGCTCTCATATAGAGGGTATAGGCGGCGATATGCCGACCGATTCCGACCGAGCCGATGCCAAGCGCGCCCGAGCACAGACGTGATGAAGCGTATGAGAGGATGCGGGCACGGCACAACCAACAAAACGATTTATCAAAGAGGAGTACATAAATGAGCGACAACAAGAAGAAAACCTCATATTCGAGCCTGACCGGTTTTAAGCGAGCGGTGCCCATCATACTGTTCGCGGTTTCGGTATTCGTGGCACTTTGCTTTATCACGCAGGAGATGGGCTCGCTCGGGCCTGCTATCTCGGGTATTTTGCTCGGGTTATTCTCCTGGGGTGCCTACGCGATACCCGCGCTTCTTGCGCTCCATGCGATATTCTACCCCTCCGACGTTGGGGAGAAGCGCGTGCTTTCACGAATTATATTCTCCGCCATTGCGGTGATTTCTCTCTCCGCGTTTGCACACACGGTAAGCTTCTGGCAAAACAAAGAGGCAGTCTTCAATATCGGCGAGTTTTACCGCAACGGTCAGTCGGCAATCGGCGGCGGCGTTGTCGGTAGCACGGTTGGATTCGGTATCGTGAAGCTGCTTGGCTCGATTGGGCTTATCATCGTGGCGGCGACCGTGCTTGCCATCTATGTTTCCTATTTCTTCTCGAGGGGTCAGAAGGGCCTTTCCAAGGTATTCTACTCCATTCTCAAGGGGATAGTCTTCTTCTGCGCCGCTGTGGAAAAGGGTATCAAGAATCTTTTCAGCAAGGCGAAGCGTTCAAAGGCAGAGAAAAAGCAGAGGGAGGCCGAGGAAAAGGGCCGCGAGCTGATGGACGACGAGTTCTTCGACGTTGATAACGGTATTTCGAGCCTGGAGATCTCCGAGCTCGGTATCGTGGAGACGCGCGACCCCGCGTCGGTTGAGGAGCACGCCACCCTGCGCGACAAGGTGCATCACAAGAGCGACGCGACACCCGAGGAGGCCGCAGAAATGGACCGCAGGGCAAGAGAGCGCGCCGCGGCAAGTGCAATTTATTACGAAGATATGACCGCGGGTACCGGCGTTATTTCCGGTGATTACGGTCTTTCAGAGAGCGAGATACGCGAGGGCACCGAGGAAAGAATGCCCGAGCGACCCGTTTATGAAATCAAGGAGGCGACCGAGCCTGCCGACGTGAGCACCGCAGAGCTGCTCGCATCGGTGAAGGAGCCGAGCGCCGACGAGATATTTACCGCAGATTTCGACCCGTACGAGCTGGCGATGTCCGAGAGGCTGGCAAACAAGCCGTCATCGCGCAGTCTTCTTGACGACAAGCCGTCAGTAACCGAGGAGATCCACGAGCTGACCGAGGAGGACGCCGAGCGCGCAAGGCGCAACGCAGAGTTTGAGACCCGCAACGCAGAGTTCGAGAGGCGCAAGGCGATGCTGACCGCATCGCACAAGCCCGACGAGGAGCCCGTCGAAGCGCACAAGGATGAGGAGCCCGTGGCAGACGAGCCGATGAAGACGGTTGAGTACAAGGTCGAGGAGCCCGTCCCCGCCGCAACGGTTGCGAGCGAGGAGGATGGACGCGACAGCGTTTCGGTAGTCATCGAAAAGCCCGCGGCGGCACCCGCACGCGAGGAGACTCCCGTTTATACACCCGAGAACCCCTACGTTTACTCCTTCGGCACCGCGCCGAGCGAGGAAAAGCGCGAGGACGCGAGAAGCGAGGCACCCGCGGCAGGATATACTGCACCCGCGCCGAGCTACACCGCGCCTGCTACGGGTTATTCTGCACCTACGTCGGGATACACGGCGACCGTGGCACCCGCGCCGAGTGAGGCACCCGCAAGCCCCGCCGCATCAGCGGAGCCCGCTGTTGAGAGCGGAGCGAGAGCGACGTACAGACGTGCGGCGGAGTTCGCCGCAAACACGGTAGTCGAGGACAAGCCCGAGCCCGCATACACCGAGCCTAGGGTTGAATCCACCACCAGCTACACCGTGCCGAAGCCACAGCCCGCGCCGAGTTATACCGCACCCGCGGCTGAGCCGAAGCCCGCATACAACGAGACCGTATACAGTGCACCCGCGACAGAGCCCGCACCCACCCACTCTGCTCCCGCTCATACTGCACCTGCGGTAGAGGCAACGCCTGCGTACACCGCTCCCGTGGCGGAGCCCGCACCCACCTACTCTACTCCTGCTTATACCGCGCCCGCGGCAGAGGCAAGCTACGGCGCGCCCTCGGCGGCGTATAGTGAGCCTGTGGCAAGCTATACCGAGCCTGTCGACGATTACACCGAGCCCGAGGCGGCACCCGCGCCCACATACACCGAGCCGAGAAAACCCGTCTACCAGCTTGAGGAGACCGAGAACGTTTACACCCCGACCTTTGAGGATGAGTCCGCGAAGGGCGCGACAATTGGCGGCGAGTACACCACCACTGACGGTGAGGACACCGAAAGTGCGGCAGATTTCAAGGATTATGCAACGGAGACGAGCGACGGAGGCCTCGTATTCGAGTTCGATATGGGACCGAAGGATGAGCCGAAGGAGCCCGAGACCAAGGTGCTCGTAACCGAGACGACTCATTACGGCGAGGAGGACGAGCCCGATGCGGAGGATATCCCCGCAACCGACGAGCCCGAGGAGGGCGAGGACGACGAGGTCGTCGCAGAGGTTGTCGAGGAGGATGCGGAGGACGAGGAAATCCCGCCCGAGAAGCGCAACCCCTTCGTCAGCGAGATGAGGGATATGTTCCCTGCCCTTCGTGAGGAGAGCGAGTCAGAAAGCTGCGAGGCAACCGAGCCCGAGGAGGGCGAGGAGGATGACGACGTGCCTCCGTTTGACGAGCCGACGGCGTTTGTGGCACCTGCCCCCGCACCTGCCCCCGTTAAGGCGGAGAAGCCGAAGCCCAAGCCGAATTACAAGAACTACAAGAAGCCGCCTCTCGAGCTGATGGGCCTTGACGTAGTTCACGACACCGACGAGATCTCGCAGGAGATTCGCGACAATACCAACATTATTATTGAAACGCTCGCGTCCTTCAACGTAGTTGCGTCCATCAAGGGCGTTGACCGCGGACCGCGTATCACAAGATACGAGGTCGTACCCGCAAAGGGCGTCAAGGTCAATCAGATAACCAACCTGCTTGACAATATCACGATGAACCTCGCCGCCGAGGGTATCCGTATGGAGGCACCCATTCCCGGAAAGTCGGCAATCGGATTTGAAATTCCCAACAAGAATCCCGCTAACGTTTGCCTTCGTGAGCTGCTCGAATGCGAGGAGTTCATTAACGCAAAGTCGAACACCTTCGTTTGTATCGGTAAGGACGTTGCGGGTAATCCCGTATTCGGTGATATCGGTAAATTCCCGCACGCGCTCGTCGCGGGTGCGACCGGTATGGGTAAGTCGGTTTGTATCAACTCCATCATGATAAGCCTTCTTTACAAGGCGCGTCCCGACCAGGTCAAGTTCATCATGATCGACCCGAAGAAGGTCGAGTTCAGAATGTACTCGGGTATTCCCCATCTGCTCATTCCCGTTATTACGGATGCAAAGCAGGCGGCGGGTGCACTGATGTGGGCGGTTGACGAGATGGAACGCCGCTACGACGTCATCGAAAAGCTGAATATCCGTAATATCGAGGCATATAACGAAAAGCAGGCACAGGATCCGTCGATCGGCGAGCACATGCCGAAGATCGTTATCGTTATCGACGAGCTTAACGACCTTATGATGCAGGTAAGAGATCCCGTTGAGGACCTCATCATGAGAATTGCACAGAAGGCAAGAGCGGCGGGCATCCACCTTATCATCGGTACACAGCGTCCCGACGTCAAGGTCATCACGGGTACGATCAAGGACATCAACACCCGTATTTCCTGTAAGGTTACGTCTGTCGTTGACTCGCGTACCATTCTTGAGATGGCGGGCGCGGAGAAGCTGCTTAACCGCGGTGACATGCTGTTCAAGCCGGTTGACAAAACCAAGCCCATAAGAGTACAGGGCGCGTACGTTTCGGACAACGAGGTCGAGGCCATTATGGACTTCCTCAAGTCGCAGTCCGAGGGTGCGCAGTATGATGACGAGATCTTCGCCGAGATCAACAAGGCGGCACAGAAGTGCGGCAACAAGAAGGGCGGCGGAGGCGCCGCTGACGACGGTGACGACGACGGCGATACCGTTGGCTACTACAACGACCAGAAGTTCCTCGATGCGGTTGAGCTTGCCATCCGCTCGGGTAAGATTTCCACCTCCCTGCTCCAGAGGAAGATGTCCATTGGATACGGCAAGGCGGCGAAGTACATCGACGCCATGGAGGAGATCGGAGTCGTCAGCGAGGCAAACGGACAGAAGCCGCGTGACGTTCTTATCACAATGGATCAGTGGTACGACAAGCTCTCGCGCGTTGACCTTGGCTAATGTAATTTCGAGGGCGCGCCTATTCCCTAGGCGCGCCCAATTTGGTTTAATGTAAACAATTGTTTTTATTTCGGCGGATGAGCCCGAACGAAAACAGAACGAATAATTTGACACGGGTACGCAAATATCACGTCCGACGTCCGATTTTGGGCGAGGTGGGCGGTTTAAGCGCGTATGCGGGATAATAGCCCGCGCGGCGGCGGTTTTTGCGACGGACGGTCAGAAACGAGAGGAAAGACAAATGGTAGCAGTATTGCTTGCAGAGGGGTTCGAGGAGCTTGAGGCCCTGTCCCCCGTTGATATTTTGCGCCGCGAGGGCATCGAGGTCAAGACCGTTGGTATCGCGGGGCGCGAGGTGCGCGGTGCGCACGGAATCACGGTCGTAGCCGACGTTACGGCAGAAGAGGTTGCGACGGGATATCTGACGGCGGTAATCTTCCCCGGCGGGATGCCAGGGTCGCTGAATCTCGATGCGTCGCCGTATGCCGACCTGTTTATCAAGGCGGTACGAAATAACGGCGGTCGGATTGCGGCAATTTGCGCCGCGCCGCTCGTGCTAGGTCGCAGGGGCCTGTTAAAGGGTCGACGCGCCACCTGCTTCCCCGGGTTTGAGGGCGAGCTTGTCGGTGCGGTGGCAACGGGCGAGGCGGTAGTGACCGACGGTGATATTACCACCGCAAGAGATTTCCGTGCGGCGGTAGAGTTCGGCGACGAGCTTGCACGCCTATTGAAGAAGTAATCATATTTTACACATAGTGTAACATTTCGGTTTTTCGTTTAATTATTCCCCATTTAAGGAGCAGATATGTCAGTTTACGAAGGACATGAGCCATATATTTTCGTCAGCTACGCGCACAAGGACAGCCGTGTGGTTTTGCCCATCATCGAGGCATTGCAGGAGCGGGGCTATCGCGTGTGGTACGACGGCGGCATCGAGGCGGGCACCGAGTGGCCCGAGTACATAGCCAATCACCTTGCCGCGTGCAGGGTTGCGCTCATATTCATATCCGACAATGCGCTTGCCTCGCAGAACTGCGTGCGTGAGATCAATTTCGCCATCAGCGAGCGGCGCGAGATCCTTGCAGTCTATCTTTCGGACGTCAGGCTCTCCCCCGGTATGAAGATGCAGCTCGGCACCGTGCAGGCGATGTACCGAAACAGGTTTATAGACGATGCGAGCTTTGCCACCGCGATCCTCGGGGCAAGGATTCTGACCCCATGCCGTGAGGGCGCGAGCGCCGCGGCGGTCGGAGTGGATGACAGCGAGACGGGCGAGGACCTTTCCGCCTTTTTCGGCGACGATAAGACAAGCGGTGCGGCGTCCGAGGGTACGGGTGCCGACAGTATTCCCGTGCAGATTTACAAGGGGTCGGTATCCGACGCGCTGCAGGAGAGTATTGCGCAGAGTGCGGGGATAATCAACCGCACCTTTGGTGAATTGAAGATAAGCGCGCTCGTCACCTCGGTTGAGATAGGGCCGATGGTAACCACCTTCCGTATTCACGTCAACGGCACGATGCGCCTTAACGTCATTACGCGGGCGGTCGAGGACCTCAAATTCGCGCTTGGTGTGAACGAGCTCCGCTTCCTGCCGCCAACGGGCAGAGATCTGACGGTTTCGATAGAGATACCCAACGAGCAGCAGGACATCGTCCTGCTCGAGGAAATACTCAAGGAGAGCCGCCCACGCGAGAGCATGGGCTTCCTTACCCGCGGCGACACGTCGGTCTGCCTCGGGCGCACGGCGAGCGGCGAGCCCTTCTTCGCCGACGTTATGACCTTCCCGCACATGATGATAAGCGGTGCGACGCAGACGGGTAAAACCACCCTGCTCCACTCGATGATCGTCAGCATGATTACGAGGGTGCCGAGGGAGCGTCTTGGCCTCATCCTCGTTGACCTCAAGGGCGTGGAGTTCGATATTTACGAGAACGAGCCGCACATGCAGCTGCCCGTCATTCACGATTCGAAGACGGCGGCGACCATACTCACCGAGCTTTGTGAGGAGATGGAAAGACGCTATCAGGCGTTCATGAATAAGAAGGTCAGAACCATTGATCAGTA
Source organism: Eubacteriales bacterium (assembly GCA_045596865.1). Classification (GTDB taxonomy): domain Bacteria; phylum Bacillota; class Clostridia; order Oscillospirales; family CAG-272; genus UBA1740. The sequence goes on from JAZODF010000021.1 coordinate 7,223, forward strand.
CAACGAGCTGGTTACGGGCGAGGATATTCTGCCGCGAATTATTTTCGTGGTTGACGATTACGCCGACCTTATCCTCGGCTACCGCAAGGAAATCGAGAACGCGGTAATGAGGCTCTCGCAAAAGTCGAGGGCGGCGGGAATATATCTTATTCTCTCCTCTCAGCATTCCGACCCGTCGACGATTACCGGAGTGCTTAAGGCGAACATTCCCTCGCGCCTTGCGTTCAAGGTGCACTCCGCGGTGGAGTCACGCGGGTTCATCGACACACCCGACGCAACCGAGCTCAGCAATTTCGGTGACGCGCTGTTTTCACACCCGATGCAGCCGCGCCCGATTCGTATAAACACCCCCTACCTCTCGGTTGAGAGGATCATCAGCATCGTCAAGCACCTCATCCACACAGAGGGCACGGCGAAGCACAACCGCCGCCTGATGGACAAGGCGACGGCGTACGATATGCCGAAGATAAACGAAAACAAGCGTAGCTTCGCCAACTATACCGTGCCGCCGTACAGGCTGTTGCACGAGGCGGTTGCGACCGACCCGATCGCCGCGACCAAGGAGGTTGATAAGACGCGGGCGGCTATCCTCTCGCTTCTTTCGACGAATTACAACGTGAACGCAACATTGGTGGAGGCGCAGCGCGGGCCGAGGATGACGAAATACGAGCTCACCACCCCGCGCCGCATCGGTGCCGCGAGGATGAAGGATATTGCCGCGATGCTTCCGCTTTATCTGAACGGCAGGGGCGTTGTATGCGAGCAGGGGCTCGACAACGCGATATTTATTTACGTTGAGAACGAGCGACCCGATCCCGTGCTCATCCGCGAGCTTCTCGAGAGCGAGGAGTTTTTGAGGATGGATTCGACGACGGCAGTCTGCCTCGGTAAGGATATTGAGGGCGACCCCGTTTACGCGGACATCGCCTCCTTCCCGCACGCGCTGATCGGCGGGGCGACGGGCACGGGCAAATCGGTGTGCATACACTCGATGATCGCGAGCCTGCTTTACAAGGCGACGCCGAATGACGTAAAGCTGCTGCTCATTGACCCGAAGACGGTCGAGTTCAGGGCGTACGAAAATCTGCCGCACCTGCTCACACCTATCATTTCCGAGGTGAAGAAGGCGGCGGGCGCGCTGTATTGGGTAATCACCGAGATGGAGCGCAGATACGAGATGTTCCTCGCGGCGGACGTGCGCACGATTGACAATTACAACGAGGTCACCGAGGGCGAGCGACTGCCGAAGATAGTTATCGTTATCGACGAGATCGCCGACCTGATGCTTTCGATGAGGGATGACATTAACGATCTGCTCCTAAAAATCGCGCACAAGGGAAAAAGCGCGGGCGTGCACCTCATCGTCGCTACACAGCGCCCGACGACGAGCGTTATTTCGGGTACGCTTAAGGCATGTCTGCCGACGCGCATTTGCTTTAAGGTGTCTTCGCACACGGATTCGCGCGTCGTGTTGGATAAGCCCGGCGCGGAAAAGCTCCTCGGTCGAGGGGAGATGCTCGTATATATGCCAACAACGGTGTTCACGGTACGCGTGCAGGGTGCGTATATTTCGGATGACGAGGTGTTCGCGCTCGTGAAGCATGCGGAGTCGTCGGTCAGGACGAAGGATCCCGAGCTTGACCCACTGTTCGTCGAGGCGGTCGAGAGCGTGATCGGCGTTGGGCAGGTTTCCACCTCCGTGCTTCAACGCAAATTCACCATCGGTTATTCGCGTGCGGCGAAGATAATCGATGCTATGGAGAGCTACGGCATCGTGGGCGAGTCGCAGGGCGGCAAGCCGCGCCGTGTGTTGACGACCCGTGAGGAATGGGAAAGGCTGAAAGGAATAATTTTCGATGAATAAGAGAATGAATCACATTGCATACAGGTGCCCCGAGTGCGCGGTTGCGACGGTGGGGCTTGTCGGGTCGCTCGGCGACCTTGTCCGCCTCAAGTGCGAGTGCGGCGGCTCCGCGCTCGATATCAAGCGGGAGCGCGACGGAAAGGTACACCTTTCCGTGCCCTGCATTTACTGCAAGGACAACCACGGCTACAAGCTCGGTGGTGAGGTGCTGACGAGGGGGGCGCTGACGAAGCTCGGCTGTCCCTTCTCGGGCATGGATATTGCGTTTATCGGGGACGGCGAGGAGATCTCGCCCGAGCTCGATAGGACGGCGGAGGAGCTCGCGCGGATAATGGCGTCGCTCGAGGCAGAGGACGTGCGCGACATTCAGCCGCAGGACGTTGACGAAAACGAATATCCCCCCGACCCGTCGATCTTCGACACCATTAATTTCGTGGTGCGCGACCTCGAGGCGGAGGGCATGGTAAAATGTCCGTGTAACGGCGGGCGGTACGGTTTACGGTTTACCGACGACGGGATGCAGGTTTACTGCGAGGATTGCGGTGCGAGCTACAATTTCCATTGTCGGTCGGTTTCGGTGGCGGAGGAGTATCTCACGCTCGCAGAGATCGTGTTGAAGTGATTTATCGTTTTATTGGCTACGATGCCCTGCCCTGCGGTGTGCTCAGGTGAGGTTATAGTAGTCGAGGAAGCCGCGGTATATCCCCTCGGCAAAGAGGCTTGGCTCGGTTGCCATGAGGTAGGCGTCCGACGGATTCGTGATGAAGCCCATCTCGACGAGGATGGCGGGCATTGCGGTGCGGCGGAGGACGTAGAGTCCCGGTCGCTCGATAACCCCGCGATTGCGCAGTCCCGTGAGGGCGGTCATCTCGGACAAGATGTCGGTGGCGAGGTCGTTTGCCACGGTGGAGGACGTGCTGTATATCAACGCCTCCGAGCCTGTGGCATTCGTGTTCGTGGCGGCGTTCGTGTGGAGCGAGAGGAAGATATCCGCGCCCCAGGCGTTTGCCTGTCTGACCCTTGTGGTGAGGCTGGTTGAGTTCGTCGTGCCGAGGACGGTGTCCTCCGACGGGCGGGAAAGGCGCACCTCGAAATTCGGATTTTGGCGCATGAGATTATACAGGCGGACGCCGATATCGTAGGTGATGTCCTGCTCGTATAATCCGTTCCCCTCGGCACCCGTGTTAAAATCACGGGGGTTGTGACCCTGGTCAATGTAAACTTTTATGCTCATTTTTCCTCCATGGGATTTACTGTTTTCAGTATATGCCACCGTGGTGGGATTGTTAATTTTCACATTTGGCGGTTTTTTATGAAGGATATGAAAAGGATACTCAGCTTCATTCGTCGGGCGGTCGACGATTACGGTATGATCGACGAGGGCGACAGGATCGCCGTCGGTGTTTCGGGCGGAAAGGATTCGCTTGCCCTGCTTGCGGGGCTTGCCGAGATGAGGCGGTTTTACCCCAAGAAATACGAGGTGGTGGCAATCACCATCGATATGGGATTTGAGGGGAGCGATTATTCGGAGATCGCGGAATTTTGCCGACGGTTGCACGTCGAATACCGCGTGGTTAAGACGGATATTGCGAAAATCATCTTCGAGGTGAGGAAGGAGCCGAACCCCTGCTCTCTTTGCGCGAAGATGCGGCGCGGGTCATTGCACGCGGAGGCGGTCGATTGTGGGTGCAACAAGGTTGCCCTCGGTCACCATTACGACGACGCGGTCGAGACGTTTATGATGAATTTGTTCTTTGAGGGGCGGCTCGGTTGCTTTTCGCCGACGTCCTATCTGTCTAACAGGAAGATCACCCTCATTCGCCCGCTGCTCTACGCGACGGAAAAGGACGTGAGGTATTTTGCAAGGCGGGCGAATCTGCCCGTGGCGACCTCGCTCTGCCCCGAGGATCACGCAACCGAAATGGAGAATATGAAAAACCTGCTCACCGAGCTGGAGAAAACCAATAAGGGCGTCAAGCACCGCATATTCAACGCGATGTGCAAGGGCGAGATCGACGGGTTTAAGCTCTGCGGACGGTACCCCGACGCGGGTGAGATTGGGGAGTAGCATTAGCCTTCCCTTGTGAGGGGAGGCTAAGAAACGGCGTTTCGACGCCGTTTTTTGTTTTCCGTTCGTTAAGATGGACAAAAATCAGAAACTGTATTATTTTTTAATAAAAATAATGCCAAATTTTAGCGAAAGGTGTTGACTTGCGGCATTTCGGTATGTATAATAAAATTAGCCAAATATTTTATCGCGCGTTTAATTAAATAAATATAATACGAAAGGGACGAAAAATGGCTAAAAGATTCTCAAAAATCGCGATTCTTTTAATGCTCGTTCTTGCACTCCTTGTACCGATGATGGTAATGAGTGTAGGGGCGGAAGAAACTAGCGCAACGCTTGTTACCGATGCAAGTACGCTTGCGGCAGGTGACAAAGTTGTAATTGTTGCTCCTTCTAAAAATGTTGCAATGAGCACAACGCAAAATGGTAATAACCGAGGGCAGGCCAGTGTAACAATATCAGGAAACACAGTTACCTTCGGTTCAGACGTTCAAGTTTTTACGCTTGAGGCCGGAACCACATCCGGGACGTTCGCCTTTAATACCGGCGCTGGATATATTTATGCCGCCTCTAGCTCCAGCAACTACTTAAGAACTGAAACGACCAAGTCGGCCAATAGTTCTTGGTCAATATCCATCGACGCTGACGGAATTGCAACCGTTAAGGCACAAGGGTCGAACACTAAGAATTGGCTGAGATATAATAGTAGCAGCTCTCTTTTCTCTTGTTATAGCAGCGGACAGGGCGATATTAGCATCTACAAGTTAGTATCCTCCGGTTCTGGAAGCGAACCTACATGTGAGCATCTCAACCAGACCACCGCTACCGTTGAGGCTACTTGTACTACTGCTGGTAGCATTACCGTGACCTGTGATGATTGTCACGAGGTTGTTTCGACCGAAGAAATCGCCGCACTCGGTCACAATTATGTAGATGGTAAGTGCACAAATGCAGACTGCGACAGCGAGCTGTTCAAGCCTACTTTCGTTGTTCTTGGCGAGGTAAAGGAATTCGACATTACTCTTGCTGAAACCATCGAACTACCCACCGTAACAGATGTTGTCGAGGGATATGAATTTGCAGGATGGGTCACTAGCGAGTATTCTTCCGAAACCACAGGCGTTGCTTTTAAGGCACCGGGCGAAAAAGTTAATCTCACGAGCGAGGTTACCTATTACGCACTGTTTAGTCGAGAGATCATTACAAGTGGTGTTGAGGTTTGGAAAAAAGCTACCGATTCTGCAAATTTAGGAGTAGGTAAAGAGATTATCATCGTCTCCGAAGCGAAGGGCGTGGTTGCCGGAGCCATATTAAATGATTATCTCTCGCAGACCACTGTAACTATCGCGGACGGTAAAATTACAGATCTTCCTTCCGGTGCCCTAGTTTTAACTCTAGGCAATGGTGAAAATGGATGGACCATGTCCAACGGAGGAAATAACCTCAGTGCTACTGCGGTCAAGACGCTGAGCTTTGCTGGTAATGGAAATGGCGAGTGGACAATTTCCTTTGACTCCGATGGAAACGCGACAATACAGAATCTAACCGAGACTTATGGTAGATTCCTTCACAATGTTAATAGCACTCGTTTTACTACATACACTTCTAGTACTAACTCCGCCATGCTGCTTCCTCAGATTTATTTAAAGTCTAGCGATACAGCATCCGTGACCTATTACACTACATCTCCTGTTGTTGAAGAAGCATGCGAGCATGTAAATGTGACCACAGTTACCGTAGATCCTACCTGTACTGAAGCAGGTAGCACAACCGTTACTTGTGATGATTGCCACGAGATTGTGTCCTTCATTTCAACCGACGCGCTTGGTCATGCTTGGGGTGAGGGTGTTATCACCACTCCTGCTAGTTGTACTAATGATGGTGTAAAGACCTACACCTGTACCAATGACGATTGCACCGAAACCAAGACAGAGCCTATTGCTAAGCTCGGACACAACTACGTTAACGGTATTTGTGTAAAATGCTTCAGCAAAGAATCCATAACCGGAAATGCAACCCTCACATTTGACACCACCGACAACAGAGTTAGCTGGGACGCAAATAGTCAGGTATGGTACGCTAACGGTATTACCGTTACAAACGTAAAGACTGACGGCTCTAGTGACATTGTTGACAGTTCTAATCCGGTTAAGTTTTACAAGCATTCTGTCGTAACGGTTGAGTGTTCCGATATGGCCGTAATCACATTTAATTGCAATACCGCAGCCTATGCTACAGCTCTTCAAAATTCCATTGCTAGTTCCGAAGAATACACCGTAACGGCTGACGGAAAAACGGTAACCGTAACATTTGTTGCTACTACCAACTCGTTCGAAGTAACTCTCAGCGGTGGACAGGTTCGCGTTGACAGTATCGAGGTAACAAGCACCCTGAAAGATAAAATTGTCGGTGCTTCGCTTTACATTGGTAAAGACCTTTCTATGCTTTACAACGTTACCACCGCGGGTGATATCGCAGATTACACGATGAAGTTTACCTTCAACGGCGAGGAGATCGTTGTTAATGCAACTCAGTTTGGTGACAACTACTTCTTCGTTCTTGATGCTATTGCCCCCAACCTTATGGGTGAGGATATCAAGGCTGAGCTTTACTGCGGCGACGAGTGCGTAGCAGTTAAGGATGCATACAGCGTTCTTGAATACTGCGAGTATTTCCTCAAGGGTGAAGGTAGTGCAAATTGCTCTGCCGAGCTCAAGGAGCTTCTTGCTAACCTTCTCGAGTACGGTGCGGCTGCACAGATTTACACCGATACCAACACCGAGAACCTTGTAAACAAGGACGTTGACGGTGCGGTTAATTATGAGTGCACCGAGAACGTTAAGGACGTTAGTGGTTCCATGGCAGTTATCGCGGGTGCAGGCGCAAGCTTCGGCGTTGATAACAAGCTTTACTTCAGACTTGATGAGGGTTACAAGAGCCTTGGCGAAGTCACCGCAAAGATTAACGGTGAGGATGCCGAGATCGTTGGCGGATACGTTTACACCGAGGGTGTTAAGGCAACCGAGCTCAGCAAGGTATTTACCCTTGTGCTTTATGTTGACGGAACCGAGGTACAGACCGCGACATACAGCATTACCAGCTACATCACCATTATTGGCGCGAATGACACCGCGGGTGCTGCTCTTGCAAATGCGCTTTATAACTATGGTTGTTCCGCCAAGAATTATGTAGGAGAGTAAGATATGAGAAAGTACGAAGAAATTGAAATTGAAATCATCGCCATGAATAGTGATGACGTTATCACCACTAGCTTTAATGGCGACGAGGATGGTTCTTGGGTCAACAAACTCACTAACTGGTAATAGCAGATTATAACGAAGGGCTAGCCGCGAGGCTAGCCCTTTTTCTTTCATTAATATATATATGGGTGAAGTTTTCGCTAGCGCGAAAGTGAAGTTACGGTGTAGTGAAGTTCGTGCGGGGCACGAGTGAAGTTAAGCCCGCCGTGGGGCGGGCTTAGTGAGGGGCGGAGGGGCTGTCAACTCATCCGTCTTTCGCTATGCGAAAGCCCCCTTCCCTTGCTAGGGAAGGCTTGGGGGTGAAGTTAAGCCCGCCGTCGGGCGGGCTTAGTGAGGGGGTTAGGT